>KL568543.1:31514-34849 GCA_000715605.1 Streptomyces speibonae | reverse complement strand
GGCCCGCCGGGTCCTCGGTGACGACAGCACCGTGCCCTGGGAGGAGTTCGAGAAGGACTACGCGGCGATCCGCGACCGCATCGCGCGGGTGGTCCCCGGCTTCGAGGACTTCAACGCGCGCGTGGCGCACCCCGGGGGCTTCGCGCTGCCGCACGCCCCGCGCGACGAGCGCCGCTTCCCCACCGCCACCGGCAAGGCCAACTTCACCGCGGCGCCGGTGGAGTACCCCGAGCTGCCCGAGGGCCGCCTGCTGTTGCAGACGCTGCGCTCGCACGACCAGTACAACACCACGATCTACGGCCTGGACGACCGCTACCGGGGGATCACGAACGGCCGCCGCGTGGTGCTGGTCAACCCGGAGGACGCGCGGGAGCTGCGCCTGGTGGACGGCAGCTACGTCGATCTCGTCGGCGAGTGGAAGGACGGTGTGGAGCGCCGGGCGCCCGGTTTCCGGGTCGTGCACTATCCGACGGCGCGGGGCTGTGCCGCCGCGTACTACCCGGAGACGAACGTGCTGGTGCCGCTGGACGCCACCGCGGACACCAGCAACACCCCGGCCAGCAAGTCCGTCGTGGTGCGTCTGGAACAATCGGCGACCGACTGAGCGTTCGCTCAGCAGACAGCCGTACGACGCGGCACGACACGACGCAGCACGAATGGAGCCGGGCCCATGGGCGAGCAGCAGCAGGTGAAGTTCCCGCAGGAGGTCCTCGACGAGTACGCCGCGCTCGGGGTGGACCTGCCGGCGCTGTTCTCGGCGGGCCACCTGGGCACGCGCATGGGCGTGCAGATCCGCGAGGCCTCGGCGGAGCGGGTGGTGGGGACGATGCCGGTGGAGGGCAACACCCAGCCGTACGGGCTGCTGCACGGCGGCGCCTCGGCCGTGCTGGCCGAGACGCTGGGCTCGGTGGGCTCGATGCTGCACGGCGGCAGTTCCAAGATCGCGGTCGGCGTCGACCTCAACTGCACGCATCACCGCGGTGTCCGCTCCGGCCTGGTCACCGGGGTCGCCACGCCGGTGCACCGGGGGCGGTCCACGGCGACGTACGAGATCGTCATCACCGACGAGGCGGACAAGCGGGTGTGCACCGCACGGCTGACCTGTCTGCTGCGCGACGTGAAGCCCGGCGACGCGGTGCGGGCGGCGGGCTGACGTCCGCCGCGCGGGGAGCGGCCGCCCCGGGCGCTCCCCGCCCCACCGCCATTGCCTCCGGCCGGGCGGCGCCTTAGCGTTCGGGTCATGCGACGGGGAGGCACCTCTCGGGCGTGGGCGGGGGCGTTCGCCACGCCCTTCGCGGCCGCGCTGCTGGCGTGCTCGGCGGTGGCCGGATGCGGCACCGCGGATTCCGGCCACGCGGGCCGCGCGACCCCGGCGACGAGGCCGGCGACAGGGCCGGGGACGGACGGCAGCGGCACGGCCTCGCCGGCACCGCGGGTCACGTCCGACACGGAACTGTGTACGAAACTCGTCGGCCACGGCGCGCGCGAGGTACTGGACGGCCGTGCCTACGGCGACTACCAGTCCATGGGGCTGTCCGGCGGCCAGTACGACATCCTGCGCGAGGTGGTGGACGCCGCGCGGGCCGCGCGGCGTCAGGGGACCGCCGGCGTCGGTGAGCTGATCGACCGTCGGGCGCGCGAGGGGTGCGCCGCGCGGTACCGCTCCGGCGGGCCGGACGAGGGGCCCTGGCGGTGAGCGGGATCGGCCCCGTGGAGCCGGGCGAGGGCACCCGGGCGCACACCGCTCCCGTCGCGCGCCGCCCTCAACTCGGCCGCACGGTACGGCACTTCGAGCGGCACCGCAGGGCCGTGCTCGGCACGCTGCTCACCTCGGCCGTGCTCGCCGGCAGCGGCTACCTCTACCTCACCCGTCCCCGCCCTCAGGCGCCGCCGGCCCCGCCCTACCCGAGTCAGGTGACCGCCCTGACCTACGTGAAGGCGCGAGCCACGGACTCCGGGCGGGACCGGCGGGAGTTTTCCTTCGACGTGGAGATGACCATGGAATCCGGCCCTCCGGTCACCGTCACCCGGATATCCCAGCCGTATGCCGGACTGTCCGTCACATCCAGCCCTCGCCCCCCTTTCGGGACAAAAGCGGGAACTCCGCTCAAGATCACGATCACCATGCGGGTGACGGATTGCGGAAAAGCGCCGCGGAACGCGGGACTGCCTTTCTTGGATGTAACTTTACGTAATACGCGCGCAATCGAGGACCACAGCTTCATCCTCGGGTCACGGTACGCACAGGACCTCTCCCGCGCCCTGCAAGTAGCCTGCAGCAACAACTTCGGGTAATCACCAAAACGCCCGAGACACCTGAACCAACCCCGCCGGTTCCTGCGGTTTCTCATCATCCGGACAGTACAAAACGGCGAGAATTCCACCGTTCCCCCCACGGAGTACCGCTCTGCAATACGTCGTGTCATAACAAGAGCGTCACAGCCTTGGCCAGAGTCTCCTCCGCATTCCCCACACACGCTTAGAGTCACGGCCAGTCACCGCGCCGCCCGATTCACACGTCGGCCCAGCGCTCGACTCGGCCGTTTCCACGGGGAAGCGGCTGTCTGGTGAAAGGACTGGATCGTGCGTCAACGTTCACTCATCGCCATCACCGCCGCGCTGGCGGCGGGAGCACTCACCCTCACCGCCTGCGGCTCACGCGACGAGGACGGCGGCGGCAGCTCGGACTCCGGCAACGGTGGCACCACCGTGGTGATCGGCGTCGACGCGCCGCTGACCGGCGACCTGTCCGCGCTGGGCCTCGGCATCAAGAACTCCGCCGACCTCGCGGCGAAGACCGCCAACAAGGAGAAGTACGTCGAGGGCGTCACCTTCAAGATCGAGGCGCTCGACGACCAGGGCCAGGCCTCCGTCGGACAGCAGAACGCCACCAAGCTCGTCGCCAACGACGACGTCCTCGGCGTCGTGGGCCCGCTGAACTCCTCCGTCGGCGAGTCCATGCAGAAGGTGTTCGACCAGGCCAAGCTGGTCGAGGTCTCCCCGGCCAACACCAACCCCGCCCTGACCCAGGGCGTGAAGTGGCAGACCGAGAAGGTCCGTCCGTACAAGTCGTACTTCCGTACCGCGACCACGGACGCCATCCAGGGCCCGTTCGCCGCGCAGTACGTCTACAACGACGCCAAGAAGAAGAAGGTCTTCGTCATCGACGACAAGAAGACCTACGGCGCCGGTCTCGCCGCCACCTTCACCGACGAGTTCAAGAAGCTCGGCGGCGAGGTCGTGGGCACGGAGCACATCAACCCCGACAGCAAGGACTTCAACGCTGTCGCCACCAAGGTCAAGAACTCCGGCGCCGACGTCGTCTACTACGGCGG
>KL568543.1:23542-31309 GCA_000715605.1 Streptomyces speibonae | reverse complement strand
ACCCGCAGGCCGGACCGCTGAGCAAGCAGATCAAGGAAGCCGGCGCCAAGATCCCGCTGGTCGGCGGTGACGGCATCTACAGCGCCGACTTCATCAAGCTGGCCGGCGAGGCGGGCACCGGCGACCTGGCCACCTCGGTCGGCGCGCCGGTCGAGGAGCTGCCCTCCGCCAAGGAGTTCGTCGCCAACTACAAGGCCGAGGGGTACAAGGAGGCCTACGAGGCGTACGGCGGCTACTCCTACGACTCGGCCTGGGCGATCATCGAGGCCGTCAAGAAGGTCGTCGAGGCCAACGACGGCAAGCTTCCCGACGACGCCCGCTCCAAGGTCGTCGACGCCATGCAGGACGTCTCGTTCGACGGAGTGACCGGCAAGGTCTCCTTCGACGAGTTCGGTGACGCCACCAACAAGCAGCTCACCGTCTACTCCGTCAAGGACGGCGACTGGGCCACGGTGAAGTCGGGCACCTTCACCGGCTGACCTCCGCCCGCACCACTCCCACGAGCCGCGCGGGGCGCTGTTCCACTGGCGCCCCGCGCGGACTCGGTTCCGGCCCCATCCGTCGAATTTTTCCGAAGTCTCGGAGGACATGCGGTGAACGAACTGCCGCAGCAGCTGGTCAACGGCCTGCTACTGGGATCCATGTACGGGCTGATCGCCATCGGCTACACGATGGTCTACGGCATTGTCCAGCTCATCAACTTCGCGCACGGCGAGATCTTCATGGTCGGAGCCTTCGGCGCGCTCACGGTACACATGTACCTCCTGCCCGACGGCACCTCCATCTGGGTGGCCCTGCCCCTGATGCTGATCGGCGCGATGATCGTCTCCGTTCTGGTCGCCATCGGCGCGGAACGGTTCGCCTACCGTCCCCTGCGCGGCGCCCCCCGCCTCGCCCCGCTCATCACCGCCATCGGGCTCTCCCTCGCGCTCCAGCAGGCCATCTGGGCCTTCTACCCCAACGCGAAGTCCAAACTGGCCTTCCCGCAGATCGACGGCGGTCCGTTCACCATCGGCGGCGCCACGCTGCAGACCGGCGACATCTTCCTCCTCGTCGCCGCGCCGATCAGCATGGGCTTCCTCGCCTACTTCGTGATGCGCACCCGCACCGGACGCGGCATGCAGGCCACTGCCCAGGACCCGGACACCGCCAAGCTGATGGGCGTCAACACCGACCGCATCATCGTGGTCGCCTTCGCCCTCGGTGCCGTCTTCGCCGCCATCGGCGGCGTCGCCAACGGCCTCAAGTACGGCCAGATCGACTTCAAGATGGGCTTCATCCTCGGTCTCAAGGCCTTCACCGCGGCCGTTCTCGGCGGCATCGGCAACATCTACGGCGCCATGATCGGCGGCGTGGTCCTCGGCATCGCCGAGACCCTGGCCACCGCCTACGTCGCCGACATACCCGGTCTGGACAAGTTCGGCAGCCAGTCCTGGGCCGACGTCTGGGCCTTCATCCTCCTCATCCTCGTGCTGCTGTTCCGGCCGCAGGGCCTGCTCGGCGAGCGCGTTGCGGACAGGGCGTGACACCGATGACCACACAGACCACCACCTCCAAGACCGCGGCTTCCCCCGCCGCGAGCACCGCCACCGGCCTCATCGGCATCCCCCCGCACCTCGGCCGCGCCCTCGCCACCGGCGGCAGCCTCCTCGCCGTCGTCTCCACCTTCCTCGCCTGGACCTGGACCGCCGCGTTCCCCGGCGACCTCACCGTCTACGCCTACCCCGGCGGCCTGCAGGTCCTGGTCCTCGTGGGCGGCGCGCTCGCCGCGCTCTTCGGACTCTCCTCCTACGGCGTCAAGGGCCTGGGCTGGCTCACCCCGGCCGGCGCCGACGCGGCCCTCAAGTACGCCGTGCTCGGCACCTTCGCCACCGCCTGGTACACCGTCCTCGCGATCACCATCGACCTCGGCGGGCTCGTCAACCTCGAGCCCGGCGGCTACCTCGTCGCCGCCGCCACGCTGATCGCCCTGATCGGTGCCCTCGCCCTGCCCTTCGAACGGCCCGAACCCGACCCGTTCGACCCGGACGACACCGGCTGGGAGCGGTTCAAGCACAGCACCGGCCACAGCCTCGCCGTACTGCGCGCGGCCTTCGCCTCCGGCAGCCCGCGCCCCGTGCGGACCCTGCCGGGCTACGCCGAGATCCTGATCATCGTCGGCGTCCTCGCCCTCGCCCTGGTCGTCTTCACCTACGGCATCGGCACCGAGTACGACGAGCTCTTCGTCGGCTTCCTGATCACCGCCGGTTTCGGCTTCGCCGCGCTCAACCGCTCCGGTCTGATCGCCCACGCCTCGCAGATCACCGGGCGGCACACCAACATCACCGTCTGCGGCGCGTTCATCGCCGCGGCCTGCTTCCCGTTCACCCAGACCGACGACCAGTACGCCACCCTCGGCGTCTACATCCTCATCTTCGCCACCGTCGCCCTGGGTCTGAACATCGTCGTCGGCCTGGCCGGCCTGCTCGACCTCGGTTACGTCGCCTTCCTCGGGGTGGGCGCCTACGCCGCCGCGCTGGTCTCCGGCTCCCCCAGTTCGCCGTTCGGCGTCCAGTTCCCCTTCTGGGCCGCCGTCATCGTCGGCGCCGTCGCCTCGCTGATCTTCGGCGTGCTCATCGGTGCCCCGACGCTGCGGCTGCGCGGCGACTACCTCGCCATCGTCACCCTCGGCTTCGGTGAGATCTTCCGGATCGCGGCCAACAACACCGACGGCACCTCCGGACCGGACCTCACCAACGGCTCCAACGGCATCGCGTCCGTCCCGGACCTGAAGATCCTCGGCTTCGACCTCGGGATACAGCACGACATCGCCGGCTTCACCATCGGGCGGTTCGCCAACTACTTCTTCCTGATGCTGCTCATCACGGCCGTCGTCGTGCTCGTCTTCCGGCGCAGCGGCGACTCCCGCATCGGCCGGGCCTGGGTCGCCATCCGCGAGGACGAGACCGCGGCCGAGGCCATGGGCATCCACGGCTTCCGGGTCAAGCTCATCGCCTTCGCGGTCGGCGCCACCCTCGCCGGTCTCGCCGGCACCGTGCAGGCGCACGTCACCTACACCGTGACGCCCGAGCAGTACCTGTTCGCCGGCACCTCCCCGCCCAACTCCGCCTTCCTGCTCGCCGCGGTCGTCCTCGGCGGCATGGGCACCATCGCCGGGCCCCTCATCGGAGCCGCGCTGCTCTTCCTGATCCCCAACAAGCTCCAGTTCCTGGGCGACTTCCAGCTCCTCGCCTTCGGTCTCGCGCTCGTCCTGCTGATGCGCTTCCGTCCCGAGGGCCTCATCCCCAACCGGCGCCGCCAACTGGAGTTCCACGAAGAGGCCGAAGCGCCCACCGTCCTGAGCAAGACAGGGGCCTGACCACCATGACCACCGACATCACCACCAAGGATTCCGCCCCGGGCGCACCCGCTCCCGGCACCACGGTCCTCGACGCGCGCGGCGTGACCATGCGCTTCGGCGGCCTCACCGCGGTCCGCGACGTCGACCTCACCGTCAGCAGCGGCGAGATCGTCGGACTCATCGGCCCCAACGGCGCCGGGAAGACCACCTTCTTCAACTGCCTGACCGGCCTCTACGTCCCCACCGAGGGCGAGGTCCGCTACAAGGGCAAGGTGCTGCCGCCCAAGTCCTTCAAGGTCACCGCCGCGGGCATCGCCCGGACGTTCCAGAACATCCGGCTCTTCGCCAACATGACCGTCCTGGAGAACGTCCTCGTCGGCCGCCACACGCGGACCAAGGAGGGCTTCTGGTCGGCCGTCCTGCGCGGACCGGGCTTCCACAAGGCGGAGGCGGCGTCGCGGGCCCGGGCCATGGAACTCCTGGCGTTCGTCGGCCTCGACGCCAAGGCCGACCACCTGGCGCGCAACCTCCCCTACGGTGAGCAGCGCAAGCTGGAGATCGCCCGCGCCCTCGCCAGCGAACCCGGGCTGCTGCTCCTGGACGAGCCCACCGCCGGCATGAACCCCCAGGAGACCCGGGCGGCCGAGGAGCTGATCTTCGCCATCCGCGACCAGGGCATCGCCGTCCTCGTGATCGAGCACGACATGCGGTTCATCTTCAACCTCTGCGACCGCGTCGCCGTGCTCGTCCAGGGACAGAAGCTCGTCGAGGGCGATCCGGCCACCGTCCAGGGCGACGAGCGCGTCATCGCCGCCTACATCGGCGAACCCATGGAGAACGATCCCGGCGCCGCCGAGGCCGCCGAGGTCGAGGCCGCCGAAGCCGCGGCCGAGGCCGAGGCCGAGACCGCCCAGGACGCCGCGCCCGGCAAGGAGAACGACCGATGACCGCACTCCTCGAAGTCGAGGACCTCAAAGTCGCCTACGGCAAGATCCAGGCCGTCAAGGGCATCTCGTTCAGCGTCGACGCGGGCGAAGTGGTCACCCTCATCGGCACCAACGGCGCCGGCAAGACCACCACGCTGCGCACGCTCTCCGGGCTGCTCAAGCCCGTCGGCGGCCAGATCAGGTTCAACGGCAGGTCGCTCAAGAAGATCCCGGCCCACAAGATCGTCTCCATGGGGCTCGCCCACTCCCCCGAGGGGCGGCACATCTTCCCGCGCATGACCATCGAGGACAACCTCCGCCTCGGTGCCTTCCTGCGCAGCGACAAGGCGGGCATCGAGCAGGACATCAAGCGCGCCTACGACCTCTTCCCCATCCTCGGGGAACGCCGCAAGCAGGCCGCCGGCACCCTCTCCGGCGGAGAGCAGCAGATGCTCGCCATGGGCAGGGCGCTGATGTCCCGGCCCCAGCTCCTCATGCTCGACGAACCCTCCATGGGTCTGTCGCCGATCATGATGCAGAAGATCATGGCGACCATCGCCGAGCTGAAGTCGCAGGGCACCACCATCCTGCTCGTCGAGCAGAACGCCCAGGCGGCCCTCTCCCTGGCGGACCACGGCCACGTCATGGAGGTCGGCAACATCGTCCTCTCCGGCACCGGGCAGGACCTCCTGCACGACGAGTCGGTCCGCAAGGCCTACCTCGGCGAGGACTGAGCATCCGAAGAGGCCCGCGTCCCCTTCCCTGCCGGGGGGACGCGGGCCTCTTCGTGCCGGCCGGCCGCGGCTCTAGCCTTTGGACGCCTTCTTCTCCTCGGCGTCGTCGATGACCGCCTGGGCGACCTGCTGCATCGACATCCGCCGGTCCATCGACGTCTTCTGGATCCAGCGGAACGCCGCCGGCTCCGTCAGCCCGTACTGGGTCTGCAGCACCGACTTGGCCCGGTCGACCAGCTTGCGCGTCTCCAGCCGCAGGCTCAGATCGGCGACCTCCCGCTCCAGCTCCTTCAGCTCGGTGAACCGCGAGACGGCCATCTCGATCGCCGGCACCACGTCGCTCTTGCTGAACGGCTTCACCAGATACGCCATCGCTCCCGCGTCCCGGGCCCGCTCCACCAGGTCCCGCTGGGAGAACGCGGTCAGCATCAGCACCGGGGCGATGCTCTCCTCGGCGATCTTCTCCGCCGCGGAGATACCGTCCAGCTTGGGCATCTTCACATCGAGGATCACCAGGTCGGGCCGGTGCTCCCGGGCCAGTTCGACGGCCTGCTCGCCGTCCCCCGCCTCACCGACGACGGTGTAGCCCTCCTCCTCCAGCATCTCTTTGAGATCGAGCCGGATCAGGGCCTCGTCCTCGGCGATCACGACACGGGTCGTCATCGGAGGCACGTGCGACTTGTCGTCGTCGGGCACGTCTACAGGCTGGGGCGACTCGGGGGCGCTCACGTGGGCTCCTTGGTGCGGGGCAGACCGGTACTGCTGACAAGAGCGTACCCAGCTGCGGTAAGGTGGGGGCACGGCGGGTAACCGTCGACCTTCGTTTTGCAGGGCGCCCCGGTAGCCCAGCGGTAGAGGCAATGGTCTCAAACACCATCCAGCGTCGGTTCGAATCCGACCCGGGGTACTTTTCCTCTGTATCCAAGGTCCGCATTTGACAGCGGATGTCCACCTTTTCGGTGAACATCCGCTTTTCTGTCGCGCGTCGGCGTGTCCGCGCTCGGGCCTCCTACCTGGGGCCGTCGTCCTCACCGATGTGGTGCACCCGGACGAGGTTCGTCGTCCCGGAGACCCCCGGAGGGGATCCCGCGGTGATCACCACGGTGTCGCCCTTGGCGCAGCGGGCATAGCGCAGGAGCAGGTCGTCGACCTGGTCGACCATCGCGTCCGTGGTCTCCGCGTGAGGGCCGAGGAAGGTCTCCACGCCCCACGTGAGGCTGAGTTGGGAGCGGGTGGCCGGGTCGGGGGTGAAGGCGAGCACCGGGATCGGCGAGCGGTAGCGGGACAGCCGGCGGGCGGTGTCGCCGGACTGGGTGAAGGCGACCAGGAAGCGGGCGCCGAGGAAGTCACCCATCTCGGCCGCCGCGCGGGCGACCGCCCCTCCCTGGGTGCGGGGCTTGTTGCGCTCGGTGAGCGGCGGGAGCCCCTTGGCGAGGATGTCCTCCTCGGCCGCCTCGACGATGCGCGCCATGGTGCGGACGGTGTCGACGGCGTGCTTGCCGACGCTGGTCTCGCCGGAGAGCATGACGGCGTCCGTGCCGTCGATCACGGCGTTGGCGACGTCGGAGGCCTCGGCACGGGTGGGGCGCGCGTTGTCGATCATCGAGTCGAGCATCTGGGTGGCGACGATGACCGGCTTGGCGTTGCGCTTGGCGAGCTTGATGGCACGCTTCTGGACGATGGGCACCTGTTCGAGGGGCATCTCCACGCCGAGGTCCCCGCGGGCGACCATGATGCCGTCGAAGGCGGCGACGATGTCGTCGATGCTGTCGACCGCCTGGGGCTTCTCCACCTTGGCGATGACGGGAAGGCGGCGGCCCTCCTCGTCCATGATGCGGTGGACGTCCTTGATGTCGCGTCCGCTGCGGACGAAGGACAGGGCGATCACGTCGAAGCCGGTGCGCAGGGCCCAGCGCAGGTCGTCCTCGTCCTTCTTGGAGAGCGCGGGCACCGACACGGCGACGCCGGGGAGGTTGAGCCCCTTGTGGTCGGAGACCATGCCGCCCTCGATGACGGTGGTGCGGACGCGGGGGCCGTCCACGGCGGTGACCTCGAGGGTGACCTTGCCGTCGTCGACGAGGATGCGCTCGCCGGTGGTGACGTCGGCGGCGAGACCGGCGTAGGTGGTGCCGCAGATGTGCCGGTCGCCCTCGGCGCCTTCCTCGACGGTGATGGTGAAGCTGTCGCCGCGTTCAAGGAGTACGGGGCCTTCGGTGAAGCGGCCGAGGCGGATTTTCGGGCCTTGAAGGTCGGCGAGGAGGCCGACACTGCGGCCGGTCTCGTCGGCGGCCTTCCGGACCCGTCGGTAGCGCTCCTCGTGCTCGGCGTGACCACCGTGGCTGAGGTTGAAGCGGGCCACGTCCATACCGGCGTCGACCAGGGCTTTGATCTGGTCGTACGAGTCGGTGGCAGGACCCAGGGTGCAGACGATTTTCGCTCGGCGCATGGTCCGACCCTAGGGCTTACCGGTCGGTAGCGATTTGGTTGCGGGTGACGACTCAACGGCCTGTCGTTGAAGGGTTATTGACAAGTGTTGAAGTGTGCGCGGAGCCGCTCCGATGAGCGCGCGACGGTCGGTCACGGGGATCCTCACAGGATCGCAACCTGTCATGGACTGTTCGCGGTGGACGTGTTCAGGTCAGAATCAAGCGAGCAGTCTACGCGCGTTGTTCGTCGTGGTACGAGGAGAACCTGAGATGCCGTTGAACCGCCGGAAGTTTCTGAAGAGGTCCGCTGTGACGGGGGCGGGGGGCTGTCTCTTATACAC
>KL568543.1:21914-23325 GCA_000715605.1 Streptomyces speibonae | reverse complement strand
GGGGGTGGCGCTGGCGGGTGCGGCGGCCCCCGCGGCCGAGGCAGCCGGGGCGGGACGGGGGAGGAAGCCGGTGAAGCGGTACGCGCTGACCGTGATGGGCACGACGGACCTGCACGGGCACGTCTTCAACTGGGACTACTACAAGGACGCCGAGTACACCGACGACGCGGGCAACGCGCAGGGCCTGGCCCGGATGTCCACGCTGGTGGACCAGGTCCGCCGGGAGAAGGGCCGCCGCAACACCCTGCTCCTGGACGCGGGCGACACCATCCAGGGCACCCCGCTGACCTACTACTACGCCAAGGTCGACCCGATCACCGCCGAGGACGGCCCGGTGCACCCGATGGCGCGCGCGATGAACGCCATCGGGTACGACGCCGTGGCGCTCGGCAACCACGAGTTCAACTACGGCATCGGGACGCTGCGCAGGTTCGAGGAGCAGTGCGACTTCCCGCTGCTGGGCGCCAACGCGCTGGACGCCACGACGCTCAGGCCCGCCTTCCCGCCGTACTTCATCAAGAAGTTCCACGTGAAGGGCGCGCCCCCGGTGAGGGTGGCGGTGCTGGGACTGACGAACCCCGGCATCGCGATCTGGGACAAGGCGTATGTGCAGGGGAAGCTGACCTTCCCGGGTCTGGAGGAACAGGCGGCCCGGTGGGTGCCGAAGCTGCGGTCGATGGGCGCGGACGTCGTGGTGGTCTCCGCGCACTCGGGGTCGTCGGGGACGTCGTCGTACGGCGACCAGCTGCCGTACGTGGAGAACGCGGCGGCGAACGTGGCGCGGCAGGTGCCGGGGATCGACGCGATCCTGGTCGGGCACGCGCACGAGGAGATCGCGGAACTGCGGGTCACCAACGACGAGACGGGCCGGGACGTCGTGCTGTCGGAGCCGCTGTGCTTCGCCGAGCGGCTGTCGCTGTTCGACTTCGAGCTGGTCCTCGAGCGGGGCCGTTGGCGGGTGGAGTCGGTGCGGGCGTCGCTGCGCGACGCGGCGACGGTGGCGGACGACCCGCGGATCACCCGGCTGCTCGGCGACGACCACGCGCGGGTCGTGGAGTACGTCAACCAGGTGGTGGGGTCGGCGACCGAGACGCTGACGACGGTGGAGGCACGGTACAAGGACGCGCCGATCATCGACCTGATCAGCAAGGTGCAGGAGGACGTGGTCCGGGCGGCGCTCGCGGACACCGAGTACGCCTCGCTCCCGGTGCTGTCGCAGGCGTCGCCGTTCTCGCGGACGTCGGAGATCCCGGCGGGCGAGGTGACGATCCGTGATCTGTCGAGCCTGTACGTGTACGACAACACACTGGTCGCGAAGGTGATGACGGGCACGCAGGTCAGGGCGTACCTGGAGTACTCGGCGGAGTACTTCGCGCAGACCGCGGCCGGCGAGCCGGTGGACGTCGACCGG
>KL568543.1:19815-21669 GCA_000715605.1 Streptomyces speibonae | reverse complement strand
GACGAACGCAGGCGGCCGCCCCGACTACAACTACGACTATGTGTCGGGCCTTCGGTACGAGATCGACATCGCGCGGCCGGCCGGCTCGAGGATCAGGAACATCACGTTCGACGGGGCGGCCCTCGACGACGGACAGCGGTTCGTCTTCGCGGTGAACAACTACCGGGCCAACGGCGGCGGCGCGTTCCCGCACGTGGCGTCGGCGACGGAGGTGTGGTCGGAGTCGACGGAGATCCGGACGCGGATCGCGGAGTGGGTGACGGAGAAGGGCGTCCTGGACCCGAAGGACTTCGCGTCGGTGGACTGGCAGCTGACTCGGGACGGCACACCGGTGTTCTGACCACCCTCCCCCGCTACGGCGGGGTCCCGTCCGCCAGGGCGCCGAGCCGGGTGCCGCGCCGGGCGGACGGGACCTCCGGCGCCGGCGGACGGAGGCCGAAGGTGGTGAAGGCGGTGCGGGCGGGCAGGGCGTAGACGCGGCGGCCGGTGAGGTGGTTGAGGATCGTGGCGCTGCGCCAGGCGGCGAGCCCCAGGTCGGGGGTGCCGACGCCGTGGGTGTGGAGTTCGGCGTTCTGGACGTAGACGCTGCCGGTGACGGCGGGGTCGAGAACCAGGCGGAAGTGCGCGTCGATGCGGGGCCGCCCGGCGTCGTCGCGCCGCAGCCAGGGGTCGAGGGGCGCGAGCAGCCCGTCCAGGGGGCGTGCGCGGTGGCCGGTGGCGAGGACGACGGCGTCGGTGGTGAGCCGGGAGCGGGTGCCCTGTCGGGTGTGTTCGAGGCCCAGTTCGATGCCCGCCCGGCCGGTGCGGCGTGCGCTGCGGACGCGGACGGCGGGGGTGAGGACGGTGTCCGGCCAGCCGCCGTGGAGGGTGCGCCGGTAGAGCTCGTCGTGGATGGCGGCGATGGTCGCGGCGTCGATGCCCTTGTGCAGCTGCCACTGCGCGGGGACGAGCCGGTCGCGGACGGGTTCGGGCAGGGCGTGGAAGTAGCGGGTGTGGTCGGGGGTGAAGTGCTCGAGGCCGAGTTTGGAGTACTCCATGGGGGCGAAGGCCTCGGTGCGGCCGATCCAGTGGAGCCGTTCCCGTCCGGCGGGCCGGCGGCGCAGCAGGTCGAGGTAGATCTCCGCGCCGGACTGTCCGATGCCGACGACGGTGATGTGGCCCGCGGCGAGGAGGGCCGCGCGGTGGGCGAGGTAGTCGTCGGCGTGGACGACGGGCGGCCCGGGGGTGCCGGTGAGGGGGCGGAGCGGTTCGGGCGTCCAGGGTTCGGTGCCGATGCCGAGGACGACGCTGCGCGCGCGGACGCGGCCGGCGGCCACGGCCCGGCCGTCGGCACCCAGGCGCGTGATGTCCGCCTCGAAGTGGCCGTGTCCGGCGTTCCAGCGGACGGTGTCGACGTCGTGGCCGAAGTGGAGCGTGGGGATCCGGTCGGCGACCCAGCGGCAGTAGGCGTCGTATTCGGTGCGGCGGATGTGGAACCGCTCGGCGAAGTAGAAGGGGTAGAGGCGTTCGCGGGCCCTGAGGTGGTTCAGGAAGGTCCAGGGGCTGGTGGGGTCGGCGAGCGTCACGAGGTCGGCGAGGAAGGGCACTTGGAGGGTGGCGTCGTCGAGGAGCAGGCCGGGGTGCCAGGTGAAGTGGGGGCGCCGGTCGTAGAAGACGGCGGTGAGGCCGGGCAGGGGGTGGGCGAGGGCGGCCAGGGAGAGGTTGAAGGGGCCGATGCCGATGCCGACGAGGTCGTGGACGGTCGCGTGGGGCGTGGTCATCGGGGTCCTTCCGCGTGGGCCTGGTGGACGAGGGTGAGCAGGCCGGCCAGGTCGTCGGTGCGCACGGCGGGGTTGAGGAGGGTGGCCTTGAGCC
>KL568543.1:19084-19604 GCA_000715605.1 Streptomyces speibonae | reverse complement strand
GTTGAGGAGGGTGGCCTTGAGCCACAGCCGGCCGTCGGCGCGGGCGCGGCCGAGGGCGGCGCGGCCGGTGGTGAGCAGGTGCCGGCGCAGGGCCGCGACGCCGGTGTCGTCGGCGCCGGCGGGCCGGAAGAGGACGGTGCTGATGACGGGCCGGCCGTACAGCTCGAGGCGCGGGTCGTCGCCGATCAGCCGGGCGAACTCCCGGGCGTGGGCGCAGACCTGGTCGACCAGGGCGCCGAGGCCGGCCCGGCCGAGGGTCCTGAGCGTGACGGCGGTCTTGAGGACGTCGGGGCGGCGGGTGGTGCGCAGGGAACGGCCGAGGAGGTCGGGGAGCCCGGCGTCGGTGTCGTCGTCGGCGTTGAGGTAGTCGGCGTGGTGCCGCAGGGCCCCGAGGTCCTCGGGGTCGCGGACGGTCAGCAGGCCGGCCGGGACGGGCTGCCAGCCGAGTTTGTGCAGGTCGAGGGTGACGGTGTGGGCGGCGTCCAGTCCGGTGAGCGCGGGCCGGTGGCGGTCGCTGAAG
>KL568543.1:18583-18843 GCA_000715605.1 Streptomyces speibonae | reverse complement strand
GCCGTAGGCGGCGTCGACGTGGAGGCGGGCTCCGTGGGCGGCGCAGCGGGCGGCGATCTCGGGCAGCGGGTCGATCAGGCCGGCGTCGGTGGTGCCGGCGGTGGCGGCGACCAGGTGGGGGCCCGGCACGTGGGTCAGGGCGTCGTCGAGGGCGGCGGGGTCGAGGGTGCCGGCGGGAGCGGGGACCTCGACAGGGTCGGGCAGGCCGAGGAGCCAGGCGGCACGGGGCAGCGAGTGGTGGGCGCCGGCCGCGTGGACGA
>KL568543.1:17721-18356 GCA_000715605.1 Streptomyces speibonae | reverse complement strand
GAGCCGCACGGTGGCGCCGAGCCGTTCGCGCGCGAGGAGGAGGGCGAGCTGGTTGGACTCGGTACCGCCGGTGGTGACGAGGCTGTCGGCGTGGCCGGCCTCGCGGGCGAGGGCCTCGGTGACGAGGGCTTCCAGGGCGGAGGCGGCGGGGGCCTGGTCCCAGGAGTCGAGGGAGGGGTTGAGGACCGAGGCGGCGAGGTCGGCGGCGGCCGCGACGGCGAGGGGCGGGCAGTGCAGGTGGGCGGCGCACCACGGGTGGGCGGGGTCGGCGGCGCCCTCGGCGAGGACCCGGACCAGGGTGTGCAGGGCCTCGGGGTCGCCCCGGTCGGGCAGGACGTCGCCGAGCGCGTCGCGGACCGCCGCGGTGACGGCGTCCGGTCCCCCGGCGGGCAGCGGCCCGCCCCGCGCGCGTCCGCCGGCGTGCAGGGCGTCGAGGACGGTGTCGAGCAGCGGCCGCAGGTGCCGGGACCCGTGCGGACCGGAGGCGAGGGGTGGCGGCGTGCTCATGGGTCCCTCCGGGGCGGTGCGCGGGAGGGTTCCAGCTTGTACGGGGATGGGGTGCCGCGTCCGGAAAGCCCGGGGATACGACCCGAAAGGGGGTACGTCCGGGTTGGCGGGCCACGCCCGCGGGGCGC
>KL568543.1:13961-17467 GCA_000715605.1 Streptomyces speibonae | reverse complement strand
GGGTCAGGCCTGCCGCACGCGCAGCGCGCGGGCCAGGTCGTCGAGCTGGTCGACGAGCTTGCGGCGCAGGGCGGGCGTCGGGTCGGCCTTGCGCAGGCACTTCTCGCCGAGCTTGAGGTGCTCGGCGTCCACCGCGTGGGCGGGGAACGCCCAGCGTCCCGCGGCCTCGGCGATGGCGGGTCCGCGGCGGGCGGCGAGGGCGACGGCGTCCTTGTAGTAGCGGGCCACGTAGGGGCGTACCAGCTCGGCCTGTTCGGGCTGCCAGAAACCCTGGGCGGTGGCGGTGAACAGGTAGTTCGACAGGTCGTCGGAGCCGAACATCGCCTCCCAGGCGCGGGCCTTGGCGTCCGCGTCGGGCAGGGCGGCCCGGCAGCGGGCGGCGCCTTCCTGTCCGGCGGCGCTGGGGTCGCGGCGGAGTTCCCCGGTGATGGTGTCCTCGTCGACGGCGCCGAGCACGGCGAGGCGGGCGAGGACGCGCCAGCGCAGCTCGGGGTCGAGTTCGGGGCCGCCGGGGACGGTGCCCTCGGCGAGCCAGGCGGCGATGGTGTCCGGGTGGACGGCGGTGTCGATGCGGTGCCGCACGGCGATCAGCCGCAGGCCGGGGTGGTCGCCGTCCTCGGTGCGCCGGATGAGGTCGCGGCACAGCTCGGTGAGGGTAGCCAGCGCGGCCGGCCGCCGCTCGGGGGCGAGATAGCGGTCGGCGATGTGCGCGGAGGCGAACGCGAGGACGCCCTGCACCAGGGCGAGGTCGGTCTCGTGCGGGAGGTGGGCGCGGGCGATGTCCAGGAAGTCCGTGGCGGTCAGGTCGCCGTCGCGGACGGAGTCCCTGAGGGCGTTCCACACCACCGCGCGGGTGAGCGGGTCGGGCAGCCCGGAGAGCCTGGCGCGCAGGGTGTCCAGGGACTCGGCGTCGAAACGGATCTTGGCGTAGGTGAGGTCGCCGTCGTTGAGGACGACGAGGGCGGGACGGGTGCCTCCGGGGCTGAAGCCGACGTTCCTGTCGGCGGGGATGTCCGCCTCGAACCGGTTGCGCAGGACCAGCCGGCCGGCGTCGTGGAGGTCGTGGTCGTAGACGCCGATGGTGACGCGGTGCGGGCGTTTGCCGCCGGCCCGGACGAGCGTGCCGGCGTGCTTCAGCCCGGGGCGGTCCTTGCCCGGGTCGGGGCCCCGATGGATCCCGGGGTCGCCCAGGTGGTCGATGTCCAGCTGCCAGTGCACGTTGTCGCCGCTGCCCGGCCGCGGGACGAGCGTGTCGACGCCGGTCGTGCGCAGCCAGGCGTCGGCCCAGGCGTGGACGTCGCGTTCGGTGGCGGAGGCGAGGGAATCGATGAAGTCGGCGAGGGTGGCGTTGGCGAACCGGTGCCGGGCGAAGTGGGTGTTGATGCCGGCGAGGAAGTCCTTCTCGCCGAGCCAGGCGACGAGCTGGCGCAGCGCGGAGGCGCCCTTGGCGTAGGAGATGCCGTCGAAGTTGAGCAGGGCGGAGGCGGTGTCCTCGACGTTCTCGGGGGCGACGGGGTGGGTGGACGGCCGCTGGTCGGCGTCGTAGCCCCACGGCTTGCGGGTGACGCCGAAGTCGGTCCAGGTGTCGGTGAAGCGGGTGGCCTCGGTGAGGGTCTGGTAGCCCATGTACTCGGCGAAGGACTCGTTCAGCCAGATGTCGTCCCACCACTTGAGGGTGACGAGGTCGCCGAACCACATGTGGGCCATCTCGTGGGCGATGACCATGGCCCGGGTCTGGCGCTCGGTGTCGGTGACGGCGGAGCGGTAGACGAACTCGTCGCGGAAGGTGACCAGGCCCGGGTTCTCCATGGCGCCCGCGTTGAACTCGGGGACGAAGGCCTGGTCGTAGGAGTCGAAGGGGTAGGGCTCCTCGAACTTCTCGTGGTAGCGGTCGAAGCAGGCGCGGGTGATGTCGAGGAGTTCCTCGGCGTCGGCGTCGAGGTACGGGGCGAGCGAGCGGCGGCAGTGGATGCCGAAGGGCAGGCCGCGGTGCTCGGTGCGTACGGAGTGCCAGGGTCCCGCGGCCACGGCGACGAGGTAGGTGGAGATCAGCGGGGTGGGAGCGGCGCGCCACACGCCCTTGCCGGTGTGCTCGGTGATGCCGTTGGCGAGGACGGTCCAGCCCTGGGGGGCGACGACGGACAGCTCGAAGACGGCCTTGAGGTCCGGCTGGTCGAAGGCGGCGAAGACGCGCTGGACGTCCTCCATGAACAGCTGCGTGTAGACGTAGGTCTCGCCGTCGGTGGGGTCGGTGAAGCGGTGCATGCCCTCGCCGGTGCGGGAGTAGCGCATGGTGGCCTCGACCCGCAGTTCGTGCTCACCGGCGGTGAGGTTCTTCAGCGGCAGCCGGTTGCCGTCGAGGGTCTCGGGGTCCAGGGGCTGTCCGTCCAGGGTGACGGAGCGCAGCTCGGCGGGCTTGATCTCGACGAAGGTGTCCGCGTCCGAGCGGGCGGCGAACGTGATCACGGTGCGGGAGTCGAAGTTCTCGTCCCCGGTGGTCAGATCGAGCTCGACCGCGTAGCGGTGGACGTCGAGGAGCTGTGCTCGGTTCTGCGCTTCGTCGCGCGTCAGTACGGACATGCAGGCCATGCTGCCTGATGCCGTTGCCACGGCACAGAGGCGGATCGGGTACGCGGCCTATGTCCGGTCTCGTTCGAGCTCCTCGGTCTGCGCCCCCGCGGGCCGGGCGGGCGCCGCGTGCGCGTGTGGATGGGGCAGGGCGGGACGCACGGGAGAGGCGTTGCGTTCCTCGAGCCGGGCGCGCAGGGCGCGGATCTCCGTCTCCAGGGCGAGCCGGCGCTGATGGGCGTCGTAGAGGTGGCGGACCTTGGTGCGCAGGGCCCAGGGGTCGACGGGCTTGGTGACGAGGTCGGCGACGCCGAGGGCGTAGGCGGCGGCGCCGAGGCGGCCGTCGCGGGCGAAGCCGGTGAGCAGGACGACGGGAATGTGTTGGGTCTGTTCCAGGCACCGCATGTAGCGCACGACGTCGAGGCCGCCGGTGCCGGGCATGTGCACGTCCAGGAGGAGCAGGCCCACGTTTCCGCGCAGCAGCTGTTTGAGGGCCTCGTCGCCGCTGGTGGCCCGGCCCAGCAGGTGGCCCAGCGGGGCCAGGGCGCTCTCCAGGGCGTAGAGGGTGTCCTCGTGGTCGTCGACGATGAGGATCCGGGCGGGGGACGGCATGGCACGCATCCCTCCTCGTGAGGAACCGGATGGCGGTCCGGGTGCTGACGGGCGGTGCCCGTCGGCTGACAAGGAGTGCACAGCGCAGCATGCCCCGCCCGGGCCGCCCTGTCACTCCCCGGCGGAGAAGCTTCTGCTCCGGTTCGCTGAGGGCGTGGCGCCGTTCGCGGCGTCGTCGGCGATGCGCTCGTGGTGGCGGATCACCTCGGCGACGATGAAGTTGAGGAACTTCTCCGCGAAGGCGGGATCGAGCCGGGCGTCGCCGGCCAGGGCGCGCAGCCGGGCGATCTGGCGGGCCTCGCGGGCCGGGTCGGCGGGCGGCAGCT
>KL568543.1:7982-13832 GCA_000715605.1 Streptomyces speibonae | reverse complement strand
CTACACGCCTCCCTCGCGCCATCAGAGATGTGTATAAGAGACAGGCCTTGAGGCGGCCGACCTGCTGGGTGCACTTGAAGCGTTCGGCGAGCATGTGGATGACGGCCGCGTCGATGTTGTCGATGCTGTCGCGCAGCCGGGTGAGTTCCTCGCGGACGGCGGGGTCGACGTCACCGTCGGCGGCATTGCTGGTGGTCATGGGGGATCAGCCTACGGCGCGGGCGCGGGCGCGGGCCGCGTGGTCCGCGTCCGGGGCGCTCCCCCGGGCGGGCCCGTACAGTGGAACCGGGTTCTGGGGCGCGCTTCGGGGGTGCGACGTGGTGAACGGCGGACCGGTGGAGCACGGCTACCCGCATCTGGAGACGGTGCGGGAGTCCGTCACCGCGCTGTACAAGCGGCTGTCGTACGACACCGTCCGGACCTTCTCGGTGAGCGTGGCACCGGCCGATGTGGCCTTCTGCGACACGGACGATCTTCATCTGGGGTCGCAGCGCGTGGCCCGGGAGATGGTGCGCCACTACCGGTTGCCGGACGCCCGGCTGATCGTCGGGTTCCGGGAGATGACCCACGCGGCGAACGTGGAACTCGCGGCGGGGCCGGAGTACTTCATCGAGCTGAACGACCGGTTCCGGACGCATCGGCGGGACATCGGGGCGGCGCTGGCGCACGAGGTGGCGCATGTGTATCTGCACCGGCTGGGGCTGTCGTTCCCGGGGACACGGGAGAACGAGATCCTGACGGACACGACGGCGACGTACCTGGGGGCGGGGTGGCTGCTGCTGGACGCGTTCCGGGAGGACGGGGCGTCGTCGCAGAAGCTGGGGTATCTCACGCCGGAGGAGTTCGGGTACGTACTGGCGAAGCGGTCGCTGCTGTTCGGGGAGGACCCGTCGGTGTGGTTCACCAGCCCGCAGGCGTACACGGCGTACGGCAAGGGCCTGGCGATGGCGCGGCGGGACGGGGAGCAGCCGCCGTTGCGCTCCGCGGGGTGGGCGGGGCGGCGGCGGTACGCGCGGGACCGGCGGCACGCGGAGGACCGCTCCGTGGCGGAACGGGGGCGACGTGATGTGGCCTACCGCTTCACGGGCGGCGACCCGTTGCGGGTGTCGTTTCCCTGCCCCACGTGTCACCAGAGGATCCGGGTTCCGGTGAAGGGGCGTGTGCGGGCGCGGTGCGGGCTGTGCCGCACGGTGCTGGAGTGTGACACGTAGGAGGTCGCCGTCGGGGGCGTTGCCCTACCGCACGATTCCTTGTGCGCGGGCCTGCGCCAGCCACTGGGGGAACTCCGCCACCAGTTGGTTGTAGAGGTCCGCGTCCCGCACCTTGCCCGGGTTCTCGCCGACGTGGAAGAAGCCCGCGTTGTCCACGGGGCGTTTGGCCGGGACGGCCAGGTCGTCGAGCCTGCGGAGGTAGTCGAACTGCTTGCTGCGCGGGTTGCCGAAGCCGATGAACTGCCAGAAGATCGGCAGGCGGGCCGCCTTGCACAGGTACTTCTCCGCGGCGAGCTTGTTGATGGGGCCGCCGTCGGTCTGGAAGACGACCAGGGCGGGGTCGGTGGAGCCGCTGTCCAGGTAGTGGTCGATGACCGCGTCCATCGCCAGGTGGTAGCTGGTCTTGCCCATGTGCCCCAGCCCGGCCACGATCCGCTCGATGCGGCCCCGGTGGTCGGCCAGGGCGATGTCGGTGACGGCGTCGACGTCGGTGGAGAAGAACACGACCGGCACCGTGCCGTCGTCGTCCAGGTGGGCCGACAGGCCCAGCACCCGGTCGGCGAGCGCCTGCACGCTGCCGTCCTTGTAGTACGGCTTCATGGAGCCGGAGTAGTCCACCACGAGGTAGACCGCGGCGCGCAGGTCCTCCATGCCGTGCGCGGCGAGTGAGGCTCCGGCGGTCTTGTAGAGGCTGACCAGCGCGGGCGCGGTCTCCTCGATCTTGCGCAGACTGATCGCGGCCATGGACTCCCCCTCGCTCACCGGAACTGGCCCCGAGCGTACGGCACCCGCACCCCGCCAATGACTTTGCCCACAGCCATTCGTTATTTTGTTCGCCGCAGCCCCCACCGGCTCATGTCCGTCCCCGTCCCTCCCGAGGAGCCGGCCCGTGGATTCCGAATCCACCGTCACCACCTGCTACCGCCATCCCAAGGTGGAGTGCCACGTCCGCTGCACGCGCTGCGAGCGGTACATCTGCCCGGACTGCATGCGGGAGGCGGCCGTGGGCCACCAGTGCCCCGACTGCGTGAAGGAGGGCGCGCGCTCGGTGCGCCGGGCCCGCACGGTGGTGGGCGGCAGCGTGTCGTCGGTGCCCGTCGTGACGTATGTGCTGATCGCCCTCAACGTGCTGGTGTATCTGGCGGAGGTGGCGCGGCCGGAGATCGTGGACCGGTTCGCGATGGTGGGCGCGGGGCTGCTCGGCCCGGACGGCGGGCACTACGTGTGGACCGACCCGTACCCCGCGGGCTTCACCCCGGAGGGGGTGGTGGACGGGGAGTGGTACCGGATGCTGACCGGGTCCTTCCTCCATCTGCCTCCCACGGAGGGGACGTTCGGCGTCCTGCACATCGTGATGAACATGGCGGCGCTGTGGAACCTGGGCCGCCTCGTGGAGCCGATGCTGGGCCGGGTGCACTACCTCGCCCTGTATCTGCTGTCGGCGCTGGGCGGGTCGGTGCTGGTGCTGCTCCTCGCGCCCGGCGACGCCGTGGTGGGCGCCTCCGGTGCCGTCTTCGGCGTGGGGGCCGCGTACTACGTCATGGCCCGGCGCGTCGGCGCCGACCTGCGGCAGGTCAACCGGTTCATGGCGGGGCTGCTGCTGTGGCTGGTCGTCTCCGCGGTCGTGACGTCGTGGGAGGGCCATCTCGGCGGGCTGCTGGCGGGCGGTGCGGTGGCGCTGGTCTTCGCGTACGTGCCCCGGGGCAGGCACCGGCCGCTGATCCAGGCGGCGGCCTGTGCCGGCCTGCTGGTGCTGCTGGTGGTGGCGATGGCGGCCAAGGTGGCCGAACTGACAAGTGGAGGAGTCCCGCGGTGAAAGCTGCCGGTGCGTTTCTGTTCGCTGTGGCCGTGATCGCCGCGACGGTGTACTTCATGCTGCCGTCCGACTCCCCCGCCGCCTCGGCGCCGCCGCCCACACCCACCACGCAGTCGGCGCTCGAGAAGGCCAAGGACCGGGCCGAGAAGGAGCTGGCGGCCGACGACGCGGCCGTCGCCGCCCGTCCGCCGGGGCTGGCCGACCCGGAGAAGAAGGAACTGGCCCAGCGGCTGGTGGCGAGCGCCCAGCACTCGACGACCGACTGGCGCAGCACCTACGGCGCTGTCGACGACGAGGGCGACGGCTGCGGGTACACGGCGGGCATCGTCGGTTTCTGCACCGCCACGCACGATCTGCTCGCGCTGGTCGAGACCTACACCGAGGAACACCCGGACAACGGGCTGGCGCCCTATCTGCCCGCGCTGCGCGAGGTCGACGGCACGGACTCGCACGAGGGCCTGGACCCCGGTTTCCCCGCCGCCTGGGAGACGGAGGCGAAGACCGCAGAGTTCCGCGCGGCGCAGCAGGCGGAGCGCGACCAGAGGTACTTCGACCCGGCGGTGCGCCTCGCGAAGCTGGACGGCCTCGGCACGCTGGGACAGTTCGTCTACTACGACGCGATGGTCCTCCACGGGCCGGGCATCGAGCCGGGCGGCTTCTACGACATACGCGAGCGGGCCCTCGCCGAGGCGGAGACGCCCGCGGCGGGCGGTTCCGAGGAGACGTTCCTGAACGCCTTCCTGGATGTCCGCCGCGCCACCTTGCTGGAGCGGCGCCCGGACCCCGACGCCTCTCGCGTCGACACGGCCCAGCGCCTCTTCCTGAAGGCCGGAAACCTGGATCTGGACACCCCTCTGGAGTGGGACATACGCGGCGAGCACTTCACGCTGCCCTGACGCCGCCGCGGCGCCCGTGCACCGGTGGACAGGGGGCCCACGGTGCCGGAAGGCCGCACGGAGCGGCCCCCGGCCTTCGTACGCTGGGGCCATGAAACGTGCCCTGCTCGCGGCCCTGTCCGTCGTCGCGCTGGCGGCGGCGGGCTGTTCGTCCGCGTCCTCCGGGAAGGAAGACACGGCGGATCTGGCCAGTCCCGCCAAGAAGGAACTCGCGTACCAGATAGTGGCCAGTGCCGAGAACGGCACGCTCGACTGGCGCAGCGCCTACGGCTACATCGAGGACATAGGCGACGGCCAGGGCTACACGGCGGGCATCATCGGCTTCTGCACCGGCACGCACGATCTGCTCGCCCTGGTCGAGGAGTACACCGAGGACCGTCCCGGCAACCGCCTCGCCCGCTATCTGCCGGCGCTGCGCGAGGTCGACGGGACGGACTCGCACGAGGGCCTCGGCCCGGGGTTCACGGCGGCGTGGAAGGCGGAGGCGAAGCGGCCCGAGTTCCGTGCCGCGCAGGACGCCAAGCGGGACCGGGAGTACTTCGGCCCGGCGGTACGGCAGGGCGAGCGCGACGGGCTGTCCGCGCTGGGCCAGTTCATCTACTACGACGCGATCGTCTACCACGGCCCCGGGGACGGTCCCACGAGCTTCGGCGGCATCCGCGCGGCGGCCGGGAAGCGGGCGGACGCACCGGCCGAGGGCGGCGACGAGAAGGCGTACCTGTCGGCCTTCCTCGACGTCCGCCGCGAGGCGATGCGGGTGCTGCACCCCGGCCACGACACCAGCCGCGTGGACACCGCACAGCGCCGCTTCCTCAACGACGGCAACCTGGACCTGGACACCCCGCTGGAATGGACGGTGTACGGAGTGCCCTTCAAGGTGGCGTGAGCCCGGACATGCGGGGGCGCCTGCCCAGTCGTCCGGTCGGGGACTGGCGGGCAGGCGCCACCTGTGTTCCGTACGCCTTTGTACGGGACGTGCACGGGGGACCCTCGGGTCCCGTGGTGGGCCGTCGTGTCAGACCGTCAGCGCGCGGTCCGTCGGACGGATCGGGGCCGGCAGCTCGCTCGCCCCGGTGAGGTAACGGTCGCAGCCTCGCGCGGCCGAGCGGCCCTCGGCGATCGCCCACACGATGAGCGACTGGCCGCGGCCGGCGTCACCGGCGACGAACACGCCCGGCACGTTGGTCTGGAAGTCGGCGTCGCGGGCGATGTTACCGCGCTCGTCGAGCTCCAAACCGAACTGGTCGACCAGTCCGTTCTCCCGGTCGGTACCGGTGAAGCCCATGGCGAGGGTGACCAGCTGGGCCGGGATCTTGCGCTCGGTGCCCGGCTTCGGGGCCGGCCTGCCGTCGACGAACTCGACCTCGCTCATGTGCAGCCACTGGACGTTGCCGTCCTCGTCGCCCTCGAAGTGGGTGGTGGAGACGGAGTAGACCCGCTCACCGCCCTCCTCGTGGGCGGAGGTGACCTTGTAGAGCATCGGGAAGGTCGGCCACGGCTGGGCGACCGGGTCCCGTTCCTCGCCCGGGCGCGGCATGATCTCCAGCTGGGTGACGGAGGCGGCGCCCTGGCGGTGGGCGGTGCCCACGCAGTCGGCGCCGGTGTCACCGCCGCCGATCACCACGACGTGCTTGCCCTCGGCGGAGATCGGCGGGGCGACGTAGTCGCCCTCCTGCACCTTGTTGGCCAGCGGCAGGTACTCCATGGCCTGGTGGATGCCCTTGAGCTCACGGCCGGGCACCGGCAGGTCCCGCGCGGTCGTGGCGCCGACGGCGAGGACCACCGCGTCGTACCGCTTGCGCAGCGCCGTCGCCGGCATGTCGCGGCCGATCTCGACACCGGTGCGGAACTTGGTGCCCTCCGCGCGCATCTGCTCGATACGGCGGTTGATGTGCCGCTTCTCCATCTTGAACTCGGGGATGCCGTA
>KL568543.1:4972-7799 GCA_000715605.1 Streptomyces speibonae | reverse complement strand
TGCCGCTTCTCCATCTTGAACTCGGGGATGCCGTAGCGGAGCAGGCCGCCGATGCGGTCGGCGCGCTCGTAGACGGCGACCGTGTGGCCGGCCCGGGTCAGCTGCTGCGCGGCGGCCAGACCCGCGGGTCCCGAGCCGACCACCGCGACGGTCTTGCCGGACAGGCGCTCGGGGACCTGCGGGGCGACGTCCCCGGTCTCCCACGCCTTGTCGATGATCGAGACCTCGACGTTCTTGATGGTGACCGGCGGCTGGTTGATGCCGAGCACGCACGCCGACTCGCAGGGGGCCGGGCACAGCCGCCCGGTGAACTCCGGGAAGTTGTTGGTGGCGTGCAGCCGCTCGGAGGCGGCGCCCCAGTCCTCGCGGTAGGCGTAGTCGTTCCACTCGGGGATGAGGTTCCCGAGCGGGCAGCCGTTGTGGCAGAACGGGATGCCGCAGTCCATGCACCGGCTCGCCTGTGTGCTGATGATCGGCAGCAGGGAGCCGGGGACGTAGACCTCGTTCCAGTCCTTCTTACGCTGCTCGACCGGACGGGACCTGGCGACCTCGCGGCCGTGGTTCAAGAAGCCCTTCGGGTCAGCCATTGATCGCCGCCTCCATCATCTTCTCGGTGATCTCGGTCTCGGACAGACCGGCTCGCTCGGCGGCGTCCTTGGCGGCGAGCACTGCCTTGTACGTGGTGGGGATGATCTTGCTGAAGCGCTGTACGGCGGTGTCCCACTCGGCGAGCAGCTTCTCGGCGACGGTGGAGCCCGTCTCCTCCTGGTGCCGGCGGACCACGTCGTGCAGCCACCGCTTGTCGTCGTCGTCCAGTTCCTGGACAGCGGACAGGTTGCCGGCGTTGACGTTGTCCCGGTCCAGGTCGATGACGTAGGCGATGCCGCCGGACATGCCGGCCGCGAAGTTGCGCCCGGTCTCGCCGAGGACGACCGCGTGTCCGCCGGTCATGTACTCGCAGCCGTGGTCGCCCACGCCCTCGGAGACGACCAGCGCGCCGGAGTTGCGGACACAGAACCGCTCGCCGGTACGGCCGCGCAGGAACATCTCGCCGCCGGTCGCGCCGTAGGCGATGGTGTTGCCCGCGATGGTGGAGTACTCGGCGAGGTGGTCGGCCGCGCGGTCCGGGCGGACCACGATCCGGCCGCCGGACAGGCCCTTGCCGACGTAGTCGTTGGCGTCGCCCTCCAGGCGCAGCGTGACACCGCGCGGGACGAAGGCGCCGAAGGACTGGCCGGCGCTGCCGGTGAAGGTGATGTCGATGGTGTCGTCGGGCAGGCCCGCACCGCCGAACTTCTTGGTCACCTCGTGGCCGAGCATGGTGCCGACCGTGCGGTTGATGTTGCGGATGGCGACCTGGGCGCGCACCGGCTGGGCGTCCTCGGCGCCGGAGGCGGAGAGCGCGTCTGCGGCGAGCTTGATCAGCTCGTTGTCGAGCGCCTTCTCCAGGCCGTGGTCCTGGGGGACGGCCTGGTGGCGGACGGCGCCCTCGGGCAGCTCGGGCACGTGGAACAGCGGTTCCAGCTCCAGGCCCTGGGCCTTCCAGTGGTTCACCGCGCGGGTCACGTCGAGGACCTCGGCGTGGCCGACGGCCTCCTCGATGGAGCGGAAGCCCAGCTGGGCGAGGAGCTCGCGGACCTCCTCGGCGATGTACCGGAAGAAGTTCACGACGTACTCGGCCTTGCCCGAGAAGCGGTCGCGCAGCACCGGGTTCTGGGTGGCGATGCCGACCGGGCAGGTGTCCAGGTGGCAGACGCGCATCATGACGCAGCCGGAGACGACCAGCGGGGCGGTGGCGAAGCCGAACTCCTCGGCGCCGAGCAGCGCGGCGATGACCACGTCGCGGCCGGTCTTGAGCTGGCCGTCGGTCTGGACGACGATCCGGTCGCGCAGGCCGTTGAGCAGCAGGGTCTGCTGGGTCTCGGCCAGGCCGAGCTCCCAGGGGCCGCCCGCGTGCTTCAGCGAGGTGAGCGGGGAGGCGCCCGTGCCGCCGTCGTGGCCGGAGATCAGCACGACGTCCGCGTGGGCCTTCGACACACCCGCGGCGACGGTGCCGACGCCGACCTCGGAGACCAGCTTGACGTGAATGCGCGCCTGGGGGTTGGCGTTCTTCAGGTCGTGGATGAGCTGGGCGAGGTCCTCGATGGAGTAGATGTCGTGGTGCGGCGGCGGGGAGATGAGACCCACGCCCGGCGTCGAGTGACGCGTCCTGGCGACCCACGGGTAGACCTTGTGGCCGGGCAGCTGGCCGCCCTCGCCGGGCTTGGCGCCCTGGGCCATCTTGATCTGGATGTCGTCGGAGTTGACCAGGTACTCCGAGGTCACGCCGAAGCGGCCGGAGGCGACCTGCTTGATGGAGGACCGGCGGGCCGGGTCGTACAGCCGCTCCGGGTCCTCGCCGCCCTCACCGGTGTTGGACTTGCCGCCCAGCTGGTTCATGGCGATGGCGAGGGTCTCGTGCGCCTCCTGGGAGATGGAGCCGTACGACATGGCGCCGGTGGAGAACCGCTTGACGATCTCGGAGACCGGTTCGACCTCGTCGAGCGGGATCGGTCCACGGCCGGACTTGAAGCCGAAGAGGCCGCGGAGCGTCATCAGCCGCTCGGACTGCTCGTTCACGCGCTCGGTGTACTTCTTGAAGATGTCGTAGCGGCCGGCGCGCGTGGAGTGCTGGAGCCGGAAGACCGTCTCCGGGTCGAACAGGTGCGGCTCGCCCTCGCGGCGCCACTGGTACTCGCCGCCGATCTCCAGCGCCCGGTGCGCGGGCGCGATGCCGGAGGCCGGGTAGGCCTTGGCGTGGCGGGCGGCGACCTCCTTGGCGATGACG
>KL568543.1:0-4777 GCA_000715605.1 Streptomyces speibonae | reverse complement strand
CGATGCCGACGCCGCCGATCTTGGTGGCGGTGCCGTTGAAGTACTTGTCGACGAAGTCCTCCGCCAGGCCGACGGCCTCGAAGACCTGGGCGCCGCGGTAGGAGGCGACGGTCGAGATGCCCATCTTGGACATGACCTTCAGCACGCCCTTGCCGAGGGCGTGGATCAGGTTGCGGATGGCCTTCTCGGCCTCGATGTCCGGCAGGAAGGTGCCCGCGCGGACCAGGTCCTCGACGGACTCCATCGCCAGGTAGGGGTTGACGGCGGCGGCGCCGTAGCCGATGAGCAGGGCGACGTGGTGGACCTCGCGGACATCGCCGGCCTCCACCAGCAGCCCCACCTGGGTGCGCTGCTTGGTGCGGATCAGGTGGTGGTGGACGGCCGCGGTGAGCAGCAGCGACGGGATCGGCGCCTGCTCGGCGTCGGAGTGCCGGTCGGACAGGACGATGAGGCGGGCGCCGTTCTCTATGGCGGCGTCGGCCTCGGCGCAGATCGCCTCGATGCGCTCGGCGAGGGAGTCGCCGCCGCCGGAGACCCGGTACAGGCCGGAGAGGGTCGCGGCCTTGAAGCCGGGCATGTCGCCGTCGGCGTTGATGTGGATGAGCTTGGCCAGCTCGTCGTTGTCGATCACCGGGAAGGGCAGCGTGACGCTGCGGCAGGCCGCGGCGGTCGGCTCCAGCAGGTTGCCCTGCGGGCCCAGCGAGGAGTGCAGGGAGGTGACCAGCTCCTCGCGGATGGCGTCCAGCGGCGGGTTGGTGACCTGCGCGAACAGCTGCGTGAAGTAGTCGAAGAGCAGCCGCGGGCGCTCGCTGAGCGCGGCGATCGGCGAGTCGGTGCCCATGGAGCCGATCGGCTCGGCACCGGCCTTGGCCATCGGCGCGAGAAGGACGCGCAGTTCCTCCTCGGTGTAGCCGAAGGTCTGCTGGCGGCGGGTGACCGAGGCGTGGGTGTGCACGATGTGCTCGCGCTCGGGCAGGTCGGACAGCTCGATCTCGCCGGCCTCCAGCCACTCCGCGTACGGGTGCTCGGCGGCGAGGGCGGACTTGATCTCGTCGTCCTCGATGATGCGGTGCTCGGCGGTGTCGACGAGGAACATGCGGCCGGGCTGGAGGCGTCCCTTGCGGACGACCTTGGCCGCGTCGATGTCGAGCACGCCGACCTCGGAGCCGAGGACGACCAGGCCGTCGTCGGTGACCCAGTAGCGGCCGGGGCGCAGTCCGTTGCGGTCGAGCACGGCGCCGACCTGGGTGCCGTCGGTGAAGGTGACGCAGGCGGGGCCGTCCCAGGGCTCCATCATCGTGGAGTGGTACTGGTAGAAGGCGCGCCGCGCGGGGTCCATGGAGTCGTGGTTCTCCCACGCCTCCGGGATCATCATCAGCACGGAGTGGGGCAGGGACCGGCCGCCCAGGTGCAACAGCTCCAGGACCTCGTCGAAGGAGGCGGAGTCGGAGGCGTCGGGGGTGCAGACCGGGAAGACGCGCTCGAGGTCGGTGTTCTCGCCGAACAGTTCGGAGGCGAGCTGGGACTCGCGGGCGCGCATCCAGTTGCGGTTGCCCTTGACGGTGTTGATCTCACCGTTGTGCGCGATGAAGCGGTACGGGTGCGCGAGCGGCCACGACGGGAAGGTGTTCGTGGAGAACCGGGAGTGCACGAGCGCGATGGCGGAGCCGAAGCGGCGGTCGGACAGGTCCGGGAAGAAGGGCTCGAGCTGGCCGGTGGTCAGCATGCCCTTGTAGACGATCGTGCGGGCCGACAGGGACGGGAAGTAGACGCCCGCCTCGCGCTCGGCGCGCTTGCGCAGCACGAACGCCCTGCGGTCGAGCTCGATCCCCCGGCTCTCCCCGGCACCGACGAAGATCTGGCGGAACACCGGCATCGTGGAACGGGCGGTGGCGCCGAGCAGTTGGGGCGCGACCGGCACCTCGCGCCAGCCGAGGACGGTCAGGCCCTCGTCGGCGGCGATGTCCTCGATCCGGGCCACGGCGGCGTCGGTGCCGTCCTCCGGCAGGAAGGCGATACCGACCGCGTAGCCGCCCGCCTCGGGCAGTTCGAATCCGGCCACCTCGCGGAAGAAGGCGTCGGGCACCTGGGAGAGGATTCCCGCGCCGTCGCCGGAGTCCGGCTCGGATCCGGTGGCGCCGCGGTGTTCGAGGTTGCGCAGAACGGTGAGGGCCTGCTCGACCAGGGTGTGGGACGCCTCGCCGGTGAGGGTGGCGACGAAACCGACGCCGCAGGCGTCGTGCTCGTTGCGGGGGTCGTACATACCCTGCGCAGCAGGGCGAGCATCCATGAACGACCAGTTCGGGCGGTCGCTCGGAGAATGCTGGGACGGCTGGCGCGGCGTACGCATCGGCTCTCCCGTCGTCGTCATGAGGCATGTGCTGGTGCCGAGGGACGACGTTGGCCCTCGCGTGCTGTGCTGAAAAGCTGGTGCAGATTACATGATGAAACGGTTCTCGGAAACCGGGACACTCCGTTTCAGCATGCGGACACCACACGGGTCGCGGCGGGGGTTCCGCGCCTGGCGGTGAAAGCTATGGAGACCGGGCCGGACAGATCAATGCCCGTCGGTCGATGGCGGGAAAAGGCCTCTTCGCCCGTCCCGCGGGCACGCCATCGGCCTCTTTGCCCACAGCGCTTACGGCTCATGCCCAGTCGTCACGCGGCCGAAACCAGCAAGAAACGGCTACTTATGCGGCTCCTCGCATAGGCACGAGGGGAATTATCCTATGGCGGTTCCGAAGAACGTACCCAGGGCGTACGTCACACCGGCCGCCGCGCCACCGAGGGCGAGCTGCCGCAGACCGCTGTACCACCAGGAGCGCGCCGTCACCCGGGCCACCAGCGCGCCGCACAGGAAGAGGCCGAGCAGCGCCACCAGGACGGCCGGCCACAGACTGCTCGCCCCCAGGAGGTACGGCAGCACGGGCAGCAGGGCGCCCACCGCGAACGAGCCGAAACTGGAGACGGCGGCGACGGTGGGCGAGGGAAGCTCGCCGGGGTCGATGCCCAGTTCCTCGCGGGCGTGGATCTCCAGGGCCTGCTCGGGATCCTTGGACAGCTGCCGGGCGACCTCACGGGCCAGGCCGGTCTCGACTCCGCGGGACTCGTAGAGCGCGGCGAGTTCGGCCTCCTCGTCCTTCGGGTACTTGCGCAGCTCGCGCCGTTCGACATTCAGCTCGGCCTCGACCAGATCGCGCTGGGAGGCGACCGAGGTGTACTCGCCGGCCGCCATGGAGAAGGCACCGGCGGCCAGTCCGGCCAGCCCGCTGAGGATGATGGTCTGCCGGCTGACGTCGCCGCCGGCGACGCCGGTCATCAGGGCGAGGTTGGAGACCAGTCCGTCCATCGCGCCGAAGACCGCCGGACGCAGCCAGCCGCCGTTCACGTCCCGGTGCGTGTGATTGTCGCGGTGCGCCACGTGCAGCGTCGCCTCGCTCTCCATGATGGTCACCTGCGTCCCCCAGAGTCTTCTTTGGACAAGTTCCACTCTTTGACACGCCCTAATCTACGCCTCCTCGCCCCGTCCCGCCAGCAAGGAAAGGCTGGGCTAACCTGCGGTTTTGCATGATCCGCTCGTTTGCGTGGATCGGTGCGCAGATGTCGACCGGGTGACGCTGGGGCCGGTGAGGCTGCGCCGGACACCGCACCGGGGACAGTTCCGCAAAGGGCTCCGCGCGTCTCTTCACGGGGCGCCCCCAAGAGGAGGGCCGCGTATGGCATCGACCGCCCGCATCCCCTCTGCCCCGGCGCCCGGCGACGCCCTGGGGCTCCGCGCGCGGGCGCGCGGAGCGCTGCTCGGCCTGGCCGTCGGCGACGCGCTGGGCGCCCCGGCCGAGAACATGAAGCCGTCCGAGATCCGTGCGCGCTGGGGCCGCATCACGGGATACGTGACCGACCGCCCCGCGGGCACGGACGACACCGAGTACGCGATCTTCTCCGGTCTGCTGCTCGCCCGGCACGGCTCCGCGCTCACGCCGGCGCATGTCGAGGCCGCCTGGCACGAGTGGATCGCGGACCGCGCGGAGGGCCCCTTCCGGGGCGCCGGCTTCAGCGAGCGCGGCACGCTGGAGAACCTGCGCCGGGGACTGGCGGCGCCCATCTCCGCCCAGCACCGGCACGCCTGGAGCGACGGGCTGGCGATGCGGGCGGCGCCGCACGGGGTCTTCGCGGCCGGCCGTCCCGACGAGGCGGCCCGGCTGGCGGCGGTCGACGGCTCGGTCAGCCACGACGGCGAGGGCATCTACGGCGGCCAGGCGGTCGCGGCGGGCGTCGCGGCGGCGATGGCCGGGGCGCCGGTGGTCACGGTGGTCGCATCGGCGCTGGCGGTGGTGCCGGAGGACTCCTGGACCGCCCGCTCATTGCGCCGCGCCGTCACCGCGGCCCACCTCGGCGAACGCGCGGTGCGCTCCGCGGTGGTGATCGGAGGCTATCCGTGGACCGACCTCGCCCCCGAGGCGGTCGCCCTCGCCTTCGGCGCGTACGCGGCGGCGGACGGGGACTTCGAACAGGCGGTGCTGACGGCCGTCAACATGGGCCGCGACGCCGACACGACGGCGGCGGTGGCGGGAGCGCTGGCGGGAGCGACCCGGGGCGTCGCGGCCGTCCCCGAGGCCTGGGCGGCGGCCATCACCCCGGCCCGGGGCACCTGCCTCCCCGCGATGGCAGGCCACCACGTCCTGGACATCGCAGACCTCCTCACCCCGGAGCCCCCGAAGTGACTTCCCCCACCACCACCCCACCCGCCCCGGCCAACAACGAGAACACGGCACCACCC
>KL568542.1:48236-48456 GCA_000715605.1 Streptomyces speibonae | reverse complement strand
GCACCGGTGTCCGCACAGGGCGCAGGCTCCTACCGCCTGTGTTCCCCAGGACGTTCCCTTCGGAACGGCCACCCGGATGAACGGACGACGGTTCCATGAGCAACGCGTTTCACAACAAGGTCGCGGTCGTGACGGGCGGGAGTGCCGGTATCGGCCACGTCACCGCGCGGAAGATCGCCGAAGGGGGCGGCACCGTCTGCATCACGGGCCGGGACCAGGA
>KL568542.1:43600-48015 GCA_000715605.1 Streptomyces speibonae | reverse complement strand
GGCGGCACCGTCTGCATCACGGGCCGGGACCAGGACGCCCTGACGGCGGCGGCCGCGGACCTACCGGGTGAAGTCATCGGGGTGCGGGCCGACTCGCGCTCGGCCGACGACCTCGACCGGCTCTTCGCGCAGGTGGAGCGGCGCAGCGGCCGGCTGGACGTGCTGGTCGTCAACGCGGCGGCGATCGCGACCGCACCACTGGGAACCATCACCGAGGACGTCATCAGGACGGTCTTCGACGTCAACATCACCGGCACCATCATGACCGTCCAGAAGGCGCTGCCGCTGCTGGCGGACGGNCCAGAAGGCGCTGCCGCTGCTGGCGGACGGTGGCGTCATCGTCCTCACCGGCTCGATGGCCGCGCACAAGGCGTCGCGCGGGCGGAGTCTCTACGCGGCCTCCAAGGCCGTCGTCCGCGCTCTCGTCCGTACCTGGGCCCTTGAGCTGACCCCGCGGAGGATCCGGGTGAACGTGGTGAGCCCGGGCCCGACGGATACGCCCAGTTTCGCGCAGCTGGCCGCCACCGCCGAGGAACGCGAGGCGCTCATCGCCACGATGGGCACCGGGACCCCGATGACCCGGGCCGGCACCGCGGAAGAGGTCGCCGCCGTGATCTCCTTCGTCGCCTCGGACGCGGCCTCCCATGTCAACGGCGCCGACTACCAGGTCGACGGCGGTTACGGCCAGGTCTGACCGAGTTCCGCGCCGGCGGCGGGGACGTCGTCGTCAACCGTCCGTACGGCGAACACGGCATGGTCGACGACTCGGCCGCCGATCTGNCAAGGCGTCGCGCGGGCGGAGTCTCTACGCGGCTTCCAAGGCCGGGGTCCGCGCCCTCGCCCGTACCTGGGCCCTTGAGCTGACCCCACGCGGGATCCGAGTGAACGTGGTGAGCCCGGGCCCGACGGACACGCCCGGTATCGCACAGCTGGCCGCCACCGCCGAGGAACGCGAGGCGCTCATCGCCACGATGGGCACCGGAACCCCGATGACCCGGGCCGGTACCGCGGAAGAGGTCGCCGCCGTCATCGCCTTCGTCGCCTCGGACGCAGCCTCCCACGTCAACGGCGCCGACTACCAGGTCGACGGCGGTTACGGCCAGGTCTGACACCCTCACGGGGCCGTCACGGACCACCTGGACACCGGCCTTGGTACCGGTGGGCTCGCGTATTCAACTGTCGCCAGTTCCTGGGAAGAGCCTATCCAGTTGTAACCACCTGTTACTGAGGTTGAAACTCGTGATGTCGCTGGGTCGCTCAGGTGGTTCTGATGGTCAGGCCGGTCTCGGCGAGGCAGCCGTCTATGAGGTGGCTGCGGTATTGGATGTGGCGTAGGCCGTGTCGGATGCGCTGGACGAGGTGTTCGGGGGTGGAGAAGGCGACGTTGGAGAGCCAGCCTCGTCGCAGGAGGGACCAGATCCCTTCGACGGGGTTGAGGTCGGGTGCGTAGGGCGGCAGGTAGTAGATCGTCAGCCAGTCCCGGGAGGCGGCGAACTCCCGCAGGCCGGCGGCCTTGTGGACGTTGAGGATGCCCCAGATGAGCACGATCGGGCCGCCGAGCTGCTGGTGGGCGGCGGTCAGCAGGTCCCGGTAGTCGCGCCAGGAGAAGCTCTTGCGGCCGTCGCGACGGCCGTCGTCCCGGCGTGGCCGGTAGACCAGCCTCGAGCGGTGGCCGGGTTTGTAGCAGGTCAGCGCTGCGATGGATATGCGTCTGCGGGAGCGGCCGCGGACCCGCACGATGGGGGTCCGGCCGCGCTGTGACCAGGTCTTCGCCTGCGGCGGCGTCATGGAGAATCCGGCTTCGTCCTCGAAGACGAGCCAGGCTCCACTCACCGCCGCGAGTCTTCCGCGCAGGGCCACACCTCCTTGACCCACCCGGCCACCGCCTCGTCGTCCCGCTCGATGGCGCGTCGGGCCGGGACCTGACAGGACCAGCCGTTGCGCACCAGGAGCTTGCGCACGCCCTGGAGGGTGTAGGTCAGGTGGAAGCGCCGGCCGATCACCGTCTTCACACGGCTCAGGGTCCAGCGCTGGTCCTCCCAGCCGTGCGCGGCGGGCCCCTTGGCCAGCTCCGCCTCCAGCTGGGCGAACTGCTTCTCGCTCAGCCTCGGCAACGATGCCGGCCCTTGTGACCGCAGAGCCCGCGGACCACCCTCGTCCCACATCCGCCGCCACCGTTGCACTGAGCGGACGCTGACCCTCAGGTCCCTGGCGATCACCGAGCTCGCCTCGCCCTGAGCGAACCTCTCGGCTGCCTTCAGCCGTAACTCCTCGCGGAACTGCTGTCGTTCAGCGGTCAGCCCGCCCCCTTGTGGATACCGCATGCCCCGGTGATACCGCACCGGCGAGGAGCCGTCAGCCCCTACGACTCCACAAGTTCAATCTCAGTAACTGACCAAGATCAATCTCACCGGGATTTCCTGTACCCCAACTACTCACACCCGGAGATGGGCCGGGTCCTGGACCACGGCACCGTGGGCGGGGAACTGGCCATGGAGGACCGCCTCCGGCTCGTCCACTGGAAGCGGCTGAAGGCGGGCTGTGTCACCGAGGTCGCCGTCGGGCCGCCCGGCAGCCCGCTCACCTTCGACCGTCCCGCCCGACCTGCTGAGCCGACTCACCCACCGGTCACGGCGGGGCGAGCGGCAGGTCAAGTACGTCGTCGACGGCGAGCTGCGCAGAGCGGTGAGCGTGCACGGCATCCACCGGCCGGCGCCGGAGTCGGCCGCCGAGCTGGACACCCTCGTGCGGGACCGGGTCAACGCGCCCCGCCGGTGAGCCGTCGTGCGCCCGTGCGTCACTTCTGTCACAAAAACGCCCGTACTGTCACGGGTGTCACGCCGACGCGGGCCTTCGGTCACACCCGGAGCACAGCCCCTGCCCTGTCGCCGCCCGGCCTCGTTCACCGGGCACAACGCATGCGTGAACACCAGCGCAGCGCCCGGCTCCCCCTGACGGCCGCCCCCGGCCGCCGCCGCGGTGCGCGCGGGGAGGTGCAACGCCTTGACTTCCTCCCCCTCCTGAAGGAGGGGGATTCCTACGGCTCGCGCCGTAGAGGTTTCTGCTTCATCGCCGACTGCCCGCCCGGAGTGCTCCGTTGAGGTCTTACACCAGCTCCACAGACAGACACCGTCAGTCCGACGGCCAGGATGTTGCGTGCCGCGTTCACGTCCCGGTCATGGGTCGTCCCGCAGTCGCACGTCCAGGTGCGGACGTGCAGCGGCATCTCGTCCCGCAGGGTGCCGCAGGCGGAGCACAGTCTGGAGGAGGGGAACCATCGGTCGACCGCGATCACTTCGCGGCCGTACCACCGGGCCTTGTACTCCAGCATGCCCCGGAACTCCGACCACGCGGCATCCGAGATGGCACGGGCCAGGCTGCCGTTCTTCACCATGTTGCGAACGGCGAGGTCCTCGATCACGATCGTTTGGTTTTCACGGACGAGCCGAGTGGTGAGCTTGTGCAGGTGGTCACGCCTGCGGTCGGCGATGCGGGCGTAGACCTTGGCGACCTTCCGGCGGGCCTTGGCCCGGTTCGCTCCGTCGCCCTTGGCCTTGCGGGCGAGCTGCCGCTGGGCCCTGGCGAGGCGGACGCGGTCACGCCGCTCATGCCGGGGGTTGACGACCTTCTCCCCGGTGGACAGGGTCAGCAGGTGGTCGAGCCCGACGTCGATACCGACGGCCGCGCTGGTGGCGGGGAGTGGCTGAACGGACGGGTCCTCACACAGCAGGGACACGAACCAGCGCCCGGCCGCGTCCTGCGACACCGTCACCGTGGACGGCGACGCGCCCTCGGGGAGCGGACGGGACCACACGATGTCGAGCGGCTGGGCCATCTTCGCCAGCGTCAGCCTGCCGCCGCGGAACCGGAACGCGCTGGTGGTGTACTCCGCCGACTTCCGCGACTTCTTCCGCGACTTGAACCGCGGGTACTTCGCCCGCTTGCCGAAGAAGTGGGTGAACGCCAGCTGGAGGTGCCTCAGAGCCTGTTGGAGCGGAACGGAGGAGACGTCGTTGAGGTACGCGAGTTCCTCGGTCTTCTTCCAGGCCGTCAGCATGGCCGACGTCTGGTTGTAGTTCACCCGCTCCTGACGCGTCCACGCTTCCGTGCGCGCCGCGAGAGCCAGGTTGTAGACCTTCCGCACACAGCCGAACGTACGCGACAGCTCGGCTGCCTGCGCATCGGTCGGATAGAAGCGGTACTTGAACGCCCGCTTCTCGCGAGTGGCCCTCACCACTCACATGATACTGCATCAGTTTGTGACAGAGCGACGGCAGCCCGGGGTGGACGCCGGTCCGCGCCGGCGGCGAACCGGCTTTCCCTGCCCTGCTCCGCAGGAGCTTCGTTTCTCCCCCGCAAGCGGGAGGTACCCCCACCCCGGCCTGAAGGCCGGGGTATCCACGAAGGAGAGACCC
>KL568542.1:37896-43362 GCA_000715605.1 Streptomyces speibonae | reverse complement strand
GGTACCCCCACCCCGGCCTGAAGGCCGGGGTATCCACGAAGGAGAGACCCGATGACCGACCGACGGCTGTGGTCCTACAAGGACATCGCGGCCCACATCAAGGTGCAGCCGGACACCGTACGCTCCTACCGCAAGCACGGCCTGCTGCCTCCGCCCGACCATGTGGAGGGCGGCAAGCCCTACTGGTACGCCGACACCATCCGCACCTGGGTGGCCACCCGCCCAGGCAATCGCGGCCGCAGAGCCGACTGACCTCGTGGAACGCGCTGTGCCACGCCCGGCCGGCGGGGCACAGCGCTTCGGCGGACAAGGAAGCGATCGCCGTCGGGCCGGGCGGCCGGCTCGTGCACGGGATGCGCGAGACCTACGGCGAGGCCCTCGCCCCCTCGACCCGGCGACCCGGCGACCCCGCTGGAGGAGGCCGTCACCGCGGCCGTGGACCGCTTCATCGGTTTCGACTGCCGCAACCCGGTCCGGCCGCCGGGGTGAACCGCGTCACCCATATGCGTGTGAGGCTCGGTACGGCCGGCCTGGAACCGATCCTCGCCCACGAGGGCGCCGAGCGTGAGGTGTACACCCGGGGGCGAAGAACGCCCTTCTGCGGTCGCCTCGAGCCGCTCGTCGTGGATTAATACCCCCTAGGGGTATAGTCTGGGTGATGTGGCCCCCGTGGCCCCACCGACCCGTTCCATCCCCTACGCCCCGACGAGGAGTAACGACATGACCTCCCAGACCGACACCCAGGGCTCCGTCACCACCGTCTACAAGGTGAGCGGAATGAGCTGCGGGCACTGCGAGGGCGCCGTCTCCGGCGAGCTCTCCGCGCTCCCCGGCGTCAGCTCGGTGACGGCCGTCGCCTCCTCCGGCGAGGTGACCGTGGTCTCCGCCGCCCCGCTCGACGAGGCCGCCGTGCGCGCCGCCGTCGACGAGGCCGGCTACGAGCTGACCGGCACCGTCTGAAACGGGGCCCCCGCGCGGCGTGAACCGGGCCGCACCGGCCACCCGTTCCCCGCGGCCCGGCGCGCCGCCCGCCCCCGGATCCCGGACGTCCCTGGAGTACGGACATGACCAGCACCACCGCCGCCGAGACACCGGCCGCCGAGCAGCCGGCGCTCTCCGAGGTCGAGCTGCTCATCGGCGGGATGACCTGCGCCTCCTGCGCGGCCCGCGTCGAGAAGAAGCTCAACCGCATGGACGGCGTCGCCGCCACGGTGAACTACGCGACGGAGAAGGCCCGGATCACCTACCCGCCGGGCGTCGAGGTCGCCGATCTGATCACCACGGTGGTGCGCACCGGCTACACCGCCGAGGAACCCGCGCGTGAGGAGCCCGGGGAGGACTCCGCACGCGAGGAGGACCCGGAGTCGGCCGCCCTGCGCCGGCGGCTGGCCGTCTCCGCGCTCCTGGCGCTGCCCGTCGTCCTCCTGGCGATGGTCCCGCCCCTGCAGTTCGACAACTGGCAGTGGCTCTCGCTCACCCTCGCCGCACCCGTCGTGGTCTGGGGCGCCGCGCCCTTCCACCGGGCCGCCTGGACCAACCTGAGACACGGCGCGGCCACCATGGACACGCTGGTCTCCGTCGGCACCCTCGCCGCGTTCGGCTGGTCGCTGTGGGCGCTGTTCCTCGGCGACGCGGGCATGCCCGGCATGCGCCACCCCTTCGAGCTCACCGTCTCGCGCGGCGACGGCGCCTCGATGATCTACCTGGAGGTCGCCGCCGGGGTCACCGCCTTCATCCTGCTCGGCCGCTATCTGGAGGCCCGCTCCAAGCGCCGCGCGGGAGCGGCCCTGCGGGCGCTGATGGAGCTGGGCGCCAAGGACGTGGCCGTGCTCCGCGAGGGCCGCGAGGTGCGGATCCCGGCGGAGCGGCTGGCCGTGGGCGACCGGTTCGTCGTACGCCCCGGGGAGAAGATCGCCACGGACGGCACGGTGCTGGAGGGCACCTCCGCCGTGGACGCGTCCATGCTGACCGGCGAGTCCGTGCCGGTGGACGTCACCGTCGGCGACACCGTCACCGGCGCCACGGTCAACGCGGGCGGGCGGCTGGTCGTCGAGGCCACCCGGATCGGCGCCGACACACAGCTCGCGCGGATGGCGCGGCTGGTGGAGGAGGCGCAGAACGGCAAGGCGCAGGTGCAGCGCCTGGCCGACCGGATCGCCGGGGTCTTCGTCCCCGTGGTGCTGCTGATCGCGGTCGCCACCTTCGGCGGATGGCTCGGCGCCACCGGCGACACGGTCGCCGCGTTCACCGCGGCCGTCGCCGTCCTGATCATCGCCTGCCCGTGCGCCCTCGGGCTCGCCACGCCGACCGCGCTGATGGTCGGCACCGGGCGGGGCGCCCAGCTCGGCATCCTCATCAAGGGCCCCGAGGTCCTGGAGACCACCCGGGACGTCGACACCGTCGTCCTGGACAAGACCGGCACCGTCACCACCGGACGGATGTCCCTGCAGGAGGTGTACGCCGCCGAGGGCACCGACGAGCGGCAGCTGCTGCGGCTCGCGGGCGCCCTGGAGCACGCCTCCGAGCACCCCGTGGCCCGCGCGATCGCCGCGGGCGCGGAGGAGCGCGCCGGTGCGCTGCCGGAGGCCGAACACTTCGAGAACGTCCCCGGCAGGGGCGTACGCGGGCGCGTGGAGGGTCACGAGGTCGTCGTCGGGCGCCTCTTCGAGCACCTGGGTGAGCTGCCGCCGGAGCTGGCCCGGGCCCGGGAGGAGGCCGAGCGCGCCGGGCGTACGGCCGTGGTGGCCGGCTGGGACGGAGCGGCACGCGGTGTCCTCGCCGTCGCCGACGCGGTCAAGGAGACCAGCGCCGAGGCGGTGCGCGACCTGCGCGCGCTGGGGCTCACCCCGGTGCTGCTGACCGGCGACAACCGGACCGTGGCCGAGGCGGTGGCCGAGGCGGTCGGCATCGACCGGGTGATCGCCGAGGTGCTGCCCGAGGACAAGGCCGGCGTCGTGCGCGACCTGCAGCAGGAGGGGCACCGCGTGGCCATGGTCGGCGACGGCGTCAACGACGCGGCCGCGCTGGCTGTCGCTGATCTGGGTCTCGCCCTGGGCACGGGCACGGACGCGGCGATCGAGGCGGGCGACCTGACCCTGGTCCGCGGCGACCTGCGGGTGGCGGCGGACGCGATACGGCTCTCCCGGCGCACGCTCACCACCATCAAGGGCAATCTCGTGTGGGCCTTCGGCTACAACGTGGCCGCGCTGCCGCTGGCCGCGGCCGGGCTCCTGAACCCTATGATCGCCGGGGCGGCGATGGCCTTCTCCTCGGTGTTCGTGGTGACGAACAGCCTGCGGCTGCGGGCGTTTCATTGAGGTCTCAAGTTGGGGTGTACCACTGGAGTCCGGGCGCGACCCTCACATAAGCTCTTCACAAGGCTCGCGCATCATCCTTACGCTTGGGTCCCGTGAGAGATTTGCGGGCTCTTGCGCAGCTTGGAGGGTGTGCAAGAGACGCAGATCACAGTGATCTGAACGTAACCATCGAAGGGGTTCGAAGGTCTAAGTTGGCGATGTCAGGCAGCGTCTTGGGGGGCGCTGCCTGACAACTGGGATCGTCTTGGGGGACTTTCCCAGAGATTGCGTTGCCGGGACACGTACCAGCGGGAAGCTTTGAGCGGCCCTCCCCGAGCGTGCGCTGTCCCGGCAGACCGCACACCGACGAGTGCGGCGGGTTCAGGTCCGCCCGTGCTCACACAGCGATTCAGGCGCTGTTTTCACAGGCGCCCGGCCGGATCCCGTGGGGGGAATCCGCACCGGGACATGGGAAGGCGCCCTGGTTCGTCGGCCCGTGGGGGGACCGGCGGCCGGGGCGCCTTCTCACTTTGCGGTTGTGCAACACGCAAGGTGCGCGGGACCGTATCGACACCGCGCACCCCACCGACAGGTGTCAGCGCTCCTCGACCGGGATGAAGTCGCGCTCGACGACGCCCGTGTAGATCTGGCGCGGGCGGCCGATGCGGGAGCCCGGCTCCTTGATCATCTCGTGCCACTGGGCGATCCAGCCCGGCAGCCGGCCGAGGGCGAACAGGACCGTGAACATCTCGGTCGGGAAGCCCATGGCCCGGTAGATCAGACCGGTGTAGAAGTCGACGTTCGGGTAGAGGCTGCGCGAGACGAAGTAGTCGTCGGAGAGCGCGTGCTCCTCCAGCTTCAGCGCGATGTCCAGCAGCTCGTCCGACTTGCCGAGGGCGGAGAGCACATCGTGCGCGGCGGCCTTGATGATCTTGGCGCGCGGGTCGAAGTTCTTGTAGACCCGGTGGCCGAAGCCCATCAGGCGGACGCCGTCCTCCTTGTTCTTCACCTTGCGGATGAAGGAGTCGACATCACCGCCGGAGTCGCGGATGCCTTCCAGCATCTCCAGCACCGACTGGTTGGCACCGCCGTGCAGCGGGCCCCACAGGGCGGAGATGCCGGCGGAGATCGAGGCGAACATGTTCGCCTGCGAGGAGCCGACCAGACGCACCGTGGAGGTCGAGCAGTTCTGCTCGTGGTCCGCGTGCAGGATGAGCAGCTTGTCCAGGGCGGAGACGACGACCGGGTCGGGCTCGTAGTCCTGCGCGGGCACGGAGAAGGTCATGCGCAGGAAGTTCTCGACGTACCCGAGGTCGTTGCGCGGGTAGACGAAGGGGTGGCCGATCGACTTCTTGTACGCGTAGGCCGCGATCGTCGGGAGCTTGGCGAGCAGCCGGATCGTGGAGAGGTTGCGCTGGCGCTCGTCGAACGGGTTGTGGCTGTCCTGGTAGAACGTCGACAGCGCGGAGACGACCGACGACAGCATGGCCATCGGGTGGGCGTCGCGCGGGAAGCCCTTGTAGAAGTTCTTGACGTCCTCGTGCAGCAGGGTGTGCTGCGTGATGTCGTTCTTGAACGAGGCCAGCTCGTCGACGGTCGGCAGCTCGCCGTTGATCAGCAGGTAGGCGACCTCCAGGAAGGTGGAGCGCTCGGCCAGCTGCTCGATCGGGTAGCCGCGGTACCGGAGGATGCCGGCCTCGCCGTCGAGATAGGTGATCCCGGATTTATAGGCCGCGGTGTTGCCGTAGCCGCTGTCCAGTGTCACCAGACCGGTCTGGGCGCGGAGCTTCCCGATGTCGAAGCCCTTGTCACCGACGGTGCTGTCGATCACCGGGTAGGTGTACTCGCTGCCGTTGTACCGCAGTACTACAGAGTTGTCGCTCACGTCTTCCCTCACCGACGTTGTGCCTCATCTTCGAGGTGCCCTGACTGTCTCTACCATCCCCCACACGGCTCAGGAGAGTGCACTCGGGGTCGACCATCGGGCCTATTGGCGGCACTGAGTGCCGCCAACTTGCCCATCCTGCCCCCTGTGTTCCCCATCCGGAAGGGCTCTGTGACCTTCATGACTCATTTGATCGATCATTTTTTGATGACGATCCCCTCACCGGGCCGCTCCCCGTCTCCGAGAGGCGGGATCCGGCGAGGCGGAAGTCCAGAGCCGTGCACC
>KL568542.1:36026-37627 GCA_000715605.1 Streptomyces speibonae | reverse complement strand
CGCCGACACCGTACGCACCGCCTGCCCGATCGCCTTGCGGGAGCCGACGAGCACGACCAGCTGCTTGGCCCGGGTGACCGCCGTGTAGAGCAGATTGCGCTGGAGCATCATCCACGCGCCCGTGGTCACCGGGATGACGACCGCCGGGTACTCGCTGCCCTGGGAGCGGTGGATGGTCACCGCGTAGGCGTGCGCCAGTTCGTCCAGCTCGTCGAAGTCGTACGGCACCTCCTCGTCCTCGTCGGTCAGCACCGTCAGCCGCTGGTCGACCGGGTCGAGTGAGGTGACCACACCCACGGTGCCGTTGAAGACTCCGTTCTCCCCCTTCTCGTAATTGTTGCGAATCTGGGTGACCTTGTCGCCGACGCGGAAGACCCGCCCGCCGAACCGCTTCTCGGCGAGGCCGGGGCGGCCCGGGGTGACGGCCTGCTGGAGCAGCCCGTTGAGCGTGCCCGCGCCGGCCGGGCCCCGGTGCATGGGGGCGAGGACCTGGACGTCGCGGCGCGGGTCGAGGCCGAACTTCGCCGGGATGCGCCGGGCCGCGACATCCACGGTGAGCCGGCCGGCCTCCTCGGTGTCGTCCTCGACGAAGAGGAAGAAGTCCTTCATCCCGTCGGTGAGGGGGTGCTTCCCGGCGTTGATCCGGTGCGCGTTGGTCACCACGCCGGACTGCTGGGCCTGGCGGAAGACGCGGGTGAGCCGCACGGCGGGCACGGGGCTGCCGGGGGCCAGCAGATCCCGCAGCACCTCCCCCGCGCCGACGCTGGGCAGCTGGTCCACATCCCCGACGAAGAGCAGGTGCGCGCCCGGCGGGACCGCCTTGACCAGCTTGTTCGCGAGCAGCAGGTCCAGCATGGACGCCTCGTCGACCACCACCAGGTCGGCGTCCAGCGGCCGGTCCTGGTCGTAGGCGGCGTCGCCCCCGGGCTTGAGCTCGAGCAGCCGGTGCACGGTGGAGGCCTCGGCGCCGGTCAGCTCGGCGAGCCGCTTGGCGGCGCGGCCGGTCGGCGCGGCGAGGACCACCTTGGCCTTCTTCGCGCGGGCCAGCTCCACGACCGAGCGGACCGTGAACGACTTGCCGCAGCCGGGCCCGCCCGTGAGGACGGCGACCTTCTCGGTGAGCGCGAGCCGCACGGCCGCCTCCTGCTCGGGGGCGAGATCGGTGCCGGTACGTGACCCGAGCCAGCGGAGCGCCTTGTCCCAGGCCACGTCCTGGAAGCCGGCCATCCGGTCCTCGTCCGCGCGCAGCAGCCGCAGCAGCCGCCCGGACAGGGCGGCCTCCGCGCGGTGGAACGGGACGAGGTAGACGGCGGTGACGGGATCCCCGCCCTGCGGATCGGGCACCTTCTCCCGTACGACGCCGGGGTCCTCCCCCGGCTCCTCGGGCTCGGCGGCGAGCTGGGCAAGGCACTCGATGACCAGCCCGGTGTCGACCTGGAGCAGCTTCACCGCGTCGGCGATCAGCTGCTCCTCGGGGAGATAGCAGTGCCCCTGGTCGGTGGCCTGGGACAGCGCGTACTGCAGTCCGGCGCGCACCCGGTCGGGGCTGTCGTGCGGTATCCCGACCGACTGGGCGATCTTGTCGGCGGTGAGGAAGCCGA
>KL568542.1:24819-35781 GCA_000715605.1 Streptomyces speibonae | reverse complement strand
GCCGGTACGGCTGGTTCTTCACCACGGAGATCGAGGCGTCGCCGTACTTCTTGTAGATGCGGACCGCGATGGACGTGGACACCTCGACGGTCTGGAGGAAGAGCATGACCTCCTTGATCGCCTTCTGTTCCTCCCAGGCCTCGGCGATCTTCTTCGTCCGCTTGGGGCCGAGCCCGGGGACCTCGATGAGCCGCTTGGGCTCCTCCTCGATGACGGTCAGCGTGTCGATGCCGAAGTGCTGCGTGATGCGGTCGGCGAAGACCGGGCCGATGCCCTTGACCAGCCCCGACCCGAGGTAGCGGCGGATGCCCTGGACCGTGGCCGGCAGCACCGTCGTGTAGTTCTCCACGTGGAACTGCTTGCCGTACTGCGGATGCGACCCCCAGCGCCCCTCCATCCGCAGGGACTCCCCGACCTGCGCACCGAGCAGCGCGCCCACGACGGTCAGCAGGTCACCCGCGCCCCGCCCGGTGTCGACGCGCGCGACCGTGTAGCCGTTCTCCTCGTTGGCGTACGTGATGCGCTCCAGCACGCCCTCGAGCGTGGCGAGTCGGCGTTCACCGGGGGCCGCGGATGGCTGGTTGGACATGATCCGACGGTACCGGTGGGGTGTGACACGGGGTGCCCGGACCGGCGGAGCCGGTCAGGAGGAGGCGCGCCTCGGCCCGCGGACCTCCGGTCCGTCCGGCGGCAGGCCGGCGAACCCGTGGGCGGCGTCGAGGAGCTCGGCGAGCCGGTCGTGGTGCTCGGGGCCGAGCCGGTCCGTCACGGGTTCCAGCGCGCTGCGGATCTCGTCGTACACCTGCTCCGCCAGCTCCCGGCCCGCGGGGGTGATGACCACGTCGACGGCGCGGCGGTCCTCGGGGTTCCTGTCCCTGACCACGAGCCCCCGGCGTTCGGCCCGGTCGATCAGACCGGACATGGTCGACTTGTCCAGGCCGAGGAAGCGGGCGAGTTCGGTCATGCGCGGGCGGCGGTCGCGCAGGAGGCCGAGCACCCTCAGCTGGGTGAACGAGAGGTCGTGCCTGGCCCCGATGCGGGTGAGCACGCCCGCCACCTGGAAGGTGCTGCGCACCAGGGCGTCCACCAGGGCGTCGGACGTCATGATCCCCCTCATCCTTGACCTCGGGCTGTCGGGAAGCGTAGCGGGTCCGCACCGCGTGGTCCCCTCAAGGCCGGCACGACCGCGACGGCCCGCCGGAGCGCCCGGCGGACCGTCCCGGATCCGGGCCTACGAGCGCCAGCTGCCGTTCAGCTCGACGTAGTTCTCGCCCCTGACCCACTTGCCGTCGTACGTGCCGTGGAACTCCGCAGCGGCCTCGTAGTAACCCCCGTCGGGGATCGTCGGGGCCTCGATCTCCTGTCCCAGGGTGCCGACGACGGTTACGGTCAGCTCCGTGCGCAGCGCGGGGATGCGGACGCGCCAGCGGGTGGGATACGTCTGGCCCGACTCCGGACTGGTCCACGGCCTGGAGGCGTGCCGTGCGAGCGGCTCCACCTCGACCACGTCGTAGGAGCCGTCCCGGTGCAGCACCGTCGCCCAGCTGTGCGCGGTCTCCTCCCCCACCGCGTCCCAGACGGCGATCTTGTCACCGTTGGGCATGTCAAGGTTCATCCACGACCACCGCTTCAGGTTCATCGGCATCTCGCCCCACTGCCGGTCCAGCCACGACGTCCCCCGGATCGCGTGCTTCTCGTCGCCGATCTCGAGCGTTCCGGACGTCCGCATCTCGGGCAGCGCGAACTCGTAGGCCGGCACGTCGACCAGGGTGAAGACGCCGGTCGAGGCGTAGTTCAGGGCGGGACCCCTGGCCACCAGCTGGACGTCGAGGGACCCGAACGGCGTGGTCATCCGCACGTTCTGGCGGGCCGAGTCGCCCGTCCAGCTCAGTCCCGGCGCCTTGATGTCGAGCTTGCCCTCGGTCCACCGGTAGTCGTCCTCGTCGACGAGGGCTTCGTAGTCCTTGTGCCATCCGGTGGTCTTGTCCGTCACCGCGAACGTCCAGCGGTACTCGTCCTCCCCCGCGTTCGGCAGGACGCGGGTGTGCGCCTGGATCCCGAAGTCGTGCCCGTTCGCCTGCACCGAGCTGGTGAAGTAGATCGAGTCGAACCAGGTCGGCTCCGGTCCGGGCGCGTGCCCTCCCAGGTCGGCTTCGGGGTCGATCGCGGCCGGGATTCCGGAGGTGACGGAGGCCGTGGTGGTGCGGGTCTTCGGCGGCGCGGACGGGCTCGCCGCCTGCGCCGAGTAGCCGGCGAGCGTACCGAGCACGAGTGCGCCCGCGGTGACCAGGCCTGCGGCCCGGCGCCTGTTCCGAGATGTGGGCATGGGTTCCTCCCTGCGGCCGGGGCGGGTGAGGACGTCATACGCTCCGCCCGCATTAGTTTGTAATACCAACAACCAAGCCCCGATAATGGTTGGTATTACGAACCATGTCAAGCGCGGTCGCGGCTACGCGGCAACCGGGCACGCACGTGTGGTGCGAACCGGGGGCGGCGCGGGCAGCGGCGGGCGTGGCGCGCTCGGCGTCCGGGGGCCGTGGGGCAGAGTGCGGCGTGATGTCCCACCCGCCGCACCGCCGGGAGCACAGCCGTGGCCGCGAGACTGCGTGTGACGACCGTTGACGCCGGGCCCTTCACCATGCCCAAGGCCGACCTCATGTACGGGGCGCGGGGCACCATCACCGTGCCGTCCACCGTGGCCGTCATCGAGCACGCCACGCACGGGCTGATCCTCTTCGACACCGGCGTCAACCACCACGTGGCCGACCCCGAGGCCGCCGAGTCCTACTGGGGCCCGGGGCTGCGGGAGGCGTACGGCGCCCAGGGGTTCACCCGGGAGGACGCCATCGACGCCCAGCTGGAACGCCTCGGCCACCGCCCGGCCGACGTCCGGTACGTCATCTATTCCCACCTGCACCTGGACCACGCCGGCGGGATGGCCTACTTCCCGCACGCCGTGCACGTGGCCCAGCACGACGAACTGCGCCACGCCTGGTGGCCGGACCGCTGGACGGCCCGGGGCTACGCCTTCCGCGACTACCGGGACTGCCGGGACTTCGAGTTCCTCGAACTCGACGGCGACACCGACCTGTTCCTGGACGGCAGCGTCACCGTGCTGCGCACGACCGGGCACACGCCCGGCCACCAGGGCATCGTCCTCGACCTCGACCACCACGGCCGGATCGCGTTCATGGGCGACGCCGCCCACCTCCAGGAGGGGCTGGCGAAGAACGTCCCCATGCTCAGCGACTGGAACGTCCAGCAGAAGCTGCTCACCTACGGCCGCCTGCGCCACCTGGACCGCTCGGGCGTCCGCGTCTTCTTCTCCCACGACCCCGGCCACTTCGCCGCCCTGCCCCACGACGGAGACGTCTGGGACTAGCGGTGCTGTCCGGGCAGGCTCCCCCGAGCGAGCTACTCGTGCTGTCGACCTGGGGGTGACTCGCGCCCCTGGTGGTCTGCCGTTGACTCGAAGGGTCAGCACAACGGCCGGACAGGGCCGACCAGTCCAAGCTCGAGGACCACACCATGACCACGACGCACAGCACCGCGCGGCACGCTCTCCCCCGGGGCCGTCGCATCGCCACGGCCCTTCTGGTTTCCACGCTGGCAGGAACCGCGCTGGTCTCCTGCACCGCCGGCACCGAGGACCCGCGACCGGCCAAGGCCTCCGGCAAGGGCGCCACCGGAGCCCCGGGCGACGCCAGGATCACCTGGGGCGAGTGCCCGGCCCCGGCCGAGGGACAGACCCGTGACCCCGACCTGTCCTGTGGAACGCTGGAGGTGCCGCTCGACTACCAGGACCCGGACGGTGCGCGGATCGACGTGGCGGTCTCCCGGCTGTCGACCGCGCAGCCCGGGAAGCGGCGTGGCGTTCTGCTGCTGAACCCGGGCGGGCCGGCCCTGGGCGGTCTGGGCATGCCGGAAACCTTCGCGTCCACCCTGCCGAAATCCGTGCTGGACCGCTACGACCTGATCGGTTTCGACCCGCGCGGCGTCGAACACAGCACCCCGCAGAGCTGTGGACTGCAGGACCCCAGCGTGTCCGGGCTCTTCCCCTACCCTGCCGCCGACGGCTCGATCGACAAGAACGTGGCCCTCGCCAAAGCCAACGCCGAGCAGTGCGCCGACACCGCGGGCGAGAACCTGCGGCACTACAACACCGCCAACACGGCCCGCGACATGGACCGCATCCGCCAGGCGCTCGGCGAGAAGAAGATCTCCTACTGGGGCCAGTCCTACGGCACCTACCTCGGCGCCGTCTACCGCGCCCTCTTCCAGGACCGCACCGACCGGATGATCCTGGAAGGCAACGTCGACCCCACCAAGGTGTGGGCCGACGTGGTGGCGGGCACCTGGGGCAAGGGCATGGCCGACCGGTTCCCCGACGCCGCCCGCGTCGCCGCGGCGCAGGCAAGCACACTCGGGCTGGGCACCGACGTCGAGCAGGTGACCCGGACCTACCTCTCCCTCGCCGACCGGCTCGACCGCACGCCCGCGGCGATCCCCGGCGCGTCGGTGTCGCTGGACGGGGCGATGCTACGGAACGTGACCTACTCCCTGCTGCTGCACAACGACACCCTTCCCGTGCTCGTCCAGTTCTGGAAGGCCGCCGACAACCTGTCCAAGGGCAGCACCACGGCCGCCGACACCGCGGTTCTCGAGAAGGTGTTCGCCGAGGCACCGGTGTCCCCGGGCGTCCCCGCGGACAACCAGGCCACCATGTTCATGGCCCTCACCTGCGGTGACGCCGAATGGTCGCACGACGTCGACGGCTACGCCGCCAACACCGCCGCCGACCGCCGGAAGTGGCCGCTCACCGCGGGCATGCCCGCCAACATCTGGGCATGCGCGTACTGGGACAAGCCGGCCGAAGACACCGTCAAGATCGTGCAGGGCGGCCCGCGCAACACCCTGATCCTGCAGAACCGCCGGGACAACGCCACCCCGTGGGAAGGCGGCGTCGGGCTGCACAAGGCCCTCGGCCACGGTTCCGCCTTCGTCGGCGTCGACAACGGTGGGCACTACGTCTACGGCGCCGGCTCCACCTGCGCCGACGAGGCCACGGTCGGCTTCCTGACCACCGGGCGACTGCCGCAGGAGGACGTCCACTGCGCCGACGTCACCCAGAAGTAGTTCAGACCACCAACTATGCTGTGCGGAACCGCGGTTGTGCGCGGAGTCGCAAAGGGAGCCTGGTGTGCCGAAGACCATTGTCATCACGGGTGCGAGCGACGGACTCGGCGCCGCCGCGGCACGCCAACTGGTGGCGGACGGACACCGTGTGGTCGTCGTGGGCAGGTCCGAGGCCAAGACCAAGGCCGTCGCGGACGAGCTCGGCGTGCGCTGCTTCGTCGCCGACTTCGCCGACCTGCACCAGGTCCGCACCCTGGCGGCACAGCTCGCCGAGCACTTCCCGCACATCGACGTCCTGGTCAACAACGCCGGTGCGATCCTCGGGGAACGCCGTGTCACGGCGGACGGTTTCGAGGAGACGTTCCAGGTCAACTATCTCGCTCCGTTCCTGCTGACCAACCTGCTGCTGGACACCCTGCTGGCCTCCCGGGCCCTCGTCGTGCAGACGTCGAGCAACGCCGCGCGGCTGTCGGCTCGCCTCGACCTCGACGACCTCGACAACGCGCGGAACTACTCCCCCGTACGCGCCTACGGCAACGCCAAGCTGCAACTCGTGCTCTTCACCCGGCAACTGCACGACCGGTACCACGGGCAGGGCCTGTCCGCGGTGGCCTTCCATCCCGGCGGTGTCGCGTCGAACTTCGCCAGGACCAGCCGGAGCCCGGTGGGCTCACTGTTCCGGACACCCGTGCCCCGCCTGTTCTTCCAGTCCCCGGACAAGGCGGCACGGCAGTTGCTGCGGTTCGTCACCCCCGCGTCCGGGGACGGCTTCGAGTCCGGCGCGTACTACGAGAACGGCACCGCGCGCACGGTCAAGGCGCCTCCCGTCGGACCGCAGCTGTGGGAGGCCACCACGGCGCTGCTCGGCCTCGACCGGAAGTAGCGGGCCACAGGGCCGGGTGCGCCCTGGGTGTAAGCGCGTTCTGCTCCGCCCCGGGCGAAAAGGCGGCGAAGATGGTGGCGTTCCGGTGAAGGTGGTCACCGGAGAGAACGTCGCCGGCGCCGAGGCCGTCGCCGGCGCCGAGAGCGGGGAGCGCATTCATGTACGACTACGACCTCCTGGTCGTCGGATCCGCCAACGCCGATCTGGTGATCGGCGTCGAGCGCCGGCCGGGTGCCGGCGAGACGGTGCTCGGCTCCGACCTGGCCGTGCACCCGGGCGGCAAGGGCGCGAACCAGGCGGTCGCTGCCGCCCGGCTCGGTGCCCGTACGGTGCTGCTGGCGCGGGTCGGCGACGACGGGCACGGGCGGCTGCTGCTGGACTCGCAGCGGGCGGCCGGGGTGGACACCGTCGGGGTGCTGGTGGGCGGCGCGCCCACCGGGGTCGCGCTGATCACCGTGGACCCGTCGGGGGACAACAGCATCGTCGTCTCCCCCGGCGCCAACGGCCGGCTCACCCCGCAGGACGTGCGGGCGGCCACGAGCCTCTTCCACGCCTCCCGGGTGGTGTCCACGCAGTTGGAGATCCCGCTGGAGACGGTGGTGGAGACCGTGCGCAACCTGGTGCCGGGCAGCCGGTTCGTCCTGAACCCGTCCCCGCCGCGCCCGCTCCCGGCGGAGGTGCTCGCGGCCTGCGATCCGCTGATCGTCAACGAGCACGAGGCGAAGGTCGTCCTGGGGGACGCCGCCGGGGTGAGCGACGACCCGGAGGACTGGGCGCAGCTGCTGCTGGCGAAGGGCCCGCGTTCGGTGGTGGTGACGCTGGGCGCCGGGGGCGCGCTGGTGTCCTCCGGGAACGGGGTCACCCGGATTCCGTCCGTGAAGGTGGACGCCGTGGACACCACCGGTGCGGGTGACGCGTTCACGGCCGCGCTGGCCTGGCGGCTGGGCCGGGGCGAGTCCCTCGCCGAGGCGGCGGCGTACGCGGCCCGGGTCGGGGCGACGACGGTGACGAAGGAAGGGGCGCAGGCGTCCTTCCCGACGGCGGCGGAGGTGGCCGCGCCGGGCAGCGGCACGGAAGGCTGAGCCGGCGCCGCGTCACCGGCGCGCGGCGGGAACGGCATCGAGGGGGCCCGGTCCGTCGACCGGGCCCCCTCGGTCCCCTCCCCCCTGTCAGAACCCCCGCAGTCCCCCCCCGGGTCCCTCCCCTGGACGTCCTGACATCTCATACGACCCGCCGGCGCCCGGGAGGGTTGTACGGACGGGACGTTTTCTCCTGCGCGACGCGTAGGCGGCGGGGAGCGCGCGGTCGCGACGATCGAGGGCCGCTTCTGACCGTCCGCCCGCTCCCCGCCCGCTACCCCGCGTGCTCCACGAAGCGGGCCGCGGTCTCGGCGAGGACCTCGCGGCCGTCCCGCGCCCACAGGGCCTCGTTGAAGAGTTCGACCTCGATCGCGCCGGTGTACCCGGCCGCCTCCACGTATCCCTTCCACTCCCGCATGTCGACCGCGCCGTCGCCGATCTGACCGCGGCCGTTGAGGACGCCCTCGGGCAGCGGGGTGGTCCAGTCGGCGAGCTGGAAGGTGTGGATACGGCCCTGGGCGCCGGCGCGGGCGATGTGCGCGGGCGCGGTGTCGTCCCACCAGATGTGGTACGTGTCGACGGTGACGCCGACCTGGTGGGCGGGGAAGCGTTCGGCGAGGTCGAGGGCCTGGGCGAGGGTGGAGACCACGCAGCGGTCGGAGGCGAACATGGGGTGGAGCGGCTCGATGGCCAGCCTCACTCCGTGTTCCTCGGCGTAGGGGGCGAGTTCGGCGAGCGCGTCCGCGATCCGTTCCCGGGCGCCGCGCAGGTCACGGGAGCCGGGCGGGAGTCCGCCGGAGACCAGGACCAGGGTGTCGGTGCCGAGGGTGGCCGCCTCGTCGACGGCACGGCGGTTGTCGGCGAGGGCGGCGCTCCGTTCGGCGGGGTCGCTCGCGGTGAGGAAGCCGCCCCGGCACAGGGTCGTCACCGCCAGGCCCGCGTCGCGGACGAGGCGCGCGGCCGCCTGGACGCCGTACTCCTGCACGGGCTCCCGCCACAGGCCCACGCCCGGGACGCCCAGGTCCCGGCAGGCGTCGACGAGGTCCGGCAGGGACAGCTGCCGGACCGTCATCTGGTTGATGCTGAAGCGGGCGAGGCCGGCGGTCATGGGGTCACTCCGTACAGGTGCAGCAGGGTCCTCATCCGTTCCTCGGCGAGCTTCGGGTCGGGGAACAGGCCGAGGCCGTCGGCGAGTTCGTAGGCGCGGGCGAGGTGCGGCAGGGAGCGCGCCGACTGCAGGCCGCCGACCATGGCGAAGTGGCTCTGGTGGCCGGCCAGCCAGGCGAGGAACACCACACCGGTCTTGTAGTAGCGGGTGGGTGCCCGGAAGAGGTGGCGGGAGAGGGGGACGGGGGGTCCAGGAGGGCGCGGAAGCCCTCCGTGTCGCCGGTGTCCAGGACGCGGACCGCCTCGGCCGCGAGCGGGCCGAGCGGGTCGAAGATGCCGAGCAGGGCGTGGCTGAAGCCCTGGCCGTCGCCCGCGATCAGCTCCGGGTAGTGGAAGTCGTCGCCGGTGTAGCAGCGCACGCCCCGCGGGAGGCGGCGGCGCAGGCCGATCTCGCGCCCGGCGTCCAGGAGGGAGACCTTGATGCCGTCGACCTTGTCGGGGTGGGCGGCGATGACCTCCAGGAAGGTCCCGGTGGCCGCGTCGAGGTCGGACGAACCCCAGTAGCCCTCCAGCGCGGGGTCGAACATGGGGCCGAGCCAGTGCAGGATCACCGGCTCGGCGGCCTGGCGCAGCAGACGGCCGTAGATCTCCAGGTAGTCCTCGGGGCCGCGGGCCGTGGCGGCGAGGGCGCGGGAGGCCATCACGACGGCCTGTGCCCCGGACTCCTCGACGACCGCGAGCTGTTCCTCGTAGGCATCGCGGACCTCGTCGAGGGTCGCCGGGCCGGTGAGCTGGTCGGTGCCGACGCCGCAGGCGATGCGGCCGCCGACGGCCTTCGCCTCGGCGGCGGACCGGCGGATCAGCTCGGCGGCGCCGGCCCAGTCCAGGCCCATGCCGCGCTGGGCGGTGTCCATGGCCTCGGCGACGCCGAGCCCGTGGGACCACAGGTGGCGGCGGAAGGCGAGGGTGGCGTCCCAGTCGACGGCCGCCGGGGAGCCGGGGCCCGCGTCGGCGTACGGGTCGGCGACGACGTGTGCGGCGGAAAAGACCGTACGGGAGGTGAAGGGGGCACCGGGGGTGGTGGCCCGGGGGTCGGTGCGGGGCTCGTAGGGGCGCAGGGTGCCGCCCGCGCCGGGCAGGTGGAGGGTCACAGCGCGATCTCCGGCACGTCGAGGCGGCGGCCCTCGGCCGAGGACCTCAGGCCCAGTTCGGCGAGTTGGACGCCGCGGGCGCCGGCCAGGAGGTCCCAGCGGTAGGGGGCGCCGGCGTGGACGTGGCGGAGGAACAGCTCCCACTGGGCCTTGAAGCCGTTGTCGAACTCCCGGTTGTCGGGGACCTCCTGCCACTGGTCGCGGAAGACCTCGGGGGCGGGGACGTCCGGGTTCCAGACCGGCTTGGGGGTGACGGAGCGGTGCTGGACGCGGCAGGTGCGCAGGCCGGCGACGGCGGAGCCCTCGGTGCCGTCGACCTGGAACTCGACGAGTTCGTCGCGGTGGACGCGCACGGCCCAGGAGGAGTTGATCTGGGCGATGACGCCGCCGTCGAGTTCGAAGATGCCGTAGGCGGCGTCGTCGGCGGTGGCGTCGTAGGGCTTGCCGCTCTCGTCCCGGCGCCGCGGGATGTGGGTGGCGGTGAGGGCCTGGACGGACGTCACACGGCCGAACAGCTCGTGCAGCACGTACTCCCAGTGCGGGAACATGTCGACGACGATGCCGCCGCCGTCCTCGGCGCGGTAGTTCCAGGAGGGGCGCTGCGCCTCCTGCCAGTCGCCCTCGAAGACCCAGTAGCCGAACTCGCCGCGCACGGACAGGATCCGGCCGAAGAAGCCGCCGTCGACGAGGCGCTTCAGCTTCAGCAGGCCGGGGAGGAAGAGCTTGTCCTGCACGACGCCGTGCCGGATGCCGGCCGCGTCGGCCCGGCGGGCGAGTTCCAGGGCGCCGTCGAGGCCGGTGGCGGTGGGCTTCTCGGTGTAGATGTGCTTGCCGGCGGCGATCGCCTTCTTCAGGGCGTCCTCACGGGCCGAGGTGACCTGGGCGTCGAAGTAGATGTCGATGGTGTCGTCGGCGAGGACCGCGTCCAGGTCGGTGGAGACGTCCGCGATGCCGTGCCGTTCGGCGAGCGCCCGCAGCGCGTGCTCGCGGCGGCCGACCAGGACCGGCTCGGGCCAGAGCACGGTGCCGTCGCCGAGGTCGAGGCCGCCCTGTTCGCGCAGGGCCAGGATGGAGCGGACGAGGTGCTGCCGGTGTCCCATGCGTCCGGTCACACCGTTCATGGCGATACGCACCGTCTTGCGTGTCACATCGTTCCCTTCGTACGCGGTCCCGCGCGTCGCCGCAGCAAGCGCTTTCTGCACGGGAAGCTAGCCCCCGCACAGCGCTGCGGACAAGACCGTTGCGCACCCGACTTGTTCGAGGGGGCGAACAAACGGGCGCGGAGCCGTAGGGTCTGCTCGGAACCCCGACGAGACGCGCGACCGGAGGACGAGACATGACGGTGACCCTGGCGGACGTGGCGGCGCGCGCACAGGTCTCACCCGCGACGGTGTCGCGCGTGCTCAACGGGAACTATCCGGTGGCCGCGTCCACCCGTGAGCGGGTGCTGAAGGCCGTGGACGAACTCGACTACGTGCTCAACGGTCCCGCCAGCTCCCTGGCCGCCGCCACGTCCGACCTGGTCGGCATCCTGGTGAACGACATCGCCGACCCGTTCTTCGGGATCATGGCGAGCGCCATCCAGTCGGAGATCGGGGGGCCGGGC
>KL568542.1:23986-24646 GCA_000715605.1 Streptomyces speibonae | reverse complement strand
GAGATGTGTATAAGAGACAGGGCGGGGAGAGACTCGCGGTCGTCTGCAACACGGGCGGCTCCCCCGAGCGTGAACTGACCTATCTCACCCTGCTCCAGCGGCAGCGGGCGGCGGCGGTCGTGCTGACCGGCGGTGCGGTCGAGGACGCGCAGCACCAGGCGGCGCTCGACGCGAAGCTGCGCAAGCTGGTGGCCGCCGGGACGCGGGTGGTGCTGTGCGGGCGGCCGCAGGCACCGGAGACCGGGGCGATCGCACTGACCTTCGACAACCGCGGCGGCGGGCGGGAACTCACCGAGCATCTGATCGGCCTGGGGCACCGGCGCGTGGGGTACATCGCGGGCCCCGGGGAACGGACGACCACACGACACCGGCTCGAGGGCCACCGGGACGCGCTGGCCGCGCACGGCATCGAGGAGGACGCACGCTGGACCGTGCACGGACGGTACGACCGGGCGTCGGGCTACGAGGCCACCCTCGAACTCCTGCGGCGCGACCCGTCGTTGACGGCCGTCGTCGCGGCGAACGACTCCGTCGCCCTGGGCGCGTGCGCGGCGCTGCGCGACTTGGGGCTCGCCATCCCGGACGATGTCTCGGTCGCGGGCTTCGACGACCTCCCGTGCGGCATCGACGCGGTACCGGCCCTGTCTCTTATACACATCT
>KL568542.1:17762-23803 GCA_000715605.1 Streptomyces speibonae | reverse complement strand
GGCGGAGGCGGGAGCCCGCGCGGGCCGCATCGCGATGGGCCGCGAGGAGCAGCCTTCGGGCGGAGTCGCGTCCGTGCGGGGGGAGTTGGTGGTGCGGGGGTCCACGGGGGTGCCGCGGGGACAGTGAACGTTTCGCGCAGTTCCCCGCGCCCCTTTCGAGGGTGACCGGTCCGTGGACGGTTGGCCCGCCGTGGGGGTTGCGCGCGCAGTTCCCCGCGCCCCTGGTGCGGGTGGTTCCTCGACGGCGTGGGCCGGGCGTGCGGTCCCCGCGGGGACGGGGTGGGCGGGGTAGTGTCCGGCTCATGAAGTTCGCGTTCTCCACCCTCGGGGTTCCCGGTCTGGCACTCGGTGATGTGGTGGGGCTTGCCACGGCGCACGGGTATCACGGCGTCGAGCTGCGCGCCCACGCCGAGGAACCCGTTCACGCCGACCTGACTCCCGCGCAACGCGCCGATGTGGCCGCGGAGTTCAAGGAGGCCGGGGTCGAGATCCTGGGCCTCGCCGGGTATGCACGGGTGGCCGCCCCCGGTGCCGACGAGCCCGTGCTCGCCGAACTGCGCGCCCTCCTGGACCTCGCCCGTGACATCGGCGCCCCCTTCGTCCGGGTCTTCCCGGGCGGCGGCACCGGGCAGAGCCCCGAGGAGGCCGACGCCACGGCCGCGCGACGGCTGGGCTCGGCCGCCGAGCACGCCGCCGACCAGGGCGTACGCATCCTGCTGGAGACCCACGACTCCCACCGCACGGGCGCCGACGCGATGCGGGTCCTCGGTCTGGTCGGCCACCCCCGCGTGGGCGCGCTGTGGGACGTGATGCACACCTGGCTCGGCGGCGAACAGCCCGCCGAGAGCTTCGCGGCGCTCTCCCCGCACCTCGGCTATGTCCAGGTCAAGGACATCGCCTCCGCCGAGGACACCACTCCGCTTCCGCTCGGCGCGGGCGTCCTGCCGCTCGCCGAGGTCGTGGAGGTCCTCTCCCGCCACAACTGGGACGGCTGGCTGTGCTGGGAGTACGAGAAGCGCTGGTACGAGACGGCGGCGCCGCTGCCCGGTCTGCTCACCCCGGGGCGCGAGCACCTGGCGCGGCTGCTGACCGAGTCCGCCTGACAGCGGGAAGAAATCGGTGGCAGGGGCGGCCGGGGGGCCGATAGCGTCCCCAGCCGTGCCTCAGCCCGCCCTCGGCCCGGTCCTGCCCTCATGAGCGTGTCGCGCACGTTCATCGATGTGCGTCCGCTGCGTGCCTCACCGGTGTTCAGACGGCTGCTGATCGGGCGGACGGTGTCCGTGCTCGGCGGCTTCATGACCATGGTCACCGTCATGTACCAGGTGTGGGAGATGACGCACAGCGCCGCCTGGAGCGGTGCGGTGGGTCTCGCGCAGGCACTGCCGCTGGTGTGCTTCGGGCTGGTCGCCGGAGCCTGGGTCGACCGGGGCGACCGGCGCCGGATCTTCCTCGCGGCGACGGTGGGGCAGGCACTGTGCTCACTGCTGCTGGCGGTCCAGGGATTCACCGGCCGGGTACCGGTGACCGGGGTGCTCGCCCTGGTCGCCGCCCAGTCCGCCTGCGCGGCGGTCGCCGGCCCGGCCGCCGGGGTGTTCGTACCCCGGTTGCTGCCCAAGGAGCAGGTCGCCTCGGGCCTCGCGCTCTACCAGGTCACCGCCCAGTCGATGATGCTGGTCGGTCCCGCTCTCGGGGGCCTGCTGCTCGGCTGGTTCGGCATCGGCGTCTGTTATCTGCTGGACTCACTGAGCTTTCTCGTCGCCTTCTACGGCGCGTTCGGCCTGCCCGCGCTGCCGCCCGAGGGGGAGCCCTCGCGGGGCGGACTGCACGGCGTGCTGGACGGGCTGCGTTTCCTGGCCGGCCACCGGGTGGTGCGCGGCGCGCTCGTCACCGACCTCGCCGCCACCGTGATGTCGATGCCGGTCAGCCTCTTCCCGCTGATCAACCACGAGCGGTTCGGCGGTGACCCGCGCACGCTGGGCCTGTTCATGTCGTCCGTCGCGATCGGCGGAGTGACCGCCTCGGCGTTGTCCGGGGCGGTGACCCGGCGGGGCCGTCCGGGTCTCGTCATGCTCTGCGGTGCCGGCGTCTGGGGTGCCGCGCTGGCCTCGTTCGGCATCATGACCAGCCCCTGGACCGGAATGGGGCTGCTGGTCGTGGCCGGGGCGGCCGACGCCCTCTCCGTGCTCTCGCGCACCACGATCGTGCAGACCCGTACCCCCGACGCCCTGCTGGGCCGGGTGACCGCCGCCGAGCAGATCGTCGGACAGGCGGGTCCGCATCTGGGCAACATGCGCGCGGGGCTGGTGGCGGGCGCGACCTCGGGTGCGACGGCCCTGGTGACGGGCGGTCTGCTGTGCCTGCTCGCGGTGGTGTACGTCGCCACGAGCACGCCGGAGCTGCGTGAGGGTTCCCCCGCGGGCTGACCCCCGTCCGGAGGGCCGCGCGGGAGGGTCCCGACAGGCTCGGCGCCCCGATAGTCTGCGACATCATGATGCGCGCCTGGATTCTGCCGATGCTGCTCGTGGCCAGCGGCTCCGTCGTCGCGGCCGTGCGGCTGCTCGAGGGGAGTCCCGGCACGGCCGTGGTGCTGCTGACGGTGTTTCTGGTGCTCGGCGGTCTGTATTCGCCCCTGATCTTTCCGAGGCCGGTCGGGGCGAAGGAGGCGGAGCGCCGCAGTGCGGTCGACGGACGGCCGGTCGTGTACTGGCGGCCGGGATGCCGGTACTGCATGCGGCTGCGCCTCCGGCTGGGGCGCGGCGCCCGGCGGTTGTACTGGGTCGACATCTGGCGCGACCCGGAAGGCGCCGCGGCGGTGCGGGCGGTCAACGACGGCAACGAGACCGTGCCGACCGTCGTCGTGGCGGGGCGGGCCCACACCAACCCCGACCCCGCGTGGGTACGCCAACAGGTCTCCCCTTCCGCGTAGTCCGACGATCGGTCGCTCTCATCCGCCCACCGGGGAGTCCTCCCTGCGCCGCGCGGACGGCGTGGCCGGCGCCGGGCGGGAGCGCGGCGGCATCGACGCCAGGGCCACCCCGCCCACCAGCAGCGCCGCCGCGCACCACCGCAGCGCGGTGACCGGTTCGCCCAGGAACAGGGCGGCCGAGGACATGCCGAAGACCGGGACGAGCAGGGAGAAGGGCGCGACCGTGGAGGCGGGGTGGCGGCGCAGCAGCCAGCCCCAGGCGCCGAAGCCGAAGACCGTGGCGACCCAGGCGACGAAGAGCACCGTGCCCGCGCCCCGCCAGTCCAGGCCGCGCAGCGCGTCGAGGCCGGCCGCGGGGCCCTCCAGCAGCAGGGAGAGCGCGAGCAGCGGCAGGACCGGAACCGTGCTCACCCGAATCATGAAGTTGAGGGCGTCCGGCGGTGCCGCCTTGCGGGTGAGGATGTTGGAGACGCCCCAGCAGGCCGCCGCCGCGACCACCAGGGCGAAGCCGAGCAGCGGCCCCGAGGTGCCCTCGTCGACCGCCGCCACCCCGATGCCGGCCACCGCCACCGCCATGCCCACCAGGCGGACCCGGGAGGGGCGTTCACCGAGCAGCACGAAGGCGAAAAGGGCGGTGAAGACGGCCTGGATCTGGAGCACCAGGGAGGACAGGCCGCCCGGCATCCCGGCGTCCATGCCGACGAACAGCAGCCCGAACTTGGCCACCCCCAGCGCCAGGCCGACGCCCACGATCCACTTCCACGCCACCTTGGGCCGCCCCACGAGGAACACCGCGGGCAGCGCCGCCACGAGGAAGCGCAGGGCGGAGAAGAGCAGCGGCGGGAAGTGGTCGAGGCCGACCTCGATGACGGTGAAGTTGACGCCCCACACGGCGGTGACGAGGACGGCGAGGAGCACGTGGGAAGGTCGCATGCGTCGAGCATCACCGCCCGTCACACTTCAGCACCAGCGATGATTCCTGCATGGTTGGATGAAGAACCGCTAACCGATCGGGGAGCCGCCGTCATGCTCGACCTCCAGCGTCTGCGCGCCCTGCACGCCGTCTCCGTGCACGGCACCGTCGGCGCCGCCGCCGCGGCGCTCGGGTACACCTCGTCCGCCGTGTCCCAGCAGATCGCCAAGCTGGAGCGGGAGACCCGGACCGTGCTGCTGGAGCGGGAGGGCCGGGGCGTACGGCTCACCGACGAGGCGCATCAACTGGTGCGCGCCGCCCGGGAGCTGATCGCCATCGTGGAGCGGGCGGAGACGGAGCTGGAGGAGCGGCGCGGGGTGCCGGCCGGACGGCTGACCATCGCCGCGTTCGCCTCGGCGGCACGCGGGCTGATGCCGCCCGTCCTGGCCGACCTGGCCCGCCGTCACCCCGCGCTCGACACCCGGCTCACCGAGATCGACCCGCATCTCTCGGTCGACCTGGTCGCCAAGGGCACCGTCGACCTGGTGATCGCGCACGACTGGGACATCGCGCCGCTGCCCGCGCCGGCGGGTGTGGAGCAGGCGGTCATCGGGGACGACCTGTGCGATCTGCTGGTGCCCGAGGGGCATCCGTTCGCGGGGCGTACGGCGGTGCGGCGGGCGGAGCTGGGCGGTGAGCGGTGGATCTGCCAGCCGCCGGGGCGGGTCTGCCACGAGTGGCTGGTGCGCACCCTGCGCGCGGCCGGGCACGAGCCGGAGATCGTCCACCAGGCCGACGAGAACCCCACCCTGGTGGCGCTGGTCGCGTCCGGGCTCGGCATCGCGCTGATCCCCCGGCTGGGGCGCGGTCCGCTGCCCGAGGGCGTGGTGGAGGTGCCCCTCGACCCCATGCCCGTACGGCGGCTGTACGCGCTGTGGCGCACCGGGGCGGCCCGTCGTCCGGCGATCGCGGAGACGGTGCGCACGCTGGGCGAGCACTGGCCCGCGGTGTCGGCGCACACGCCCCGCTGACCCCGCCCGGATCCCGGGCACCGCGGTGGGCGGAATCCGGACCGGGTGGGGAACCCGTCGCCGTCCCCGCCCGTCCCATGGGCAGGTTGCCGGACGAGTCTCCGTGGTGCGGTGTCGGCGATCGCCGCCGGCGGCGATCCCCGGCCCACCCTCTCCGCCGTGCCGCGGCCGGCAGCACGCCGTCATCGGCGCGGCCCCCTCCTCAGCGCCGATGACGGCCCCTTCCGGTTGGTGCGCGCGCCCTTGACTGGCAGAAACTTCCCAGATATTGGTGACCTCCTGGCAGTTTCCTTCAGCGGATCCCCGGTCCCCGCGGATCACCTTCCAAAGGAGCGCACGTGCCCGACAGCAGCACCGGAAGCCCGGATGGAAGCACCGCACGTCCGTCCAGACGCGCCGTCATCGCCGCGACGGCGGGCGTCACCACCGCCCTGGCGGCCGGCGGGACCGCCCACGCGGCCGCCGGCTCCCCCGCCCACGACGGAGCACACGACAGAAAGCTGCGCGCCCTCATCTCCCGCATGAGCCTGGAAGAGAAGGTCGGCCAGCTGTTCGTGATGCGGGTCTACGGCCACTCCGCCACCGATCCGGACCAGGCCGACATCGACGCCAACCTCAAGGAGATCGGCGTCCGCACGGCCGCCGAACTGCTCGAGAAGTACCGGGTCGGCGGCATCATCTACTTCGCCTGGGCGCACAACACCCGCTCCCCGCACCAGATCGCCGACCTGTCCAACGGCATCCAGAAGGCCTCCCTCGGCCTGCCGCGCGGGCTCCCCGTGCTGATCTCCACCGACCAGGAGCACGGCATCGTGGCCCGGGTGGGCGAGCCCGCGACGCTGTTCCCCGGGGCGATGGCGATCGGGGCGGGCGGCTCCCGCGCCGACGCCCGCAGCCTCGGCCGGATCGCGGGCCGCGAGCTGCGCGCCCTGGGCATCCGTCAGAACTACTCGCCGGTGGCCGACGTCAACGTCAACCCGGCCAACCCCGTCATCGGCGTCCGCTCCTTCGGCTCCGACCCGCGGGCCGTCGCCGCACTCGTCGCGTCGGAGGTCCGCGGCTACGAGTCGGCGCACGTCGCGGCCACGGCCAAGCACTTCCCGGGACACGGCGACACGGTCGACGACAGCCACGCCAAACTGCCGTACATCTGTCTCTTATACACATCTCT
>KL568542.1:17148-17566 GCA_000715605.1 Streptomyces speibonae | reverse complement strand
CATCAGAGATGTGTATAAGAGACAGTGACCGCGCACATCGTCGTCCCCGCCCTCGACCCCGCCGAGGACCCGGCCACCCTCTCCCGCCCGATCCTCACCGGCATCCTGCGCGAGGAGCTGGGCTACGACGGGGTGGTGGTCACCGACTCCCTCGGCATGGAGGGCGTACGCACCAAGTACGGCGACGACCGGGTGCCGGTGCTCGCGCTCAAGGCGGGCGTGGACCAGCTGCTCAACCCGCCCGATCTCGCGGTGGCCTGGAACGCGGTCCGCAACGCCGTGCGGGACGGCGAGCTGACCGAGACCCGGCTCGACGAGTCGATCCTGCGGGTGCTGCGGATGAAGGCGAAACTGGGCCTGTTCGACGACCCGTACGTCTCCCACGCCGGCGTCGACCGCGTCGTCGGCAGCCGCTCGC
>KL568542.1:7575-16961 GCA_000715605.1 Streptomyces speibonae | reverse complement strand
TGTATAAGAGACAGACCGAGCGCACCACGACCCTGCTGGTCAACGAGGGCGGACTGCTGCCGCTGTCCCGGCGCGGCCGGCCCAGGCTCCTGGTGGCCGGCGCCGACCCGGCCTCCCCGTCCGGTACGACGGGACCGCCGACCGGCGTGCTGGCCGGCGCGCTGAACGAGCTGGGCTTCACCGCCACCGCCCTGTCCACGGGCACGGCACCGTCGGCCGCGGCCATCGCCGAGGCGGTGGCGGCGGCCCGGGACGTGGACGCGGTGGTCGTCGGGACGTACAACGTCAGCGCGTCCAGCAGCCAGAAGACGCTCGTCGAGGAGCTGCTGGCGACGGGGAAGCCGGTGATCGCGGTCGCGATCCGCAACCCCTACGACGTGGCCCATCTGCCCGGCGTACCGGCGTATCTGGCCGCGTACTCCTGGACCGACGTCGAACTGCGGGCGGCGGCCCGGGTCATCGCGGGCCGGGTGAAGCCGCGCGGGACGCTGCCGGTCCCGGTCCAGCGGGCCGACGACCCGACGGCGGTCCTCTACCCGGTGGGCCACGGGCTGCGCTACTAGGGCGTGCATCGAATGTCAGCCCCCGCCCCGGTCACGCTGCTTTCACGTCCTCACCGGCCAGGAACGGACGCAATAGCGTGAGCAGGGCGCGCGGGCGGTGCAGCGGGATGATGTGGCCGCAGTCTTCGATGACGTGTCCGGTGAGATCGTCGGTGACCGGGCGGAGTTGGCGTTCCAGCGCAGCACCGACAGGCCGGGCGCCCAGCGCCATCGTTGGCACGGTCAGGCGGGCAGTGGCGACCGCCTGCTCGATCTGTACCACGCTCTCGGGCAGGGCTCGGTAGTACGAGAACGCGCAACTCAACGCCTGGCGGCCGGTGTATGCGCGGACGAAGGCGTCCCGGAGGGCGGGGCGCACCCCGTCGCCGAGCGTGCCGGCGCTCAGAAACCAGTCGACGTAGGCGGCCTCGTGGCCCTCCAGCACGGTCTCGGCAAGGCCGGATGCGGCGGAATGGAAGCCGAACCACCACGGCGGCCCGTCGGCGAGGAAGTCCTCGGCGCCGGGTAGCCTGCCCAGAAGGGACTCCATGACGACCAGGCGCCGGACGAGACCGGGGCGGCGCAGGGCGAGGAGGAAGGCCGGCGTGGTGCCGGCGTCGATTGCCACCACCGCAGCTGAGGACACGCCGAGCGTGGCGAGAAGCGCCGCGGCGTCCTCGGCCAGGGTGTCTGCGTCGTACCCGGAGGCGGCCCGGCTGCTCGCGCCGAACCCGCGCAGGTCCGGCGCGATGACGCGGTAGCGGCCGGACAGATCAGCCATGACGTCCGTCCACAGCTCCCAGGTGTGCGGGAAGCCGTGCAGCAGCAGGACGGCCGGGCCTGATCCGGAGAGGGCGACGTTCAGTTCGACACCGTTGGCGAGGACGCGTCGCAGCTCGGGCATGGAGGAACTCCAGGAGTGGTGAGGAATAGTGACCAGGTCACGCTAAGGAACTAACCTGGTCCGTCCAAGACGGCACTTTCCCTTCAGGTGGTGAGCCCCGGGTGACCACATCGAGGCCCGGCGAACCCAGCCGGCGGCCCGGTGAGCGCGGTGACCTGCTGGATCCGCGTTGCCCGACCCGCCAGTTGCTCGACCGTATCGGCACCAAGTGGACGTCAATGGCGGTCAAGGTGCTGGCCGAGGAGCCTGCGGGCGAGCTCCGTTTCGCGGAACTGCGGCGCCGTCTCCCGGGCATCTCACAGAAGATGCTGTCCGTCACCCTGCAGAGCCTGGTCCGCGATGGCCTGGTCGCGCGCCGCGTCGAACCCACCGTGCCGCCCGCCGTCCACTACCGGCTCACCGAGCTCGGCCTGTCCCTCGAAATACCGCTCTCCGCCCTGCGGGTCTGGGCCGAGACGCACATGCCGGAGATCGACCGCAGCAACCAACTCGCCGACGAGTCACCCCCCAACTAGGGCGTGGACCGAATGTGCTGGTCACAGCCACTCGTGATGGCTGCGACAAGGACGGTCGCCTCGTAGCGGACCGCCAACTTGTCATACCGCGTGGCTACGGCCCGGTGTCTTTTACCGGCCCATCGGCGGCCGGCCGGACTTCTTGCCCTTCGGCAACAGCGGCTCCAGCACCGCCCGATGCTCCTCTGTCAGATCTCCACGCGCCACGAACCAAGATCATCTCACGTTCAAGATCCACTTTTGATACACGCCCTGGCGCCCGCCGCCGGGCGGTCTTCGTACCGCGTCGGACGTAGCGCCCGTACGTCACACACCCGACGCACCGCACCCAACGTGCGCAAACCGGCCCACATGGCTGGCGTGACCCGGTCCGCCGGGTCACGCTGGACGGGGGTGTCCGGGGGGATGACGATGCACGCGGGAAGCAGGTGGCGGGCGCCGGCCGCAGCCGCCGCGGTGTGCGCGGTGCTGCTCACCGGCTGCGAAGGGGCCGACGAGCGGGACCGGCTGGGCGAGCAGGCGGCCACGGTGCCGGCGGCGCCGACCCGGCCGGCCGGGTACGGGGCGGTGTTCCTCGCGGTCGACGAGTGCAGCTCCTTCGGCCGCACCAGCGTGACGGAAGTGCCCTGCGCGAGCGAGCGGGCGGCGGCCCGGGTCGTCGCCCGGCACGACGGCACCGTGCGCGACGGCCCGCCCTGCCCCGCCACCACGGACTTCGTGCTGCACATCAGCGAGCAGCGCCCCTCCTTCGACGAGGACGGCGACGGGGCGGTGCCGCGCGGCTACGCCTGCATGCGCAACCTCCAGCCGCCGCACCCCGGCGACCCGGGCGGCGGGGGCGGGCCGCGCACCGTCGTCGGCGACTGCGTCCACGGCGTGGACGACGGCAAGGTCCGGGAGACCGCCTGCGACGGGAGCGGCGAGCACCAGCCGGAGTTCAAGGTGACGAAGGCCGTGGACGCCCGGTCCCGGTGCCCGGCGTCCACGGCCCTCTACGTCCGGCTCGGCGGGACCTCACCGGTGGGCTGCGCCCGCCCGGTGTAGTCCCGCCGGGGCCCTACGTCCGCAGCACGTGCCGCTGCTCGACGTCCCGCTTGTCGAGCTTGGCGTCGAACCTCGCCAGCGGCTCGGCCGCCGCCGGGTTCTCCTGGACCGTGGCCGGGGCGACGTCCGCCCAGTCGAGGATGCGGGCGGTGGCGAACGCCTTCTCCTTCGCGACCAGTCCGGCCACGTTCGCGCCGTGGTTCATGCCGGGCGCGGTGAAGACGTAGGAGTCACGCGCGCCGTGGCCCAGCCGGAACGGCTCGGCACCCCACGGGTCGTTCTCGCCGTACACGAACAGCATGTGCCGGGCGTTGTGCCGTACCCAGCTGTCGACGCCGCGCATCACCCACGGCTCGAAGCGCATGTCGATCGAGCGGGGCACGAAGTTGCGCGGCGGCTGGTAGCCGTAGCGGACGTACTTCTTCTCGATGTGCGGGAAGTGGATCGTCGGCGCGCCCAGCTGCGTACCCGCCTGGTAGTAGTACGGCGTGTACGGGCTCAGGCCCTGGTCCGTGTAGAACGAGAAGCCGGAGATCGTGTCGACCGAGGTCCAGATCTCGTCGTCGGTCGCGTTCGCGGCGTCCGCCGGGATCTCCTCGCAGTCGGCGAGGGTGCTGTACTGCCAGAAGCCCCACACGTAGTCGAGGACGACGGCCTCGAACGCCCGGTCCAGGCTGCCGATGGTGTCGAAGGTGTAGCCGTTCTCGGCGGCGAGCGCCTTGTACTTCTCCTTCAGCGGCGCCCGGCGCACCAGCGCCTCGCGCTGCACGGCGTTCAGCCGGTCACGGCACTCCTTGGTGCCGACGGTGCGGAAGAAGCGGTCGTAGGCCGAATCCTCCTTGTTCACCACGTCGTTGGGGGCGACGTAGGCGACCACGCCATCCATGTCGCGCGGGTAGAAACGCTCGTAGTAGGTGGCGGTCATGCCGCCCTTGGAACCGCCGGTGGAGATCCAGTTCTTGGAGTAGATCTTCTTCAGCGCCTTGAAGATGCGGTGCTGGTCGCTGGCGGCCTGCCAGATGTCCAGCTTCGACCAGTCCGCGGGCTCGGGACGGGACGGGGTGAAGAAGCGGTACTCCATGGAGACCTGGTTGCCGTCCACGATCTGGGTCGGCTCGGCGCGGCGCGGCGTCGTGGAGACGCTGTAGCCGCCCGTGTAGAACACCGTGGGCCGCGCGGTGTCCTTGTGCAGCACGGTGATGCGCTGCTGGAACGTGCCCTTGGCGGGCCTGCGGTGGTCGACCGGCTGGGTGTAGTTGAGGACGAAGAAGCGGTACCCGGTGTACGGCTTCTCCTCGATCAGGCTCATGCCCGGAATGGAGAGCAGTCTCTCCTTGATGTCAGTGGTGCCGGTGGCCTCCGGCTCGGCGGCGGTGGCCGCCCCGGCCGTACTCAGTGTGCCTATGAGCACCGTGAGCGCCAGCAGCCATCTGAGCGCCTTGCGCATGCGCACTCCCCTGTGAGACAGATGTGCGCCGGAAGCTATCGGATCAACTCCCCCCAGCAACAGGGGGGCTGACGCGCCCGTCGACTCTTCTCGGCCCTCGACCACACCGGTCGACGTCAGCACGAAAGCGCAGGGACCGCTGCGACGGCACGTTGGTCGCCGTCTGCCACAGGCCGAGTGAGCCGGTAGCACTGGCCGACCGCTCTCTCCGTGCTCGAGACGAGGACGGAGGCGGTCACCATGTCCCCAGCCCGCGCCACGTTCTTGACGTCGATGAACCGCCGTCCGGTGGGGTCGAGCGCGTTCTGCACTCCGGCGCCCGTCAAGTCCTCGTCGTTCAAGTTCGCGAAACGCGTGAGCGCCAGACGGACCCGGTTCCCGATCCGAGTGCTCGGACGGCACACGTCGTCACTGCGCTCGGACACCTTCGACGCCCATGTCCCACCTGGATGTTGTGTGTAGATGAAGACGAAACACCGAGTCACCTGGACGGCCCCGCCTCCGGGCAGAACGACATCTCTGTCGTACTGGGCACTTTTCGCGACCATGGCTGTGAACTCTCGTCGGGACGGACTGTAGGTGATAACTGGAGCTCGGGAGTGTTGCCATATCACACCGGTGAGTGCGTCGGCGTCGGCGGCGCCGCCGGTATCGAGTGCTCGGGCTGTTTCGTGCGCTGTGGCTTCTGCCTGCTCGAGGATCGATGCGAGCGACTTCTCCTTGCGCTCGCTGTTGACCTTCTCGTCATGCCAGTGTCGGTACCACAACCAAGAGGCGACGATACCCAGGACGACAGTCAATACGACCAGGGCACTCAGGCAGCCGGTGTTCACGAGCCGGTTCGCCCGCCTCATGAACACCGCACCACCACTTCGTTCAGAATCCACTGGCCACCCTCCGCGACCCCGTGCCGCCCGGCCGCGTCCGTCCGGAACGTCGGGCAGCGGCTCCGGCGGCACGTGTGCTCAGTGCACCGCCGAAAACGTGAACGCGTCGGCGTCAGCAGAGGATCCAGCCGGAGCTGATGGAGCGTCCGGATATCTTGCCCTTCACCCAGACGCAGCGGCGGCCGGCGTGGACCGTTACCGGGCCCGCGTGGTGCTTGTAGCGGCCCTCGTCGACCACCGGGCGGCTGCCGCGTGCCTGCACGCTCACCGTCATCTTCCGTTTGGCACCGGGCTTCTTGGCGACGGTGACGGCGCAGACGTAGCCGCCGCGTTTGTGGACGTGCACGGAGCCCGTGGAGAACGACAGGGTGCGGGCCTTGCGTCCGGGGCAGTACGCGGCGGCCTGTGCCTCGGTGGGCGTGGCCACGGTGAGCAGACCGGAGGTGGTCAGCACCGCAAGGCACAGCGCGATGCGCCGGCGTATCGCTCCACTGCCCACTGTCGTCCTCCTGCACCAGGCCCGCCGCGTCGGGCGGCGTACGCGTGTACGGACGCATGGCGTACGGCGGTTGGTTGCGCACCGGGGGACGGTCCTCGTCATGCCGGCGCCGGCACGTCCTCGCCGACGAACGTCCGCCACAGGGCCGCGTACATGCCGCCCCGCCGCAGCAGTTCGTCGTGCGTGCCGTCCTCCGCGACCCGGCCGTGGTCCATGACGATCACGCGGTCGGCGCGGGCGGCGGTGGTGAGGCGGTGGGCCACCACGAGGGTCGTACGGCGGCCTGCCAGACGGTCCGTGGCCTGGTTGACCTGTGCCTCGGTGGCCAGGTCCAGCGCGGCCGTCGCCTCGTCGAGCAACAGCACGTCGGGGTCGACGAGTTCGGCGCGGGCCAGGGCGATCAGCTGGCGCTGCCCGGCGGAGAGGTTGCGGCCGCGCTCGGCGACCTCGTGGAGGTAGCCGCCGTCCAGCGTGGCGATCATCTCGTGCGCGCCGACCGCGCGGGCCGCGGCCTCCACCTCGGCGTCGGTGGCCTCCGGGCGGCCGTAGGCGATGGCGTCGCGGACGGTGCCCGGGAAGAGGTACGCCTCCTGCGGTACGACGCCGAGCCGGTGCCGGTAGGCGGTGAGGTCGAGGTCCCTGAGGTCGGTGCCGTCGGCGGTGACCCGGCCGGCCGTCGGGTCGTAGAACCGGGCGACCAGCTTGACCAGGGTGGACTTGCCGGCGCCGGTCTCGCCGACGAAGGCGACGGTCTGCCCGGCGGGGATGGTGAGGTCGATGCCGTCGAGGGCCTCCTCGCCGTCCCCGTAGGAGAAGCGCACGTCCTCGAAGGCGATCTCGCCGCGCAGGGACGGCACGTCGAGCGGCTTGTCCGGCTGCCGCGTGGAGGTGGGTTCGCGCAGCAGCTCCTGGATGCGGCCCAGCGAGACGGACGCCTGCTGGTAGCCGTCGAAGACCTGGGAGAGCTGCTGCACCGGTGCGAAGAACAGGTCGATGTAGAGCAGGTACGCCACCAGCGAGCCGATCGCCAGCGTCCCGTCGTGGACCCGGGCGCCGCCCACGACCAGCACGGCCACGGCCGCGACCGACGACAGCAGCTGCACGAACGGGAAGTACACCGATATCAGCCACTGTCCGCGGATGCGTGCGCTGCGGTAGGCGGCGCTGCGCTCGGCGAACCGGCGTGCGCCGTCCCGCTCGCGGCGGAAGGCCTGCACGATCCGCAGCCCCGAGACCGACTCCTGCAGATCGGCGTTGACCGCCGACACCCGCTCCCGGGCCAGCTCGTACGCCTTCACACTGGCCCGGCGGAAGAAGTAGGTGCCGATGATCAGCGGGGGCAGTGTGGCGAAGACGACCAGGGCGAGACCGACGTCGATCACCAGCAGGGCGACCATGATGCCGAAGAAGGTGACCACCGAGACGAACGCCGTGACCAGGCCCGTCTGCAGGAACGTCGACAGCGCGTCGACGTCCGTGGTCATCCTGGTCATGATCCGGCCGGTGAGCTCGCGCTCGTAGTAGTCGAGGCCGAGCCGCTGGAGCTGGGCGAAGATCTTCAGCCGCAGCGCGTACAGCACGCGTTCGCCGGTGCGCCCGGTCATCCGGGTCTCGCCGATCTGCGCCGCCCACTGGACGGCCACGGTGAGCAGGGCGAGCAGGGAGGCCGCCCAGACCGCGCCGAGGGCGGCCTGGGTCACGCCCTGGTCGATGCCGTGCCGGATCAGCACGGGCAGCAGCAGGCCCATTCCGGCGTCGACGGCGACCAGGCCGAGGCTGAGGAGGAGGGGCAGTCCGAAGCCGCGCAGCAGGCGGCGCAGTCCGTAGGAATCCTCGGGGCGGACCGCGTGGGCCTCGTCGACGTCGGGGACGTCGTTCGCCGGGGGCAGCGCGTCGACCTGGGCGAGGAGTTCCGGGGTGGCGGAGGCCTCGACGAGGGCGGTGTCCTTGGGCTCCCGGTCGCCCGTCCACAGCCGCGGGGTGACGCCGCGCTCGGCGTCGAACTCCGCGTCCAGCTCCGCGCGGACGGAGGTGTCCTCCTCCTGCGGTCCGGCGGGCGGGGTGTGGCCCGGGGAGACGGCGCCGAGCTCGTCGGGGTCGGTGAGCAGCCTGCGGTAGAGGGCGGAGCGCCGCTGGAGCTCGTCGTGGGTGCCGATGTCGGAGAGCCGGCCGCCGTCGAGGACGGCGATGCGGTCGGCGAGGTTGAGGGTGGAGCGGCGGTGGGCGATCAGCAGGGTGGTGCGGCCCCGCATGACGTTCCTGAGCGCCTCGTGGATCTCGTGCTCGACGCGGGCGTCCACGGCGGAGGTCGCGTCGTCCAGGACCAGCAGGCGCGGGTCGGCGAGGATCGCGCGGGCCAGGGCGACGCGCTGGCGCTGGCCGCCGGAGAGGGTCAGGCCGTGCTCGCCGACGGTGGTGTCGTAGCCGTCGGGCAGCTCGCGGATGAAGCCGTCGGCCTGGGCGGCGCGGGCGGCGGCGGTGATCTCCTCGTCGGTGGCGTCGGGGCGGCCGTAGGCGATGTTGTTGCGGACGGTGTCGGAGAAGAGGAAGGAGTCCTCCGGGACCAGTCCGATCGCCGCGCGCAGCGACTCGGTGGTCAGCTCCCGCACGTCGTGCCCGCCGACGAGGACGGCGCCGCCCGTGACGTCGTAGAAGCGCGGCAGGAGGAGGGAGACGGTCGACTTGCCGGAGCCGGAGGCGCCGACGACGGCGAGGGTCTCGCCGGGGCGTATGTCGAAGGAGAGCCCGTCGAGGACCGGCTGGTCGGGGTCGTAGCCGAAGGAGACGTCGTCGAACTCGACGGTCGCGGGGGCGTCGGCGGGCAGTTCCCTGGTGCCGTCGGCCAGGGTCGGCTCGGTGTCGATCAGCTCGAGGACGCGTTCGGTGCTCGCGCGGGCCTGCTGGCCGACGGTGAGGACCACGGCGAGCATCCGGACCGGGCCGACGAGCTGGGCGAGATAGGTGGAGAAGGCGACGAAGGTGCCCAGCGTGATGTGCCCCCGGACCGCGAGCCAGCCGCCGAGGGCGAGCATCGCGACCTGGCCGAGGGCGGGTACGGCCTGGAGCGCCGGGGTGTACCGGGAGTTCAGCCGGATGGTGCGCAGCCGCCCCGCGTACAAGCGCCGTCCGACCTCGCGCAGCTTGCCGGTCTCCTGCTCCTCCTGCCCGAAGCCCTTCACCACGCGGACGCCGCTGACCGCGCCGTCGACCACTCCGGCGACCGCTCCGGCCTGCGCCTGCGCGTACCAGGTGGAGGGGTGCAGCCGGGTGCGGCTGCGCTTGGCGATCCACCACAGGGCGGGGGCGACGGCGAGGGCGACGCCGGTGAGCGGCAGGGACAGCGACGTCATGATGACGAGGGAGATCAGGAACAGCAGCAGGTTGCCGATGGTCATCGGCAGCATGAAGAGCAGGCCCTGTATCAGTTGCAGGTCGCTGGTGGCGCGTCCGACGACCTGCCCGGTGGACAGCTCGTCCTGGCGTCTGCCGTCGAGCCGGGTGATCGTGCCGTACATCTCGGTCCGCAGGTCGTGCTGGACGTCGAGGGC
>KL568542.1:6886-7387 GCA_000715605.1 Streptomyces speibonae | reverse complement strand
GCCCGCCGTAGTAGCGGCGGACGTAGGTGAGGGCGTAGACGACGAGCGCGGCGCCGACGAGCAGTCCGGCCCAGGTGGCCATGTCCCTGGTCTCGTCGCCGATGACGTCGTCGATGATCACCTTGGTGATCAGCGGGACCAGGGCCATCACGGCCATGCCGCCGAGGGAGGCGCCCAGGGCGAGGACGACGTCCTTGGGGTGCCGCCACGCGTATGCGGCCAGTCGCCGTGCCCATCCCCGTTGCGGTGTCACGCGGGTGCCCTCCGATCGTCCTGATCTTCCGCAAGGCACCAACGCGACGAGCGGCGGATTTCATCCCTCCGCAACGATCGGCGGCGTACGCCGAGAGCGGAAGGACGGGGTCTCGTCACGCAATCGCCACCTTCCCTCCACTCACCTGACTGCATGTGCATGCCACTCTCTCGGGTATCCCCATTGTGCAACCCGCGTAGATCGGACACCCCACATGCTCGCGATACGCATATCCCGCCGCACGGCGG
>KL568542.1:6189-6614 GCA_000715605.1 Streptomyces speibonae | reverse complement strand
CCCCCGCCCTGACCCCCACGGCGACGGCCTCGACGGCCGCCGCCACCGCCTACGACGACACGTACTACCAGGACGCGCTCGGCAAGACCGGCGCCGACCTGAAGGCCGCGCTCCACACGATCATCAGCGACCAGACGAAGCTCTCCTACTCGGCCGTCTGGGACGCCCTGAAGGACACCGACCAGGACCCGGGCAACAGCGGCAACGTGATCCTGCTCTACTCCGGGATCTCCCGCAGCAAGTCCCTCAACGGCGGCGACAGCGGCGACTGGAACCGCGAACACGTCTGGGCCAAGTCGCACGGCGGCTTCGGCACCTCCACCGGTCCCGGCACCGACATCCACCACCTGCGCCCCTCGGACGTCCGCGTCAACAGCGTGCGGGGCAACAAGGACTTCGACAACGGCGGCAGCGCCTTCACCGAC
>KL568542.1:5187-5939 GCA_000715605.1 Streptomyces speibonae | reverse complement strand
GCCAGCCTCACCGACTCCGACTCCTTCGAGCCCCGCGACGCCGTCAAGGGCGACGTGGCCCGCATGATCCTCTACATGGCGGTCCGCTACGAGGGCGACGACGGCTGGCCCGACCTGGAGCCCAACGGGCAGGTGAACAACGGCAGCACCCCGTACATCGGCAAGCTCGCCGTCCTCAAGGCCTGGCACGCCGAGGACCCGCCGGACGCCTTCGAGCAGCGCCGCAACCAGGTCATCTTCGACTCCTACCAGCACAACCGGAACCCGTTCATCGACCACCCGGAGTGGGTCGAGTCGATCTGGTAGGCACCGGAAGCACGCGCCGCGCGACCGGGCCCGCTCAGTCCGATGCGTCCGCTCCGTCCGCGCTGTCCGCCCCGTCCGCCCTGTCGGCCCTGTTCAGGTGTGTCGGCGCGAACATCCGCAGCACCGCGGGGAGGACCACGACCGACGGACCCGGGGTCGCCAGGGCCTTGGCGAGGTCCCCCTCCAGGGTCTCGGGGGTGGTGCGCAGCCCCGGCACGCCGAAGGACTCCGCCAGGGCCACGTAGTCGGGGCGGGTCAGCTCCGTCGCCGTGGGTGCGCCGAAGGTGTCGGTCATGTACTCGCGCAGGATGCCGTAGCCGCCGTCGTCGACGATCAGCCAGGTGACGTCGAGGTCGTACTGGCGGGCCGTGGCCAGTTCGGCGACGGAGTACAGGGCGCCGCCGTCCCCGGAGACCGCCAGCACCGGCCCTGTCTCTTATACACAT
>KL568542.1:477-4942 GCA_000715605.1 Streptomyces speibonae | reverse complement strand
GGAAAGCCGTAGCCGAGGCCGCCCGCGCCCTGGGCCGAGTGCAGGTGGTTGGGGCCCATGGCGTCGAAGGCGGACCAGGCCCAGTAGGCCAGGATGGTCATGTCCCAGAAGGACGGCGAGCTGGTGGGCAGGGCGCGGCGGACCGAGTCGAGGACCTGCTGCTCCAGGGTCAGTTCCTGGGCGGCGATGCGGGCGCGTACCCGGTCCAGCAGCCGCCGTACCCGCTCCGGGGCCGTCGCGTCCTCGCGCTCCTCCACCGTCTCCAGCAGCGCCTGAAGCGCGAGGCGGGCGTCGGCGTGGATACCGATGCCCGGGTGGTTGGACTCCAGCTTGCCGAGGTCGGCCTCGATCTGGATCACCCGGCCGCGCGGCCGGAACGTGTGGTAGTTGGAGGAGAGCTCGCCCAGCCCCGAGCCGACGACGAGCAGGACGTCCGCGTCCTGGAGGAACTCGGTGGTGTGCCGGTCCTCCATCCACGACTGGAGCGAGAGCGGGTGCGTCCAGGGGAAGGCGCCCTTGCCGCCCGGGGTGGTGACGACCGGCGCCTGGATCCGCTCGGCGAGCTGCCTCAGCTTGCCGGAGGCGTCCGAGCGGACCACTCCCCCGCCCGCGACGATCGCCGGGCGCTCCGCGTGCGCCAGCAGATGCGCGGCCAGGGCGGTCAGTTCCGGGCGCGGGGGCAGCTCGTCCGGGGTGGCGTCCATCGCCGTCACCACCGGCAGGACCGTCTCGGCCAGCAGGACGTCCTGCGGGATCTCCACCCACACCGGGCCGTGCGGGACGGTCAGCGCCGACTTCCAGGCCGCCGTGATCGCGGACGGGATCTGGGACGCGGTGCGCACCGGGTGGACGGACTTGACCACACCGCGGAACGAGGCCGACTGGTCGGGCAGCTCGTGCAGATAGCCGTGGCGGCCGCCGCCCAGCCCCGCCGTCGGGACCTGGCTGCTGATCGCCAGCACGGGCGCGGAGGCCGCCGCCGCCTCCTGGAGCGCGGCCAGCGAGGTCAGCGCGCCGGGGCCGGTGGACAGCAGCAGCGGGGCGGCCTCACCGGTGATCCGGCCGTACGCGTCCGCCGCGAACCCGGCGTTGTTCTCCACCCGCAGGCCGATGTACCGCAGGTCGGAGCGGCGCAGCGCGTCGAACACGCCGAGGGCGTGCTGGCCGGGCAGGCCGAAGACGGTGGTGGCGCCGAGCCCGGCCAGGGTCTCCACGACGAGGTCCCCGCCGTTGCGGCCGGGGGGCGGGTTCAGCGCGGCCTCCGTCTGGGCCGGCGTCGGGCGGAGCACCAGGTCGTGGTCGTGCGTCACTTTCCTCGGACCTCCGCAATCTGCCGGGACATGATCGTGGTCAGCTCGTACGCCGTGTGGGACGCGGCCACCGAGGTGATCTCGGCGTGATCGTACGCGGGCGCCACCTCCACGACGTCCGCGGACACCAGGTTGCAGGAGGCCAGTCCGCGCAGGATCTCCAGGAGCTCGCGGGAGGTCATGCCGCCCGCCTCGGGGGTGCCGGTGCCGGGCGCGTGGGCGGGGTCGAGGCAGTCGATGTCGATGGAGATGTACAGCGGGCGGTCGCCGATGCGCTGCCGCAGCTGGTCGGCGACCTCGTCGGCGCCCCGGCGGTAGACGTCGGCGGAGGTGACGATGCCGAAGCCCATCTTCTCGTCGTCGGTGAGGTCCTGCTTGCCGTAGAGAGGGCCGCGGGTGCCGACGTGGGAGAGGGCGGAGGTGTCGAGGATGCCCTCCTCCACCGCGCGGCGGAACGGGGTGCCGTGGGTGTACTCGGCGCCGAAGTAGGTGTCCCACGTGTCCAGGTGGGCGTCGAAGTGGAGCAGCGCGACCGGCCCGTGCCTCTTCGCGACGGAGCGCAGCAGCGGCAGGGCGATGGTGTGGTCGCCGCCGAGGGTCATCAGGCGGGCGCCGGTGCCGAGCAGGTCGTCGGCAGCGGCCTCGACGGTCTCCACGGCCTCGTTGATGTGGAAGGGGTTGACGGCGATGTCGCCGCCGTCGGCCACCTGCGCGAGCGCGAACGGGGAGGCGTCCTGGGCGGGGTTGTAGGGGCGCAGCAGCCGGGAGGCCTCGCGGATGGCGTTGCCGCCGAAGCGGGCGCCCGGACGGTAGGAGACACCCGAGTCGAACGGCACGCCCACCACGGCGACGTCGGCGCGGCCGACCTCGTCGAGGCGGGGCAGCCGGGCGAAGGTCGCGGGGCCGGCGTACCGCGGGACGCGGGAGGAGTCGACGGGGCCGCGCGGCGTCTCGTTGCTGCTCATGGGGGAACTGATCTCTTTTCTGCGCTTCGTCGCGTATGTACTGACTGCCCTGATGATGCTAATGGGCGGCGGGGACCTGTTCGGACACGGTTTCGGATGCGGGGGTGCGGCCGGCGAGGCGTTCGCGCCAGGCGGCGAGTACGGCGGCGTCGGTGGGCCGGGTCGCCAGGGAGACGACGACGTAGGCGGCGAGGGAGGCGAGCAGGCCGTAGTAGACGGGCTCGTTGGAGAGGATGCCGTTGCGGGCCATCAGGCCGACGACGGCGAGACCGCCGACGGTCACGGCCGCCAGGGCGCCCTGCACGGTGCCGCGCTTCCACAGCAGCCCGCCGAGGATGGGCACCACAAGCCCGCCGACGAGCAGGTTGTACGCGACCGTCAGCGCCTGGACGACGTCGTTGAGCGCGATGGCGGTGGCGATCACGGCGAGGCCCATGAGGAGGATGAAGGCGCGGTTGCCCTTGACCTCGTCGTGCCGCTCGTCCCCGGGCCGCACGATGCCGCGCAGCCGCGCCCAGATGTCGTTGTTGGCGACGGTGGCGCAGGCGATGAGCGCGCCGGAGGAGGTCGACATCACGGCGGCGAGGGCGGCGGCCAGGACGAGGCCGCGCACGCCCATGGGCAGCTCGTCCTTGACGATGGTGGCGAAGGCGTCGTCGGGGCTGGTGAGGTTCGGGTAGAGGACCTTGGCCGCGGTGCCGATCACCGCGCCGGCGACGGCGTAGGCGAGGCAGTAGGTGCCGGCGACGGTGCCGCCGTACCGGGCGGTGCGGTCGCTGCGGGCGGTGAACACGCGCTGCCAGATGTCCTGGCCGATCAGCATGCCGAACGTGTAGATGAGCACGTACGTGAAGATGGTCTCGCCGCCGATGCCCAGCGGGTCGAAGTACTCGGTGGGCAGTTGGGCCTTCATCTCTCCGAAGCCGCCCGCCTTGACCACCGCGATGGGCAGCAGCAGGAGCAGCACGCCGATCGTCGTCACGACGAACTGCACCATGTCGGTGAGCGTGATCGACCACATCCCGCCGAGCGTGGAGTACGCGACCACGATGGAGCCGCCGAGGACGATCGCCAGGGTGCGGTTGAGGTCGAACAGGACGTCGAAGATCGTGGCGTAGGCGATGGTCGAGGTGACCGCGAGCATCAGGGTGTACGCCCACATGACGACGCCGGAGATGACGCCCGCCCGGCCGCCGTAGCGCAGGTCGAGCATCTCGGAGACGGTGTACACCTTCAGCCGGGCGATGCGGGCGGAGAAGAAGACGCTCAGGGCGAGCAGGCCGAGACCGATGGTGAAGACCATCCAGGCGCCGGAGAGGCCGTACTGGTAGCCGAGGCCGACACCGCCGATGGTGGACGCGCCGCCAAGGACGATGGCGGCCATGGTGCCGGAGTACATCGCGGGGCCGAGCCGGCGACCGGCCACCAGGAACTCGCTCTTGGACCGGGCGCGGCGCATGCCCCACCAGCCCATGGCCAGCATGCCGGCCAGATAGACGACGATGACCAGATAGTCGACGGCCATGCGGGGCCTCCTTCGCGCACTGTCGGTGGCGTGTTCCGGTCGACCCGACCCTAGGTGGCCGAAAAGCGACTGCGAAGTGTACGTTTCATCCATACGCGCCGCGCAGGATGGAGGAAACGTCCACCATGCCGGACCCCACGGTTCCGCCCACGCCCCCCGTGTCGCTCGACGCGCTGCTGGCCCGCGCGGACCTCGGGCTGCGCCGCATCGCGGGCCCCGAGGACCCCGGTGCCGTCATCCACTGGGTGCACACCTCGGAGATGGCGGACCCGTACCCGTACCTGCTGGGCGGGGAGCTGCTGCTGTCGGCGGGCGTGCACATCCCGGAGGGGGCGGGCACGGGGTACTTCGACGCGTACGTCGCGCGGATCGTGGCGGCGGGCGGGGCGGCGCTCGGCTTCGGCGTGGCGCCGGTGCACGAAACGGTGCCGGGGGCGCTGGTGGAGGCGTGCGAGATGCACGGGCTGCCCCTGCTGGAGGTGCCGCCGCGGACCACGTTCTCGGGGGTGGCGCGGGCGGTCTGGCAGCTGATGGCACAGGCCCGCATGGCGGAGCTGCGCCGGGTCACGGAGGCCCAGCAGAGCCTCGCCACGGCGGCGTCCCGCCCGGACCCGGTCCGACCGGTACTCCACCAACTGGCCCAGCTGTCTCTTATACACATCTCT
>KL568542.1:0-261 GCA_000715605.1 Streptomyces speibonae | reverse complement strand
GCCTCCCTCGCGCCATCAGAGATGTGTATAAGAGACAGCACCAGCGAAACAGCTGCAGCAGGCACACCGCCGCCCTCACCAACGAAGGAAGCCCTGACGAACCTGGCCGCGCGGGTCCGTCCGGCCGGAGCTGCGGGCAATCGTGCCTCCCCCGGAGCCTTGAGGGCCTGGGAGGTACCCCCAGGGGCGGCACGGGCGGGCGATGGGGGTGCCCCCGCTCATGGGGGTCCCCCCGCTCGAGCGGAGCCGAGAGTGGGGGAG
>KL568541.1:106273-106383 GCA_000715605.1 Streptomyces speibonae | reverse complement strand
CCCTCCTCCCCCCGTCCCCTCCGACCTTCGGTAGTAAAAGGGACCTTTGCGGACATTACCGGGATTTGCTTCTGTGGAGCCGTCGCCGGGCGCCGACGAATCCCACGGGA
>KL568541.1:102683-106032 GCA_000715605.1 Streptomyces speibonae | reverse complement strand
GACGAATCCCACGGGATCGCGGCGCCGACGCATGCCCCCGCCGCACACCACGGCATCCGGCACGGCGTCACGCGACCGCCCCGATCCCGACCGAAAGGCCGCCTGTGTCCGCCGCTTCCTTCCTCCGCACCGTCTCCGCCCCGAACAAGACCCTCGCCGGCGCCGCCCTGGTCGCCGCCACCTGCGGCACCCTGATCGCCGCCGCGCCGGCCCAGGCCGCGGCCCCGACGAGCGCGTCCTCGGCCCAGGCGACCGCGAAGAAGATGATCGGCAACTCGGCCGAGTTCCAGTGCTTCTCGAAGATCGTCGAGCACGAGAGCGGCTGGAACCACACCGCCACCAACGCCTCCAGCGGCGCCTACGGCCTGGTCCAGGCCCTGCCGGCCTCCAAGATGGCCTCGGCCGGCTCCGACTGGAAGACCAACCCCGCCACCCAGATCAAGTGGGGCCTGGACTACATGAAGGACCGCTACGGCAGCGCCTGCGACGCCTGGTCCTTCTGGCAGGCCAACCACTGGTACTGACAGCCCCGCACCCCCCATACCGAAGGCGGCGGCCCCAAGATCCCCGGGGCCGCCGCCTTCGCCGCTGCCGGGACAGTGGCGCCCGTTTCCCCCGCATCGCGGGGGGGGACCTCGGCTGAGTCTTCTTGTACCCGTTGGTGTGGTTTGACGTCCCCGTCCGTGTGAAGGCGCTGGCTTTGTCCCGCTCGTATGCGAAGTGTGCTGATCCATGCATGCGCACAACATGAGCGATCCAGAGACGGCCCTGACGACCACGCAGAACACAGACGTGGCAGGCGAGGAACGGACCTCGCCCTCACGGCCCTCGCGGCGCGCTGTGGTCACCGCGACCGGTGCCTCGGCGGTCGCTGCCGGGCTCACCGCCGCTTCCGCCGCGCCCGCGACCGCCCTGAGCCCCGCTGCCGCGCCCTCGATCGTGCCGACCGATGTGCCACCGGGCACCGACCCTCAGGCGTACACCACCGTCGCGCGCGCCATCGCCGTCTACGACGAGCACGACCAATCCCTCGTACCGGCCTACGTGAAGGCCATCAAGGACGGCCTGCCCGCCAGCCGGGCGAAGGCCACGAAGCGGGTCCTGGTCGTCGGGGCCGGGCCGGCCGGACTGCTCGCCGCCGACCTCCTCAACCGGGCGGGCCACGACGTCGTCGTGATCGAGGCCAACGACAACCGGGTCGGGGGCCGCATCAAGACATTCCGCAAGGGGGGCCACGAGAACGGGGAGCAGCCCTTCGCCGATCCCCAACAGTACGCGGAGGCCGGGGCCATGCGGCTGCCCGACAGCCACCCCCTCCTCATGACACTGCTCAGGAAGCACGGCCTCCCGCTCCAGGAGTTCTACCTGGTGGATGTGGAGGTCGGGGACCCGAAGAAGAAGGCCAACCGCACCTGGATCCACGTGAACGGCATCCGCATGCGCCGCGCCGACTACGAGCGGAACCCCGCGAAAATCAACGACACCTTCGGCGTCACGGGACCCAACCGCACCAAGCCCGCCTCCGAAATCCTCGCTGACGCCCTCGAACCCGCACACCGGCTCATCCGGGGCAAGAAGGGCACGGCCCTCGTCAACGGCTGGGTCGAGGTCCTCAAGAGGTACGGCCACTGGTCCATGTACCGGTACCTCTCCGAGGTCGCCAAGCTGGACATCAGGACCATCGACCTCGTCGGCACCATCCAGAACGTGACCTCCCGGCTGCATCTCTCCTTCCTGCACACCTTCCTGTCCAGCGCCCTGATCGACCCCAAGACCAAGTTCTGGGAGATCAAGGGCGGCACCGCACGGCTCGCCGACGCGCTGTACGCACCCGTGAAGGGCAAGGTGAGGCTCGACCGGCGTGCCGTACGCATCGAACACCACGACGGCAAGGTGAAGGTGCACACCGTTTCCGAGGACTGCCAGACCGGCGACGGAGGTGTCACAGAGGTCTTCCACGGCGACGAGGCGATCATCACCGTGCCCTTCTCCGGACTGCGCCACGTGGCCTTCGACCCTCCGCTCTCCTACGGCAAGCGCCGGGCCATCACGGAGCTGCACTACGACGCGGCGACCAAGGTGCTGGTGGAATTCTCCCGCCGCTGGTGGGAGTTCACCGAGGAGCAGTGGAAGGAGGCACTGGACTCGATCGAGGACAATCTCTACGAGAAGTACAAGGCGGGCCGGGTCAAGGACGGCACGTACCTCGGAGCGCACAAGTCCGTGAAGGATCTCGGCGTCACGATCCCCGGCGAGCTCAAGAAGTGCTTCGCCGCCTTCCGCCCCGCCATGAGCGGTGAGCCCGAAGCCGCTCATACCCGCGGCGGCGGCTCCGTGAGCGACAACGCCAACCGCTTCGTCTACTTCGAGCACTCAGGGGGTACCGAAATCGGCGACGGAGGCGTCACGCTCGCCTCCTACAGCTGGTCCGACGACGCTCTCAAGTGGGACGCCTACGCCGACGAGGAGCGCTACCTGCGCGCGCTCGCCGGAGTACAGGCCGTCTACGGCCGCCGCTGCGAGGTCTTCTTCACCAGCAAGTGCAAGACCCAGTCGTGGATGCGCGACCACTATGCCTACGGGGAGGCATCCGTGTTGTTCCCCGGCCAGCACTCGGAACTGTTCCCCGACATCCCCACCTCCGAAGGGCCGCTGCATTTCGGAGGAGACCACACGTCCATCAAGCCCGCCTGGATCGAAGGAGCCCTCGAATCCGCCGTCCGGACGGCACTGAAGGTCCACGTGGGCTGACAACCGCGACGTTCCGCACGTGAAGACCCCGCGTGGCGGGCGCGCAAGGCGCCCGCCACGACCGCTGGGACGCGGATGAGCCGTTCGCCGACGCGTTCGGTGTGCGCGGCGCCCCGGGACTGCGGCGATCACTGGTCGCCGCTCAGGTAGCGGGTGAGCATGGCCACCAGTTCCGTTTCCAGGCGTTCGACCTCGATGGGTTCCGGGGCCGCCATGAGCTTGTGGGTGTTCATCTCGATCGTGCCCACGACGAGTTCGGCCGCCACGTCGAGGTCCCGGACGTGGACGTCCGGGTGGCGGGTGAGCAGGTCGCGGATCTGGCCCACCCGGAGTCTGCCGTGGCGGTCGATCGCCTCGATCAGGTCTTCGGAGACCGGCGCTTCCTCGATCATGATGCGCAGGAGCTGCGGATCGTCACGGTGGTGGTCGATCGCGTCACGGACCAGTGCGCGCACTGTCGCACTCAGGCTGCCGGGGGTCAGGTCCAGTTCTTCGGCTTCCGCCCACGGGCCACGGTCGATGTGGCGCACCAGCAGCTCGGCGAGGATCGCGTCCTTGTTCGGGAAGTACTGGTACAGCGAGCCGATGGACAGGCGGG
>KL568541.1:100496-102467 GCA_000715605.1 Streptomyces speibonae | reverse complement strand
TGTGTATAAGAGACAGGCCGTACTCGGCGAAAACGTGAGCAGCGGCGGTGAGGATGCGCTCGCGGGTGAGTTCCGCACGGACCTGGCGGGGCTTGCGACGTGGGGCGAGGCGGCGGTCGGCGGATGTCATGCGGGGGGTCCTTCCGGGCGGCGGAACGCGAGTAGCCAAAAGGTGAGTCTTTACTCAGAATAGGTATGTGACCTGCGGAAACGATAGATCAAACGATCGTGGCGCGGCGCAGTGACTCCCCTTTCCTTTCCCCCGGCCGACAAGGAATCCCATGCAGCACACCCGCCCGTCCGGCTCCGTCCGTCTGCTCTCCTCCGTCGATGAGGTCGAGGCGGTCGTCGGACGTCCGGCCGCGATGATCACACGCAAGCAGATCGGCCACCTCGACGCCGGGTGCCGCGACGTCCTGGCGTACAGCCCCGTCGCGGCCTTCGGGTATCGGGACGCGGACGGCACCGCGCGGACCACCTTCGTCGGCGGCGCGCCAGGATTCGCGCGCGTGCTCTCGTCGACGCGGTTCTCCTTCCGCGTTCTCGGGCCGGGCGTCGCACGCGGCCCGGTGTCCCTGTTCTTTCTGCTGCCCGGCGTGGGCGAGGTGCTGCGCGTCAACGGCACCGCGTCCGTCCTCGACGGCGGGGAAACAGCCGTGGACGTCACCGAGGCGTACGTGCACTGCGCGCAGGCCGTCATCCGGTCCGGGCTGTGGGAGCCGTCGCCGGGCCCGTTCCTGGTGGCCGAACACGTCGCGGGTGACGGGCCGTTGGCCGGTCCCGGGGTGAGTGAGTTCCTTGCCGCCTCACCGTTTCTCGCCCTGTCCTCCTGGGACGCCGGCGACGGCAGTGACACCAGCCCCCGCGGGGAACGTCAGGCGGTGGCCCGCATCCTGGACGACCAAACTCTGGTGCTCGCCGACCGCAAGGGCAACAAACGCGCCGACACCCTGCACAACCTGCTCCAGGACGACAGGGTTTCGCTCGCCGCGCTCGTTCCCGGCCGCAGCGGCGTGCTGCACCTGCGCGGACGTGCGGCGATCACCGACGATGCCACGCTGCTGGAAGCGATGGCGCTGCGCGGGGTGCCACCGCATCTCGCGCTGCTCATCCACGTCGAGCACGCCGAGCTGAGCGGCAACGACGCCGTGGCCGGCGCACGGCTGTGGACGCCGGACGGCCGGGCCGGCCGGGGTCGGGCACCGGACATGATGGCCCTGGGCGGCGCCCACCTGGCCGCCAACTCCGCCGAGTCGGGACGTAGGTACGCAGGGCTGATCAAGGCCATCACCGCCCTTCCGGGGCTGAGTTGGCTGATGCGGAAGGCCGTGGACCGCGCCTACGTCTCCGGGCTGCGCAAGGAAGGCTACGACGGTGTCCGGGCGCCCGCCGGCCGTCACCACCAAGCGGCAGCGGAGGAGGGGCCGCTGCGGGCCGTGCGCGTCTGCGGGATACGGCAGGAGACACCCAGTGCCCGGACGATCGTCCTCGAGGACGCGGATGGGGAGGGCAAGCCCTTCGACTTTCGTCCCGGGCAGTTCTTCACCCTGGTCACGGACATCGACGGGCGTCCGGTACGGCGCGCGTACTCGGCGTCCTCCGTACCCGGCGGTCCCCGCCTGGAAGTCACCGTCAAGCGGGTGGAGGGCGGGGTCTTCTCCACGCACGCCCATGGGGCGTTGCGTCCCGGGGACCGGCTCGCGGTGCGCGGGCCCTCCGGCACCTTCCACACGCCGGCGCAGGTCCCCGGTCAACTCGTGTTCATCGCGGCCGGCAGCGGCATCACGCCCGTGATGAGCATGATGCGCTCCCATCTGTCCGACCCCGCGGCGGGTGGCAGGATCAGCCTTCTCTACAGCAGTCGCACCGCCGAAGAGATTATTTTCCAGGAGGAGTTGGCCCGGTTGGAGAAGGACCATGCCGGCCGGCTGACCGTCACTCACGTTCTCACCGGCCGTGACGGCCGGCTCC
>KL568541.1:97282-100240 GCA_000715605.1 Streptomyces speibonae | reverse complement strand
AGATGTGTATAAGAGACAGGTGACCGGTCTGCCTCAGCGGTCCGATCTCGCGCAGTACTTCACCTGCGGTCCCGAAGCGATGATGGACACCGTCCAGGACGTCCTGCGCCGGCTCGGCGTGCCGGACGAGCGCGTGCACCAGGAGCGGTTCACCAGCAGCGCCGACGCCGCTCCCGGCGCCGCGGAACCCCAGCAGATGGTTCTGGAGAAGGACGGGAGGCCCGTCGGAACCGCCGTGGTCGAGCCCGGTCAGACCCTGCTCGACGCCGGTCTCGCCGCGGGGCTGCCCATGCCGTACTCCTGCACGGTCGGCACCTGCGGTGAATGCGTGGTGCGTCTGCGCTCCGGTGACGTCACGCGGCCCGAGCACACCTGCCTCACCCCTCAGCAGAAGGCCGAAGGCCACGTGCTGGCCTGTGTCAGCTGTCCCCTGTCCGACGTGACCCTCGACATGGGCGACATGGGCGACCCCACGGCGGCCGACGGCGCCCGACCGCACTGAGGCCCGTCTCCCCCGGGAGGTCAGTCGATCTCGGCCACGAGGGTCAGGTCGTCCGTGACCCGGATGCGGCAGTCCGGGCCGAAGGAGCAGGACGATTCGCGTTCCTCGAAGATCGCCGGGCCTGCCAGCTCGGTTCCCGGTGCGAGGGCGTAGCGGTCCCACACGGTGGCTTCCAGCGGTCCGTATCCCGGGAAGTGGACCGGACGGACACCGCGGTGGGCCTCGCCCGTGCGCGCGGGGCCGCTCCGCGTCGACAGGTCGTGGTCGGGCAGTCGCAGGGAAAGCCGCCAGTTCACGACTTCCACGGCCGCGTCGAGGGAGCGGCCGAACACGGAGCGGTACGTGGACTCGAAGGCCGTACGGATGTGTCCGAGGCCGGCCGGGCCGAAGTCCCGTTCCGGCAGGTCGACCTCGATCTCGAAGCCCTGGCCGACGTAGCGCATGTCGGCCGAGCGGCGGACCCGCAGGGGCTCGGCGTCCGCCGGCGGGAGCGTTTCGAGCGCGCGGGAGGTCATCTCGTCGTACAGCGCGGTCACGTGCCGCCAGTCGACGTCGGCGAGCGGCGACGGCAGACTGCGGACCTCGTCGACCGTGGGGGCGGCGGCGAGGAGTCCGCAGGCGGACATCACTCCGGCGCGCATCGGCACGATCACCCGGGGGATCTTCAGGGACTTGGCCAGCCCGTAGGCGTGGGCGGGTCCGGCGCCGCCGAAGGCCAGCAGTGCGAAGTCGGCGGGGTCCTTGCCCTGTTCGGACAGGTGCATACGGGCGGCGGCGGCCATGCTTTCGGTGACCACCTCGACGATGCCGGCGGCGGCGTCGGCGGTGTCGAGTCCCAGGGGGCCCGCGACCTCGCGGGTCAGGGCCTTGCGGGCCTCGCGCGTGCGCAGTCTCATCTCGCCGCCGAGGAAGTTCTCCGCGTCGAGAAGGCCGAGCACGAGGTCGGCGTCCGTCACGGTGGGGCGTTCACCGCCGCGTCCGTAGGCGACCGGGCCGGGCACCGAACCGGCGCTGCGCGGGCCCACCTTGAGCAGCCCGAGGGCGTCGGGTGCCGCGATCGAGCCGCCGCCCGAACCGATCTCGATCATGTCGACGACGGTCAGGCGCACCGGCAGTCCCGAGCCGGGTTTGAACGTGGCGACCCGCCCCGCCTCGAAGTCGTGCTTGAGCCTGGGCCTGCCCTCCTGGACGACCGCGATCTTCGCCGTCGTACCGCCCATGTCGAAGGAGACGACGTCCGGCTCCCCGAGCGTGCGGGCGACGGCGGCAGCGGCGATGGCCCCGGCGGCGGGGCCCGATTCGAGCAGCCGTACGGGGAACCGCTTGGCGTCCTCGAAGGTCGTGACACCACCGCCGGAGAGCATGATGCGCAGGGGCGCGTCGATGCCCATCGCGGTCAGGTCGTCCCGCAGGTCGTCGAGGTAGCGCGCCATCAGGGGCTGTACGTAGGCGTTCAGGCAGGCGGTGCCGGTCCGTTCGTACTCGCCGATGACCGGGGCCACGGCGCTGGAGACGGTGACGTGGAGGCCGGGGTGCGCCCGCGTGACGAGGTCCCGGACGCGGTGTTCGTGGCCGGCGTTGCGATAGGAGTGCATCAGGGCGACGGCCAGGGCCTCGATGCCCTGGTCCACGAGGTCCCGTACGGCCGCGAGGACGGCGGGCTCGTCGAGGGGTTCGAGTTCGCTGCCGTCGGCGGCGATCCGTCCGGGCACCCCGCGGCGCAGGTGGCGCGGCACCAGCGGCTGAGCCGGGCGGGCGAGCAGGTCGGTGGTGTCGAACCGCGTCTCCCGTCCCATCTCCAGGATGTCACTGAAGCCGCTGGTGGTCAGGAGACCGACGACCGCTCCGGTGCGCTCCAGCAGGGTGTTGGTCACCAGGGTGGTGCCGTGCACGATGCCCGCGACGTCCTCGGGGGCGGTGGACGTCTCGCACAGGAGGCGGGCGATTCCCTCGGTGATGGCCTCGTTGGGGGCGTGGGGCGTGGTGGGCAGCTTGCCCGGCCGCATCAGCCCCCTGCGCGGGTCGTGCAGGAGCAGATCGGTGAAGGTTCCGCCGACGTCGACGCCGATCCGGACCGTGCGGCTCATCGGCGTACCTCCTTGTGTGCGGATTCGCCCGTGTCGGCCGGGCGTGTGCGCGGGTCCCGGCGGCCGGGCGGGACGGTGTAGCCGGCGATCTCGTCGGCGATGAGGAGTTCGGGCTCGCGTTCCTCGGGGCGGCCGAACCCGCCGCCTCCGGCGAAGGAGATGGTGACCGAGGCGCCGGGGGCCAGGTGCGAGACGGACTTCAGGGGGACGCGTTCGCCGGTGTCCAGGACGACCTGGGCGGTGGCGCCGGGTTCGCCGCCTGCCAGTCCCAGCGCGGGGTGCCGCTCGCGGTCGCCGAGCAGCACCATCTGCACCGGCCGGCGTGTGGGGTTGCGGACCTCGATGTCCTGGCCGAGTCCGCCGCGGCGG
>KL568541.1:95869-97085 GCA_000715605.1 Streptomyces speibonae | reverse complement strand
GATCCCGCCCGCAGCTCCTTGCGGAGGAAGTGCAGGGGCGACGCGGCCTCCAGCGCCTCGATGCCGCCGCCGCCGGAGTTGGTCGGGAAGGCGGTGGCGGACAGCCCGTCCGACTCCTTGGACGCGCCCATGCCGGCGTTGGCGAAGAGCATGAGGCCGAAGGGCCGGCCGGAGTCGTCGACGCCCGAGAAGCGGACCCGCAGGGCGGGGGCGCCGCCGCTGTCGGCGATGACACGGTCGGGCAGCACCGGGGCCAGCGCCTGGTACACCGCGCAGGACAGGAGGTGCCCGGTGAGGTGGCGGGCCACGACGGGCGCGGGGAAGGCCGGGTTGACGATCGTGCCCTCCGGCGCGGTGACCCGGATGGACCGGTAGGAGCCCCAGTTGGTGCGGGTGGACGGGTCCAGCAGGATCTTCAGCGGATACATGGAGTAGGCGCGGGTGTAGTTCAGCGTCGAGTTCGTCGCGAAGGGCACCTGCGGGGAGCTGCCGGTGTAGTCGATCTCGATCTCGTCCCCGCGTACGGTCACCGCGCACTCGATGTGCGTGAGGTGGCCTTCGACGCCGTCGGCGTCCAGGGCGGCGCGGTGGACGCCGTCGGGCAGGTCGCGGACGCACGCCCGCATCGCGGCGTCGGTGACCGCGTGGACCTGCTCCGCGAACGCCTCGAAGTCCGGCTCGCCGAAGTCGGTGAGGAACTCCTGGGCGCGGCGGCGGCATACGGCGTGGGCGGCGGCCTGTGCCTCCAGGTCGCCCCATACCTGGTCCGCGAGGCGTACGTTCGCCAGCAGCAGGTCCTTGACGCCCTGCTCGACCCTGCCGGCCCGGAACAGGCGCAGCGGGGGGATCAGGATGCCCTCGGAGATCAGCTCGGTCGCGCCCAGCGTGGGTGTGCCGCCGACGTCCGGGGAGTGGGCCACGGTGCCGGCGAACGCGACGAGCCGTCCGTGGTGGAAGACCGGGGAGATCATGGCGATGTCGGGCAGGTGCCCGGTCGCGGTCCACGGGTCGTTGGTGATGACGCTGTCGCCCTCGCGCCACTCGTCCGCCGGGAACCGGTCGAGGACGAGTGCCGTGAGGGAGCTCATCAGGGCGGCGAAGGCGGGGATGCCGGCGCGTGACTCGGCCATGGTGCGGCCCGCGCGGTCCATCAGGACGACGGTGTAGTCGTTGGACTCACGGATGATCGTGGAGAAGGCGGTGCGCAGCATGGTGG
>KL568541.1:93324-95631 GCA_000715605.1 Streptomyces speibonae | reverse complement strand
TTCGAGACCGACCGGGTCGTCGACGGGGCGGGTCATGACGCCGCCGCCGTTCCGGCCGTGCGGTCCGCTTCGCCGCGCGGGGGGTGTTCGCCGGGCGGGCCCGCGGCGATGCGGTCCGCTATCGCCTTGCCGAGTCCGGCCGTGGTGCCGGAGCCGCCCAGGTCGGGGGTGACCGCGCCCGGCTGCTCGTCCAGCACGCTCTCGATCGACGCCACCACATGCGCGGCCGCCTCGGGCTCGCCGAGGTGGTCGAGCATCAGGGCGCCGCTCCAGATCTGCCCGACGGGGTTGGCGACCCCGCGGCCGGCGATGTCCGGGGCCGAGCCGTGCACCGGTTCGAAGAGGCTGGGGAAGGAGCGTTCGGGGTTGATGTTGGCGCTGGGGGCGATGCCGATGGTGCCGGTGCAGGCCGGGCCCAGGTCGGAGAGGATGTCGCCGAACAGGTTGCTGGCGACGACCACGTCGTAGCGGTCGGGCTGGAGGACGAACTTCGCGGTCAGGATGTCGATGTGGTCCTTGTCCGCGCTCACCGCCGGATACCGGGCGGCCATCTCCGTCGCCCGCTCGTCCCAGTACGGCATCGAGATCGAGATCCCATTGCTCTTCGTCGCCCAGGTCAGGCGCTTGCGGGGGCGGGAGGCGGCGAGGTCGAAGGCGTACCGCAGCACCCGGTCGACCCCGATCCGCGTCATCACCGTCTCCTGCACCACCGTCTCCCGGTCGGTGCCCTCGAAGATCCGGCCGCCGATGCTGGAGTACTCGCCCTCGGTGTTCTCCCGGACGACGAGGAAGTCGATGTCACCGGGCCGGTGATCGCGCAGCGGGCCGCGCACGCCGCGCAGCAGCCGGACGGGGCGCAGATTGACGTACTGGTCGAATCCGCGCCGCAGCTGGAGGAGGCTGCCCCACAGCGACACATGGTCGGGGACGACCTCCGGCCAGCCGACGGCCCCGAAGTAGATGGCGTCGAAGCCGCCGAGCACGTCCCGCCAGTCATCCGGCAGCATCGTGCCGTGCTCGAGCCAGTAGTCGGCGCTGGCGAAGTCGAACTCGGTGACGTCGAGCCGGAACCCGTGGACGTCGGCGGCGGCGCGGAGGCTTCTCAGTCCCTCGGGGACCACCTCCCGTCCGATTCCGTCCCCCGGGATCACGGCGATGCGATAGCTCTGCGGCACGAATTCACTCCCAGTCCACGGATCCCCGCGCGGGCCCGGTGACGAGCACTCCGCCCGGAGGCGTCCGGTCGGCGCGCGGCTGGGTCCCACCTTGGCCAGCGGTGACACGCGGGAACAAGGCCGTGGCCGGCAAGGTACGTTTTCCCCCATGGAAAGCTCCCGGCGTTCCGGTCGCCCCTGGTCCAAGAGCCGTTCCGCCATGGACGACCTGCAGTTCTTCCACGTGGTCGCCTCGAGCGAGACGCTGACGGCCGCCTCGCGGGAACTCGGCTGCTCGCTGCCCGTCGTCAGCAAACGCCTCAGCGCGCTGGAGCGCCGCCTGGCCGTCAAGCTCGTGCAGCGCGGCGCCCGCCGCCTCGTGCTGACGTCGGAGGGCGAACTGTACGCGGCGCGCGTCGAGGCGATTCTCGACCAGGTGCGCGAGCTCGAGGACACGATCACCGACACGGCCGGGGCCCTGCGCGGGTCCCTGGTCGTCGAGGCCACGCTCGGTCTGGGCCGCACCCACATCGCGCCACTGCTCGGCGAGTTCGCGGCGGCCCACCCGGAACTCCACGTCCGGATGCAGACGTCCGCGCTGCCGCTGCGGCCCCACCAGCGGGAGTTCGACGTGGCCGTCCACGTGGGCCTGCCGCCCGACTCCTCGCTGCGCATGCGGCGCCTGGCCAGGAACCGGCGTGTGCCCTGCGCGGCACCGTCCTACCTCGCCGAACACGGCACACCGGCCGGTATCGAGGACCTGGCCCGGCACAACTGCATCGTGCTGCGGGAGAACGAGAGCGATTTCGCGCTCTGGCGCTTCGGGGACGCGGACCGTCCCCGGCACGTACGGGTCCAGGGCAGCCTGTCGAGCAACGACGGTGACGTGGTGACCGGCTGGGCCCTGGAGGGCCGTGGTGTGATCATGCGTTCGGAGTGGCACGTCAGGCCGCATCTGGAGCGCGGCGAGCTGGTGCGGGTCCTGCCGCACCTGTCGACACCGGCCGCCGACATCTACGCCCTCCTGGCCGAGGACGGCCATGTCCCGCGCCGGGTCAGCGCGCTCATCGACCACCTCGCCGAGCGGCTCCCGCAGCGTCTGGAGCAGACCCAGGACCAGTGACCGGTGACCGGTGACCTGTCTCTTATACAC
>KL568541.1:92933-93136 GCA_000715605.1 Streptomyces speibonae | reverse complement strand
AGCGCCCCCCGCAGCGTCTGGAGCAGACCCAGGACCAGTGACCGGTGACCGGTGACCGTGGCCGGTGTGCCTGACGGTCCCGGCGCCGAACCGTCAAGAAACCCTCAAGTCACCTGTGCGGGCATCGTCAGGTCCGCTCAGAAGTATGTGGCGGGTCGTCTTCCGCAACCATGAGGGGATCATTGATGGCTACGCTCTTGTAC
>KL568541.1:89264-92687 GCA_000715605.1 Streptomyces speibonae | reverse complement strand
AGAGATGTGTATAAGAGACAGATGCTGATCGGGTGGCTCCTGGCCCTCGGCGCACTGGTCGGTGTGGGGGTGTCCTTCGCGGGCTCGTTCACCGACAGCAGCTCGATTCCGGGCTCGCCGGCCCAGACCGCCCTGACCAAGATGGAACGGCACTTCCCGGAGCCGGACGTTCAGTCGGCGCAGATCGTCTTCCAGGCGCCGGCCGGACGCAAGGTGACCGACGCGGGCCTGAGCGGACCGATGGAGGCCACGCTGGAGGCCGCGGGCCGGGTGCCCGGGGTGCGCGAGGTCAGTGACGCGGCCGAGAGCGACGTCTCCGAGGACGGACGCACCGCGGTCGCTCGGGTCACCTTCACCACCAAGGCGGAGGACGACGTGCCGCAGGGCACGCTGGACGCCGTGAAGGCCGCGGGTGAGGAGGCCCAGCAGGCGGGGCTGCGCACCATCTACGGCGGTGAGCCGTACGAGGAGTCGCATCCGCCGGTGGGCCCCAACGAGCTGATCGGCCTGGGCGTGGCCCTGGTCATCCTGGTGATCACCTTCGGGTCGCTGCTCGCGGCGGGGCTGCCGCTGCTCACCGCCGTGCTCGGGATCGTCGGCACGATGACCGCGATGCTGGGTCTGGCGAACTTCTTCGACGTCACCGACAGCGCGCCCACCCTGGCGATCATGCTGGGCCTCGCCGTCGGCATCGACTACGCCCTGTTCATCGTCTCCCGGCACCGTGCCCAGCTCGGCACCGGTATGCCGGTGCGGGAGTCCATTGCCATGGCCACCGCGACCGCGGGCAGCGCCGTGATCTTCGCCGGGGCCACGGTCGTCATCGCGCTGTCCGGTCTGGCGGTGGCCGGTGTGCCGATGCTGACCTCCATGGGTCTGGCGTCCGCGGGAGCGGTCGCGGTCGCCGTCGTCACGGCGGTGACCCTGCTGCCCGCGCTGATGGCAATGGCCGGCCACCGGCTCGCCCCCAAGAGGCCCAGGACGCCCAGGACACCCGAGGCCCCCGACGCGCCCGGGGCCGGAGCCCGTCGCCGCACCTTCCTGCCCGCCCTCCCCGCCCTCCCCGTCATCGCCCGTCGGCGCGCCCAGCGCAAGGCGGCGCACGGTGGCCGGACGGCCCCGATGGGCGTGCGCTGGACCCAGGGCGTCCTGCGCCACCCGGTGCGGACTCTGATCCTGGGCACCGTGGCGCTGATCGCCCTGGCCCTGCCCGCCATGCAGCTGAAGCTGGCCCTCACCGACGAGGGTTCCGCCGCCACGAGCACCTCCGGCCGCCAGGCCTACGACGTGATCACCGACGCGTTCGGTCCCGGCGCCAACGGCCCTCTCGTCGTCCTCGTCGAGAACGACGACCCGGCCGCCGTCACCGCCACGGCCACCGCCGTCGAGAAGGAACTGGGCGGGGTCCGGGGCGTCGCGGACGTCAGCGGCATCGACACCGCCGACAGCGACAAGGCCGCGCGGATCCAGGTCGTCCCCACCACCGGGCCGCGCTCGCAGGAGACCAGTGACCTCGTGTCCCGGCTGCGCACCCGGATGGAACCGTTGGCGCAGTCCAGCGGCAGCTATGTCGCCGTCACCGGTATGACCGCGGTCAGCATCGACGTCTCCGACAAGCTCAGCGGCGCGCTCCTCCCCTTCGTGATCGTCGTCGTCGGCCTCTCGCTGCTCCTGCTGATGGTCGCGTTCCGGTCGGTCGCGATCCCCGTCAAGGCGACCCTCGGCTTCCTGCTGTCCGTGGGCGCCGCCTTCGGAGCCACCGTCGCGGTCTTCCAGTGGGGCTGGCTGGCCGGCCCGCTGGGTGTGCCCAGCGAGGGCCCGGTGGCCAGCTTCGTACCCATCATCGTGATGTCCGTGCTCTTCGGGCTGGCCATGGACTACGAGGTGTTCCTCGTCTCGGCCATGCGCGAGGACTACAACCGCCACCGCGACGCCCGCACGGCCATCGTCAACGGGGCCCGCAACGCCGCCCGTGTGGTGACGTCGGCCGCGCTCATCATGATCTCGGTGTTCATCAGCTTCCTGTTCTCCCACGACCCCGATATCATGCCGATCGCCTTCGCCCTGGCCTTCGGAGTCCTGGTCGACGCCTTCCTGGTCCGCATGACCCTCGTGCCGGCGGTCCTGGCGCTGCTCGGGGACCGGGCCTGGTGGCTGCCGCGCCGTCTCGACCGTGTGCTGCCCCACCTCGACGTCGAGGGCGAGAGCTTCCACTCCCCCGAACCGGCGGCCCCGCACGCCCCCGCCAAGGAAACCGCACGGGCAGGCGTGTGACGTGACAATGATCAGCAGAGCCGGTACCGGGGCATCCGACCGGTCCGCCGCACCGGCAGCCACGGCAGACATCGGGCGGCCGCTGCCGCCACCAGGAGCAGACATGAACGCCGTCACCCCGCCGGGTACCGCCGACCGCGTCCTCGTCATCGACGACGACCCCGGTATCAGGCGCCTGCTGATCTCGGCCCTGCAGTTCGCCGGATTCGACGTCGACGTGGCCGGCGACCTGAGCGAAGCCCTCGACCAGGTCGCCCGCCGTTCCCCGGACGTCATCGTCCTCGACGTGATGCTCCCGGGTGCCGACGGCTTCGAGATCCTCCAGCTCCTGCGCGACCGCGGCATCGACGTACCCGTGCTGTTCCTCACCGCCCGGGACGCCGTCGAGGACCGCGTCCGCGGGCTGCGCCTGGGCGGCGACGACTACGTCACCAAGCCGTTCAGCGTCGTCGAGGTCGGCGCCCGTCTCCAGGCGCTGCTGCGCCGCGCCAAGAGCGGGACGCCGGCCGTGGACGACACGCGCCTGCGCTGCGGCGACCTCACCCTCGACGACCCCCGGCACGAGGTACGCCGGGCCGGGGAGATCATCGACCTCTCCCCCACCGAATACCGGCTGCTGCACTACCTGATGAGTCATCAGGGTCAGGTGCTCTCCCGCGCCCAGATCCTCGAGGCCGTGTGGCAGTACAACTTCGGCGGGGACTCCGTGGTGGTCGAACGGTTCATCTCCAACCTCCGGCGCAAGATCGACCACGGCCGTACGCCGCTGCTGCGCACCGTGCGCGGCGTCGGCTACACCCTCCGAGAGCAGGACGACACGTGAGACTCCGCGGCCGTCTTCCCTGGGCCTTCTCCAGCGTCCGTCTGCGGCTCCTCGCCGGGATGGCCGCCCTCCTGGTCGCCGGCCTGTTCGTCAGCGCCGTCATCAGCGCCCTTCTCCTGGAGGACTTCCTGGACAAGCGTCATCAGAACACCCTCGAAGCCAACGCCGAGCGGCTGACCCAGGTCCTCGGCCGGGGACCGCAGACCGCCGACGGCGAGCAGATCGGCGCGCTGCTCGGTTCGCCCATGGGCACGGTGGCCGTCGACGAGGACGACAACGTCCTGCTGAGCACCGGCTCGGCGGCCCGTGCCGCCGAGGAGGTGGCC
>KL568541.1:88111-89038 GCA_000715605.1 Streptomyces speibonae | reverse complement strand
GGAGAGGTCGTCACCCTGGACGGCGGCGACCTCAGCGCCGTACGCATCCCCAGCCCCGGTCTGCTCATCGCCCGTGGGGAAGGCGAGGGCACCGTGGCACCGGCGGCGGTCGTCCTCACCATCGACACCTCCATCGACGACGCCACGACCGACGCGCTCATCGAGCGTCAACTGGTGCTGATCGGCGTTGCGTTACTGGTGCTGCTGGGGCTGTCCGTGGTCGTGCTGCGGCTCGGTATGCGTCCGCTCGCCCGGATGGCCCGCAGCGCCGACGCCATCGCCGCGGGCTCCCTGACCGAACGGCTGCCCACGCACCGCAACGGCAGCGAGGCCGACCTGCTGGCCAAGGCGGTCAACCGGGCGTTCGACGCCCAGGCCCGCGCGGAGGCGACCGTCCGTTCGCTGGCCGCCGACACCTCCCACGAACTGCGCACCCCGCTGTCCACCATCTCCGGATGGCTGGACCTGCACCGCCAGGGCGGCCTGTCCGGTCCGGGCCTGGAGACGGCGCTGGAGCACATCGAGAACGAAGTGGGCCGGATGCGCCTGCTCGTGGAGGACCTGTCGCTGCTCGCCCGGCTGGACGCCGGCCGGCCCGTGGAGCGGGACGACGTGGACCTCACCGCCCTGGCCGCCGGCGTCGTCGACGACGCCCAGATCATCTACCCGCAGCGCGACATCGCCCTGGCACCGGCACCGCCGCCCGCGCCTGTCATCGGGGACGCGCCCCGTCTGCAACAGGTCGTGCGCAATCTCGTCGGCAACGCCGTCCAGCACACCCCGGCCGGGACCTCCGTGCGCGTCGAGATCACCCTCGGCCAGGAGTCCGTGGAGCTGTGCGTGATCGACAACGGCCCCGGCATCTCCCCCGAGGACCTGCCCCGCGTCTTCGAGCGGTTCTGGCGCTGTCTCTTATACACATCTCTG
>KL568541.1:87586-87816 GCA_000715605.1 Streptomyces speibonae | reverse complement strand
CCCCCGCCCCTGACACGGCGGGACCGGCCGGGACATGTGGACAGCCCGGACTGCACAGCCAAGGTTGTACAGTCTGAGCTGCCTATCTACGCTGAGGGCATGACGACAGACGAAGAGCCCTTGACCGAGGCCGCGGTGCAGGCGGCCGGCGACATCTGGGTGGTCGTCGGCCGCCTCCGTCGCAAGCTGCGGGCCCTGGAGGCGGCCGAGGAGGGGACGGCCCGGGGCGG
>KL568541.1:82939-87362 GCA_000715605.1 Streptomyces speibonae | reverse complement strand
CAGCGAGCGGCAGCCGTCTCCGCCGCAGAGTTCCGTCCTGCGCCGCCTCGACCGGAACGGTCCCGCCTCCGCCAGTGAACTCGCCGCCGCCGAGGGCGTACGCCCGCAGTCCATGGCCAAGACGGTCCTCGCCCTCGAAGCGGCCGGGCTCGTCTCCCGCAGCCCGGACCCCGAGGACGGGCGGCGCCAGGTCGTCTCGCTCACCGACCGGGGGCGCGAACGGCGCAGGGGCGAGCGTCTCGCGCGTCAGGCGTGGCTGGCCCGCGCCCTGCGGGAACACGGCACGGAGGAGGAGGTGCGGGCGGTCATCACCGCCATGGCGCTGCTCGACAGGGTGGCGCAGGCGTGACACGGACCGCCGCGCGCACCCGGCGCCGGGCGGGGAAGGACGGCTTCGACCGCCGGCTGATCGCGCCGATGGTCCTCGGGTCGGTCCTCAACCCCGTCAACTCCTCCATGCTCGCGGTCGCATTGGTGCCGATCGGGCATGCCTTCGGCGCGCCGCCCTCGCAGACGGCGTGGCTGGTGTCCGGCCTCTACCTCGCCACGGCGGTCGGTCAGCCGGTGATCGGCCGGCTCGTCGACGCGTTCGGTCCGCGCCGGCTCTATCTGCTGGGCACCGCACTGGCCGGCCTCGCCGGGCTGCTGGGCGCGCTGGCTCCGAACCTGTGGGTCCTGGTCGCCTCCCGCGTCGTGCTGGGCTTCGGCACCTCCGCGGCGTTCCCGGCGTCCATGTCGCTGCTGCGTTCCGAGTCCGAGCGCACGGGCCGCGGCAACCCCGGTGGCGTCCTCGCCGCGCTGTCCGTCTCCAACCAGGTCGTCGCGGTCGTCGGCCCGGCCCTCGGCGGGCTGCTGATCGGCGCGGGCGGCTGGCAGCTGATCTTCGGCGTCAACGTGCCGCTGTCGCTGATGTGCCTGGTCCTGGGCGCGCTGCGGCTGCCCCGCGCGACACCGGCGGGCGGGGCGGCACCCATCGACGTTCCGGGCATGCTGTGGTTCGCGGGGTCACTGACCGCGTTCATGTTCTTCCTGATGCGGCCGGCGGTCGCGTCCTGGTATCTGCCGGTGCTCGGCCTGGCGGCGGGCGCGGTGTTCGTGCGCCGTGAACTCGGCACCGCCCGGCCGTTCATGGACCTGCGCGTGCTCGGCGGGAACATACCGCTGCTCGCCACGTACCTCCGTCAGTGCCTCGCGTACACGACGTCGTACGCCTTCTTCTACGGCTACAGCCAGTGGCTCCAGGAGGGGCGGGGGCTCAACGCGTCGCAGGCCGGGCTGCTTCTGGTGCCGCTGTCGGCGACGGCCATCGGTGTCACCGTCCTCACCGGGCGCCGCGGCCGGATCCGGGGCAGGCTCGTCGCCGGAGCGCTTCTGCAATGCCTCGGCTGTGCGGCGCTGTTGCTGCTGCACGACGACAGCCCCCTGTGGCTGCTCGTCGTACTCAGCGCGGTGGTCGGCCTCCCGCACGGGCTGATCGGGCTCGCCAACCAGAACGCCCTGTACGCGCAGGCGGACCCGGCGCGCATGGGCTCCTCGGCGGGCCTGCTGCGCACCTTCATGTACGTCGGCGCACTGTTCGCGGCGGCGGCGAACGCCGTGTTCTTCCGCGACGGCGCCACGAGTTCCGGACTGCACGCCATGGCCTGGCCGCTCATCGGCGTGGCCGCCGTGTTCCTGGTCCTGTGCACCGTTCGGACATCCCGAGACGACGTTGACGGTCTGAGTTAACGGCAATAACTTATCGTCCTTCACTCAGATGGGAGCCGCCCGTGCCGACACTCGCAGCGGAAGACGTCTACGCGCTCGCGCCGTACGCCCGGACCCTCGGGGTCGTGTTCGACGAGATGACGCCGGCCGGCGTCCGGGCCACGCTGGCCCACGACCACTCGCTCTCCACGGTGGGCGGCGGTCTCCACGGAGGGGCGTTGATGGGCCTGGCCGACGTGAGCGGCGCGGTGTGCGCCGCGCTCAACGGTCCGGCCGGTGCCGCCCCGGCCACCGTGGAGTCGACCACGCACTTCCTCCGGCCGGCCCGCACGGACGTCATCGCCACGGCCCGTCCCCTGCGGGTGGGCCGCAACACCGTCATCGAGGTCGACGTGCACGACAGCGAGGGCGAGTTGTGCGCCCGGGTGACCCAAGTGGTCACCGCCGTCAAGCCGAAGTGACCGGCTCCCGGGCCCGCGCCGCCAAGGGCGAGGGCGGCCTGCTCCGCGAGCAGCTCCTCGACGTCGCCGGTCGACTGCTCGAGGAGGGCGGTGCCGGGGCGCTGACGATCCGTGCCGTGGCGACCAGCGCGGGGGTCACACCGCCGGCCGTCTACCTCCACTTCGCCTCGAAGAGGGAACTCGTCCACGCGACCTGTCTGCGGGTGTGGAACTCCCTGTTCACCGAGCTGGAAGCGGTCTCCCGGGGCGTCGCGGACCCGGTGACGGCGCTCCACGAGATCTGCGTCGCCTACATCTCCTTCGGGCTCGGCCATCCCGCCCAGTACCGCCTGGTGATGGACGGCGAGACCACCGAGGCCAGCCGCCGGAACGCGGACGCGTGTTTCCGCTACGTCCGGGACAAGGTCGCGGCGTGTGCCGAGGCCGGAGTGCCGGTGGCGAGCACCACCGAAACGGCCCGGGTCCTGTGTGCCGGCATGCACGGCGCGGTCGCTCTCCTGATCCACCAGGAACGCCCCGGCGCGTGGCCGGCCGACCCCGCCCGCTACGCCACCCGGGCCGCGTCCTCGGCCGTGCACGGCGCTCTCCTCACCGCGGCCCAGGAGTCACGGCCCTCGATGTCCACCGTGATCCGTCCGGCCCCCGGCACCACGATGCCGTTCTCGTAGGCGTAGGTGATGAGCTGGCCGCGGTGGTGGGCGCCCAGCTTGGTGAGCATGTTGGCGATGTGGGTCTTCACGGTCAGCGGGCTGAGACCCAGGTGACGGGCGATGGCGGACCCTTCCTGGCCGACCGCCAGCAGGGTGAGGATCTCCCGCTCCCGCCCCGACAGCGGCGCGGCCATGCGCGCGCCCACGGTCCGGCGTACGTGCGCCTCGACGGTGGGCGCGGTTTCCAGGACCACGACGAGTCCGCCGCCCAGCACCGTCTCCAGGGCTCCCGTCAGCTGGGCGGCGGTGACACCCGGGCCCAGCACCCCGGTGGCGCCCGCCCGCAGACAGGCGTCGGCCTCCCCGATGTCCGAGACACCGAGGACGAGGGTGCGGGCGGCCGCGGCGGCGAGGGAGACGACCTCCGGGAGGTCCGGTCCGCCCTCGGTCCGCAGGGAACGGTCGAGGAGGACGGCGTCCGGCCGTTCCCCTTCGGACCCGAGAAGCTCGGGCAGTTCGGTGTGGCCGGCGGCCTGTCCGACCACCGTCACGCAACCGCTCCGCTCGACGACTTCGGTGACGGCCGCGCGGACGAGGTTCGGACCGCCGGCGAGAACTAGGGTCTGCATGGGTGGGCTTTCATCTCGGCATCGCTCGGTTGGGGCCTTGCGATCCGATCCTGCTGCGCGGGCTTGACGGACGCCCGCGGTTGCACCTGACGGGTTCTTGACGGTCCGTGCCACTGGCGGTCCGCCCGCTGCCCCACCACCAACGCCGATGACCGGGCCCCGGGGGCTCGCGCCTCCCCGGCCCGGTCATCGGCGTCGCGACGTCAGGGCGCGATCCCCACACCGCCGATCCGGCTCCAGGCGCGCTCCTGGGCCGCGGACATGGCGGGCCAGTGTGCGCCGCCGGGCCGGGGCCGGACCTTCGCCGCGAACGGCTCGGGCCGGAAACCGGGGTCGTGGAAGCAGCCGGTGCCGTAGGTGCGGTCGAAGGCCTCGCAGGAGCGTGCGAGGGAGGCGGGGGTGGGCTTGCGGCCCGTACGCGCCCATCTGTCCAGGGCGGCGAGGGCGTTGGCGTACTCGGACGCGCTGAGCGCGCTGTGGTCGGACTCGCGCGTGAACGACTGGACGAGATGGCGCTGCCGTCCCGCACCGCGCACCGCCGCGCCGTAGGCCGCCTCGTGCTCCACGAAGACCTGGGAGTCGCCGATCGCGTGCAGGGTGAGGACCGGCAGGCCGATCCGGCCCGTGAGGTCGCTGTCGTACGACAGGTCACGGCGTGCGGTGGGGTCGGCGGAGAAGCGGGCCACGCCCGCGTTGAGCGCCCTGTCGTCGTGCGAACCGTCGTAGCGCACACCCCGGTTGCTGAACGGGTTCCGGCCGTCGAGGCGCTTCCACACGATGTCCTGGAACAGGAACGCCGAGTACAGCAGGTGCGCGGGCAGCGTCTCCTCGGTGGTCCGGGTGACGGCGAGGATGTCGTCGAGGTTGCGCTGTTGCGGCGCGGTGCGGTCCCGGGGGTCCGAGTCGATGCCGGTGCACTCCTGCAGGCGGCCGTGCACGTCCCCGGGCGTCAGCGTGGAGTCGGCCGGCAGCCCCT
>KL568541.1:82067-82683 GCA_000715605.1 Streptomyces speibonae | reverse complement strand
TCAGGCGCGGGAGGTTGCGGCAGTAGTACTGGTACACCACCCGTAGATCGACGCGTACGTCGTACCCGCGCGAGCCGCCGGCCAGGGCGCCGTTGGTCAGCAGGACCCCGTCGTAGGCGCCGTGCCGCCCGCCGTGGGTCTCCGCGGCCTTGGCCGCCACGTTGCCGCCCCAGGACTGGCCGTGCAGATAGGTGCGGTCGGGACGGCCGAAGCGGTCGGTGAACAGGCGGCGCGCGTTCTCGGTGTCGGCGGCGGCCATGCGCACGCCGTAGCCGCCGCGCCGGTAGGAGGAGCCGACCCAGGCGTATCCCTCGTGGACCATGACCGCCCAGCGCTCCAGGTCCTCGGTGGGGGTGGAGGCGTCGTAGGAGAAGTCGGGCCCGCCGTGGGCGTGCACGACGAGGGAGCCGTTCCAGTCCCTGGGCACGGCCATCGTGTAGTAGGCGCCGTGGGCGTCCCGGCCGGTGTAGCAGCGGGCCTCGTCCGCGAGGCCGGCCGGGCACTCGGCGGCGGCGGGCCTCGCGGCGGGGGCGGCCGGGGTGACGGGTGCGCCGGCGAGTGTGCCCAGACACGCGACGGCGAGAGCCCCGGCCGGCAGCGCCCGACGGCGCCGGAC
>KL568541.1:70635-81885 GCA_000715605.1 Streptomyces speibonae | reverse complement strand
GGCGCCGGACCGTGAAACGGCCCCGGTCGGGCGGGCGCACGGACGGTCCGGCGGGGGACGCGGCGGATGTCGTCAAGGAACTGCTCCTTCATGGGGGAGGGATGTGCGGGGACGTGCGGCGTGAAGCCTGCCGGTCGCCCTGACGTCGCACCCCCGTGGAACCTGGCGGTCCCTTGAATCCCGGCTCCGGCAGGCCGTCCGCGCGTGGCGCGACCGGGGGCTCAGTCCGACGGAACCGTGAGGGCCCCGTCCGGTACGGGCAGCAGCGCCAGCGGGACGTGGTGCTGGCCGGAGTGGACGTCGCGGTCGCGGAGCGAGGCCTGGCCGACCGGGCGCGGGAAGGAGATCTTGACGACGTTCAGGGAGGGGATGCGGAACATCTGGATGTCGTCCTCGTCGACCCCGTACAGCTCGGCGATCCTGCGCTCGTCGAGGAACGACGGGTCGGCGGCGATCGCGTAGCCGTTCGCGTCGCGCATGAAGAGTTCCATGGTGACCCAGAAGGGTCCGGCGTTCTTGGACCGGACCTCGTGCGCGAGGTCCGCGAGGGTGGTGGGGGTGCGGTCAGCCACGGTGCGGGGTCTCCTGGATCTCGATGCGGAACATGTCGGTCGGGCTCGTGGTGTCCACGACGTGGTTGAGCACGAACTCGTAGGCGGGCCCGCGCTCGATCTCGGCCGGTGAGGTGGCGAAGGCGAGGCTGGGCAGATAGCTCATGTCGGGGGTCGGAAGGTGCAGCATCAGCGGGTTGGCGACCTTCGCCACGGCGGTGGCGGTGCTCTGGTCCTGGGCGTTGACCAGGAGCATGACGCCCACCTCGCGCGGCGGCCCCTCCGCCGGGTCGAGGTCCCCGAGGACGGCGTTGTAGCCGTACAGGCGCACGTCGAAGGCGTACTTGTCCTCGCTCAGGCCGAGGGTCTGCGCCACGCGCTGCGTGGTGATGGTGCGCAGGAGATCCGCCCAGTCGTCGATGTGCTCGAGGATGTGCGGGTCGCGGATCGCGGTGAACGACATGGTCTCGTAGCCGGTGACGCGGGCGCCTTCGAGCTTGACGGTGTGCTGGCCGACGACGTGGAAGCGCGAGCCCTCGACCCGCACCCGGCGGTCGTCGAGGGCGGTGTAGGTGGCGTCGCGGACGTCGAGGGTGCCGTCGGGCTCACGCATTTGGAAGGGGTCGACCGTCTCGTAGAGCATGTGGGCGGCGACCAGGATCGGGGTGCAGGCGACCGTCGGGTCGAGCGGTTCGATGGTGAAGCCGTCGGCGTCGATGGTGGCCAGCACTCCCCCGGCCCGGGGGTCGGTGGTGCACTGCCCGCCGCATTCGATGATCTTGCCGGCGTGCCAGGCGGGTCCGGCGGGCATGCCCTTCATCAGCGGGTAGGCGGCCGCGTTGGCCGTGTCGGTGGCGCGTCCGGCGAGGACCACCTGGGCGCCGGCCTCCAGGGCGGCGACGATCGGTTCGTGGCCCATCATGGCCACGATGTGCGTGCAGCTCTCGAGGGTCTCGGCCGTGAGCTCGCCCAGGGGCGGCAGGGCGTGGACGCGGCCGGCGTCCAGATGCCCGACGAGGGTGGCGGCGTCCTGTTCGCTGTAGATGCGGGCGACCCGCAGGCCGAGCCCTTCCTCGGCGAGGATCTCGGCGGTGATGTCGGCGATCCAGTCGACGCCGGCGTCGGTGCCGCTGGTGCCGCAGGAGCCCACGATCAGCGGGATGCCGGCGCGTGCCGCCGCTTTGAGCAGGACGCGCAGGTCGCGGGCGACGGCCGCGCGGGTGGTCTTGGGCTGTGCGGACCCGAGGTAGTAGGGGCCCGAGTCGGTGCTCCCCGCGTCCACGGAGATCACGTCGGCGCCGAGCGCCAGGCCGCGTTCGACGGTGGCCTCGGGGAAACCGGCCCCGAGCATGCCGGTCGGTGCCAGCACCTTGACGCTGTCGACCTGTTCGTTGTCCATGTTCCTCTTTCTTGTGGGCTTCGTTCCCGGTGTCCGGCGCGTGGTCGGGCCGGCGATCATCCGAGGTCGCCGGCCGGCGGTGTGGGGGCGGCGTTCACGGCGAAGCGCGGCCGGCCCTCCAGGGCGGCCACCAGTTCGGCCGCGCCCTCCCGGCCCGCGGCGGCCCGCGCCTCGGCGGTCTGTCCCGCCATGTGGGGGTAGACGACGATTCCCTCGACGTCCCGCAGGGGGCTGTCGGCGGGCAGCGGCTCCTCGCCCACCACGTCCAGGGCCGCCCCAGCGATCCGTCCCGTACGGACCGCGTCGGCGAGCGCCTGTTCGTCGACGACGGCCCCGCGCGCGGTGTTGACCAGGACCGCGGTCGGTTTCATCTGCCGGAAGGCGTCGGCGTCGAGCAGGTGTCGGGTCCGTTCCGTCAGCGCGGTGTGCACGGATACGTAGTCGGAGGCGGCCAGCAGTTCGGGGAGCCCGGTGAACTCCACCGAGGGGTCGGTCCGCTCGCCGTGCGGCACGCTCGTCGCACAGAGCACCCGCATGCCGAAGGCCCGGGCGAGCGGCACCACGGCGCGGGCGGCGGCCCCGTATCCGATCAGCCCGAGGGTCGCCCCGCGCAGCTCGTGGCCGTCCTGCCGGGGCCAGCCGCCGGCCGCCACTCCCGTCGCGCTCTGCACGAGCCGCCGTGCCGCCGCCAGGAGCAGCCCGAGGGTGTACTCGGCGACGGCGCCGGCGTTGATGCCCGGGAGGTTGCTCACCGTGATGCCGAGTTCGCGTGCGGCGGCCACGTCGATGGAGTCGTGGCCCACGCCCGTGCGGACGACGGCCCTGAGGCGCGGGGCCCTGGACAGGACGTCGGCGGTGAAGGGTTCGTTCGCGGCGACGAGGGCGCCGTCGACGCCGTCGAGGGCGGCCACGAGGTCCTCGGGGTCGCGACGGCCGGTCATCGGCGCGTGGACGGTGGTGTGGCCGTGCTCGCGCAGGTACCGGTCGACCTCGTCGCCCGGCCTCAGGTAGTCCGTCGTGATCAGGATGCGGGCCACGGATGGTTCCTCATTTCTGGCTGTGCGGTCGTGCGGTGCGAGGTGGCCGCCGGTGGTCACGTGGCGGTGGCCGGGACGGCGCGGCGCCGCAGGGTGGTGATCCTCATGACGACGAGGACGGCGAGGACGGCGACGACGGCGATGTCCATGAGCATCAGCGGCCAGCCGGTGATGTCGACCATGCCGCCCACCAGCGCGGGTCCGAGGAAGCCGCCGCTCGCCCAGCCGACGGTGTACAGGCCGGCGTAGGTGCCGAAGACGCGGGCCGACGGGGCGAGGTTCCACAGCACCACCACCGCGTTGACGAGGAAGCAGGTCGCGCCCGCCGCCGCCAGGCACAGGGCCACGGCGACGCCGGTCGGTGTCCGGACGAGGGTGCCCAGGACCATGGCCGCGGCGAAGACCGACATGCCCGCGGCCATGACCCGCAGCCGTCCGTAGCGCTCGGCCAGGACCGCGGCGGGGTAGGCGGCCACGATGAACGCGATGCCGCTGGGCAGGGTGAGACCGCCGGCGGCCCCTCGTGACATGTCGAGCGCTTCCATGCCGTACGGCGTCATCAGGGAGCGGGACGCCGCCCACGCGCCGCCGAAGAGCAGGATGGCGAAGAGGATGAGCAGCCGGCTGCGGTCGCTGTCCTTGAGGATCTCCACGAAGGTGTCCCGCACCCGCGGGTCCTTGCGCTGCGCCGCCTGCGCCTCCCGGCTCTCCGCGACGGCGGCCCGGTAGGCGTCGGACTGGCTGTCGCGCACGGTGGCCGCGAGGACCAGGACGGAGAGGAGCATGATGACCGCGGGGACGGCGAACGCCACGTTCAGGTGGTCGTCCACCAGGAAGATGCTCAGGAGCGCGGCGACGATGGTCGTGACACTGGAGGCGATCTTGACGGCTGCGTTGGCGCGGCTGCGTCTCCCGGGCGGGACGAAGTCGGGGACGAGCGCCTCGGCGATCGGTTTGAAGCTGTTGGCCACGAGTGCGTAGCTGAACATGATCAGGATCAGCAGCGGCAGTGACGCCGCCGTGTGCGGTATGACGACGAACAGGGCGGCGGCGACCGGCATGCCGACGACCAGGTAGGGGATGCGCCGGCCCCAGGAGGTCCGGGTGCGGTCGGACCGGTTGCCGATCCACGGCTGGATGAAGATGCCGAGCAGATTGTCCATGCCCATCAGCAGGCCGACGAGTGCCGCGCTGGTGAGGTGCTCCTTCAGGAGCGGGGGGACCTGTGACTCGTAGAAGTTCCACGTCGACTCCTGGGCGAACACCGCCAGAGCGACCAGGAACGTAATACGTCTGGTCCCTTGTCGCTGCCCTTCGGACGTCATCGTCGTCATGGGGTCGTCCCTTCGCACCGCCACCGTACTGGAGGCTGCTGGATGCACGTGATCAATGTGTGCAGAGGTGACCGGACACCTCGTCCAAGCGCCCGCCCACCGTGTGGGCCCACCTTGGCCAGCGACGACACCCCGAACAAGACACCCACCGGCAAGGCACCCTTTCCCCGCCGGAAAGCCGTCGCGCACCCACCCCATACGGAAGGTGGCGGCCCCGCTGTCGCCGGGGCCGCCACCTTCACCATTCAAGGAAAGCAGGGCAAGCGCCCTGCCGGAGACCTCTCATGCGGCCTCGTGATGCGGGGTGAGCTCGATGGTCAGGTCGGCATCGAGGGCGCGGGCCAGGCGTCGCAGGAGCGGGATGGTGGGCACGGTACCGCCGCCTTCGATCCGGGAAATCTGAGGCTGCTTCATCCCACAGCGTTCGGCCAGTTCGGTCTGGGACAGACCCAGGGCGGTGCGGCGGTCGTAGACCATCTGGCCGAGATCATGAGCCAGTTCGGCCTCCTCGTACAGTCGGTCGTATTCGGTGTTCTCCTCGACCGCTTCACCGAGGAGCTTGCGGTGGCGGCGGGTCCTCCACTCTGCGTGCTTCATCGCAGTTCCTCCTTGATCGGGCGGCTGTAGATGTCATGGTCAGCCGCCGGGGCGTGACCGGCCTCGCATGCGGCCTGCACGGCGCGGGCCCGATCCACCTCTGCCGTCTCACGCATCTTCGTCTTACGGAAGACGGTCAGAAGTACGACACGGCGGTCGGGGGCCAGCCAGTAGGCGATGCGCTGAGCGTTGCCGCCGAGGTCGAAGCGCAGTTCGCGAAGCTTGCCACCGAGGTGGCGGGTGTAGGGCTCCCCGAGAGTGGTCGCGTTCTCGGCGAGGCGGTCCACCTTCTGCTCGGCTATCACGTAGTGGTGGGCGGGTAGGTTCTCCAGCCAGAGGCGAACCTCGGGCTCGATCTCGATCGTGTACCGCTCACCTGTCATAACGTCGATGATATATGGCTCAGGTGTTATACACCAGGAACATCGACGACGAACAGCGCGGCCGCGATCGGCATGCCGACTCGGCATCCTGGCCGTCGCCAACCCAGGTTCAGGGAAGCCGAGCCAGGGATCCTGCGGATGACTTCCTCAACGGGCTGCGCACCTCGCTCCCAGTCATCCCAATCCGATTCAGGGGAATAGTGCGGATAGAGCTACGCAGCTCCGGCAACGCAGTCAACGAACTTCCGCAATGAGGTGTTGACCAACCTGGTATTTATTCGCCGGGAACACGCAGGTTGAAGCGTTCCCCTCTTAACCTCAACAGCTGAAACGTGTATGCAGCACTCCGGGACCGAGATGGAGCGCCGAAAGCCTCGGCAGGCGTTGGCGCATCTGTTCGTCATCGTCGAAGTCGAACAACTCCCCCATGCCCTCACCGTCCTCCGCTTCGGTGGTGGCGCAAGCATCGGTGTAGGCCACCCAGTCCTCCCAGAAGACCTCCGAGTCACCGGTCAGTCGCCATACGCCGTGGACACTACGAAGTTGAAGCCTTCATCGAAAATGACGTCCTGATCCCTGTCCGCCGCTGCGCTACGCACCGCAGGATGCTCGGCGAGTGAGTCGGGGCAGGCAAGGCCGACAGATGGTCGACGACACGTCGAGTGGCTTGCCACTGTCCTGAGCAGCCTCCAGCACGCGCCAGAATGTTTCGGTGTCCATGGTGGGCAGTCTGCTAGGGCACTATCACGGAGAGGTGCCGGGTGTGTGACCTTTTCCCTCTCTATCGGTGACGGGGACGACGCGACAGAAAACGGCTACTCGCCCGGACGCACAGAACGTGAGAAGTGGGACGCGTCGGACGGCTCAGCCGAGGATGAACGGGATTCTGTTCGCCAGGGGGCCGAGGGTGGTGAGTTCCCCGGTGGTCGGTGGGCGGCGGCCTGTGCCGATGAGGAGGGCGTCCGTGTCGGGGAGGCCGGTGGGGAACGCCGTGCCGGCGATGCGTTCCAGGGCCTCGCGGGCTGCCGAGAGGGTTTCCGCGGGGGGCTTGGGGGACGACGGCAGGTGGGCGATCAGGTCCAGGTGGTGCAGGGTCCATTCCAGGACGTACGCCGAGAGGTAGTCGGCCGCGGTCAGGACCTTTCCCTGCGTACTCACGCGGGCCGTCCGGTCGGCCAGTACCGCGGCGCGGGCGGCCGCCGAGCCCACGTCGTCCAGGTGGAACTTCAGCAGGGCCGGGTCGCCGTACGCCGCCGCCAGGCGCGGGATCAACGCGTCCAGCGGGTCGTCGCCCGTCGGCGGATCCACCAGGTTCCAGTACGTCGTCGCGTCCGCCGTCGGTTCCGTGTCGGCCGGTGTGACCAGCGTGATCAGGACGTCCTGCGCGTCGATGACCAGGTGACAGACCAGGTCGCGTACCAGCCAGCCCCGGCAGCCGGACGGCCGGTCGAAGTCCTCGTCCGGTACCTCGGCGACTGCGGCGAGCAGCGCCGTCCAGGAGCGTGAGAAGTGATCCATCAGGGCCGTTCGGTGGCGGTCGTCCAGTTCAGGAAGGCGGTGAAGGCGGTGGGGCTGGCCGTGACGGTCACGTCGGCCGGAACCTTGGAGTCGCGGACGGCTATGCGGCGAGGGGTCACCGCCACCTCCACACAGTTGCCACCCTGGTCACTGCTGTAGCTGGACTTACGCCAGTTCATCTCCATAGCGTTCCTCCATCACACGCCGGATCAACTCCGCCGAGTCCCTGAGTGAGAGTGCGGCAGCCTGGAGATGATCGTAACGGAGCGAACAGTCATCCACAGTGTCCGGATGTGCGGTTGGGTGTGCGCTGCCGTAGCCCTCGGTATAGACGATGGCCGGGTCGTGCGCGAACCGGTAGACGTCGAACGAGCCGGTCATCCCCGCGTGCGCCCCGCACCTGAACGGCAACACCTGAATGTTGACCGCCGGGTTGTGCTCGAACGACAACAGATGGGCCAGTTGTTCACGCATGGTCCCCGGACCGTCGATCTCCAGGTACAGCGCCCCCTCGAAGAGGATCACCCAGTAAAGGGGCGGATTCTCCCGCTCGAAGATGCGCTGACGGTCCAGCCGCACGGCGGTCCGGTCGTCGAGGTCGGACGTGTCCAAAGCTCCCAGCACGGCACGCGCGTACGCCCTGGTCTGCAGCAGACCGGGCACCATGCCCATCTCGAAGGAGTAGATGCCGGTCGCCCTCGCCTGCAACTCCGCCACCTGGCGGAACCATCCCGGAAGTTGATGCCGCATCACCAGCGCGACGAGCCGCGACAGCAATCCCCCCGTACCCAGCGCCGCATCCACCCGTTCGCTGAACTCCTGCGTCGGCAGCTTCCTTGCCGTTTCGATCTGGCCCACCAGTGAGCCCGTGTAGTTGACGATGTCCCCCAGTTGCCGCTGTGTCAGGCCGGCGGCCTCTCGGTGGCGGCGGAGTTCGAAGCCGTAGTAGTCCAGCGGTGACGCGCCCGGGTCGAGGACGTTGATGTGGGTCACGGGGAGCCCCTCTCGCGCAACTCGGCCCACAGCGGGACCGGTTGTATTCGTTCCGTAGCCGAGCGTAGTCAGCGGAGGTCAGCCTTGAGGGGTGAACGAAGACATTGACCTCGGTCCCCCCACGCTCCTCGCGCCCCGCAGCGACCGGTACGCCATGCGGCTCACCGCCGGTGAGCACTCCGCGCGGCACGTCCGGCGCATCGTCCGGTCGTTCCTGCGGGAGTGGGAGATGGCCGAGCTGTCCGACGACGTCGAACTCGGCGTCACCGAGCTGCTCGCCAACGTCGTACGCCATGTGCCCGGCCGGCGGTGTGCGCTGCTGTTGCTGAGACGGCCGGGCGGGGTGCGCGTGGAGGTGGCCGACGGGAGTGCGGAACTTCCGTGTGTGCGGGTCGGGTCGGCGCCGGATGCCGAGAGCGGGCGGGGGCTCGTGCTGGTGGACGCGGTGAGCGAGAAGTGGGGCGTCCAACTCCGGCCCTGCGGCGGGAAGTCGGTGTGGTTTGAGTGCGCCGTCGCCGTCCGGCCGTGAGCGGGTTTACCTTCGGTGCGGCGTCCAGCGCTACCGTCGGGCTGGAGTTGTCGGCCGGCCGTCCAGCACCTCACAGGAGCTCATGGACGGCCGGCGGTGGCTGGTGCTCACGTAGACAACGCGTAGGCGCCCCACACCGCGCGGAACAACGTCTCCGGCCTTTTCCACGTCTACTTGATCGTGCCCCCTGCCGAACTCGCCCTGATCCAGCACGCGGACACGGCCTCCGGGCGGGCGCGCCCACTCCGCGACTTCTGCCGGCGCCAGCGTGTTCCGCTCGTCGCGACGCTCTTCACGCTTCCCCTCTACGCCTTCTGGTGGGCCTTCCTCGCCACCGGCGGCGGTGATCTCGCGGCGCAGGAGGCGTGGGCCGAGTTCGTGACACGGCACGGGAGTTCGGCGTACTGCCTGTTCTGGTACGGCGGGATGCACACCGCCAACTACAGCCTGATATCGCCGTACCTGATGGCCGCGCTCGGCGTGCCCGGCCTGACCGTCGCGTCCGGTCTCGCCGCCACCTGGATCGCGGCCGTCCTGGTCCGGCGTGCCCAGCGGCGAAGAGCCCTCGGGCCTGCCCTGCTCGCCGCCCTCGCGCTGTGGTGCAACGTCGCCTCCGGGCGGACCACCTTCGCTCTCGGCGTCGCCTTCGGGCTCGCCGCGTTTCTCTTCCTGGGCCGGGAGAAACGTCTCGTCATCGCCGGTTCCTACGCCGCCCTCGCCACCATGGCGTCCCCGGTCGCCGGGCTGTTCCTCGCCGTCACCGGCGCCGGGTACCTGCTCGCCCGGCGGCCCGGCCGTGCCGCCGCCCTGCTGGTGCCGCCCGCCGCCGTCGTCGTCGCGACCGCTCTCCTGTTCCCCTTCCACGGCGAGCAGCTCATGCCCGCGGCCCGCATCTGGCCGCCCGTGCTCCTGGGTGCCGCCGTCGCCCTGCTCACCCCCGCCTCCTGGCGCGTGGTCCGGTGGAGCGGCGTCGTGTACGCCGCCGGGACCGTGGCGGTGTATCTCGTGCCGTCCCCGATCGGTACGAACATCGAGCGGTTCGCCGAGTACGCCGCGCCCGTCGCCCTGCTCCTCGCGCTCCTCGCCCGGCCGGGGCCGCGCGGGCCGCGGCGCGGTGCGCTGGTGGCCGTCCTGGTGTTCTCCGTGGCGTGGACGGGCCAGAAGACCGTCGACGACCTGAAGGTCTCCACGGCCGTGCCCGACTGGGCGGCCAGGACCCGGGGCGTCGTCGAGGCGCTCGAACGGCTCGGCGCGGACACCACCCGCGTCGAGGTCGTCCCCGCGCGCGACCACCGGGAGGCCTCCGCCCTCGCGCCCCATGTGCACCTCGCGCGCGGCTGGAACCGGCAGCTGGACATGGAGCGGGCGCGGCTGTTCTACGACGGGTCCTTCTCCGCCGCCTCCTACCGGGCGTGGCTGGACCGCTGGGCGGTGGGGTTCGTCGTGCTGCCGGACGGCACGCCCGACGGGTTCGCCGAGGAGGAGGCGCGGCTGATCCGGCACCACCGGCCCGACTGGCTGGTGCCCGTCTGGCGCGACGCCCACTGGCAGGTGTTCCGGGTCCGCGACGCCGTACCGCTCGTCTCCCCGCCCGGGAGTGTCGTGCGGACCTCCGGCGCGGAGCTGGTGCTGCGCGTGCCGCGGCCGGGCGCGGTGACGGTGCGGATCGCCCACTCGCCGTGGCTGCGCGCCGACGGCGGCGGGTGTCTGAGCCGCAAGGGCGAGTTCACCCGGCTCACCGTGTCGGCGCCCGGCGAGTACCGGATCAGCTCGGAGTACGGTCCTTCGCCGGGACCGGCGGCTCGCTGCTGAGCCCGTCGGCGGCCACCGCGGCCGTCGTACGGGCGCGCGGGCCCTGAAGGAGGTACGTCAGGCCGAAGCCGCCGCCGACGACGAGCGCGCCGCCGACCGCGTCCAGGATCCAGTGGTTGCCGGTGGCGACGATCGCGGCGGCCGTGAACAGCGGGTGGAGCAGGCCCAGGGCCTTCATCCACAGCTTCGGCGCGAGGATCGCGATCACCAGCCCGCACCACAGGGACCAGCCGAAGTGCAGGGACGGCATCGCCGCGTACTGGTTGGTGAGGTGGGTCAGGGTGCCGTAGTCCGGCTTGGAGAAGTCCTGGACACCGTGGACCGTGTCGATGATGCCCAGGCCCGGCATGAGGCGGGGCGGGGCGAGCGGGTAGAGCCAGAAGCCGACCAGGGCGAGGATCGTGGCGAAGCCGAGCGCCGAGCGGGCCCAGCGGTAGTCGACGGGGCGGCGCCACAGAAGCAGGCCGAGGACGGTCAGCGGGACGACGAAGTGGAACGACGTGTAGTAGAAGTCGAAGAACTCCCGCAGCCAGCCGATCTTCACCACGGCGTGGTTGACGGCGTGCTCGATGTCCATGTGGAGCACGCGTTCGAGGTCGAGGATCTGCTGTCCGTGCTCCTCGGCACGGGCCCGGCCCGCCGAGTTGCTGCCGCCGTTCGCGGCGAGGCGGATCCTGGCGTACGCGGCGTAGGTGACGCGGATCAGCAGGAGCTCGAGGAGGATGTTCGGGCGCAGCAGCACCCGGCGCAGGAACGGCACCAGCGGGACGAAGGAGAAGCGGGCCGGGACGGGCGGGGCGTACGGGGTGGGAACGGGCGCGCGGAAGTAGCCCGAGGTGCGGGAGAGGAAGGGGACCGCGGTGGCGGCGGCCAGGGCGGCGAGCAGGACGACGTTGTCGCGCACCGGGTACAGGAACGCCATGTTCGGCAGCATCATCTTGGCCGGCAGCGTCATCACGAGGACGACGGTGACGGGCCAGACCATGCGGTCGCGGGCGCGTCTGCCGGCCCGGCCGACGACGGCGAGGAGCACCCACAGCAGCTGGTGCTGCCATGCGGTGGGGGCGACGGCTATGGCTGTCTCTTATACACATCTC
>KL568541.1:68134-70473 GCA_000715605.1 Streptomyces speibonae | reverse complement strand
CAGCCGGTGACGGCGACGGCGAGGAGCAGCTGGCCGTCGTGGGCGTAGCGGACGGCGCGCCTGAGGGCGAGGGTCACGACGGCGGCGCCGAGGAGGAGGAAGAGGCCGATCTCCAGGGGGCCTTCGAGGCCGAGGCGGAGCAGCGCGCCGTGCAGGGACTGGTTGGCGAGGTCGTCGGCGGGGCCGCCGAGGCCGGTGCCCGCGAGGTGGTGCACCCAGTAGGTGTGGGAGTCCCGCGGCATCGCGGCCCAGGCGAGCGCGGTGGTGGCGGCGAAGGTGGCGCCGGTGGCGGCGGCGGCCCGGCGGCGGCCGGTGAACCACAGCAGCGGGGCGAAGAGGAGCAGGGTGGGCTGGAGGGCGGCCGCGACGCCGATGAGGGCGCCGCCGGCGCGCTGCCCGTGGGCCACGAAGCAGCCGAGCAGGACGAGCAGGACCGGGATGATGCTGGTCTGGCCGAGCCAGAGGGTGCTGCGGACCGGGAGGGAGAGCATCAGCAGGCTGACGGTGACCGGTGCGGCGAGGATCGCGGTGCGGCGGCCGACCGGCTGGGGCAGGGCGCGGGCGGCGATCAGACCGAGGGCGACGACCAGCAGCAGGGTGCCGAAGGTCCAGCCCCAGCCGAGGGCCTGCTCGGCCGTCCGGGTGAGGGGTTTGAGCACGAGCCCGCTGAAGGGGGTGCCGGTGAACTCGGTGGAGTCGTAGAGGGAGCCGCTGACGTGCAGGACGCCCTCGGGGCCCACCCAGGTGTCGAGGACGGTCAGCCGCTCCGTGCTGGGGGTGCTCAGGACGACGGCGACCTGGCGGACGGCGAGGACGGCGGCGAGCAGCCACAGTCCGAGGCGCGCCGCGCGCAGCCGTGCCTGGGTGCCGCCGACCGCGGTCGCCCCGAGAGCATCCGTCGGTCGCCCACTGTGCTCCGCGTTCGCCACGCCTCGTCGGCCTCCCGCCCCGTTTCACCCCGCGCGTCCCATGCGCGGGGGTTCGCTCTTGCGCACCCTATGGGGTCGCACCACCCCTGGACAGGGACGCGGGAAACCGCGGCTTCACCTGACGGCCCTCTCACTTTTGTCCGGATGACGATAGTCCGCGCAGTGTGCGATTGCCCGGGGGCGACGCGAGAAGGATCACAACCGGCCACGGGCGCGGGCCGCTCGGCGTACCGCCGCGTGCCTGCTGACACACCATTTCCGTGCAGTATGCAGCTATTCGCATACCGCCCGTAGAGGGGACAACGGCGCCTATCGTCGCTTTTTCGGCCCGCCCGTCAGCGCCGCCGCGCGGTCCCCTGCCCCTGTCCCCGTCGAAAGCAGGCGAGCGAAGTCTTGTCGACTGCCCCAGTCGCCACTCCCCCCGTCGCCCCCCGTGAGGCCCCCGCACCCGGGAGCGCACCGGCACCCGGCGCCGCCGCCCCCACCGTCACCGACCCCGCGCTGGTCCGGCGCGCCGTGAAGGCGGCCGCGCTCGGCAACGCGATGGAATGGTTCGACTTCGGTGTCTACAGCTACATCGCGGTCACGCTGGGCAAGGTCTTCTTCCCCTCGGGCAACGCCACCGCCCAGCTGCTGTCCACGTTCGGCGCCTTCGCCGCGGCCTTCCTGGTCCGCCCCCTCGGCGGCATGGTCTTCGGCCCGCTCGGCGACCGCGTGGGACGCCAGAAGGTCCTCGCCCTCACCATGATCATGATGGCCGCGGGCACCTTCGCCATCGGCCTCATCCCGTCCTACACCGCCATCGGCGTGGGCGCCCCCGTCCTGCTGCTGGCCGCCCGCCTGGTGCAGGGCTTCTCCACCGGCGGCGAGTACGCCGGCGCCTCCACCTTCATCGCCGAGTACGCCCCCGACCGCAGGCGCGGCTTCCTCGGCAGCTGGCTGGAGTTCGGCACGCTCGCCGGATACATCGGCGGTGCGGGCCTGGTCACGCTGATGACCGCGCTGCTGTCCTCGGACGACCTGCTCTCGTGGGGCTGGCGGATCCCGTTCCTGATCGCCGGGCCGATGGGCATCATCGGCCTCTACCTGCGGATGCGCCTGGAGGAGACCCCGGCGTTCGCGGCCGAGGCGGAGAAGTCCGAGAAGGAGCGCCCCAAGGTGCCGCTGCGGGAGATGATCACCGGCCAGTGGCGTGCGCTGCTGCTGTGCGTGGGCCTGGTGCTGGTCTTCAACGTCACCGACTACATGCTGCTGTCGTACATGCCCAGCTACCTCACCGGCGAGCTGGGGTACGACGCCACGCACGGCCTGGTCGTCGTGCTCGGCGTGATGGTGCTGATGATGGCCGTCCAGCCGTTCGCCGGCGCGCTCACCGACCGGGTCGGGCGCCGTCCGGTGATCGCGGCGGGC
>KL568541.1:60539-67938 GCA_000715605.1 Streptomyces speibonae | reverse complement strand
CTGTGCCGGCTTCCTGCTGCTGTCGGTGCCGGCGCTGCTGCTGATCCGCGACGGCAGTCTGCTCGCGGTCGCCACCGGCATGGGCGCGCTCGGTCTGCTGCTGGTCTGCTTCACCGCGGCCATGCCGTCCGCGCTGCCCGCGCTGTTCCCGACCCGGGTGCGCTACGGCTCGCTGTCGATCGGCTTCAACGTCTCGGTGTCCCTGTTCGGCGGCACGACCCCGCTGGTGGTCACGGCACTGATCGGCGCGACCGGCGATGTGATGATGCCCGCCTACTACATGATGGCGGCGGCCGTGATCGGCGGGTTCGCGGTGTGGCGGATGGCCGAGTCGGCGGGACGCCCGCTGCCGGGGTCGCCGCCGTCGCTGGAACCCGGGGCGGACACGAACACCCCAGGCGCCCAGGAGGCCGGGACACACCGGTGAAGCGACTGACGGGGAGCGGACGTGCGGCGTATCTTCGCAGCGTTACCGGTGAGACGGGCTGACCAGTCGTACGGAAGGTGCAGGCGCATGAGCGAGCCGCAGGTCTGGCGCACGGTGGACGACTACTTCGCCGACCGTCTCCTGACCGACGCCCCCGACGACGCCCTGGCCGCGGCGCTGCGCGACAGCGACGCGGCCGGGCTTCCACCCATCGCGGTCTCCGCGCCCGCGGGCAAGCTGCTCCAGCTCCTCGCCCAGGTGCAGGGCGCCCGGCACATCCTGGAGATCGGCACGCTCGGCGGTTACAGCACCATCTGGCTGGGCCGCGCCCTGCCCGCCGACGGGCGGCTGGTCTCCCTGGAGTACGACCCCCGGCACGCCGAGGTCGCCGTCCGCAACATCGCCCGCGCGGGGCTCGACAAGCAGGTGGAGGTGCGGGTCGGGGCGGCGCTGGAGTCGCTGCCCCGGCTGGCGGACGAGAACCCGCCGCCGTTCGACCTGGTCTTCATCGACGCGGACAAGGCGAACAACCCGCACTACATGGAGTGGGCGCTCAGGCTGACCAGCGCGGGCAGCCTGATCGTCCTGGACAACGTCACCCGGGGCGGCCGGGTGGCCGACCCGGACAACACCGACCCGGACGTGGTGGGCACCCGCGCCGCCCTCGACATGATCGGCACTCACCCCCGGCTGACGGGCACGGCGATCCAGACGGTCGGCTCCAAGGGCTGGGACGGGTTCGCGCTGGCGCGCGTGCTGGCCTGAGCGCCGCGGCCGCTCCTGGGCCTCCTAGACCTCGTGGTAGAAGCCCACGTTGACGCTGCGCGGGGCGGTGCGGTCGTGGATGACGATCTCGCCGCTGCCGCCCCGGGGCAGCGGGACGGTGCCGCCGTAGGTGACCGGGTGGGCGTACTCGCCGATGGTCAGCCGGACGTCGGAGGAGGGCTCGGGCAGGGAGCCGCGCAGCCAGGTCACCTGCCAGGTGCCGTCCTGCGCGCAGCTGAACTCCAGATGGACGCGCGAGACGAACAGCCAGTCGTCCGGCGTCGACAGCCGGCACACCGACTTGTCCCGGCCCACCCGCAGCACGGCGCCCGCCTCGCTGGGCGCGTCGGCCATGAGCATGCCCGCCGTGGCACCGGCTTCCTCCGCGGACACCGCGGCCATGGTGAGTTCGAGCACTGCGCTCCTCCTGAGACATCGTGCGGGCCGGGTCGGCTCGCCGCCGCCGAATGATAAAACGCCCGGCTGCGTGGCGTCCGGCACAATGAACTCATGACCGAGCGAAAGCCACCCGGCGTCGACTTCGAGAGCTGGGTCGACAAGCAGATCCGCGACGCGGACGCGCGCGGCGAGTTCGAGCAGCTGGCCGGGGTGGGCAAACCGCTTCCCCGCGAGGTCGAGGGCACGTACGACGAACTGTGGTGGGTCAAGCGGAAGATGGCCCGCGAGGGGTTCTCGGTGCTGCCGCCGACGCTGGCGCTGCGCAAGGAGGCGGAGGACGCGCTGGAGGCCGCGCTCGCGGCCCCTTCGGAACGGATCGTCCGGAAGATCATCACGGAGATCAACGCCAGGATCAGCGACATGATGTTCAAGCCGCCGCCCGGGCCCCCGCTGGGCAAGAAGCCGTACGACGTCGAGGACGTCGTACGCCGGTGGCGGGAGCGCCGGACGGCGGCGGGCGACTGAGGCGGGGAGGGCCGGGACGGCTTCAGACGTGGAGCAGCCGGTCCGCCAGCTCGCGGTAGTCCCGCAGGGCGAGGCGCAGTTGCTCGGTGTCGGTCGCCGCGGCGTGCTCCCCGTCGCCGGTCTGCCAGGACCGGCGGAGCGTACGGCGCCGTTCGGTCACGGCGTCCGCGAAGCGCTCGGCCAGCTCCCGCAGGACGTGATCGGCCTCCCGTACGGCGTCACGCGGGGCGTCGACGAATCCGGCGACGGCATCGTGCAACCGCGCGGTGAGCGGGTCGGTGTCGTCGTGGGGAAGGAGCGGGTGCCCGGGGTCGGAGGCCGTGGGGCGTGCGCCTCCTTCGGGGTGCTCGCCACCCGGGCCGGGGCGGGTCGCGTCCTCGCCCTCGCGTCCGACGGCGTCGAGGTCCGGCGGCTCGGCGATCAGCCTGAACGCCCGCCTCAGCCAGGCCCGTTCGGCGATCCGGCGCGTGTTGAGGTCGCTCCACGGCGGTTCGGGCGTCGGCCTGCGGAACGGCGCGGGCATCCGCTGGTACCGCTGCGCGACCCGGGCCAGACAGTCACCGAGCTTCGCCACGTCGTCGGGGTGGATGCCCTCCACCCACCCCGGTGCCGTGAACACGGCCGTGGCGGACGACGTCGTCCCGCCGCCGCTCACCGTCACCACCGCGGGCGTCTCGTATCGCTCCCCGCCGCGGGAGGTGAGCACCAGCTCGGCCGTCTCCGGCTCGACCGTGTAGTCGAGCGTGAACACCGCCCCGTCCACGTGCACGTCGACCGTCCCGCCCGGCGCGGCCACCGGGACACCTCCTACGCTCCAGCTGACCGTGGGCTGCGGGTCGACGGGGACACCGCTGCCGCCGAAGCCGGTGCTGCGCACGCCGAAGGCGGCCGTCGTGGCCGTGGCGAACGTCCCCCGGCGGACGGGATCGCCGCACGGCGTCCTGGTTTCCTGGAGGTCACCGACGGGACCCACCACGCCGTCGCTCTGGAGCCCCCGGACGATCTCGGCCGCGCTCACCGCACCGGCCGTGACCGACACGTCCACCCAGCGCCGGTCCGGATCGGCGGCCACGGTGCGCACGACGAGCGGTGTCGTCGCGACGGTGACGTCGGTGTCCGGTGAATGCGTCGGTACGGCCCCTCGATACCACACGCGCGGGCCGGTGTTGGCGATGTCGACGACCGAGTGGACGACCACTCCCTCCCGCGAGAGGCTCGCCCCCAGCGGGTCCATGCCGGCGTCCCAGCCCTCTGGTACGCGGTACTCGACGTAGACGCGGCCCACCCCGCCGGCCGGCTCGCCGGGCGGGTGCAGCAGGAGCAGGCACCTGCCGTTCGACGCGGACGCCGGTACGAGACGGGCGGTGACCGGCGCGCCCGGCTGTGGGAAGGGCGCCTCGACCACCCGGCCGGCCAGCGCGTCCGGCATGAACAGATGCAGGTTCGCGCGCGCGCGAGGTGCGGGCCCATCGCGACGGCGCCCGGGTACGGCCAGCCGGGGACCGCCAGCCCGGTGAAGGTCGGCTCACCGGAGTAGGTCGGCCCCGTGCCGAGGAAGCGACCGGCGAAGGTGGCCGACGACATGAGGTCGTACGGCGAGCCGTACTCCTGGCCCACGACGATGTCGGCGTCGCCCGGCGCCCAGTCGGTGCCGTTGTTGTCGAGGCCGAAGGAGTGGTCCAGGCCGAGGACATGACCGACCTCGTGGCACATCAAGGTGTGGTCGCTCGCCATCACCGGCAGCACGGCGACCGGCAGCCCGTCGACACCGCTCGCGCCGCCGTCGAAGCTCTGCGTGATCGTGGGCGGCTGCCCCGGGGTCCCCGCCAGGGGGTTGGGCATGGTCCGCTGTCCCGGGTGGGTGAGGACGATCAGGCCGTTGAGGTCCGGCCACTCCGGGGGATCGGGGAACCGGGCGCGCAGCGCGTCGACGGCGGCGCGGGCCTGGGCCCCGCGGGAGGTGTCGGTCCCGATCGTCATGTCGACCCACGGGAACATCGTCGAGTCGACGAAGTCGAGATGTCCCCGGGTGGTGTTCTCCCAGAACCGCAGCACTGCGTGGTCGCCGGTCATGAGCATCGCGATGCAGGCGGGGTCGGGGATGACGGGCACGGTGGCGTCGTGCCGGGCCCGGATGATGCCGAGGCGGACGGACTTGGCCATGATGTTCGGCTCCTTGTCAGGGCTGCTGACGCGGGTGCGGCCGGTGGGAGTGCGCTGCGGCCCGGGGCGCGCTCAGGAACCGGTCCTGACCCGCAGGTCCCAGTGGTGCAGAGTGCCGGCGGCGGGCCGCGCCGCGTCCGTGATGCTCAGCGCCCAGGGGCCCGCCACGCCGGCCCCCACGAGTGCGGCGAGCAAGGAGGGCGGCTGGGAGTCCAGCGAGAGCCGCAGGTTCTTGGTGGCTCCGCCCGTGCGGTTGTGCAGCACCGCCCGCCGTCCGGTCGGCGACAGCAACACCACACGCAGGTCCCCGATGTGGGGATGTTCGATGTCGATCACGACCTTCAGCTCACGCACGGTACCCGCGCCCTGGAGCGTGATGGCGTCGGTCAGACCACCGGGGTCGTCCTGTGGGATCGGCGCGTCCGGCGACGACTCTCCCGTGATGAGGGCCTGGGCGGCGTCGTCGTCCGCCCCGGCGTGGAAGGTGATCACCGGGCCCGGCTCGCCGATCTCGGAGAGCGTGAGGCCCGATTCGCTGCCGTCCCACCACAGGGACGCGGGTCGGCTGCTGTGCGAGAGGGCCGTTCCGGGGCCGGGGCCGTAGAGGTCCGAGCCGTCTCCCTGGTTGCGGTTGGTCTCCAGGTCCAGATGGCCGTCGGCCTGTACGAGCGCGCACTGGTAGTGCTTGAGCAGCGTGCCCTGCTGGAACTCGTTGGAGCCCTTGGTGTCGCAGTGGTAGACGGCGAGGCCGCTGGCGGAGAGGGCCGAGTCGAAGCCGCGGCGGCTGCGGTTCTCGACGATGAAGTATTCGACGTTCGAGCGCTGCGGGTTGTCATAGACGTAGACCTTGTCGTACGCCCCGTGTTCGATGGCGAAGTCGCCCTCGGCCGCGAGGTCGATCTCCTCACCGCACCAGTCGACCAGCCGCCGCAGATACGCGCACACGGCCGACGGCGTACGGCCCCTGCCCAGGTGGTCGCCCGCGGCCATCACGCAGTAGTTCCCGAGGCCCGCGCTGGTGAAGTCGTCGCCCTCGCGTTCGATCGTCCCGTAGTCGTACAGGTCGGGCCAGCGGCACAGGAGGTGGCCGCTCTCGTGGCAGTAGGTGCCGATGCTCAGGTCGGCGGCTTTGCGCCCCATCGCGGTGACGGTGTACAGCTCGGTCCGCATGCCGTCGACGACCCGGCGGTGCACCCAGTTGTGCGGCCACACGTCGCCCACGTACTCGGTGCGGCCCGCGTACATGATGTTCAACGAGTCGACGATGCCGCGCCCTTGGGAGTCGAACCGGCCGAAGTCCACTCCGTCGTCGACCGCCGCCTGGATCGCGTCCGGGACGAGGAGCCCTTCCGTGTTCGCGTACGCCAGCTTGGACCGGGGCAGCCGGTACGGCCCCACGACCTCGTTGGTGAAGTCGAGCCGGCCCGTCGACATCGTCTTGAAGAACTCGTTCACCGAACAGCGGTTTCCGTTGGCGTGGTAGTCCGGGCCGTTCAGCATGGCGATCACGTCGCCGGGCGTGACATCCGAGTCGGTGCCGGGGAAGGTGACGAGGATGGTCAGGCCGGCCACGTTCCCCTCGCTGACCCGGTCGCCGGGCAGCAGCCCGCGATGGGCGCCGAAGGTGAAGCCGACGTCGGAGGGCATACCTCCCCGCTCCTCCGGCGGCACCATCTTCGCGAAGCGGTCCCCCACCACGTTTCTGCGCTACTCCGGGCCCTCCTTCAGATGCCGGCGCAGTCCTTCGGGCGGCCGGTCCGAGAGGCGTACGCCCGTGGAGCCGAAGCGCCGCAGGGGGCCCTCGCCGACCGGCCTCGCGTAGCAGTAGCCGTCGTGCTCGGGGTCGTACACGACCGTGTAGCCGTCCAGCGTCTCGTACCGCGCGTATTTGTCGTCGCCGAAGGTGACGAGCTGTACGTCGCCGCCTTCGTGCTGGGTGAAGGTGAGGGTTTCACCGAAGATGGCACTCATCACGCACTCCTCCCGTACGACAAGGGAGCGGAGGGCCGCCGACTTCAGTTTCCGCCCCGACACGAATGCGCTGAAAGGGCAGAACCACCCCGGGCGGCAGGGGCGGAACTACCCCTTGACGATGTCGTGGGAGAGGGCGAAGCGGGTGAGATCGGCGCGCCGCCGGGACCCGATCTTGTCCCTGAGCCGGTCCAGATGGGAGTGCACGGTGTTCTCGCTGATGCCCAGGCGGACGGCGATGCCGTGATCCGTCTCCCCGACCGCCACCAGTTCCAGGATCTCCCGCTCGCGTTTCGTGACCCGGCAGGGCGGGGCGAGACACGGGCGCGGGCCGACCGCGAGGACGGCGGAGATGTATTGGCAGCCGGCGACGACGAGTCTGATCGCCGCCAGCAGTTCCAGCTCGCCGGCCTGCCGGCTCAGACAGCCCCGGGCCCCGGCGCGGATGGGCTCCCCGATGTCGGCGGGGGGCGCGGCGTACACCACCATGACCCGCACGCCGCGCGCGGCGAGCCGCGAGACGGTCGCCGACAGGGCGCCCGGCGGCTCCTGGAGGTCCAGGAGGAGCAGGTCACCGCTCGCCAGCTCCCCCTCGGCCTGCGCGACGGACCACGCCCCGACGGCGAACTCCAGATCGGGCGCGGAGTCGATGACACGGGCCAGCCCGTACCGATAGGCGGGGCAGTCGCCGACCACGGCGACCCGGCTCACGTCGGTACTCATGGGGCCCTCGGGAAAGCTGGTACCGGATGCACTTCCAGTGTTCGTCCCCCGCGTGGTTCCGGCACGCCGAGCGCGGGCAGCGACCCCGGGCCGCGGCCCGGTCCGAGGGCTTTCGCCCGCAGGTCAGGGGCGGCTGCCTGGTCGTGCTCGGCGTCGTCCCGACCGGGCGCGGGCCCGGCACAGGCGCGCCGAATTCGCTTGCGCTCGCCCCGTACGGCGCGTCGAGAATGCGCGCATGACCTGGACCGTCGCCCCGGAACCGGACGACTCGCCCGTCGCCCTCGCGCTCTGGCGGGCGTACTACACGGAGGTCAGCGACCGCTGGTACCTGCTGCACGAGGGCCGCCGGACCGACCCCCGGGAGCTGGAGCGGGAGATCGCCGCCGGGACGGGGGCCGGCCTCGTGCCGCCGCGGGGGCGGCTGCT
>KL568541.1:58191-60367 GCA_000715605.1 Streptomyces speibonae | reverse complement strand
CAGAGATGTGTATAAGAGACAGGGTTTCCGGCTGCTGGACGGCGCCACCGCCGAGCTGACCCGGGTGTTCCTGTACGCGGGAATGCGGGGCAGGGGGGGGGCGGGGCTGCTGGTGGGGGCCGCCGAGGACGCGGCACGGGCGGCGGGGGCGACCCGGATGGTGCTCGACACGCGCGGTGACCTCGTGGAGGCTCGGGCGCTGTACGCGCGGCTGGGCTACACGGAGACCGCGCCGCACAACGCCGAACCGTACGCCGAGCACTGGTTCGCCAAGCGGCTCGGCTGACGGGGCCTCAGCCGGCCGGCTGCACCGCGGGTTCGTCCTGCGGGCGTTCCCCGCGCGAGCCGCACAGTTCGTCGTTCAGTTCGTGCACCAGCCGCACCAGGTCCGTCGGGCGGTCCGGCCCCCACCAGTCGCCGAGCAGCTCGGCCAGGGACTCCTCCCGGGCCCGTGCCAGCCGCTCGGCCGTCTCGCGGCCCTCCTCGGTCAGCACCATGTCGACGCCCCGGCGCACGGCGAGGTGCCGGCTCTCCACCTGGCGGGTGGCCTCGAGGACGACGCTCAGCGGGACCGGGTTGCGCTCCGCGAGCCGGGCCGGTTCGACCGAGCCGTGCTTCCTCATCCGCAGCAGCAGCCAGCTCGCCGCGGGCAGCAGGTCGTAGCCCGCGCGGTCGGTGATCTTCCGGTAGATCTCGCGCCGTCCCTCGCGGGTGCCGAGCACCGACAGCGCGCGGCACACCTCGTCGTAGGAGGACCGCTCCACGGGGTTGCTGGCCAGGGTCTCGGACACGTCGGGCGCGGTGACCGAGGCGCGCAGCCGGTCCTCCTTGAGGAACCAGGCGAGGGCGAAGCCGAGGAGGGCGACCGGGACGGCGTACAGGAAGACGTCGGTGATGGCGTTGGAGTAGGCGTCGAGCGCGGGCGGGCGCAGCGCGGCCGGCAGGGCCTCGATGCCGCGCGGGTCGGCCTCCAGGGTCCCGGGGGACACGCCGGGCGGCAGGTCCGTTCCCCGCAGGGCCGCGGTGAGTTCGTCGCCGAGGCGGGTGGCGAAGATCGTGCCGAAGATGGCGACGCCGAACGAGGCGCCGATGGAGCGGAAGAAGGTCGCGCCGGAGGTGGCGACGCCGAGATCCTCGTAGGGGACGGCGTTCTGCACGATCAGCACGAGGACCTGCATCACCAGGCCGAGTCCGAGGCCGAAGACGAAGAAGAAGGTGCTCATCAGCGCGGTGGAGCTGTGCGCGTCGAGCTGGTGGAGCAGCAGCAGGCCGAGGGCGGTGACGGCGGTGCCGGCGATCGGGAACACCTTCCAGCGGCCGGTACGGCTGACGATCTGGCCGGAGCCGGTGGAGGACAGCAGCATGCCGGCCACCATCGGCAGCATGTGCACGCCGGACATGGTGGGCGTGATGCCGTGCACCACCTGGAGGAACGTCGGCAGGTACGTCATCGCGCCGAACATGGCGAAGCCGATGATGAAGCTGATCACGGCGGAGAGGGTGAAGGTGCGCACCCGGAACAGCTTCGGCGGCAGTACGGGTTCGGCGGCCCGGCGTTCCACGGCCACGAAGGCGGCGACGAGCACGGCGCCGAGCACCGACAGGGCGATCACCTGGGGCGAGCCCCAGCCCCACGTGGTGCCGCCGAGGGAGGCGACGAGGACCAGGCAGGTGGCGACGGAGGCGATGAGGAAGGTGCCGAGGTAGTCGATGACGTGCTTGGTCCTGCGGCGCGGGATGTGCAGCACCGTGGCGATGACGGCGAGCGCGACGATCCCGACGGGGACGTTGATGTAGAACACCCAGCGCCAGCTCAGATGCTGGGTGAACAGTCCGCCGAGCAGCGGCCCGAGCACGCTGGTCGCGCCGAACACCGCCCCGAACAGGCCCTGGTAGCGGCCGCGTTCCCGGGGCGGGACGAGGTCGCCGACGATCGCCATGGACAGCACGATGAGTCCGCCGCCGCCCAGTCCCTGCAACGCGCGGAACCCGATCAGCTGGGTCATGTCCTGCGCGGCGCCGCACAGCGCCGAGCCGACCAGGAAGATGACGATGGCGGTCTGGAAGAGCCGCTTGCGTCCGTACTGGTCACCGAGTTTTCCCCACAGCGGGGTGGCGGCGGTGGAGGCCAGCAGATAGGCGGTGACCACCCAGGACAGGTGCTCCAGGCCGCCGA
>KL568541.1:46995-57947 GCA_000715605.1 Streptomyces speibonae | reverse complement strand
GGTCGCTGACGATGGTGGGCAGCGCGGTGGACACGATGGTCTGGTCGAGGGCGGCGAGCAGCAGGCCGAGCAGCAGGGCGCCGATGGAGATGAGGACGTTGCCGCGGGGGGCGGGCTGCGCGTCGTCGGCCATGAACACCTCCACGGGTACTGGTTTCCCATCCATCGTGATCGGTGTGACCTGTTATGGCCTGTTGAGTCCGGCCGGAAGTTCGCATTCCGGGGGCGCGCGGGCGGGAGTGTGAAGAAGATCTGCATAATCTCTGGAGTTCGCGAGGGGAGGGACCACACGTGGATCAGCCGAACGGCACCCCGTGCCCGGAGTGCGGTGCGCGGAGAAACGGGGACAACACGCCTTCCTGCGCGTGCACGACGCGTGCGTCCGACGCCCTCCGCGACGCACGCACGGCGGAGGCCGCGGCGGCGGAGGACTTCGACCCGCTGCGGATCAGGCCGTACGTCGACCTGGACGGGGCGACGAGAACGCCCCGGAGTACGCCGGACGGGTCGCCGGCACCGAGCCGCCCGGACGCCTCCGGCCGGCCACGGGAATCCGCGCCCGGCGCCGCCGCCGACGGGGGCGACCTCTCTCCCACGGGCGAGAGCGGCTCCCTCACGGTCGGTGGCAGCGCCGGCGCCGGCACGAGCGGGCCCCACATCCAGGCCGGCGGACGTGACACCTCGACGGACGGCCCCGACGGGCCCGGCACCCACGCGGGCGGTGGCGGCACCTCCGCAGGCAGGGGTGGCCTCGCCGCGAGCAGGCCCGGCGCCCACACGGGCGGCGGCGGCTCCTCCGCAGGCGGGACCGGCCTGCCCGCCAACGGACACGGCACCTCCCCAGGCGGGCCCGGCCCCTCCGCGAGCGGGCCGCACATCGAGGCCGGCGGGCGTGACACCTCCGTGGGCGGCACCGACGTCCCCGCGAACGGGCCCCACGCCTCGGTGAGCAGGCCCGACGTCCGCGCGGGCGGGGATGGCGCCTCCGCGAGCGGAAACGCCTCCACGGGCGTGCCCCGCGGCCCCGCAAACGGGCACGGCGCCTCCGCAAGCGGGCCCCACGCCTCAGTCGGCGGGGCCGGCGTCCCCACGGGCGGGGCCGGCCCGTCGGCGAGCCCGCGCCCCGTGAGCGGTCACCACGTCTCCCCCGGCGGGCCCCACGAACCCGCGAACGGGCATGACGCCGCCCCGAGCGATCCCCACGCCACCGCGAGCCGACCCGGCCTCCCCTCAGACGGACACGGCACGTACCCGGGCGGGCCCCACACCTCGGTGAGCGGGACCGGAGCCCCTGCGGGCGGGGGTGACTCCTCCACCGGCGGGGTTGGCTCCCCGGTGAGCACGTCTCACTCCCCCGCGAGCGAGCACCCCGCCTCCCCGAGCGATCGCCATACCTCCGCGAGCGGGCCACCCGCCTCCTCGGGCGGGCAGCCCCACGCCTCCACGGGCTGGACCGGCGCCCCCGCAGGCGGGGCCGGTTCCTCGGGGAGCGCGCCTCACGCTCCCGTGAGCGGGCCACACGCCTCCGCCGGCGGGCACCACGTCCCCCATGACGCGTCCCTGGGCGGAGCCGATGCCCCCGACAGCGGGCGCAACCCCTCCCCGGGCGCGTCTCACGCTCCCGTGAGCGGGCACCACGCCTCCCCGGGCGGGCAGCCCTCCGCGTCCGCCGGCGGTGACGGCGCTTCTCCGGCGGTCGACGAGACGATGACGTTGCGTGCCGTGGGGCCGGGGGCGGGGAGGGTGTTGCCGACGCCCCTGGGGCCGGCGGCGACGCGGCCGAGCGCCACGGACCTGGACCTGTTCGACAGGACCCAGCCGATCGCACGGGTGCCCGACGTGGCCGCGCCGGAGAGCCCCGACGAGGTGCCGCCGGGCCGGCGTCGCCGGGGCGTGCTGTTCGCGGTCGCCGGGGCCGTCGTGCTCGTCGTGGGCGCGGCGGGCTGGGCGAGCGGGCTGTTCTCGTACGAGACGCCGTCCCGGAACGACTCGGCGCCCGAGGAGGTCCGGGAGGGCGTGCCGGACCCGTCCTCCGAGGCGCCGTCCGCCGAGCCGACGGGCGGTGCGTCCGACATCGCGCCGACCGCGTCGGCCTCCCCCTCCGGCTCCCCCTCGACGAGCGCGAGCCCCTCGGCCACCGCACCGTCGCCCACCGCGTCCAGCGCCTCGCCGACCACGTCGGACCGGGCGGCCGAGCCGTCCCCGACGGGGTCGGCGTCCTCCGCGCCCGTGGAGGCTCCCGGCGACGAGGACGGCGGCGACGACAGCGACGACACCCCGCCGGTGCTGCGCCGCGGCGACCGGGGCGGGGAGGTCGTGGAGCTCCAGCAGCGCCTGAAGCGGGTGTTCCTCTACCACGACGAGCTCCACGGCCAGTTCAACCGCCGTGTGGAAGAGGCCGTGCGCACCTACCAGTGGACGCGCGGGATCCGCGAGGAGATGGGGGTGTACGGGCCTCAGACCCGGGCGCGGCTGGAGGCGGAGACGCCGGAGCTCTGAGCGGCGCCGGGCCCCCGCTCCCGGCCCCGCTACCGCGTGACGTGGAGGCGGATCGTGCCGTCGGGAGCGGCTTCCACGCGTACCTGGGTCAGGTCGCGTACGACGACGTCCGGTGCGTGGAGGCCCGCGCGGGGACCGACGCCCACGACGCGCATGCCGGCCGCGCGCGCCGCCGTGATGCCCGCGCCGGAGTCCTCGAAGACCACGCAGTCGGCCGGGTCGACGCCCAGTTCCGCCGCGCCCTTCAGGAACCCCTCGGGGTCGGGCTTGCTCGCGCCGACGGACTCCGCCGTCACCCGCACCCCGGGCTGCTCCAGCCCGGCGGCGGCCATCCGCGCCGTGGACAGGGCGACGTCGGCGGAGGTGACGAGGGCGTGCGGCAGGCCCGCGAGGGAGGCGAGGAAGTCACGGGCGCCCGGGACCTCGACGACGCCCTCGGTGTCGGCGGTCTCCTCGGCGAGCATGCGCGCGTTGTCGGCGTAGTTCTGCTCCATGGGCCGGCCGGGCAGCAGCAGGGCCATCGAGGCGTACCCCTGGCGTCCGTGCACGACCTTCATGACCTCGTCCCCGTCGAGCCCGTTGCGGTCGGCCCAGCGCCGCCAGACCCGTTCGACGGAGGCGTCGGAGTTGACGAGGGTGCCGTCCATGTCCAGCAGGAGGGCGCGGGCGGTGAGTACGGCGGTGGCCGTCATCGGCAACTCCAAGGAGCGTGGGGCGGTGGGCCGGGAGGGGACAAGGCGGCCCCGCCCGCCGGTCAGGGAGAACGGGCGGGAGCCACTTTGTTCACCCACGGTACAAAACAGTCCGGGCATCCCGCCACCGCGTTCGCCGACCGTTCACCGACGCATAGGGCGGACGTCACCCACGACGCACCCGCGACGACCCGCGACGTCCGCCCCGGCACGGGTCAGCCGGCGACCGCCTCCCACAGGCTCCACACCCCGAGCCCGAGCATCAGCAGCGCCGCGATCCGCGTGATCAGCCGCAGCGGAACGCGCTTCATCAGCGCCTTCCCGCCGACGATACCGAGCGCGGCCACCGACCACAGGGCGAGCACCGCCCCCAGGGCGACGGAGAGCGGATCGTCGTAGCGGGCGGCGAGGTTGGCCGTCATGATCTGCGTCAGATCGCCGAACTCGGCGACGAGGATCAGCATGAACCCGGCCCCGGAGACCTTCCAGAAGGACTGGTTCTCCGGCTTGCGGACGTCCTCCTCGCCGTCGTCCTTCTTGAACAGCAGCATCGCCGCGCCGCCCAGGAAGAGCACGCCGGTGAGCGCGTGCACGAGCTGCTGCGGCAGCAGGGTGAGCACGCTTCCGGCGGCCACGGCGAGCGCGACGTGCACCGCGAAGGCCGCGGCGACACCGGCGAAGACGTAGGAGGCCCGGTAGCGGGTGCCGAGGACGAGTCCGGCGAGCGCGGTCTTGTCGGGCAGTTCGGCGAGGAAGACGACGCCGAAGACGACGGCCGTCACGGTCAGACTGATCAACGGTTCCTCAATCGGTCGGGGCTGCCCCACCGAGAGTGCTGTGCGGCCTGCGCGGGACACCTCGGCTCGGCAGCGCACACGGCACCCGTGCCGGGAGGCACGGGCGTGCACTGCTTGCCGAAGGTCTCGCCGGCCGGCCCCACGTCGTGAGGCCCGCCTCCGGGCGCCGGCTCAGGCGGGCTGAGCAGTATGTCGACGGTCCGGCACAGGGCTACTCCCCTTCTGCACCGCCCATGGTACGCGAGGCCCGCGCGAACCCCGAGCGCGGAACCTTCACACGCGAACCATGGACGTGTCATGGGCGCGTCATTAGCTTCTTACCGGATCCACCCCTCCCGGCAACGCGGCGAGGCGAGCATTCCCCTGCCCGCACGCCAAAGGCCCCACCCCACAAGGGAGTTCGCATGTCGAAGTTCTACGCGCGTCGACGGCTCGGCACGGCCGCGGCGCTCACCGGACTCATAGCCGCCGCCGGCCTGTTCAACGGCCCGGCCGCCTCCGCCGCCCTGCCCACCCCGGTCAGCGCCGCCACCGCCCGCGGCTACCTCGCCACCCTGGACGTGCGCACCGAGAGCCGCACCGGCTACGACCGGGACCTGTTCCCGCACTGGATCACCATCAGCGGCACCTGCAACACCCGCGAGACGATCCTCAAGCGCGACGGCTCCAACGTTCGCACCGACTCCTCCTGCGCCGCCACCAGCGGCAGCTGGTACTCCCCCTACGACGGCGCCACCTGGTCCGCCGCCTCCGACGTCGACATCGACCACCTCATATCCGTAGCCGCGACGGCCTGAACCGCTATTTCTGCAGTTCAAAACGTCAGCGTCATACCGCCAACAACTGACGGCTGCGAGATGATCAGCGCATGAGTTTCCGCGTGTAGGTCAGGCACGTTCGTGACCGTGATCTCTTGTGAACGCGCCCTTGCCGGCCGCGGTCCCCGTCGTGGCTGTGGGACGCCGGTGGAGTGGGGACCTGTGTCGGTGCGGCTGTCGCGGTTTCCTATGAAATCAGGTGGAGTCTCAGCGGCCGGAAGTGGTTGGGTCCTGCTCAAGGCTTCGCTGACACGGCCCGGCACAGTGCGAGACGCAAGGTCCGAATCGCACGCGCGGTCCAGCTGGCGTGTCGTCGAGTAATGGAGGTTATCGCGGTGGCTGGTTATGGGGCGCTTTCCGACGTGTACGAGTGGCTTATCGGGGACGACAGGTTGACCCCCGCCAAGGCAGCCGCGGTTTACTGCAGCGATGTCGTGGGCTCTCTGCCGCCCAACGCACGCGTCCTCGACTGCGCGTGTGGAACCGGCCAGCTCGCCGTCGGTCTCGCGAGTCTTGGCCTTGACGTGGTCGCCGCAGACGCCAGTGATGGGATGGTTCGCCGGACCAAGAACGCCGCCGACGAGCAGAATGTCTCACTTCGAGCCCTCCACGCGAGCTGGGACGAGTTGCCCGACCACCTGGAAGACTCCACGTTCGATCTGGTGTTCTGCGTCGGCAACTCACTCGGGCACGCCGAGGGCGCAGCCGGGCGCCTGACCGCACTGGAAGCGATGTCGCGGCTGCTGAATCCGGGCGGACGCCTCGTGCTCACGTCACGCAACTGGGAGCTCGTGCGCTCCGCCGGTTCACGGGTAGACGTCCGTGATCGACTCATCCGCCGCAACGACCGCGATGCGGTCGTCAGCCACTACTGGCAGATCGAGCAGCGCTGGGAGCAGGAACACTTCCTCGAGATCGTGGTCGCCCAGATCGAGCCGGATGGGGCAGTGCGAGCCTGCTCGGAGCGGTTGTCCATCTGGCCCTACCGATACGAGGACCTCGTGGGGCAGTTGCGAAGCGTCGGGCTCACGGTGCAGTCCACCACCTTCGCCCCCGAGAGCGATGGCTACGTGGTGGTCGCCAGCCGGGACTAGACGCGAGGCACGTCTGAGCCGCTACGCTGATCCGCTTTGCGTCGTTGTCGTTGCACCGATCTCCTCGCCAAGCTCAACATCCCGACCCGAAGCAGATCGTCACACTCGAGCCCACACCCCGCTGACCAGCACGACACCAGCACCTGGAGAAACGCCTCTCAGGCGCCCTCGCTCATACCCACGCAGGTCAGACCCTAGATTCGTGACTCCAGGCCGCTGAATTGCGCGGACGCAGGTCAGTCGGCCTCGTAGCGGGCCAGGCGCCTGCGCAGGTCGAGGTTCTCACCTTGCGCGATCTCGAGCGCCTGGCGGAGTCTCGTCACCTCCTCTCGGTGAGCCTCCTGCTGCCGCGTGAGGCGGGCGCTCAGTGCCCTCACCGCGGCGGAGGTCGAGGGGTCGCCCGGCGGATCTGCAGGCGCTGCCGGAACGGGCCCGCTCTTGGCGCGGTGGCGTTCGATCCGGGTACGCAGTTCCGGGCTCCGGTAGAGGAAGTCGGTGCTCACCCCGGCCTGGCGGGCCACGGCCGTGAAGCTGATCGGCGTGCCCGCCTTGGCCAGCTCGGCAAGCGCGGCGCGGGCCCGCTTCTCGGCTTCCTCGGTGCGGGCGCGGGTGGCCTGGCGGAGATGCTCCGGCATGGGCGTCATGTGGTGGGCTCCTGTCGTTGGGCGGTGGACCGTGATTCGGGGCGGTCGGCCGCGCCTGCCCCGCGCACCGCCCTCAGCTGTCCGTCCTCCCGGACGCTGACCTGGTCCAAGGCGACGAGGACCTTGTTCAGGGCGCGGGTTTCGGCGAGGCGGCCGGCGAGCCAGACATTGTCCTCGCCCATCGGCTCGCCGTGGCGGGCGGCGAACTGCGTCTGACGGCGGGCGATCAACACCTCGGTCTGGCCGAGCTGGTGCTGGAGTTCGTCGCGGTGGCTGGCGTCGGTGACGAACTTGTCGCAGGTCAAACAGGCGTTGCCCTTGGCGCAGACCTGTCTGGGCGGGAGCATGCACCAGCCGTTGGGCAGCACGCGGTCGGCGCGTTGGTCCAGGTGGAGGAGGTCGTAGAGGTCGCTGGGATTCACCTCGGCGGTCCGGCCGTCGGCGGTCACCTTCTTGTAGCGGAGGAATTCACGCTCGGCCGTCACGGCCAGGGTTTTGGCATAGTGCATGGTCATGGCCGGGGTGACGTGTCCCAGGTAGCGCATGACGACGTGGATCGGGACCCCGGCGTTGATCAGGTCGGTCGCTCGCGTGTGCCGGAAGGTGTGGGTCTTCGAGATCCTGACTGGGCGGCCGACGCTGTCGGTGATCGCCAGTTTCTCGGTCAGCGCGCCGAGTCTGCTGTGGAAGGTCGCCGAGGCATACGGCCTCCTCCCGAGCCGGTTGTTCCTCGTCTGCAGGAAGAGGTAGCGCGGGTCCGTTCCCTCCGGGGCACCCTGGGCCGCGATGAACTCCCTGACCCACTCCTGCTGGAGGCGGATGATGTCAACGATCTCCTGGTCGACCGGGATCGTCGGCGGATCACCGCCGGTGATCTTCGTCTGCTGATAGGCAAGCCGGGCCACGAAGCCGTCCGGCTCCTTCTCGTCCCGTTTGCTCGTTGTCAGGAGCGGCAGCAAAGGTTCGAAGTCCATCATCAGGACCTCGTTCATGCGGCGGCCGGTACGGATCAGCAGCATGAGCGCGTGGAAGGCCTGCCGGTCATCGAGCCCGCCCTCGGGCTTGGGGGCCGCGAGCGCACCGGAACCTGCGGCGATCTCGCTGATGACCTCGTCCTCCAGAGCCATGTCGTCCGGTGGCTGATTGGTGAGCCGCGGTTTGTCCTCCAGTCGGAACAGCACCGAGTGATGCGCACCGAGCGCGCCCCAGCGTCGGTCACCGAGTACCGAGACGGCCTCGGCGCGGTTGTCGTACATCCACCGGTAGAACGCCTCGATGGTCACCAGCGTGCTGCGGCGGCTGTTCTTGGACAGCTTGCCGCCCTTGTTCGGCCCGCTCATCACCGTGTGGTTGTTGAGGGAGTCCACGAATCCGCGTAGCCAGGGCCTCAGTCGGTCGGGGGACTCCACGAGCTGGGGGCCGGAACAGCCGACCTGGTCGATATACCACTGGAACCACTTCAGGTGGTCGAGGCGGCTCTTCACCGACGACCACACGTACCGCTCCGTCGACAGCTGAACGGAGAGCCACCACTTGGCGGATTCCCGGAACCAGTCCGTCGTGAGCTGACTGAAGTTGGCCACGGACCGGCCCCAGGGCTCGTGCTCGCGTTGCGGGATGCGCCGGTCCAGACCGGGGTTCCAGACGTCCAGCCGCCACCACTCACCGTCGTGGTAGGCGTGGGCCAGGCGGTCCTGGAGATGCTTGACGCTGTTCAGCACGTGCGTGCCGAGCCTCGCGTTCCGCGACGCGTCGGTCCGCATGACCGCACGCTGCACTTCGCGCGCCCATTCCTCGTGGGAGAGCGCCATCAGTGACCGTGCGGAACGTGCCTGCGGTCCGCCGTGCTCGATCGCGAGGACCAGGCCCCGCCTGAGTTCCTGGAACCGCACTGTGGTGATGGCGTACCCCTCGGCAACTTGCTGATGGACGCACCAGGCCAGTTCCCAGATCATCGGCTCGGGCAGACCCCGGAAGCTGATCGCCTGGGAATACCAGCCCTTCTCCCGGTCGATGGTCTGCTTGGTGAAGGCTCTGCCGTAGTCCTCCGGCATGTTGGCCGAGTCGAAATGGTCCTGCCTGTGCTCCTCCGGCAGGCTCTCCCACAGTCGCCTCGCTTTCCCCTCGCTGAAGAGCCGGGCCACGGACAGGCGCGGATCTCGCTTGTCCTGCCGCTTGCGCTCCGGGGTACGCGGCGAGGGAACGGCCGACGTCTCGGCTACCGGATGGACGATCGGCTCAGCTTTCATGACGGCTTCCCCAGGCTTGCGTGATCTTCTGCCAGTCCGCGCACGCGCGCAGTTCGGCGTCCTCGGTCACATGGGCGTACGTGTTGATCGTGGTCTGGATGTCCGCGTGGCCGAGCCTGCGGCTGACCACGTGCATCGGCACACCGGACAGCAGCAGGCCCGTGGCGTGGGTGTGCCGGTACCAGTGCGGGGTCATGCCCGGCGGCAGGCCGGGGACGTGCTGCTTCCGCGCGGCCAGGTGCTTGTAGACGCTCTCCGCCCTGAGCGGCGCGAACCGACGTCCGCGGTGCAGGTTGCAGAAGATGTACGCGTCGTCCCAGTCGTCCAGCTCGACGTCTGCACCGGCCTCGCACAGTGCCCAGACCCAGTCGCCGTAAAGGCGGTCCAGAACCGAGCCGACGAAGACGCGGCGGTGACCGCTCTTGGCCCGCAGGCCGTGCGGGTGGTCCTCACGGTGGACGACCTCGACCTGCGCGGTCGTACCCGTGCCGGTCTTCCAGTCGCGGTGCCGCAGGCCAAGGGCCTCGCCGAGCCGCAGCCCGGTCTCCTCCAGCAGGGTCCACAGCAGGCGGTACCGCAGTTCGCCCGACCAGACCGCACCCGTCGCGTCCCAGGTCGCCTCCGCCTCGCGGAGCGCTGACATCTGGTCGGGCAGCAGCACCGGCACCGGCTTGGCCCGTACGCGGATCTTGACCACGCTGGAACGCCGTCCCGTCCTGCGCGCCACGTGCTCCAGGAACGGCAGGTAGCTTCCCGGCCGGGCCTTCACCGTCTCGTACAGCCGTCCCGCGACCTCGACCCCGCGAGCCGCGTGATAGCGGTAGAAGCCCATGACTGCGCGAGCCCGGCTCGCCACGGTCGCGTCGGCCGCCTTCACGCCCTCAAAGAGCGGCACCACGTCCTCAGCCACGCTCCCGCGACGCAGCTGCCCTACAAAGGTTCCGAGTTCGGTCACTCCGATGGCGTCCCACGCCTGCGCCCGACGCTCCAGAAACGTCCACCACAGGGCCAGGCCCCGCGCGTAGCTCTTGAGGGTGTTGGGGGAGCAGTCCCTCGATCTCAGGTACTCCAGGTACTGCTCGACCGGCTCCGCTACACGGTAGTCCTCACCGACGACCGTCCACGTCACGCCTTCACCCGTGACCACTCGCTGCGTACTTGCCACCGCCACCCCGTCCGTCATCGCTGTCAGCGGCACCTCACCGCTGCACCGGATAACGCACCGCTCACAGGAAGGACACGGTCCACCACGCCACGTCACAGATGTCAGCGGCATCGCAAACAAGGTGCGGATAACACCTCGTGCCGCTCGCCGAGGCCTGGGACTCCGGCGCCGGCGCCTGGTCCACCGCGCGGCGCCAGTCCTTCGCCAACGACCTGACCCGCCCGCAGCTCCTCGCCGTCACGGACAACGTCAACCAGTCCAAGGGAGACCAGGACCCGGCCACCTGGATGCCGTCGCGCTCGGCCTACCGGTGCACGTACGTCAGGGCCTGGGTGCAGGTGAAGTACTACTACGACCTGTCCGTCGACGCGGCCGAGAAGTCCGCGCTGCAGAGCCACCTCGCCACCTGCTGACGCGCGCCCCGTGAACTGCCGGGTGCGCAAATCTCCCCGGCGGCCTCCGTCGCTGCGTACCGTACGGGGCGACGGAGGGAAGGGGTCACCATGGCCGGACTGCGGCTCGGACCACTGCTGAGGTACGCCGACGGCTCGTCCGCGACCGTCTGGGTCGAGACCGACCGCCCGGGCACCGTGGAGGTGCGCTGCCCGGACGGGCCCGGCGGGACGGCCGGCACCTTCCAGATCGCGGGACACCACTACGCGCTCGTGCGGGTCACCGGACTCACCCCGGGCACGGCCACCCCGTACGAGGTGTTCCTCGACGACGCCCGCGTGTGGCCGCTGCCCCAGGACCCGTTCCCGTCCTTTCCGCCCTCCGTGATCACCACCCCGGGCCCCGGCGACCGGACCCGCGTCGCCTTCGGCTCCTGCCGCTGGGCCTCCCCTCCCCGGGGCGAGCACGACCCCGTCGGGCCCGACGCCCTGGACGCGCTGGCCAAGCGCATCGCCGCCGACCCGCAGGGCGAACGGCCCGATGTCCTGCTGCTCCTCGGCGACCAGGTGTACGCCGACGAGACCCTGTCTCTTATACACAT
>KL568541.1:44066-46777 GCA_000715605.1 Streptomyces speibonae | reverse complement strand
GGCTCGCCGCCCGCCGCGACCTCAAGGACCCGCCGGGCGACCAGGTGGCGGACTACGAGGAGTACACCCACCTCTACTACGAGTCCTGGCTCGACCCGCAGGTGCGCTGGCTGCTCTCCACCGTCCCCACCTGCATGATCTTCGACGACCACGACGTGATCGACGACTGGAACACCTCCGCCTCCTGGGTTGAGGACATGCGGGCCACCCCGTGGTGGCGCGAGCGGGTGCTCAGCGGTCTGATGTCGTACTGGGTGCACCAGCACCTGGGCAACCTCTCCCCCGCCGACCTGGAGGCCGATCCGCTGTACCGGTCCGTCACACAGAGCCCCGACGGCACCGACGTGCTGCGCGCCTTCGCCGCCGCGGCCGAGGCGGACGCGACCGCCGCGCGCTGGAGCTACCGGCGCGACTTCGGCCGGGTGCGGCTGCTGATGGTCGACAGCCGCGCGGCCCGCGTCCTGGAGGAGGACCGGCGCGCGATGCTGGACGGCTCCGAGGCCGCCTGGCTGCGCGCCCAGGCACTCGACGACCGCGGCGCGTACGACCACCTGCTCATCGGTACGTCCCTGCCCTGGCTGCTGCCCCACCTCGTGCACGACGTCGAGGCGTGGAGTTCCGCGCTGTGCCGGGGCGACAAGGGGCCCCGCTGGGCCCGGTTCGGGGAGAAGCTGCGGCGCGCGGCGGACCTGGAGCACTGGTCGGCCTTCCCGGAGTCGTTCGACGAGCTGGCGGAGCTGATCGCCGAGGCCGGTACGGGACCTCGGGCGCCGGCGACGGTGTGCGTGCTCTCCGGAGACGTCCACCACGCGTATGTCGCCGAGCCGGACTGGCCGGGGCGCGCCGCGCCGGACGCCCGGGTCGTGCAGCTGACCTGCTCCCCGGTGCACAACTCCATCCCCTGGTCCATCAGGCTCGGCTTCCGCTTCGGCTGGAGCGCCGCCGCCCGGGCGCTCGGGCGCGCGTTCGTGCGGCACGGCCGCCTGGGCCGGCCCGCGGTCGGCTGGCGCAAGGCGGGCGGGCCGTGGTTCGGCAACCAGCTCATGACGCTGACGACGCACGGCCGTTCGGCGGTACTGCGCCTGGAGCAGGCGCGGCACCGGGAGAGCGGGGTGCGGCTCAGGAAGGTGACGGAGACCCGGTTGAGCGGGTGAGCCCGCCGGAACCTGTGAGCCCGCTGTGAACCATGGGGTGTATTCGGTCACGCGGTGCGAGGGGGCAACCGGGCGGAGACCCCGCTGACATGCGGCGGCAGGCGCGTGACCAGCGGAATCCGGCTGATTCCGTGGCCGAATGTTGAACTTGCAAGTAAGACAGGGGCGCTCCTAGCGTGGAGCGTGCGACTCGGCTCCGCCCTCCGGACCGACCCCCTCCCGGGGCCGGCCTGACCGAAGGAGACCTCCGCATGATTGGACGCCTCAACAGCGCCCAGCCCTATGTCATGGGCATGTTCCGTATGGTCGTCGGCCTGCTCTTCGCCTGCCACGGCGCCGTGTCCCTGCTCGGCGTACTCGGCGGCACGGACGGCAACGGCGGCACCGAGGAGCTCGGCGCCTGGCCCAGCTGGTACGCGGCCATGATCCAGCTCGTCGGCGGCACCCTCGTCCTGTTCGGCCTCGGCACCCGGGCAGCGGCGTTCATCTCGTCCGGCTCGATGGCGTACGCGTACTTCAAGGTCCACCAGCCCGAGGCCCTGTGGCCGATCGAGAACAACGGTGAGAGCGCGGCCATGTTCTGCTGGGCCATGCTCCTGCTGGTGTTCACCGGCTCCGGAGCCTTCGGGCTCGACCGGCTGCTCACCCGGCGTACGCCGGCACACGGGCGGCGGGCGACGGAGCAGACGCCGGTGACCGCCTGATCGTTCCGGCCACCCCGGCTGCCCCGGCTGCCCCGGCCGACCCTGCCTCTTCGGGCAAACGCGTGCGCCCTCCCCGCCTCCCCCGGGGAGGGCGCACACCGTCACCACGGGCAGGAATACATCGGTCACGGGACGCTCCGGCCCCCCGTGACCCTTCCGTCACTTACCGCGCGTACGCTGTATGGCTGTCAACGGCCACTCCTGCCACCTCTGCCGCCCCCTCCGCGACAGCGCGGGCACGGTTGGCCCACGGGGGCGTTGCGGGGAGTGCGGGTGGAGAGTCTGGGGTCGCTGGTCGGCAGCCCATGGATCTATGCGGTCGTGGGCCTGTCGGTGCTGCTCGACGTGTTCCTCCCGGTCCTGCCCAGCGGGGTACTGGTGATCACCGCGGCCACGGCCGCGGCGGCGGGGACGGCGACCGACGTGCCCGACATCCTGGTGCTGACGCTCTGCGCCGCCACCGCCTCCGTCCTCGGCGACCTGGTGGCCTACCGGCTCGCCTGGCGCGGCGGCCCCCGCCTCGACCGGGCCATCGCCCGCTCCCGGCGGCTGACCCGAGCGCAGGAACGTCTCGGCGCGGCGCTGGCCCGGGGCGGGGGCGCGCTGGTCGTGCTCGCGCGGTTCGCACCGGCCGGCCGCTCGGTCGTCTCCCTCGGCGCGGGCGCCGCGCGCCATCGTGCGCGGGACTTCCTGCCCTGGTCCGCGGTGGCGGGGCTGTCGTGGGCCGCGTACAGCGTGGCGCTCGGGTACTTCGGGGCGCAGTGGCTCGGGGCGACGTGGCTGGCGACGGCGGTGTCGGTGGGGGCGTTGTTCGCGGCGGGCGCGGGGGCGGGGTTTCTCATGCGGCGGAAGC
>KL568541.1:41704-43883 GCA_000715605.1 Streptomyces speibonae | reverse complement strand
GGCGGAAGCCGCAGGCTTCGGGGGTTTCGTAGGGCGCCGGTGCTGGTGCCGGGCGGGGGTGTTGCGCGGCCCGGCGCGTGCGGGGTGCCTCCCCCACGCTCGGCTCCGCTCGAGCGGAGGGACCCCCATCGCCCCGGGGGCACCTCCCAGGCCCTTGCGGCACTGGGGGAGGCGCGACTGCCCGCAGCTACGAGGCCCTGCTTGCTCCCCGGATTTCCAGGCCGTTCAGCAGGGCCGCCGTTGCCTGCGTGATGGTTTCGACCGCCTCGTCGAACACCTCGCGGTTGTGGGCTGCCGGTGACCGGAAGCCGGACACCTTTCTCACGTACTGCAGGGCCGCGGCCCGGATCTCCTCCTCCGTGGCCTCCTCGGGAAGTACGGGCGGACGCAGGGTCTTGATACTCCGGCACATGCCCCCAGTCTGACGCGGACCACGACCGTACGGTCGAGTAACTCGCTACTCAAAATCGAACAGGAGTATCATTGGGCCGTGGCTGCGACCTATGACTTTCCGAGTGACCTCCTCGCCGGTCAGGAGGAACTGCATCAGGTCCGGGCCGAGTTGTCGGCCCTGCTGAAGCGGCTCCCCTGGTCGGTCGAACCCCTCGACGGCTTCAGCGACGACAACGGCTGGCGCAAGATCGAGCGCCCCGCGTCCCCCGGCTGGAGCGAGGACGAACAGGCCGAGGTGGAGAAGCTCCGGCGGCGGGAGCACGAGCTCGCCGTGTTCGTCAGCACGCACCGCTACTGGACCGAGCTCACCGGGGCCGACCGGATCCACGCCCGCTCCGCGCTGAAGCACGTCCACGAGGCCGTGGCCGAGGGGGCGGAGGAGTCACCGTAGGGTGACCGGAGAACGCGAAGGCCCCCGGTGCTCGCTCCGGGGGCCTTGGACTGCGGTGGGCGCGGACGGTTTCGAACCGCCGACATCCTGCTTGTAAGGCAGGCGCTCTACCCCTGAGCTACGCACCCGATGCCCGGGCGGCGCGCCCAGGTCGAGTCGACAGCCTACATGGCCCGGGGCGCGGTGCGGCAAACCCGTATCCGGGGGTTAGCCCCACCCCGGATCCGGTAGTGGCCCGGATCCCCGGCCGGGCCCCGCGTCCGTACGGTTCGAAGTGCGCTCGAACAGGGCTGGGAGCGCCGCCGTCCGTTCCAGGGGGAGACCGTCATGACCCGTACGTCCCGCATCCGCACCGTCACATCCACCGTCGGCCGGGCGGGTTCCGCGCGACGGCCGCTGGCCCTGGCCGGGGCGGCCGTGGTGCTCGTCGCCGGGCTGAGCGCCTGCGGGGCGTCGGCCGCCGAGGACGACGACCCCGACCACCGGTCCTTCGACCTGCCCGGCACCACCCTCACCATCGACTCCGACGACTCCGCCCTGGAGATCGTCGCGGCGGACGGGAACGCCTCGGGGAAGATCGCGGTCACCCGGTGGTTCCAGGGCAGCGTCGCCATCGGCTCGAAGGCGAAGGTCACCTGGTCCATGGACGGCGACCGGCTGGTGCTGCGTGAGAAGTGCTCGGGCATCATCGCCGACTGCTCCACCAAGCACCGCATCGAGGTGCCCCGCGGTGTGTCGGTCAAGGTCGTGGAGAGGGACGGCAGCGTGCGGGCGCGGGGCTTCCGCGACCCGCTGAGCATCCGCACGACGGACGGTTCGGTCCGGGTCACGGACTCCAGCGGGCCGCTGGAGCTGCGCGCGGGCGACGGTTCGGTGCGCGCGGAGGTCACCTCGCGCACGGTGCGCGCCCGCACCGGCGACGGCTCGATCCACCTCGAACTCGGTGCCGTACCGGACCTGGTGGAGTCCCGCAGCGGTGACGGCTCCCTCACCATCGACCTGCCCCGGGCCGGCTACCGCGTGGACACCGGCACCGGGGACGGCGCCGAGGAGGTGTCGGTGCCCCGCGACGACTCCAGCTCCCACCGGGTGACCGCGCGCACCGGCGACGGAAAACTCACGGTGCGCACGGCGGACTGACGGGGCCCGTGTGTTCGTCCGCCGCCGGTGGGAGAATGGCACCGGGCAGGGCGGACGACAGTACGGGAGAGGGATGTGACGGCGACACCAGCGCGGCCGTACTCGCCGTTGGGGGGCCGTGTGCCTCGCATACGCCCTGCCGTGCCCCCCTTCCGGCCGGGGTCACGTCCGCGCCTGTCTCTTATACACATCTCT
>KL568541.1:40834-41500 GCA_000715605.1 Streptomyces speibonae | reverse complement strand
CCCGCCGCGTTCGCCGGCGGCGGCACCCGGCGCTGGTTCGGCGGACGGGCCGAGAACCAGCGGGCGGAGGCGCAGGCCGCCAAGGACGCGGCGGCGGCCGCGTTCTACGAGCTCGACACCGCCCAGCGCGACCTGCGGATCTCCATCGAGACGATCACCGCCGTCGACGCCTCCCCCGCCGCCCGCCGCGCCGTCTCCGACTTCGAGGCGCTGGGGCGGCGCATCGACGAGGTCAGCCACCAGTACATCAGCGCCGTCGACGCCCATGACCTGGACCGGGACGATCTGGAGGCGTCGGCGGCCTCGCAGGCGCGCGCCGCGCTGACCGCCGCCAAGGAGGAGCTCGGGCGGGTCAGACAGGAGCTCGACCGGTTCGCCGAAGGGCTCGGCCCCCTCCTCGGCACGGCGGAGACCCAGCTGGCCCGGCTCGCGCCCTCCGTCGAACGCGCCCGGCAGTCGCTGCTGGCCGCCTCGAACGCCCTCGACACCGTGCGCGGCTCGGGGCTGCGGGCCGACGACCTCGCCGCCCGGCTCACCGCGCTCTCCCCGGAGCTGACCAAGCTGAACCAGGGCGCCGGGCAGCACGGCGTGCCGCAGACCCTGGAGCGGGCCGAACGGGTCACCCGCGAGGCCGAGGCGGTCCGGGCGGAGGCCGAGCGGCTCCCC
>KL568541.1:40391-40540 GCA_000715605.1 Streptomyces speibonae | reverse complement strand
CCCGCGCGCAGGCCCTCACCACCCGCTCCGAGCAGGTCGAACCGGTGCTGAGCGAACTGCGCCGCCGGTTCACCGCCGCCTGCTGGCAGGACCTGCAGAACGTGCCCGAGGTGGCCGAGGAGAACGTGCGCCGGGCCGAGGAGCGGCTC
>KL568541.1:36686-40175 GCA_000715605.1 Streptomyces speibonae | reverse complement strand
GAGATGTGTATAAGAGCAGCGCTGGGCGGACGCGACGTCGCTGCTGTCGACCGCGCGGGCGCTGCTGAACACGACCGACGAGGCCGTGTCGGCCGCCAGTGACCGCCTGCAACGGCTGAACGCCGTGCAGAAGGACCCGGAGCAGGAGATCGAGCGCACCCGGTTCGCCATCCGGGACGCGCAGCGTCTGGCGATGGCCGGCCGCACCACCCCCGATCCGCGCCATGCCCGGCCCCTGGACGACTCCGTGGCCCGGCTGGAGCGGGCCGTCGCCGGTCTGGAGGGGCGCCACCCCGACTACTGGCACTTCCTGACGGAGACGGAGGCGGTACGGACGACGGTGAGCCGCGTGGTGGCGCAGATCCGCGAGGAGCGCGGCGGCGCGCACTGACCGGCGCGGGCCGGCCCGGTTAACCTGTGCCCATGCCTCGCTACGAATACCGCTGCCGGACCTGCGGCGACACCTTCGAACTGAGCCGTCCCATGGCGGAGTCCGCCGCACCCGCGGCCTGCCCGTCCGGCCACGACGACACGGTCAAGCTCCTGTCCACGGTCGCAGTCGGCGGCACCACCTCGGCCCCGGCCCCCTCCACGGGCGGTGGCGGCTGCTGCGGCGGCGGTTGCTGCGGCTGACCCCGGTCCCCCGGAGTCCCCCCGGGTCCCCCGGACGCCCCTGAATCCTCCTGCCCCCCCGGACGACCGCCTCGACCGGCACCGCCCCGGGGCCGCCTTCCGGGGCCTTCCGGGGGGCTCTTCCGGACGGCCCCCGGATCCCACCCCGCCTGGGGCCGCCCCTCCCAGGCCGCGCCCCGCCCCGCAGCCACCGTCAAGGGCCGTGTCGTGGCCTCGTTCGGGCCGCCGCATTGAGCAGACCGCGGGCCACCTCGCGCCCCGGACCGTGCCCCGCATTGAGCCACCCCCCGGACACCGCTTCCAAGCCGTCTCCGGACCGCGCCGAGCCATGGGCCGCCTCCGCGAGGGCCCCTCCCCGGCCGCCGCGTCGAGCGGACCCCGCGCCACCGCCCCGCGCCTGGAGCCGCCCGGCCCCTGCGCATCGCGGAGGCCGCTTCCAAGCCGCCGCCTTAAGCGCCCCCGCGGGGCCCCGTGCCGCGTCCCGCCTTCGGGCGCGCTCCTAGGGGCCACTTCCGGCCCGTCACCAGGCCGCGTCCCGCCTTGAGCCACAGCCGAGGGCCCCTCCCCGTCCCCTCCCCGGCCGCCGCGTCGAGCGGGCTCCGGCGCCGCCGCCTCGTGCCTGGGACCGCGCGCCGCTCTTGAGTCCCTGGGGCGCGGCGTCCGAGCCGCCTTCGGGTCGCGCCTTGGACCGTGCCGGGTCCTGGGCCGCCGCCTTCTGTCTCAGCGCGCAGCCCGCTCGGGGCGCGGTGTGCGGACTGTGTGCAGGAACTCGCGGAGGATGCGTTCGCCGGCCAGGACGCCCCGTTCGGGGAGGGTCCTGATCGCGGGGGCCGTCCAGTCGGCTTCGGCGAGTTCGCCGTGGCCGGGGCGCCAGCCGCGGTCGGCGGCGAGGAGCAGGTCGGCGTCGAGGAGCGAGTCGCCGGCCGCGAGGGTGAGGTCCGCGCCGGTGCGGCGGGCGACCTCGCGCATGGCCGCGCTCTTGGTGAGCGGCTTGGGCACGGCGTAGATCTTGCGCCCCTGGAGGGATACCGTCCAGCCGCGGTTCTCCGCCCACACGGCGAGTTCCTTCACCCACTCCTCGCGCAGCAGTTCGCGCTCGACGACGAGGTAGACGAACAGGTCCTCGGCGACGCGGTGCTTGCGCAGCCACACCGGGTCGGCCGTCCGCAGCAGGTGCTCCCGCACCTCGGCCAGCGGGGCGCACTCGTCGGCCAGCCGGGCGAGCACCCGGGCGTGCCAGTCCCGGTCCGTCTCGCCCTCGACCAGCAGGTGGCCGCCGTTGGCGCAGATCGCGTACGCGGGCGGCGGGCCGGGGAGGTTGATGCGCTGGTACTGCTTGCGGGTGCGGGTCGTGGTGGGGACGAACACGGCCTGGTCACCGAGGTCGGTCAGGAGCTGGGCCGCCGTCTCGGTCATGAAGGACAGCGGCCTGGACTCGTGGACCTCCACGCACAGCAGCCTCGGCGCCCGCGCGTCCGGCATGGTCAGGGCGAGGGCCGCGGCGGAGTAGATGAGGGTGCGGTCGAGGTCGCTGGCGACGACGGCGGGCATCAGCGGGTCACCGCCTTGCCGTCGGCGCCGGTCGCGCCGCGGGTGTAGCGGGGGTGGATCAGCCCCACGCAGGTGTACGGCAGCCCGTCGACCTCCTCGACGGGGACGCCCCGCTGGCGCGCGAGCAGGCGGACGTGGTCGAGGTCGCGGCCGGCTCCGGTGCGGGCCAGTATCTTCCAGGGCACCCGGCGCAGCAGCACCCGGGTGGTCTCGCCGACGCCCGGCTTGACGAGGTTCACGTCGTGGATGCCGTACTCCTCGCTGATGCGCTCGACGGCCGCCCAGCCCTCCCACGTCGGCGTGCGGTCGGCGGAGCGGAGTTCCTTGGCCTCGGCACAGGCCGCGTCGGCGACCTCCGGGAAGCGGGCGGAGACGGCGTCCAGGAACGCCACGGACAGGTCCGCGCCGGCGAGTTCGCGGTAGAACTTGGCGCCGTGGAAGTCGTCCGGGCCGACCAGGTCGGCGCGCAGCACGGTACGGGAGATCAGGCCGGAGACGGTCGAGTTGAGGCAGGCGGAGGGGATCAGATAGTCCTCGCGGGTGCCGTAGGTCCGTACGCAGGAGCCGGGGTCGGCGAGCACCGCGATCTCCGGGTCGAAGCCGGTGACGCCCTCGATCTTCTCGAACTCCTCGATCGCCTGGGCGAGTTCGCGGGTGATGGCGCCCTTGCCGGTCCAGCCGTCGACGAACACGACGTCACGGGGGTCGTGGTGGGCGGCCAGCCAGCGCAGCGCGTTGGCGTCGATGCCGCGGCCGCGGACGATGGAGACGGCGTAGTGCGGCAGGGCGAGCTGGTGGCGGTGCCCGGCCCAGCGGCGCATCAGGATGCCGACGGGGGTGCCCGCGCGGGCCAGGGAGACCAGCACCGGGCGGGGGGAGCGCTCGGCGAGGACGGTCTCGGTGACCACGCCCACCGCGTGGGCCAGGCGGGCCGCCGACTCCTTCAGCGCCGTGTGGAAGAGCTCCTGGTACTGCTCGCTGGGCTGGTATTCCACGGGCAGCGACTCGGCGTAGTGGGCGCCGCCGCTCTGGATGGCCTCCTCGCGCTCCTCGGTCGGCGCCTCCAGCGTCACGTCCGAGAGGTCCTGGAGCAGCCAGCCGACCTCCTCGGGCGCGTACGAGGAGAAGGCGGGGCCTCTGAGGGGCTCGGGCAGCATGGGGGCGGGCCTTTCGGGGACGTCCTGGCCTCCGGGTATGTACGACGGTACGACCGCGAGGAGGACGTGCGGGGTGTGCGCGGCCAGCCGGGCGAGGAGGCCGTCGGGGGCGTGCAGGGCGGGGGTGTCGGCGGCCGAGTCGACGACG
>KL568541.1:35024-36448 GCA_000715605.1 Streptomyces speibonae | reverse complement strand
GATGTGTATAAGAGACAGGGGCGGGGAAGACCAGGCGGGTGCGTATCGCGTAGCCGGGGTCGTCGACAGCGAGGACGGGTGAGCGGGTGGTGGTGGAGAAGCGCACGTCGAGGCCGGTGGAGCGGTCCAGCTCGGTGGCGAGGCGGAGCGGGGCGTACATCAGCTCCTCGAAGCCGAGGACGAGGACGCGGTGCGCCGTCGCGGGGAGGGCGTGGGTGAGGCTCGCCGCCAGGGTGGGGAGGGCGGCTTCGAGGCGGGCTCGGTGGGCGGGGGTGAAGCCGTGGCGGCCGCCGTCGGGGAGGGCGGGGGGCCAGTCCAGGTCCACGCGGGTGACGTGCGTCGGCGTGGGGTCCGGGCGCGGGTCGCCATGGGCGGGCCTGTCGTCCGGGTGCGGGCCGTCGGTGGCTGATCGCGCGGTTCCCCGCGCCCCTGACGTGTGCTGGTGTTCCCCGGCGCTTCCAGGTCGGCGGTCGGGCGCCCCGCCCAGGGGCGCGGGGAACCGCGCGACCGGCCCCGGCGCGCCCGCAGCCGCCTCGCCACCGCCCGTGGCGCCTTCGTAGCGCGCCACCAGCTCCTGCCCCTTCTCCAGGACGCCGTCCGGCAGCCGTACCGTGCCCGACGCGGTCGTCACCAGGTCGACGCGCGCCCCGATCTCCCGGGCGAACGCCTCCAGCCGCCCGGCGTCCTCGGGCGAGCGCATGTCGACGAGGGCGACGACGACGTACCGCGTGCGCGGATACCGGGCGTGCAGCGCGCGCACCGTGTTCAGCACCGTGTTGCCCGTGGAGAACTCGTCGTCGACCAGGACCAGCGGCCCGTCCCCGGCGAGCAGCCGCGGGTCCTCGGGGAGCAGCAGGTGGGAGGTGGCGTGGGAGTGGGACTCCTCGAAGCCTCCGGCCGTCGCCGTCCCCGCGACCGGGCGGCGGGTGGAGTGCAGATACGGCGCCGTGCCCAGTCCGTCGGCGACGCAGTGGCCCAGCCCGGTGGCGGTCTCGGCGTAGCCGAGGACGACCGCGTCCGCCGCCGAGTCGCCCAGCAGCTCCCGCACCCTGCGGCCGAGGGCGACACCGTGGCCGTACACGACGGACGGCGACTGGGGGACGTGCTTGCCCAGGACGTTGGACACGAGCAGGTGGGCCCGCTTGGGGTTGCGGCGCAGCGCCAGTCCCAGCAGGTCGGGCAGGCTCGCGTCGCCGGTCAGCTCGACCCCGAGCCGCCGGGTGACCCAGCTGCCGGACCATGTGTTCACCGCGTTCTCCATCCCGGTCAGTCGCCCAGCCCCGCCGCGAGCAGTTCCACGAAGCCGATGTCCTCGTTGGCCACGCCGAAGACCTCGGCCCGCAGCAGGGTCCGCTCGGCCCAGGCGCGGTGCGGCTTCACCTCGTTCATCTTGTTCGTGTACGCCGACCTGAGTACACCCCCGC
>KL568541.1:32824-34823 GCA_000715605.1 Streptomyces speibonae | reverse complement strand
CCTCGTTCATCTTGTTCGTGTACGCCGACCTGAGTACACCCCCGCCGTCGCGTTCCGGACGCAGGATGTCCTGGGCGTCGCTGTACTCCTCGTGGCTGACCACGGACAGTGCGTGCACGGCCAGCACGTGGGAGGGGTGGATGACGGTCTTGCCGAGCAGTCCGTTGGCCCGGTCCAGGGAGATCTCGCGCAGCAGGCCGTCCATGGCGTGCTCGATGAGCTTCTGGCGCAGCGCGGCGGCCTGCACCTCGTGGAAGGGGCTCTGCCGCAGCAACGGCTTGAACATGCGCTCCTGGACCCGGAAGTACTCCCAGACCGGCCCGGTGACGGTGAACCCGGTGCCGTCGGCGCGGCCCAGCATGTTCACCACGTCGGAGATGACGGAGGCGACGACCTGGATGTCGTAGGCCGTGATGTCGGGGCCCCGGCGCAGTGCGTAGGAGGAGCAGAAGTCGGTGACGCCGAGGCGCAGGGCGAGGACGCGGTCGCGGTACTTGTCGACGGCGCGGAAGATGCCCTCGAGGGTTTCCATGCGGGATTCGCGGTAGAGGAGTTCGGGGGACTCCAGGACCGGCATGGCGAACAGCCGGTGGCCGGTCTCGGACTCGGCGGTGGCGAGCGCCTCGAGGAAGGGCAGGCCGCGTTCGGCGGTGAACTTCGGCAGGACGAATCCGGACAGCAGCCGGGCGGCGGGACCGAGCCGCCGGGCGAGGTCGGGGATCTGCTCGGGGAACCGGACGCGGATGAACAGCAGCGGCAGGTTCACACCGGGGCGCGCGGCCAGGTCGGCGAACTGGCGTACCAGGTTCTCCTCGCCGGCGGCGACGTCGGCGTCGTTGATGGAGTCCTCCAGGCACAGCACCATCGAGACCGCGCCACGTCCGGCCTGCTTGACCACGTCGTCCGCGAGACGGGGCCGGGTGGCCGGACTGTAGAGCGTGGCCCCCAGCGCGGCGGAAAGCATCCGGGCCGGGGAGTCGTGTGTGAACTCCCCCGGCTCCTGATGGAAGAGACGTTTCCGCACAGCAGGGGCGATGTGCCCGAAGTGACGCATGGAACTCCCCCGTGGCCTCGTGGAATCAGTGATATGTGTCAAAAGGTGGCCGGTAATAGTACGTAGATATCCATGTCGCCGGTTCCCACCGGGCATGAACTTCTGGTAACCCAGCCGTAGCGGTTCCCACCCGCGTTGTCGTGACCAGGACGGAGAGGGCAGGATGATCCCATGACGCACGCGATGCTGAAGGGGTCGAACGTCCCTCTCGAGGCCACCACCGTACGCGCCGTGCTGCGCTGGTCGCCCGGGCAGGGGGTACCGGACGTCGACGCCTCCGCGCTGCTCCTCGGTCTCGACGGCCGTGTGCGCTCCGACGAGGACTTCGTCTTCTACAACCAGCCCCGGCATCCGTCCGGGAAGGTGTGGCGGCTCGGCAAGAAGCGCGTGGCCGAGGGGCTGACCGACACGATCCAGACAGACCTCGCCGGTGTCGACGCCGGCGTCGGACGGATCCTGCTGGTCGCGTCGGCGGACGGCGTCGCCTTCGACCGGGTGCGCGCGCTGCGCATCCTGCTGTACGACGCCCAGGCCGCCGACGGGGAGGCGCTGGCGTACTTCGACATCAAGCCGGAGACCGGCGAGGAGACGGCGCTGATCTGCGGTGAGCTGTACCGGCGCGGGGACGGTTGGAAGTTCCGCGCGCTCGGTGAGGGCTACACCAACGGGCTGGAGGGGCTGGCGACCGACTTCGGCATCTCGGTGGACGAGTCGGAGGCCGACGGGCCCGAGCCGGCCGACGCCACGCAGCAGGCGCCCGCCACGACCCAGACCCAGGACCAGGCCGACGCCTCCTCGTCCGAGGCCCCGACCCAGCGTCAGGCCCCGCTCGTGCCGCCCGAGGTGTCCGCGCCGCTGCCGCCGGAGCAGCCGGCGGGGGTGTCGGCGGGGGTGCCGGCGGGGGTGCCGGCCCAGCCCGCGTACGGCTATCCCCCGCAGCAGCCC
>KL568541.1:24666-32612 GCA_000715605.1 Streptomyces speibonae | reverse complement strand
GGACCGGTGAAGCGGGGGCCCGCTCAGCGGCCGGCCTTGCTCTTGAAGCCCCGGCCCCACTGAAGGCCCCAGCCGTACAGCCGGTCCAGTTCCGCCTGGAAGCCGTAGACGAACTTCACCTCGCGGCGGACGAGGATCTCGTTCTTGACGTTCTCGATCATCACCACCGCGCAGGAGCGGGCCTGGGGGTGGCGCTCGTCGAGGCCGATCTCGATCCGGGGGCCGTTGCTCGGGTACAGCGTGACGACGGCGTGCGTCCGGTCGAACGCGGGGGTCTGGTCGTAGATGTACGCGAAGATCAGCAGGCGTTTGAACTGCTCGCGGTGGTCGAGGTTGACGTACATCGTCTCGCCGGAGGCCGAGCCGAACCGGTCGTCGCCGCTGAGCTTGACGTACGGCGGCGCGTTGACGTCGCCGAGCAGGCCGCCCAGGGGCTGGACCACGCCCTTGGCGCCGTCCTGGAGCTCGTAGAGACAGCCCAGGTCGAGGTCGACGTTGACCATGGACTGGCTGTGGCCGACGACCTCCGGGGGCTTGAGCGCCTTCAGGGGGTGGCGCAGCAGGCTCTCCCGCTGGGGGCCGCCGAGGTCGGAGGTGCGCATCCGCCAGCTCAGATTGATCCGCAGATGGCCGGTGGCCGCCCCTTGCTTGGTCAGCGACACCTGAGCGTGCCGCTTGGTCAGCTCGATCGCGTTGGTGGCCGCGTTGCCCGAGTCGAAGGCGCTCTCGCTGCCGCGCCGCAGTCCGTCCAGGAAACCCATTCCCGCCCCAAGTCCGCTTGTCGGCCCCCGCCCCGGCCGCCCGGGCACCCTGGTGCCGGACGGCCGACGGGGCGGCCGCGAGGAGTGGTCCTCGCGGCCGCCCCGTCGAGAGCGTTCCTCACCCGGAGGGCTGTCACACCCCGGAGGAGACCTCAGTCTTCTCGTCGGCCGGTCCCTCCGCTTCCGCGAGCGCCCGGTTGCGGCGCACGGAGGACCAGAAGGAGGCACCGATCAGGACGACGCCGATCAGGCCGGTGACGATCTCGTTGATCTCGTACTGGATCGTGACGAGCAGGATCATCGCCAGCGCGCCGATCGCGTAGTGCGCGCCGTGCTCCAGGTAGACGTAGTCGTCCAGGGTGCCCTGGCGGACCAGGTAGACCGTGAGCGAACGGACGTACATGGCGCCGATGCCGAGGCCGAGCGCCATCAGCACGATGTCGTTGGTGATGGCGAAGGCGCCGATCACACCGTCGAAGGAGAAGGACGCGTCGAGCACCTCGAGGTAGAGGAACATGAAGAACGCGGCCTTGCCGGCCAGGGCGACCGCCGAGCGCGGCTTGCCTTCGCGCTCCGCCTGTTCCTCCTCCTCGTGCTCACGTTCCTCCTCCTCTTCGAGCCGGTCCTCGAAGAATCCGGAGAGGCCGCCCACCACCATGTAGGTGATCAGACCGGCGATGCCGGAGAGCAGGACCGTGCCCGACTTGTCCACATGGGCGCCGCCGTGCTGGTGGGCCTGGGTGGCGAAGGTGATGGCGGAGATCAGCAGGATGATCAGCGCGATGCAGACCGACAGCATGTCGATCTTGCCGAGCTTGGCCAGCGGGCGCTCCAGCCAGCCCAGCCACTTGATCTCCCGCTCCTCGAAGATGAAGTCGAGGAAGATCATGAGCAGGAACATGCCACCGAACGCGGCGATCGCCGGGTGCGCGTCGGTGACGAGCTCCTGGTAGCGATCCTTGTCGCTGAGCGCGAGGTCGACCGCCTCGATCGGCCCGAGCTGTGCGCTGACGGCGACGATGACGACGGGGAAGACCAGCCGCATACCGAAGACGGCGATCAGAATGCCGACGGTGAGGAAGATCTTCTGCCAGAAGGCATTCATCTTCTTCAGGATGCCGGCGTTGACCACCGCGTTGTCGAAGGACAGCGAAATCTCGAGGATCGAGAGGATCGCCACGATTCCGAAGGCGGTCCACCCCCCGAAGAGGATCGCTGCGACCAGGCCGAGCGCGGTGACCGCGAACGACCAGCCGAAGGTTTTCAGAACCACTGGCTACCCCAGGTGTGTGTACGGGTCTCCCCCGCTGCCGTAGTCGGCTTTACGAAACGTTGACTCCGAAGTCTAGAGCGATGCCCCGCAGCCCCGACGCGTACCCCTGCCCCACTGCACGGAACTTCCACTCACCCTGGTAGCGGTAGAGCTCGCCGAAGATCATCGCGGTCTCGGTGGAGGCGTCCTCGCTCAGGTCGTAGCGGGCCAGCTCCTGGCCGTCCGCCTGGTTCACCACGCGGATGAAGGCGTTGCTGACCTGGCCGAAGGCCTGACCGCGCTCGTCGGCCATGTGGATGGAGACCGGGAAGACGATCTTGTCGCACTGCTGCGGCACCTTCGACAGGTCGACCAGCAGGGACTCGTCGTCGCCATCGCCCTCACCGGTGAGGTTGTCACCGGTGTGCTCCACCGAGCCGTCGGGGCTCTTGAGCTGGTTGTAGAAGACGAACCACTCGTCCCCCATGACCCGGCCGCCGGCGCACATCAGCGCACTGGCGTCGAGGTCGAAGGGCGCTCCGGTGGTGGAGCGCGCGTCCCAGCCCAGACCGACCATGACCTGCGTGAGGTTGGGTGCGGCCTTGGACAGGGAGACGTTTCCTCCCTTGGCAAGCGTGACGCCCATACTGCTGGTCCCCCTCCGTTGTGATGGTTCTCAGGTGCTTCTGCGCGTCCGGCGCCGCACGTAAACCGTGCGGCGCCGGGCGGTACGGCCGCGGGCGGCGGCCCGATGCGGGCGTCGCCGCCCGGGGCGGAGTCTCAGACGTTCACGCTCAGACGTTCACGCCGAAGTCCTGCGCGATGCCGCGCAGGCCCGAGGCGTAGCCCTGGCCGATGGCGCGGAACTTCCACTCCGCGCCGTGCCGGTACAGCTCGCCGAAGACCATCGCGGTCTCGGTGGAGGCGTCCTCCGAGAGGTCGTAGCGGGCGATCTCGGCGCCGCCGGCCTGGTTGACGACGCGGATGAACGCGTTGCGCACCTGGCCGAACGACTGCTGGCGGTTCTCGGCGTCGTAGATGGAGACCGGGAAGACGATCTTCTCGATGTCCGCCGGGACAGCGGCCAGGTTGACCTTGATCTGCTCGTCGTCGCCCTCGCCCTCACCGGTGAGGTTGTCACCGGTGTGTTCGACGGAGCCGTCCGGGCTCTTGAGGTTGTTGAAGAAGACGAAGTTGGCGTCGCTGCCGACCTTGCCCGTGTTGTTCAGGAGCAGGGCGCTGGCGTCCAGGTCGAAGTCGGTGCCGGTCGTGGTACGGACGTCCCACCCCAGTCCGACGATGACGGCGGTCAGGCCCGGCGCCTCCTTGCTCAGCGATACGTTGCCGCCCTTGCTGAGGCTGACTCCCACGAGTCCTCCATTGGTGTCCAGGGGCGGGGTGCCCCGTAGTGCGTTCGATGTCGGATCAACGAGTAGATCCTAGTGACGGGTTCCCGGAGCTCGCAGACCCTGGAAGCGAACAATCACAGGGTGTCGAGCGCCTTGACGTACTCGGCCAGGTCACGGGCGTCGGGCAGTGCGTTGACCACGGTCCAGCGCACGACGCCCTCCTTGTCGATGATGAAGGTCCCGCGCACGGCGCATCCCTTGTCCTCGTCGAAGACGCCGTAGGCCCGCGAGACGCTGCCGTGCGGCCAGAAGTCGCTGAGCAGCGGGTACTCCAGATTCTCCTGCTCTGCGAAGACCCGCAGGGTGTGGATGGAGTCGTTGGACACCGCGAGCACCTCGGTCTCGCGGTCGGAGAACTGCGGCAGGTGGTCACGGACCTCGCACAGCTCGCCCGTGCACACACCGGTGAAGGCGAACGGGTAGAAGAGCACCACCACGTTCTTGCGGCCGCGGTAGTCGGAGAGCCGCACGGTGGCCCCGTGGTTGTCCTTGAGTTCGAAGTCCGGGGCCTTGTCGCCGACCTGGATCGCCATCGTCGTGTTCATCCCTTCGGGGTGGTTCACTGCGCCCACCCTACGCAGGGAGTACGACAGCCCCGCGAACGGGCCGACGCCTGTGGCGGCCGACCCGTCCGGGGTGAGTCACCGCTTGGACTTGGCCGCCTTGGGCGTCGCCAGCCGGCTGCCGCTCCAGTCCTTGCCGACGCTGACGCTCTTGGACGCCGTCAGCCCCGCAGTGGTGGCGGCCTCCGAGATGTCGCTCGGCTCGACGTAGCCCGCACGGCCGGTCTTCGGCGTGAGGAGCAGGATCGCGCCGCCCTCTTCGATGTACGTGCCGGCATCCACCAGCGCATCCGTCAGGTCGCCGTCGTCGTCGCGGAACCACAGCACAACGGCGTCAGCCACGTCGTCGTAGTCCTCGTCGACCAGGTCACTCTCGATGACGCCCTCGATGGCCTCGCGGAGCTCCTGGTCGACGTCGTCGTCGTAGCCGATCTCCTGGACCACCTGCCCGGGCTGGAACCCCAGCCTGGCGGCAGGGTTCGTCCGCTCCTCCGCGTGGTCCGCGGTCGCGCTCACGGGTTGCCTCCTGATCATGTCTTGGGAATATCTCAGCCACGCGCGTGCGCGAAGCATTGGCCGTAGTCCACACGGGCGGGACGGATCGCGCAAGTACCCGGCCGTGGTGACCGCCGAAACGGTGACGATCCTGGCCGGGTCACCGCAACTCCAGGCACACCATCATGGCCCGCAGTGACACACACCACACCTTTGTGCCCCGTTTGGCCCTTTGGGAACCGTCCATGTGTACGAAGACTCGAATGGACGAGCCCCGTGCCCACCGTAGTGGCCGCACCAGCGGATTACCTCCCGGTAGAGATGACGTCGGCGGCCCCGGGGTGGACCATGGGGAGCGGCGCAAACCGGGCCGTATCAGCGAAACGGCGGCCCTTTCACGGCCCTCTGACAGGTAAGGAACAGCGTGGCTTCCGCATCCGATCGCAACCCGATCATCATTGGCGGCCTTCCGAGTCAGGTTCCTGACTTCGATCCCGAGGAAACGCAGGAGTGGCTCGACTCCCTCGACGCCGCGGTCGACGAGCGCGGCCGGGAGCGGGCCCGCTATCTGATGCTGCGACTGATCGAACGTGCCCGTGAGAAGCGCGTGGCCGTCCCCGAGATGCGCAGCACGGACTACGTCAACACGATCCCGACCCGGGCCGAGCCGTTCTTCCCGGGCAACGAGGAGATCGAGCGCAAGATCCTCAACGCGACGCGCTGGAACGCCGCCGTGATGGTCTCGCGCGCGCAGCGGCCGGGGATCGGGGTCGGCGGCCACATCGCCACCTTCGCGTCCTCCGCGTCGCTGTACGACGTGGGGTTCAACCACTTCTTCCGCGGCAAGGACGAGGGCGACGGCGGCGACCAGGTCTTCTTCCAGGGGCACGCCTCGCCCGGCATCTACGCCCGCGCGTATCTGCTGGACCGGCTCAGCGAGCGGCACCTGGACGGCTTCCGGCAGGAGAAGTCCAAGGCGCCCTACATGCTGTCGTCCTACCCGCACCCGCGGTCGATGCCCGACTTCTGGGAGTTCCCGACCGTGTCGATGGGGCTGGGCCCGATCGGCGCGATCTACCAGGCGCGGATGAACCGCTACATGCACGCGCGCGGGATCGCGGACACCTCCACATCCCACGTGTGGGCGTTCCTGGGCGACGGCGAGATGGACGAGCCGGAGTCGCTGGGCCAGCTCACCATCGCCGCGCGCGAGGGCCTGGACAACCTCACCTTCGTGGTCAACTGCAACCTTCAGCGGCTCGACGGCCCGGTGCGCGGCAACGGCAAGATCATCCAGGAGCTGGAGTCGGTCTTCCGGGGCGCCGGCTGGAACGTGATCAAGCTGGTCTGGGACCGGTCCTGGGACCCGCTGCTGGCCCAGGACCGCGACGGGGTGCTGGTCAACAAGATGAACACCACGCCGGACGGGCAGTTCCAGACGTACGCCACCGAGTCGGGCGCGTACATCCGTGAGCACTTCTTCGGCGACGACCACCGGCTGCGCGCGATGGTCGAGCACATGACCGACGACCAGATCCTGCACCTGGGGCGCGGCGGTCACGACCACCGCAAGATCTACGCGGCGTACAAGGCGGCCCTGGAGCACAAGGGCCAGCCGACGGTGATCCTGGCGAAGACGATCAAGGGCTGGACGCTGGGTCCGAACTTCGAGGGCCGCAACGCCACGCACCAGATGAAGAAGCTGACGGTCGACGACCTCAAGCACTTCCGGGACCGGCTGCACCTGCCGATCTCCGACAAGGACCTCGAATCCGGTCTGCCGCCCTACTACCACCCGGGCCCGGACACGGAGGAGATGCAGTACATGCACGACCGCCGCAGGTCCCTGGGCGGTTATGTGCCGACGCGGGTGGTGCGGTCGAAGCCGCTGCGGCTGCCCGAGGACAAGACGTACGCGACCGTGAAGAAGGGCTCCGGCCAGCAGTCCATCGCGACGACCATGGCCTTTGTCCGGCTCCTGAAGGACCTCATGCGGGACAAGGAGATCGGCAGGCGGTTCGTGCTGATCGCGCCGGACGAGTACCGCACGTTCGGCATGGACTCGTTCTTCCCGAGTGCGAAGATCTACAACCCGCTCGGCCAGCAGTACGAGTCCGTGGACCGGGAGCTGCTGCTCGCCTACAAGGAGTCGCCCAACGGGCAGATGCTGCACGACGGCATCTCCGAGGCCGGCTGCACGGCCTCGCTGATCGCGGCCGGATCGGCGTACGCCACGCACGGCGAGCCGCTCATCCCGGTGTACGTCTTCTATTCGATGTTCGGTTTCCAGCGCACCGGTGACCAGTTCTGGCAGATGGCCGACCAGTTGGCCCGCGGTTTCGTCCTCGGCGCGACCGCGGGGCGCACGACGCTGACCGGTGAGGGGCTCCAGCACGCGGACGGCCACTCGCAGCTGCTGGCGTCCACGAATCCGGCGTGCGTCGCGTACGACCCGGCCTTCGGCTACGAGATCGCGCACATCGTGCGGGACGGGCTGCGCCGGATGTACGGCGGGGACGAGCAGCATCCGCACGGCGAGGACGTCTTCTACTACCTGACCGTCTACAACGAGCCGATCCGGCACCCGGCCGAGCCGGAGAACGTGGACGCGGAGGGCATCGTCAAGGGCCTCTACCGCTTCAGCGAGGGCCCCTCGGGCTCGCTCCCGGCGCAGATCCTGGCGTCCGGGGTCGCGCTGCCGTGGGCGATCGAGGCGCAGCAGATCCTCGCCGAGGAGTGGAACGTCAAGGCGGACGTCTGGTCGGCGACCTCGTGGAACGAGCTGCGGCGCGAGGCGGTGGACTGCGAGCGGTACAACCTGCTGCACCCGGAGGAGGAGCAGCGCACGCCGTACGTGACGCGGAAGCTGGCGTCGGCCCGGGGGCCGGTGGTCGCGGTGTCCGACTGGATGCGGTCGGTGCCGGACCAGATCGCGCGCTGGGTGCCGGGGACGTACCAGTCGCTGGGCGCGGACGGCTTCGGCTTCGCGGACACGCGCGGGGCGGCCCGGCGGTTCTTCCACATCGACGCGCAGTCGATCGTGGTGGCGGTGCTGACGGAACTGGCGCGGGAGGGGCACCTCGACCGGTCGGTGCTGAAGCAGGCGATCGACCGGTACCAGTTGCTGGATGTCGCGGCGGCGGATCCGGGGGTGGCGGGGGGCGACGCGTAGCGCCTCCGGCGGGGGCGGGGTGGGTGACTGCGGGTGCGTGCGGGTGTTCTGTCTTCGCGCAGTTCCCCGCGTCCCTGGGGTGAGCTGTCCTGCCGTCGACTCGTCCGTGCGGGGGCGCTTCAACGAAGGGTCACGGCGGTCGTGAGGCGGCTGCGGGTGCGTGGGGGCTGGGCGCGCAGTTCCCCGCGCCCCTCAGGTGAGCTGTACTCCCGCCGGCTCGGTAGCGCGCGGACACCGCAGGGAAGGGGGCCGGCGGTAGAGCGGCGGCTGCGGGTGCGTCGGGGCCGGGCGCGC
>KL568541.1:20395-24359 GCA_000715605.1 Streptomyces speibonae | reverse complement strand
CGGCTCGGTAGCGCGCGGATGCCGCAGGGAGGGGGCCTTCGGTGGTGTGCCGGAGGCCCCCTTCTGCCCTCTTGTGGTCAGAGCATGCCGTAGCCCTGGCCGGCCGCTCCTGTCAGGAGGACGAGGGCCAGGAGCGTGTCGATGGCGCCCAGGACCAGGGCGACCAGGGCCCAGGGTGAGCGGGAACCCGCCCAGCTGCGGCCCATGGAGAGCCATCCGCAGACCATCGCGGCCGGGCCGAGGACGATCCCCAGCACGAAGAAGCCCGCGACGGCGCAGATGGCTCCGATGATCCCGAGCGTCGCGCGATCCGGCCCGGACCGTGACCACGTCCGGCCACGTGTGCGGGGGTGCCTGCGCGTTCCGTGTCCGAAGCTCGCCATCATCAACTCCCTGAAGGGTTGGCTGACATGGCGGGTACCCCCGCAACGGCGGTGAATTCACGCCGTACGTACGACAGCTGAGGCCGCTGCATGCGCGCTGCCCCCCTCCAGCAGCGCGCCGCAGCCGGCGTCCTCCATGCCCTGCGGAGGACGTGACCCAATGTGACCTGCGGCGCCCGGTGAAGGGGCGGGATCACCGCATCGGTTCACCCTGATGAGCGAAACCGCGTCACACGACGGTCCGTCAGATGTGGCCGACGCCCGCGCCGGCCTCCGCGTTCACACCGCGCTTGGTGAGGAACGCGACCAGGATCGCCACCGCGGCGACTCCGGCGGCGACCAGGGACGCCAGGCTCATGCCGGAGAGGAAGGTGTCGTGGGCGACATCGGTGATCTTCGCGGCGATCTGGGCGGGCGTGCCCTCCGTCACCGGCGGAACACCGACCTGAACGGCCTCGGACGCCTTCCCGGCCTGCTCGGGGGTGAGCGGCGGAAGGCCCGCCTCCGCCCAGTTGCCCTCCAGGTCACGGTCCACCTTCGAGGCCATCACGGCGCCCAGCACGGCCGTACCGAGGCTGCCGCCGACCTGCATGGCGGCCTGCTGGAGACCGCCGGCGACACCGGACAGCTCCAGCGGCGCGTTGCCCACGATGACCTCGGTGGCACCGACCATGACCGGGGCGAGGCCGAGGCCGAGGAGGGCGAACCAGAGCGACATGACGCCGCTGCCGGTGCCCTTCTCCAGCGTCGACATGCCGTACATGGCGGCGGCGGTGCACGCCATGCCGCCGGCCAGCGGGATGCGCGGCCCCACCTTGGTGATCAGCACGCCCGCCAGCGGCGAGCCGACGATCATCATGCCGGTGAGCGGCAGCAGGTGGAGTCCGGCGTCGACCGGGCTCATGCCGTGCACGTTCTGCAGGTAGAAGGTGACGAAGAACAGGCCGCCCATGAAGGCGATGGCCATCAGGACCATCAGCACGACACCGGCGGACAGCGGCACCGAGCGGAACAGGGCCAGCGGGATCAGCGGCTCCCCGACCCTGGTCTCCCAGAGGGCGAAGAGCCCGAACAGGACCAGCGAGCCGATGACGAACGACCAGGTGCCGAGGGAGCCCCAGCCCCACTCCGGAGCCTTGATCAGCGCCCAGACGAGGCAGAACATCGCGGCGGACAGCAGCGCGATGCCGAGCACGTCGAAGGAGCGCGGCGCGTTCTCCGCGCGGTGGTCGAGCAGGATCCACACGCCGAGCGCCACGGCGAGGATGCCGACCGGCACGTTGATGAAGAACACCGACTGCCAGTTGACGTGCTCGACGAGCACACCGCCGAGGATGGGGCCTCCGGCGGTGGAGGCACCGATGACCATGCCCCAGATGCCGATCGCCATGTTGAGCTTCTCGGCCGGGAACGTGGCCCGCAGCAGGCCGAGCGCGGCCGGCATCAGCAGGGCGCCGAACAGGCCCTGGAGCACCCGGAAGGCGATGACCAGCCCGATGCTGTGGGACAGGCCGATCGCGCCCGAGGCGACGGCGAAGCCGACCACGCCGATGAGGAAGGTCTGCCGGTGGCCGAAGCGGTCACCGAGCTTGCCCGCGGTGATCAGGGAGACGGCGAGGGCGAGGAAGTACGCGTTGGTGATCCACTGCACCTCGGCGAAGGTGGCGCCGAGGTCGCTGGCGATGGCCGGGTTGGCGATGGCCACGATGGTGCCGTCCAGGGCCACCATCATGACCCCCACGGCCACGGTCACAAGGGTGAACCAGGGGTGTCCGCGCAGTCCCTTGCCCGGCGCCGCGCCCGAGGGAGCGGCCGGGGGCCCGTCGTCCGGGCCCGCCTTGTCGATGGTGGTCTGACCAGTCATGCGATGAGGTTAATGTCAGCTGCTGACAGTTGACAAACCGATTCACTAGTCGGTGACTGACACAACACTCGCGTATAGCCTGAACTGCGAGGGCAGTTCAAGGAGGGGCACATGAAGACGGCCGGGGCCGCCGTGGGTACGCTGCCGCAGCCGAACCTGCGGGAGCGCAAGAAGCAGCGCACCCGGGACGCGCTGGTCAGGGCCGCGCTGGAGCTGATCGCCTCGCGCGGGTACGAGGGCACGACCGTCGACGACATCGCCGCGGCCGTCGACGTCTCACAGCGCACCTTCTTCCGCTACTTCGCCAGCAAGGAGGACGTGGCGTTCTTCGTCCCCCGGCTCGCGGAGTCGCACGTCGTGAACGCGGTGCGCGCCCGCCCGCCGGGCGAGGCGCCCCTGGAGGCACTGCGCCGGGCCGTGCTGGACAGCTGGGACACCGTCAACGAGGCCGTGGAGCAACTGATCCCGCTCGAACTGCACCTGCGCATCCACCGGGTCATCGAGTCGACGCCCGCCCTGCTCGCCGCCCATCTGCGCCGCGCGACCGAGCTGGAGGAGGAGCTGGCCGGGATCATCGCCGAGCGCGAGGGGCTCGACGTGGACACCGACCCCCGGCCGCGCATCCTGGTGGCCGCGGTCGGCGGGGTGATCCGCGTGGCGGAGCGGCGCTGGTCCGCCGGTGACGACTTCACCGTCACGGCCATGCGGGAGCTGATGACGACCTGCCTGGACCATGTGGGCCCGGCCCTCGCGGGGAACTGGCGTACGGAGTGATCACCGAGGCGGCGCGCCGAAACGTGATACCGGTCACTTGATTCACGCGAGACACTCCCGTTCTCCTAGTGTGTCCCTTCAGTGACTTCCTTCGACACCTCCCAGCCGCTCAACGTATGGCGCGCGCTGCTCGCGCTCGCCGTCGTTTTCGTGATGCTGGCGACCACCGGCTGGACGGCGTCACGCCATCAGCGCCACCCCGCCCCGCTCCAGGCGTCGCTCACCGCGTGGGAGGAGGGCCGCATAGCCGGCCACCGGCTGCCGGACCCGCGGTCGGCGCCCGAGCGACTGGGCCGGTTCTTCGCCTCCCTCTCCGAGGGACAGCGCGACCGGCTCGCGCACCGCTATCCGCTGGCGGTCGGCAACATGAACGGCGCACCCGTCGAACTGCGCTACCACGCCAACCGCATCGCGCTGGAACGGGCCCGCGAGGTCGAGCTCGAACGCGTGCACGACAGCCGCCTCACCCCCGCCGGCCAGGACCACGCCGCCCGCCGGCTGGACCGGCTCACGGAACTGACCCGACCGGGCCGGAACATCCTCGCCTTCGACCCCGCGGGCCCGGGCCGGGTCGCCGAGGTCTTCGGCGATCTGCGGGACGCCGAGCGGGTCTCGGTGGTCGTCCCCGGCGTCAACACCGACCTGCTCACCTTCCAGCGCACGCACGGCCGGTACTCGGCCCCTGTCGGCATGGCGAAGGCGCTGTACGCGGCCGAGCGCGACGCCGTCCCCGCCACCCGCACCGCCGTGATCGCCTGGGCCGACTACACCACCCCCAGCGGGATCGGCGTGGACGCCGCCACGGCGATGCGCGCCGAGGACGGCGCCCGGCGGCTGAACGCGCTGGTGCGCGCCCTGCCCGGGACCGCGCCGGTCGCGCTGTTCTGCCACAGCTACGGCTCCGTGGTGTGCGGGGTCGCCGCGCGTTCCCTGCCGTGGCGGG
>KL568541.1:16040-20156 GCA_000715605.1 Streptomyces speibonae | reverse complement strand
TGGCCGGCAGCCCCGGCATGCGGGCCGAGAAGGCCTCCCAGCTGCACACCTCCGCGCGGGTGTGGGCGATGCGCGACGCCGACGACTGGATCCAGGACGTGCCGTACCTGGAGCTCGGCGGACTGGGCCACGGGGCCGACCCGGTGGCCGACGGCTTCGGCGCGCGGGTGCTGTCGGCGCGGGACGCGAAGGGTCACGCCGGGTACTTCGTGCCCGGCACGGACAGCCTGCGCAACTTCGCCGGGATCGGCGTTGGCGCATATGACACGGTCTCCTGCGCGCGGGAGGACGACGTCTGCCGGGCAGGTTTGTCCCGTACGACCACTACCGGACGCGCGTAGAGACGGAGATACTGCGGTATGCCCGGGGAGGGGACGGAGAAGCTCGTGCCGCATACGATGAGCCGCATGGGTGATGTACTGGCCGGATTTCATGCCGCCTGGGAGTTCGAGTCCGACTCCGTGCTCATCCGTTACGAACGGGGGATTCGAACACCCAAGCTGTTCCAGGCACTCGGGCAGCGCCGGGTGCCGCTGGAGGCGATCGAGGGGGTGACCCTCACCCCGGGCAAACGCGGCACGGTGGTGCTGCGCGCCGAGCTGCGGCCGGGCGCGGATCCGCTGATGGAGGCGGCCGCGGGGCAGTTGAAGGAGAGCAGCGACCCCTACCGGCTGGTGCTGCCCGGCGAGCGCGAGACGCTCGCCGAGTACTACGCCGACGAACTGCGGGCCCGTCTCACCGAGTCCGGCCCCGCCGAACGCCATCTGGTGGCCGCACCCCGGGTGCCGCTGCAGTTCAAGGCGTACGACGGGAAGGCCGCGTTCGACGGGAAGGCGGTGTCCTTCCGGTGGTTCTGGACGGGCGCGTCGTCGGCCAAGTGGAAGGCCGGGGACCAGCGTTTCACCGTCGGTGAGCTGAGTGGTGTCGAGTGGCGGTCGCCCGAGGTGTTCGAGGGACACCTGCGGCTGCTGCGGCGGGACGCGGGGGCTCCGCCGGCGCAGCCCGACCAGGACCCGGCGGCGGTGGTGTTCGGGCTGGGGTACGGGCCCGTGCACGAGTCACTGCCGTTCGCGGCGGCCGTGCTGGCGGCGCTGCGCAACTGTGCGCCGGTGCCGGCGATACCCACGGCGCGTGCGCGCCGCGACCCCGCGGACATCGCCGAGCGGATCCGGCACTTGGGGGAGCTTCATCAGGCGGGGCTGGTGACCGATGAGGAGTTCTCCTCCAAGAAGGCGGAGTTGCTGGCGGAGCTGTGAGGCTCCCCCGGAGCGGGACGGGGCGCCGCCGGAGCGGCACCCCTTGTGCTACTCCCTGCCCGCCGAGGTGAACGCCATGTTCGCGTAGCGAGGTCCCGCGACCTTCGCGGCGATGGGTTCGAGGAGGGCCAGTTCCTGCTCCGTCAACGTGATACGGGTCGCCGAGGTGTTCTCCTCCACGCGGCCCGGCTTGCGGGTGCCCGGGATGGGGACCACCGGGAGGCCGTGGACGGCCGCCTGCTGGTGGACCCAGGCCAGGGCGATCTGCCCGAGGGTGGCGCCGTGGGCCTCGGCCACCGTGCGGACCGGCTCCAGCAGGGCCGCGTTGGCCGCCGCGTTGTCACCGGTGAAGCGGGGCATGGTGCGGCGGAAGTCGTCGTCCGTCAGTCCTGGGTGGCGTCGGTGAAGGAGCCGGTGAGGAAGCCCCGGCCGAGCGGGGAGTACGGGACGAGGGTCACCCCCAGTTCGCGTGCGGCCGGTACCACCCTCGCCTCGATGTCCCGGCTGAACAGCGACCACTCCGACTGCACGGCGGCGATCGGGTGCACCGCGTGGGCGGCGCGCAGTTCGCCGGCCGTGACCTCGCTCAGGCCCAGCTGCCGGACCTTGCCCTCGCGCACCAGCTCGGCCATGACGCCGACGGTCTCCTCGATCGGCACGTTCATGTCGCGCCGGTGCATGTAGTAGAGGTCGATCACATCGACGCCCAGGCGCCGCAGGCTCGCCTCGACCGAGCGGCGGATGTACGGCGGGTCGTTGCGGATGATCCGCCTGCTCGGGTCGTCCGGGGGGATGGACAGGGCGAACTTGGTGGCGATCTGCACCTCCTCCCGGTGCGCCGCGAAGAACGGGGCGAGGAACCGCTCGTTGTCGCCCGCGCCGTACGCGTCGGCCGTGTCGTAGAGGGTGACGCCCAGTTCGAGGGCGCGTTCCAGCGTCGCCCGTGAGGCGTCCGCGTCCGACGGGCCGTACGCGAAGCTCATGCCCATGCAGCCGAGGCCCTGGACGCCCACCTCCGGTCCGCCGTCGCCCAGTGCCGCCGTACCGATTTTGCCGTTGGTCATCATGTCCTCTCAGACGCCAGGGCCCGCCCCGCGTCCCCGTAGAAGCTGATCTTCCGGTCGAGTACCGCGAGCGTGCCCTGGAGTTCGGCGATGCGGGCCAGCACGTCCTCGCGGGTCTGCTTGAGCAGCTCGAAACGCTCGGTGTACGTGTGATCGCCCGCGCGGACGAGTTCCGCGTACCGCACCATGTCGGCGACCGGCATTCCGGTCAGGCGGAGCTTGCCGACGAGGGCGAGCCAGTCGAGGTCGCGGTTGCTGTAACGGCGCTGTCCGGTGTGCGAACGGTCGATGTGCGGCATCAGTCCGATGCGCTCGTACCAGCGCAGGGTGTGGGCCGTCAGCCCGGTGAGAGCGGCGACCTCGCTGATCGTGTACCGGTCCGCGCCGTCCGGGCGCCGGTCGCCCTGCGGGGGTCCGGCGCAGCTGTCGGCGCCGGCGTCCGTGGTCTCCGTCTCCGTCTCCGTCACGGTCATGGACCCACGCTAGAACCTTGGAGTGCACTCCAGGCAAGCGGCGCGGGCCGGAAACGGACGCTTCGCCGGTCCGGGCCCCCGGCGGTGCCCGCGCGGTCACCGCTTAGGCTCGGGGCATGTCGCTGAAGAGCCTCGCGCTGATCGAGAACTGGCCGGTTCCCACCGCCGCGGCGGGTGTCGTACGGGCGGACGGCACCGTCCTGGGCACGCACGGCCCCGCCGCCCACCGCTTCCCGCTGGCCTCGGTCACCAAGCCGCTGGCGGCGTACGCGGTGCTGGTGGCGTACGAGGAGGGCGCGATCGAGCTGGACGAACCGGCGGGCCCGGAGGGCTCGACGGTCCGCCACCTGCTCGCGCACACCTCGGGGCTGGCCTTCGACGAGCACAAGGTGACCTCGGCACCGGGCGAGCGGCGCCTGTACTCGAACGCGGGGTTCGAGCAGCTCGGCGACCACGTCGCGAAGGCGACGGAGATCCCGTTCACGGACTACGTGCGGCAGGCGGTGCTGGATCCGCTGGGGATGACGGCGACCTCGGTGGCGGGCTCGCCGGCCAAGGACGGCGTGTCCACGGTGGACGACCTGCTGCGCTTCGCGGCCGAAGTGCAGGCCCCGCGCCTGCTGGACCCGCGCACGGTCGCGGAGGCGATGACCGTGCAGTACCCGGGGACCAAGGGTGTCCTGCCGGGTTACGGCCACCAGAACCCCAACGACTGGGGCCTCGGCCTCGAGATCCGTGACGGCAAGTCCCCGCACTGGACGGGCACCTCGTCCTCCCCGCGCACGGTCGGCCACTTCGGCCAGTCGGGGACGTTCCTGTGGGTCGACCCCGACGCGGGCGCGGCGTGCGTGGCCCTCACCGACCGCGCCTTCGGCCCCTGGGCGACCGAGGTCTGGCCATCGTTCACGGACGCGGTGCTGGCGGAGCTGCGCGGCTGAGGCAGGCCGGCGGCTCAGGGGTAGGAGAAGGTGTTCCGGTCGCAGTGGCGATCGGCGCCGAACGCGCCGTCGCGCAGGCACACCTTCAGCACGTAGGTGCCGTTCTGCGCGTAGAAGGAGGTTTCGGCGCACGACCCCGTGCCGTTCGCCGCGTGCAGAGTGACCACGTACCCGTCCGGCCTCGTGAGCTGGGAAACGGTACGGAGTCCGTCCTTCTCCCCCGCGTCGCAGGTGAGCTGCTCCATGATCGAGCCGGTCGTCACGACGCTGTAGCCCCAGCCGTCGCGAGGCGAGGAGCCGGAGTAGGTGATCCACGTCCACCCGTCGTCGGCGTACGCGGGGGTCGGGGCGAAGGCCACTGCTGCCGCGACGGCCGCGGCGGCGG
>KL568541.1:15401-15821 GCA_000715605.1 Streptomyces speibonae | reverse complement strand
GGCCGCCGTCGAAGCGGGTCGGAACAGTTTCATCGTCGGGCTCCCGTCAATCCGGTGGCTGGAACCCGATGAGCGTGTCGGCCCGGCGACGCCCGGATCAAGAACAGGACGCCGTCCCGGACACTCCCCCGCTGTCCGGCCTGGTCACGGCCTTGTCCGAGGCGAGATCCGGACAAGGCCCGAGGCGACCGTGCCGTCAGGGACGCGTCGGCGGCGCATCCGGAACGGGCAGGGCCCACAGCACCCAGAACCCGTTCTCGTAGGCGCAGTAGTAGTTCTGGTACCCGTGCTGGAGGGCGTACTGCCCGTCGTCCACGCACGCGAGCTTGTCGCGCCACCCGGCGATCTTGTGATACCCCCACTGATCGACCTCGACTGCGGAGGCCGAACCCGCGGCCAGCGGGAGGGCGAGAGCGGCGG
>KL568541.1:12843-15209 GCA_000715605.1 Streptomyces speibonae | reverse complement strand
GCCGAACCCGCGGCCAGCGGGAGGGCGAGAGCGGCGGTACCCAACGCGACGGCGATACGCGAACGCCACGACTTCATATGTCTCTCCTTGTAAAGGTGTTGGACCCGGGTGGTGCCGGCCGGCGGCCCTCAGGACCACCGGCCGGCGCTGTACGACTGTGCCCGTTACATGGGCCGGTCGGCGTATATGACGTACAAATTCCAGTACTCGCCCTCCGGGATGCACATGTAATGGGAGTAGCGCCCTTCGGCGACACCCTCCCAAGCCCACACCAGGCACTCGGCACGATCGGGCGTACCGCCGACCGGGGTGTACAAGTTGGATTCGGCGGCGGAGGCCGAACCCGCGGCCAGCGGGAGGGCGAGAGCGGCGGTACCCAACGCGACGGCGATACGAGAACGCCACGACTTCATTTGTCTCTCCTTATGAATGGAGCCGAACCGGACCGTTCCGGTCCCGTCGGCTCTCTGGACGATCTGCGACCGCTAAGACGGAGATCCACAGCGCCGGGTTCATCCCCCAGGCAAACCAACTCAGACGCCAACACGCCCTCACAACTTGCCAGTTCACCCCCCGGCCGCCGCCGCACCGGCGCCGCTCGGCGAGAAACCGCACGGCGCCGCTGCCACCGGGCGGCGGACCGACCACCGACACCAATCCGCGGACCTCGGTTCAGATGGATGGACGACCGGCCTGGGTGTCCATGGCGGCACGGGTCACCGCTGGGCCGTTATGGCCCTCTTGCCTGTCATGCGGGCGTTGTGGGGACTCGGTGGGGTGGTCGGTGAGGGGCGGACGGGGAGGGCGGGTGCCGGTGCGGGGGGGCGTGGGGAGCGGTGGTTGCGGGTGGCCCACGGGGGGACGGCGGTGAGGAGGAAGTCGATGCGGTCGGCGAAGCGGGGTTCGGGGACGGGGAGTTCGATGGTGGGGTGGCGGTGGTAGTGCGAGGTGACGGTGTCGGCGACGTAGTTGGTCAGGGCGTCGATGCGGTGGGGGCGGCGGCGGTTGCCCGGGGTGGCGAGTTCGCTGAGTATGCGGAGCACGGTGGAGAGTCCGGCGTCGAAGCGTATTTCCGTGGGCGGGCACGCTCCGGCGACGGTGAGGGTTTCCGGCTCCCCGGCCTCGGGGGTGCGGTCGAGGTGGGTCTGCCGGGCGTAGAAGGCGGCGGCGTGCTGCTCACCGCGGATGCGATGGTGCAGGGAGAGGGTGTAGCAGGCCTGGGGGTGGCCGTCGCCGGCGGCGTACTGCCACCAGAAGCGGGCGCCGTCCTCGATGCCCGCGAGGTGGAGGGCGCAGCCCAGGAGCCAGGCGCTGTGGTGGTCGGGGACCTGGTCGGTGAGGAAGGCCAGGACGTCGGGGGTGAGCGCGACGACGGCCGTTTCGCACAGCGTGTGGAGTTGCCGGGCGGCGGCCGGGTCGGTGCGTCCGTCGCCGGCGGGCGGGTGTGCGGCCGGCAACGGGGCGGGGCGGGTGCCGTCGTCGTGGGGGACGGTGTCGTCGGGGACGTCGGAGCCGTGGTGCAGCCGGGCTCGGGCGAGGAGTTGGTCGATGGCAGACATGGCGGTCGGGGTCACTCCCGGGTGTCGGGGGCGTCGAGGAGGGCCTCGACGGTGGCGCGGGCGTGGTGGTCGACGGCGCGGGCGATGGCGGGGCTCAGACCGAGCACGTCGGGGATGGTCCGGTCGGGGATGCCGCACAGGTGGCGCAGCACGGCGACGTCCATCTGGTCGGCGGGCAGGCGGCTGATGGCGGAGAAGAGGTCGATCAGTTCGGACAGGGCGATCATGTGTCCGGGGTCGTGGCTGGTGCGGATCTCCCGGGTGGCGAAGACGGCGGCGCGCAGGTCGGGGCGGCCTTCCCAGCGGTTGGTGCGGAGCATCACCCGGGAGCGCAGCAGGCGCCAGGCATAGCGGTTGAGGTTCGCGCTGGCCGTGGCCTCGTCCCAGCGGAGCCACAGGATGTCGTTGGCCTCCGCGACGACGCCCCGGGCCCGCTTGTCGGTCAGGAGCCAGGCGCGGGCGTAGGCCAGGTAGGGCTCGGACATGGTGTCGGTGAACACCTGGTAGGGCAGCGGAGGGTGCTCCGCCTCGTGGGCGACCTGCTCGATGCAGTGGCGGATCCAGTCCGGGCCCTTGTCGGCCTCACGGGCGGCGGCCGCCCACAGCCGGCACATGGGTGCCGCGGGTATGCCCAGGGCGCGGATCACGCTGAAGGTGATCTCCCAGGCGGGGTAGTAGCCGTTGCCGCGCAGGAGTTCGCTGATCCGGGTCTTGGAGTAGCCGGACAGGTCGACGAGCTCGTCGAGGGTCAGGCCGCTGGTGCGGTGCACGCTGCGGACGGATTCGAGCCAGGCGCGGTGCAGCGGG
>KL568541.1:10691-12690 GCA_000715605.1 Streptomyces speibonae | reverse complement strand
CCGCTGGTGCGGTGCACGCTGCGGACGGATTCGAGCCAGGCGCGGTGCAGCGGGCCCGCGGCCGGGGAGATGGGGGCCGGCGGGCGGCCCCGTCTGGCGCTGTGCGGCCGCGGCTGGGCGGCATCGGACGACGACATCACCGCGGCGCCTCCTGACCGCCGTGCCCGCCGGCCGGGCCCTCGGACGGGGACGGGGGGACGTCGGCGGGTCGCGTTCGTCCGTCGGACGCCGTGACCGCCTGGACGACCTGCTGCACGAGCAGGCCCAGGGAGGGCAGCAGGACCGCCGCGGCGGCCGCTTGCCCCAGCACGGTCATCACCGTGCTCCACGTGAGGGCCGCCGCCAGTACGACAGCGGCCACCACCTTCTTACTCGACATCGCACTCGGTTTCTGTGAGTGAACGGCTTCAACAGGCCTTCCGTCAGGTGGTGCTGAAGCACCCTCAGGAAGGGACCGTCAGAATGACCGCACTCAGCCCCTCCACGCTATGTGATCATGGGATTACGGAACAATAAGAAGATTCGCCACCGCGCGCTACGCCCCGCCACCCGCTCCGCGGCCCTCATAGCGTGTGTGTTCACCCCATTGAGGGGGAAACGGCACTTCTGCTCTGCAATTGCACGTGATCCCGCATCATGGATGTCCCAAGGCGCCACTCGACGCCGCACCGGTGCGGCCCCCTGTGCTGAAGAAGAAAGAGGGGGCCGCACCACCCCCGGTCCGCCTCAGGCGCCCCGCATCTCCCACAGCAGCAGTTCCGCCGGAGCGGACGCGCGGGCCTCGATGCCCTCGGCGTCCGTGATCCGGGCCGCGTCGCCCGGGGACAGGAGCTCGCCGCCCAGGGTCACCTCACCGCGTACGACATGGACGTAGACGTACGCCGCGTCCGGTACCGCCGTGCGCTCCCCCGGTGCCAGGCGGCGGACGTGGAGCATCGCGGCGGCCTCCGGGAGGGCGTACGGGGTGGCGTCCGCTATGCCGCGGACGACGTCGTAGGAGGGTTCGCCGCCGGGCTCCAGCGGGGCCAGCCACATCTGGAGGAAGGTCAGAGGGGCCGAGCCCGCGTTGCGCTCCACGTGGCGGACGCCGGACGCCGCGCTCAGGCGCTGTACGTCACCGGGGCGGACCACCGTCTCGTGGCCCGCGGAGTCGCGGTGGGTCAGCTCGCCCTCCACCACCCACGTGACGATCTCGGTGTGACTGTGCGGATGCTCGTCGAAGCCCGCGCCGGGTGCGAGGCGCTCCTCGTTGCAGGCGATCACCGCCCTGAAGCGGAGGTTGCCGGGGTCGTAGTGGGGCCCGAAGGAGAAGGCGTGGCGGGACTCGATGCCGGCCGCCGGATCGCCGCCCTGGTAGCGCTCGTGCGCGCGCCGTACGTCCATCACGCACCCCACGGTAGGCCCTGCCCGCCCCGTGCCCGCGGCCCGATCCCCGGGGCCGGGCCCCACCCTGGCCGACGCCCTCCCGTCCGGATAAGGCAGTCTTGTCCCCGTGCCCGAACCCGAAGCCAGCACCAACGCAGACTCAGCACGCCCCGCCCATCCGCATGCCGCGACGCTGAAGCGGCTGGAGCGTTCGTCCGGCAGTCTCGCCGCGCAGGCGATCGCACGGATGGACGAGACGCTGCCCTGGTACCGGGCCATGCCCCCGGAGAACCGCTCCTGGATCGGCCTGGTCGCCCAGGCGGGCATCGCCGCGTTCACCGAGTGGTTCCGGCACCCCGACGCCCCGCAGGCCATCTCCACCGACGTCTTCGGCACCGCGCCGCGCGAGCTGACCAGGGCGATCACGCTGCGGCAGACCGTGGAGATGGTGCGCACCACCATCGAGGTGATGGAGTCCGCCATCGACGAGGTGGCGGCGCCCGGCGACGAGAACGTGCTGCGCGAGGCGCTGCTGGTGTACGCGCGGGAGATCGCCTTCGCCACGGCCCAGGTGTACGCGCAGGCCGCCGAGGCACGGGGTGCCTGGGACGCGCGGCTGGAGTCGCTGGTCGTG
>KL568541.1:9049-10511 GCA_000715605.1 Streptomyces speibonae | reverse complement strand
CCGCCGAGGCACGGGGTGCCTGGGACGCGCGGCTGGAGTCGCTGGTCGTGAACGCCGTGCTCAGCGGCGAGGCCGACGAGGGGGCCGTGTCACGGGCCGCCGCGCTGGGCTGGAACTCGCCCGAGCACGTGTGCGTGGTGCTGGGGACCGCGCCCGACGGCGACTCGGAGCTGACCGTGGAGGCGATCCGGCGGGCCGCCCGGCACGCCAAGCTCCAGGTGCTGACCGGGGTGCTCGGAGACCGGCTCGTGGTGATCGCGGGCGGCAGCGACAACCCGCTGGGCGTCGCGAAGTCGCTGATCGGACCGTTCGCGGCGGGACCCGTGGTGGCCGGGCCCGTGGTGCCGGACCTGCAGGCCGCGACCCGGTCCGCGCAGGCCGCCGCGGCGGGCCTCAAGGCGTGCTCCGCTTGGCAGGACGCCCCGCGCCCGGTCCTGGCGGACGATCTGCTTCCGGAGCGCGCGATCGCCGGAGACCCGTCCGCACGCGAGCAGTTGGTGGAGGAGATCTACAGACCGCTGGAGGAGGCCGGGGCCGCGCTGCTGGAAACGCTCAGTGTGTATCTCGAACAGGCGAGCAGTCTCGAGGGCGCCGCGCGCATGCTGTTCGTTCATCCCAACACCGTTCGTTACCGGCTTCGACGTGTGACAGACGTCACCGGATGGTCACCCTCCGATGTACGCTCTGCCTTCACCCTGCGAATCGCGCTGATCCTGGGGCGTCTGGTCGATGGCGATCTTCAGTCCTAACCTTTTGTCGAGGCCCCACAAAACCCCCCTCCGTTCTTCGTCCTTGTCCCCACGGGCGGCCGTGGCCGTCCCCAAGAGAGAGTGTGAGAGTGCTCGTACTCGTCGCTCCCGGCCAGGGCGCCCAGACGCCCGGCTTCCTGACTGAATGGCTCGACCTCCCCGGTGCCGCGGACCGCGTCGCCGCGTGGTCCGACGTCATCGGACTCGACCTCGTCCACTACGGCACCAAGGCGGACGCGGACGAGATCCGTGACACCGCCGTGGCCCAGCCGCTGCTGGTCGCGGCCGGGCTGCTGTCCGCCTCGGCACTCGGTGCCATCTCGGACGTGGCGCCCGGGGCCGTCGCCGGTCACAGCGTCGGCGAGATCACCGCGGCCGTCTTCGCGGGCGTCCTCGACGACACCGCCGCACTGTCCCTGGTCCGCAAGCGGGGCCTGGCCATGGCCGACGCCGCCGCGACCACGGAGACCGGCATGGCGGCGCTGCTCGGCGGCGACCCCGAGACCACCCTCGCGCACCTGGAGAAGCTGGGCCTGACCCCGGCGAACATCAACGGCGCGGGCCAGATCGTCGCGGCCGGCACCAAGGAGCAGCTCGCCGCGCTGGAGGCGGACAAGCCCGAGGGCGTGCGCCGCGTGGTCCTGCTCAAGGTCGCCGGCGCCTTCCACACCCACCACATGGGCCCGGCGGTCGACACGCTGGCCACAGCCGCC
>KL568541.1:3405-8820 GCA_000715605.1 Streptomyces speibonae | reverse complement strand
GGCCACAGCCGCCGAGGCGCTGACGCCCGGCGACCCGAAGATCACCTACGTGTCGAACAAGGACGGCAGGGCCGTCACCTCCGGCACCGAGGTGCTCCAGCGCCTGGTCGGCCAGGTCGCCAACCCGGTCCGCTGGGACCAGTGCATGGAGACCTTCAAGGAGCTCGGCGTCACCGCCCTCCTCGAGGTCTGCCCCGGAGGCACCCTGACCGGCCTCGCCAAGCGCGCCCTGCCCGGCGTGCGGACGCTGGCCCTGAAGACCCCCGCCGACCTCGACGCGGCCCGCGAGCTCATCGCCGAGCACGCCGCCTGATCGCCCGAAGGAGCCGACCCGCATGGCGAAGATCAAGCCCAGCAAGGGCGCCCCGTACGCGCGCATCCTCGGCGTGGGCGGCTACCGGCCCACCCGTATCGTGCCGAACGAGGTGATCCTGGAGACGATCGACTCGTCCGACGAGTGGATCCGTTCCCGCTCCGGCATCGAGACCCGGCACTGGGCCTCCCCCGAGGAGACCGTCGCGGCGATGTCCGTCGAGGCGTCCGGCAAGGCGATCGCGGACGCCGGGATCGACGCCTCGCAGATCGGCGCCGTCGTCGTCTCCACCGTCTCGCACTTCAGCCAGACGCCCGCCGTCGCCACGGAGATCGCCGACAAGCTGGGCACGGACAGGGCCGCCGCCTTCGACATCTCGGCCGGCTGCGCGGGCTTCGGCTACGGGCTCACCCTGGCCAAGGGCCTGGTGGTCGAGGGATCCGCGGACTACGTGCTGGTCATCGGCGTGGAGCGGCTGAGCGACCTGACCGACCTGGAGGACCGGGCCACGGCCTTCCTGTTCGGCGACGGCGCCGGCGCGGTGGTCGTCGGCCCGTCCAAGGAGCCCGCGATCGGCCCGACCGTGTGGGGCTCGGAGGGCGACAAGTCCGAGACCATCAAGCAGACCGTGCCGTGGACGGACTACCGCGACGGGACCGTCGAGAAGTTCCCCGCGATCACGCAGGAGGGCCAGGCGGTCTTCCGCTGGGCCGTGTTCGAGATGGCGAAGGTCGCCCAGCAGGCGCTGGACGCGGCCGGGATCACCGCGGACGACCTGGACGTCTTCATCCCGCACCAGGCCAACGTGCGGATCATCGACTCGATGGTGAAGACCCTGAAACTGCCGGAGCACGTCACGGTCGCCCGTGACATCCGCACCACCGGCAACACCTCGGCCGCCTCGATCCCGCTCGCTATGGAGCGGCTCCTGGCGACCGGCGAGGCGAAGAGCGGCGACACCGCGCTCGTCATCGGCTTCGGGGCGGGTCTCGTGTACGCCGCAACGGTCGTTACCCTCCCCTAGGCACTCCGTGCCGGATGATCGAATCCGGCACGGGCACCGCAGAACCCGCCGCTCACGCGGCGGGGCCACAACCGCTGGAATCACAACGAAGGAGCGCCACCATGGCCGCCACTCAGGAAGAGATCGTCGCCGGTCTCGCGGAGATCGTGAACGAGATCGCCGGCATCCCGGTTGAGGACGTCCAGCTGGACAAGTCCTTCACCGACGACCTGGACGTCGACTCCCTGTCCATGGTCGAGGTCGTCGTCGCCGCCGAAGAGCGCTTCGACGTCAAGATCCCGGACGACGACGTCAAGAACCTCAAGACGGTCGGCGACGCCACCGAGTACATCCTCAAGCACCAGAGCTGAGCCCTGCCGGGCCTTCGTCCGTACGGAGGCCCGGGGGCCGGCCGGCCCGGCCCCGCCACCCGGCGGTGGCGCCGTACGAATCCTCGTAAAACCGTTGGAGAAAGCATTCCGATGAGCCCGACCAATCGCACCGTGGTCGTCACCGGTATCGGCGCAACCACACCGCTGGGTGGCGACGCAGCCTCAACCTGGGAGGGGCTGGTCGCCGGACGTTCCGGCGTCAGGCTCCTGGAGCAGGAGTGGGCCGCCGAGCAGGCGGTCCGCATCGCGGCACCGGTGGCCGTGGAGCCCACCGAGGTCATTCCCCGGCCGCAGGCCCGCCGCCTGGACCGCTCGGCGCAGTTCGCGCTGATCGCGGCCAAGGAGGCGTGGGCCGACGCCGGTTTCGAGGCCAAGGCCGGCGAGGACACGAGCGTCGACCCGGACCGGCTGGGCGCGGTCATCGCCTCCGGCATCGGCGGCGTGACGACCCTGCTGGACCAGTACGACGTGCTGAAGGAGAAGGGCGTACGCCGCGTCTCCCCGCACACCGTCCCCATGCTGATGCCGAACGGCCCCTCGGCGAACGTGGGCCTGGCCGTGGGCGCCCGTGCGGGCGTGCACACCCCGGTCTCGGCCTGCGCGTCCGGCGCGGAGGCCATCGGCTACGCCATCGAGATGATCCGCACCGGCCGCGCCGACGTCGTCGTCGCGGGCGGCACCGAGGCGTCGATCCACCCGCTGCCGATCGCCGCGTTCGGCAACATGATGGCGATGTCCAAGAACAACGACGACCCGCAGGGCGCCTCGCGGCCCTACGACGTCGCCCGCGACGGCTTCGTCATGGGCGAGGGCGCGGGCGTCATCGTCCTGGAGTCCGCCGAGCACGCCGCGGCACGCGGCGCCCGCGTCTACGCGGAGGCGGTCGGCCAGGGCATCTCCGCCGACTCCCACGACATCGTGCAGCCGGAGCCGGAGGGGCGGGGCATCTCGCACGCCCTGCAGAACCTGATGGACCGGACGGATCTGAACCCGGCCGAGATCGTGCACGTCAACGCGCACGCGACGTCCACGCCGGCGGGTGACATCGCCGAGCTGAAGGCGCTGCGGAAGGTGTTCGGGGACGACGCGGACCACTTCGCGGTCTCCGCGACCAAGTCGATGACGGGTCATCTGCTCGGTGGCGCGGGCGGGGTGGAGTCGGTGGCGACGGTGCTGGCGCTGTATCACCGGGTGGCTCCGCCGACGATCAACGTCGAGAACATCGATCCGGAGGCGGAGGCGAACGCGGATGTCGTCCGGGGCGAGGCGCGGAAGCTGCCCGTGGACGGGCGGATCGCCGCGTTGAACGACTCGTTCGGGTTCGGTGGGCACAACGTGGTGCTGGCGTTCCGGTCCGTGTGACCGGGGCCGGTCAGTGAGGGAGGGCCTCCGCCTTTGTCGGGTGGGGGCCCTTCTTGTGCGGGTGTGCGGTCCAGGTGTTCTCGCCCCCGCCGCCCCTTCCCCGGGGGGCTTCGCCCCCCGGACCCCCCTTTTTTTGCGCAGTTCCCCGCGCCCCTGGGGCTACACCACTTGGTGGAGCCAGCGGACCGGGGCGCCTTCTCCCGCGTATCTGAACGGCTCGAGTTCGTCGTCCCAGGGTTTGCCGAGGAGTTTGGCGATTTCCGCTTCCAGGCTGGTCTCTTCGGTCCGGGAGCGGACCAGGGCGGCGCGCAGGCGGTCCTCGGGGATGAGGATGTCGCCGTGGATGCCGGTCACGGCGTGGAAGATGCCCAGGTCGGGGGTGCAGCTGTAGCGCTCGCCCTCGACGGTGGCGCTGGGCTCGGCGGTGACCTCGAAGCGCAGCATCTGCCAGCCGCGCAGCGCGGAGGCGAGCTTGGAGGCGGTGCCCGCCCGGCCCTGCCAGGAGAACTCCGAGCGCCAGGTGCCGGGGGCGGCGGGCTGGCGGATCCAGTCCAGGCTGACGCGCGTGCCGAGCACTCCGGCGACGGCCCACTCGACGTGCGGGCACAGCGCGCGTGGCGCGGAGTGCACGTACAGAACTCCACGAGTCGTCACCGGAACCTCCGGGCTGAGCGGGTCGTCTTGAGGGCGAGGCTACCGTGCGACGGCGCAAGGAGTGTGACGTACCGTCCGTCCCGGTGCCGGGAAACCGTCGCCATTCACCCGGCAGGACGCCTGTGCGGGAACTCCCGTGCGTTGTGGAAGGTGAGGGGACCCGCACACCGACACGAGGGGAGGCGACGGATGGAGCAGGCGACGCGCGGGGGGAGGCGCCGTTCACGGACCGTGCTCGCGCTGGTGACGGCCGCAGCCCTGGGCGTGGCGGGCTGCGACGCCGTCGGCGGGGACTCCCCCGCCCCGTCCGGGACGCAGGCGAAGCAGCACCGCCCGTCCCCGAAGCCCACTCCCCTGTGGGACACCTCGCCGGACTCGGTGGCCGCCGTCGGCGACTCCATCACGCGGGGCTTCGACGCCTGCTCGGTGCTGTCGGACTGTCCCGAGGTGTCGTGGGCGACGGGTGACAGCGAGAAGGTCGACAGTCTCGCCGTACGGCTGCTGGGGCGCACGCGGGCGGCCGAGCGGAGCTGGAACCACGCGGTGAGCGGATCCCGGATGGCGGATCTGCCGGGCCAGATGGCGCGGGCGGCGGAGCACTCCCCCGAACTGGTGGCGGTGATGACCGGGGCGAACGACGCCTGCCGGGACACCACGGCGGCGATGACGCCGGTGGCCGACTTCCGTGCCGACTTCCGCGAGGCGATGCGGACGCTGCGCGAGGCGCTGCCCACGGCCCAGGTGTACGTGGCGAGCGTGCCGGATCTGAAGCGGCTGTGGGCGCAGGGGCGGACCAGCACCCTGGGCAAGCAGGTGTGGAAGCTGGGCATCTGCCCGTCGATGCTGGGCGACGCGGACGCGATGGACGCGGCGGCGACACAGCGGCGCGAGACGGTGCAGAACCGGGTGGAGGACTACAACGAGGTGCTGAAGGAGGTGTGCGCCGAGGACCGCCACTGCCGCTTCGACGGCGGCGCGGTGTACGCGTACCGCTTCGGCACCGAGCAGCTGAGCCACTGGGACTGGTTCCATCCGAGCGTCGACGGACAGGCCAGACTGGCCGAGATCGCGTACCGGACGGTCACGGCGAAGAAGTGATGGCTATTGTTTCGCACATGAACGAACTCTTCGGCACACTTCCCAACGGCACGCCGGTGCACCGTTGGACCCTGCAGCGGGCGGGCGTACGGGTAAGGATCCTGTCGTACGGCGGGATCGTCCAGGACGTCGAGGTGCCGGACCGGGACGGGCGGACCGGGAACGTGGTGCTGGGGTTCTCCGACCTGGAGGGCTATCTCCGGTATCCGAAGCCTTTCCTGGGCGCCCTCATCGGCCGGTACGCCAACCGGATCGCCGGCGCCCGCTTCCCCCTCGACGGACGCACGTGCACCCTGGCCCCGAACGACGGCCCGAACTCGCTGCACGGCGGGGCACGGGGCTTCGACAAGCGCGTGTGGGCGGTCACCCCGGTGGAGCACGGACTGCGCCTGTCCCTCGTCGCCGAGGACGGCGAGGAGGGCTTCCCGGGCCGGCTGGAGGTCACGGTGACGTACACCCTCGACGAGCGGGGCGCGCTGGGCATCGCCTACGAGGCGGTGACGGACGCTCCGACCCACGTGAACCTCACGAACCACTCGTACTGGAACCTGGCGGGCTCCGGCAGCGCGTCCGGGCACGAGCTGCGGCTCCCC
>KL568541.1:2437-3194 GCA_000715605.1 Streptomyces speibonae | reverse complement strand
CGGCTCGCGGCCTCCCGCTACACCCCGTCCGACGCGGAGCTGATCCCGACCGGTGAGCTCGCCGGCGTCTCCGGCACCCGCTTCGACTTCCGCGAGGCGCGCAAGGCGGGCACCGGGTACGACGACAACTTCGTGCTCGACAAGGGGGTCACCGCGACGCCCGAGGAGGTGGCCGAGCTGTACGACCCGGCGACCGGCCGCGTGCTGACGGTGGCGACCACGGAGCCCGGGATGCAGCTCTACACCGCGGACCACATCGGGGAGCCCTTCGTCCCCGGGGCCGGCATCGCGCTGGAGACGCAGCACTTCCCCGACTCGCCGAACCGGCCGGAGTTCCCGAGCACGGTCCTGCGGCCGGGTGAGGTGTTCCGCTCCGAGACGGTGTACGGGTTCGGCGCGCGGTAGCAGGGTGGCCCACCGCACACATGAGCCCCGGTCCGGGGTCAGGGTCCCGGGCCGGGGCTGCTCATGTGGGCACCGCCCGGATTCGACGGTAACCGCTTCCGCGCCGCGGCGGCCTCCCATCAGGCTGCCCGCTTGAATCCCGTACGAACCTTTCACATCCGTTCCGCGCCTTCCGTTACGCGACCCGCACCCCACCCCATGGCGTGGACCACCGCGATCACGCGATACTGCGGCCTCCGGCATTTCGTACCCCACATCGACGGAAGGCCTCAACTCCCTTGACTGCACGACGTGTTCGCATCGGTGTCCTCGGCCTGGCCCTGCTGACCGGCCTCGCCGCCCCCACCACCGC
>KL568541.1:888-2198 GCA_000715605.1 Streptomyces speibonae | reverse complement strand
CCGTCGAGGAACAACGCCTCGACGGCGCCGCCCCCCAGGAGATACTCCGCCGCTCCGGATTCGCCGACGCGGCACCGGACCTCGCCCGCGCGCTCGAGCGCGCCCGCACCTACGCCCAGGCCCGGCACGCCGTGCTCCGCCAGGGAACGGAGCTGTGGCGCAGAGCGGTCGCCCGGGCACAGGGGCGCGGCCCGGCCGGCGGGGACCTCAGCCGCGACGACGACCGCCCGCTGTACTGGGCGCGGCTCGGCATGACGCGTGAACTGCGCGTGTGGCAGCCGGACTTCCGGTTCAGGGAGGACCAGCGGGCGCGGCTGCTGGACGCGCTGGAGCGCACCTCGCGCGGACAGACCACCGTCCACTATCCGCACCGCAAGGGGATGAAGCGGATCCTCGTGACCGGCTTCGACCCGTTCACCCTGGACCGTGACATCCGCATCTCCAACCCGTCCGGCGCGGCCGCGCTCGCCCTGGACGGCACGGTGATCGAGACCCCGCGGGGTCCGGCACGCATCGAGACGGCCGTGTTCCCGGTCCGCTGGCGGGACTTCACGGCCGGCACGGTGGAGCAGGCGCTGCGGCCGCAGCTGCCGAAGGTCGACCTGTTCACCACGGTGAGCCAGGGCCGGGTGGGCCGCTTCGACATCGAGCGGACCAACGGGGCCTGGCGGGGCGGCTTCGGCGACAACGAGAACACCGGCCGCCCGGAGACGGTCCCGGTCTCCGACCCGGCCACGCAGCCGCAGTGGACGTCGACCACGCTGCCGTACGCGGAGATCGTCGCCGCGGACACCGGGCGCTTCCCGGTGTACGACAACACGGAGGTGACCGAGATCCCGGCGGGCGGCACGGAGGCGGTGCGCCGCCCCGACGGACCGACAGCCGGCTCCACCGCCCGGGCCGGGGGCGGCGGGGACTACCTCTCCAACGAGATCGCCTACCGGGCGACCCTCCTGCGCGACCGCCTCGGCCTGCACGGCACCCTGCCGGGCGGCCACGTCCACACACCCGTCCTTCAGTTCGGCGCAGGCAACACCACGGAGATCACCGACCCCCAGTTCGTCCGGAACCGGCTCGACATCATCGACCAGGTGCGGTCGATCGTGACCGTGGCGATCGGCGCGGACCGCGACTGACGCGCACCCGGCCGGGGACGCCTCAATCCGGAACGAGGCCCGCCTTCTCGGAGCCGTCCCCGGCCGTCTCCTCCCCCAGCAGGTCGCGTGCCATCAGCGTGGCTCCGGCGACCGCGCCCGGCATCAGGAACACGGCGACGAACGGAACCACGAAGGCGACCGCCAAGGGGGTGC
>KL568541.1:0-664 GCA_000715605.1 Streptomyces speibonae | reverse complement strand
GGCTTGCGGGACCGCAGCAGCACGAGCCGCTCCCGCAGCTCCACCCTGCGCCGCTGTAGCGCGACGGAGGTGAGCTCCTCGGTCAGGAAGAACCCGGTGACGAAGAACCCGATCACCGGCACCACGGTCTGCCCGGCCACCGGCACGAACCCGAGCGCGAACAGCAGCACGGCCCACACCAGGGCGCGCACCACGATACGGAGACCGTCCCGTGCGGAGATCCACAGGTCGCGCAGCAGGGGCAGCCCCGACGAGGGCGCCGTGCCGTCGGGCGAGACATCGCGGTCGACCCGCTCGGAAAGGCTCTCGTAGAACGGCTGCCCGATGAACAGGGTCATCGCGGTGAACGTGACCACGGACAGCAGCAACCCGAGCGCGAACAGCACCACGGTGAGAAAGCCCCGGAACAGCCCGGCCCACGGACTCGGCCAGTCCTCGGCGAAAGGCGTCGCCCAGGTGACGAAGTCCGCGCCCCACAGTGCCAGCGCAACGAGCGCGGACGCGTACAGCACCAGCGTGATGACCCCGGGAAGCAGCCCGAACCCGTACTGCCTGCCGTGTCTGCCGACCCACTGCTGGCCCTTCACGAGGTACCGGAACCCCACCCCAAGATCACGCATGGCTGCACTGTAGCGGGGAGCCGGGAACGGCCGCGGACGGCGGG
>KL568540.1:75661-80023 GCA_000715605.1 Streptomyces speibonae | reverse complement strand
GGGGGACCCTGTGGGAGAGTAGGACGCCGCCGAACTTCTTTTGGAGCTCCGGCTCTTGGGTGTACAGCCCGAGAGCCGGAGCTTTTTTGCGTTGAGGTAAGGTCGGGGAGCATCGTCGACACGTTTCCACAGGAGGATCCCGGGTGGAGGTCCAGGAGACGCGGGTCCAGACAGACCGCGTCCTCACCATCCCGAACATGCTCAGCATGGCGCGGCTCGTTGGCGTACCCCTGTTCCTGTGGCTGATCCTCAGGCCGGAGTTCGGCGGCCCCAAGAGTGACGGCTGGGCGCTCCTGGTGCTGGCCTTCAGTGGCGTCAGCGACTACCTGGACGGCAAGCTCGCGCGACGATGGAACCAGATCAGCAGCCTCGGCCGGCTGCTCGACCCGGCCGCCGACCGGCTCTACATTCTTTCCACTCTTGTAGGTCTCACCTGGCGGGAGATTCTGCCGCTCTGGCTGACGATCGTGCTGCTCGCCCGCGAGCTCGTTCTGCTCGTCATGGTGGGCATCCTCAGACGGCACGGCTATCCGCCACCACAGGTGAACTTCCTGGGGAAGGCCGCCACGTTCAACCTGATGTATGCCTTCCCACTGCTCCTGCTCAGTGACGGAAGTGGCTGGATCTCGTCACTCGCTGCTATTTTCGGCTGGGCGTTCGCCGGATGGGGTACAACCCTCTATTGGTGGGCAGGAGTGCTCTACGTGGTCCAAGTCCGCCGCTTGATCCGTGCGGACGCCATGGCCGATTGACCTCGCTGATTGTTTCGCGCATTGTGGCGCGATGCCCGCAGTGGAAATGTGCGGGACAACCAGGGCGGGTGAAGTCGGTCAGACCGTCGTCTCTTCGAGGAGGACGCTTCCGACATGAAGGCCGTCGTGATGGCCGGAGGCGAAGGCACCCGTCTTCGCCCCATGACCTCTAGCATGCCCAAGCCGCTCCTGCCGGTGGCCAACCGGCCGATCATGGAGCACGTACTGAGGCTGCTCAAAAGGCATGGGCTCAACGAAACCGTTGTGACTGTCCAGTTCCTTGCGTCACTCGTCAAGAACTACTTCGGTGATGGCGAAGAGCTCGGAATGGAGCTCACCTATGCCAACGAGGAGAAGCCGCTCGGTACCGCCGGGAGCGTGAAGAATGCCGAGGAGGCGCTCAAGGACGACGCCTTTCTCGTCATCTCCGGCGATGCCCTCACCGACTTCGACCTCACCGAGCTGATCAATTTCCACAAGGAAAAGGGCGCCCTCGTCACGGTCTGCCTGACCCGGGTGCCCAATCCGCTGGAATTCGGCATCACCATCGTGGACGAGGAAGGCAAGGTCGAGCGCTTCCTCGAGAAGCCGACCTGGGGGCAGGTCTTTTCCGACACCGTGAACACCGGCATCTACGTCATGGAGCCGGAAGTCTTCGACTACGTCGAGGCCGATGTGCCCGTCGACTGGTCCGGTGACGTCTTCCCGCAGCTGATGAAGGAAGGCAAGCCGATCTACGGCTATGTCGCCGAGGGCTACTGGGAGGACGTGGGCACCCACGAGAGCTATGTGAAGGCCCAGGCGGACGTCCTGGAAGGCAAGGTCGACGTCGACATCGACGGCTTCGAGATCTCCTCGGGCGTCTGGGTCGCCGAGGGCGCCGAGGTCCACCCCGACGCCGTACTGCGCGGACCGCTGTACATCGGGGACTACGCCAAGGTCGAGGCCGGGGCGGAAATCCGCGAGCACACGGTCGTCGGGTCGAACGTCGTCGTCAAGAGCGGTGCCTTCCTGCACAAGGCCGTCGTCCACGACAACGTCTACGTCGGGCCGCACAGCAACCTGCGCGGTTGTGTCGTCGGCAAGAACACCGACATCATGCGGGCCGCACGGATCGAGGACGGCGCCGTCATCGGCGACGAGTGCCTCATCGGTGAAGAATCGATCGTCCAGGGCAACGTGCGGGTGTACCCGTTCAAGACGATCGAGGCCGGTGCCTTCGTCAACACCTCGGTGATCTGGGAGTCCCGGGGGCAGGCGCACCTCTTCGGTGCCCGCGGGGTCTCCGGGATCCTGAACGTCGAGATCACGCCCGAACTAGCGGTGCGACTGGCAGGCGCCTACGCGACGACCCTGAAGAAGGGTTCGACCGTCACGACGGCCCGCGACCACTCCCGAGGCGCCCGCGCGCTGAAGCGGGCGGTCATCTCCGCCCTCCAGGCCAGCGCCATCGACGTACGGGACCTGGAGAACGTGCCGCTGCCCGTGGCGCGGCAGCAGACCGCGCGGGGCAGCGCCGGCGGCATCATGATCCGCACCACCCCCGGGGTGCCGGACTCCGTCGACATCATGTTCTTCGACGGCAACGGCGCCGATCTGTCGCAGGGAAGCCAGCGCAAGCTGGACCGGGTGTTCGCGCGGCAGGAGTACCGGCGTGCCTTCCCAGGTGAGATCGGGGATCTGCACTTCCCGGCGAGCGTCTTCGACTCGTACACCGGTTCGCTGCTGCGCAATGTCGACATCACCGGCATCGCGGAGTCCGGGCTCAAGGTGGTCGTGGACGCGTCCAACGGAAGTGCCGGCCTGGTGCTGCCGAGCCTGCTCGGCAAGCTGGGTGTCGACTCACTGACCATCAACCCGGGCCTCGACGAGTCCAGGCCGACCGAGACGGCCGACATGCGCCGCTCCGGGCTGGTCCGGCTCGGGGAGATCGTGGCGTCCTCCGGAGCCGCGTTCGGCGTGCGCTTCGACCCCGTCGGCGAGCGGCTGTCCCTGGTCGACGAGAAGGGGCGCATCGTCGAGGACGACCGGGCGCTGCTGGTGATGCTCGACCTCATCGCCTCCGAGCGGCGCAGCGGCCGGGTCGCGCTGCCGGTGACCACCACGCGGATCGCCGAGCAGGTGGCGGCCTACCACGGCACGCAGGTCGAGTGGACGACCACCTCGCCCGACGACCTCACCCGCGTGGGCGGCGAGGAAGGGACGATCTTCGGCGGTGACGGCAAGGGCGGCTTCATCGTCCCGGAGTTCAGCAGCGTCTACGACGGTACGGCGGCCTTCGTGCGGCTCATCGGACTGGTGGCGCGCACCCAGCTCACGCTCAGCCAGATCGACGCGCGCATCCCGCGGGCGCATGTGCTCAAGCGGGACCTGGCGACCCCGTGGGCCGTCAAGGGCCTGGTGATGCGCCGTGTCGTCGAGGCGGCCGGGGACCGCTCCGTGGACACCACCGACGGCGTGCGGGTGGTGGAGGCCGACGGCCGCTGGGTGATGGTGCTGCCCGACCCCGCCGAGGCGGTCACCCACCTGTGGGCCGAGGGCCCCGACGACGCCTCCGCGCAGGCGCTGCTCGACGAATGGTCCGCCGTCGTGGACAGCGCCGGACGGTAGACGGCCGGCGCCCGCAGGGCGGAACCAGCGGTACGGGTGCGTGCCGGACAAGTGTCCCCAACGGGGCCTGTCCGGCACGCCGGTAGGGCCGTTCGGAGGTGGTGGCCGCGGCGTGCGACGATGTGCGGCATGCCGCAGCAACCCCCCGTTCGGAGCACACCGTCGCGGCCCGCGCGCCCGGACGCCTCCATGTCGTTGATCACCAACGTCATGGACCACAGCCTCGACGAGGGTTATGCCGAGGCCGCCGCGCGGAGGAAGGCCGACGGGGAGGGTGGTCTGCCGAAGACCCTCAGGGCGAAACTCGGCCTCGCCGTCGGTCTGGTGCTGGCCGCGCTGATCGTGACCGTCGGGGCCGCGCAGGCCCGGGTGGAGGCTCCCGTCGTCGCCAAGGAGCGCGAGGAGCTGATCGACCGGATCGATGAGGAGACCGAGGCCGCGGACCGGCTCGAGGCGCGTGTCGACGAGCTCCGCGCGGACGTGGGCGCGCGGCAGCGCGAGGCGCTCAGGGACAGCGGAGGGGACGACCGGTCGGCGCTGGTGGGCATGCTGTCGGGTGCCGTCGCCGTGCACGGGCCGGGGGTGCGGCTCGTGGTGAACGACGCCGAGGACGCGAGCGTGGGCGGTGACGGCGACGCCCGGTCGGCCTCGGGGTTCTCCGACACCGGGCGGGTCCGCGACCGTGACATGCAGCGGGTGGTCAACGGTCTGTGGGAGTCCGGCGCCGAGGCCGTCTCGATCAACGGGCAGCGGCTGACCGCCCTGTCGGCGATCAGGGCCGCCGGAGACGCGATACTGGTGGACAACAAGCCGCTGGTGCCGCCGTACACGGTGCTCGCGGTGGGGGACGGCAAGCGGCTGAGCGAGCGCTTCCAGAACAGCGCAGACGGGCTGTATCTGCATGCCCTGCAAGAGAACTACGGCATCCGGACCGCGATCTCCGCGGAGGACGACGTCCGGCTGCCCGCCGCACCGAGTGTGACCGTACGTACCGCACAGC
>KL568540.1:73451-75456 GCA_000715605.1 Streptomyces speibonae | reverse complement strand
CGACGTCCGGCTGCCCGCCGCACCGAGTGTGACCGTACGTACCGCACAGCCGATAACTGAGAAGGGCACATCGTGATCGCCGTACTGGGGCTCGTCGTGGGGGTCGTGGCCGGACTGCTGGTCCGGCCCGAGGTTCCGGCGGTCGTCGAGCCTTACTTGCCGATCGCCGTCGTCGCGGCGCTCGACGCCGTGTTCGGGGGACTGCGGGCCATGCTCGACGGGATCTTCGACGACAAGGTCTTCGTCGTGTCGTTCCTGTCCAACGTGGTCGTCGCCGCGCTGATCGTGTTCCTCGGCGACAAGCTCGGCGTGGGGGCCCAGCTGTCCACCGGCGTCGTGGTCGTCCTCGGCATCCGCATCTTCTCCAACGCCGCGGCGATCCGCCGGCACGTGTTCCGGGCGTGAGGCCGATGAGCGAGCCCGAGCGCGAGCAGGAGCACCAGGAGTCCGCACGCCCGGCGGTGTCCCCGCCCCGGACGGCCCCCGAGGAGCAGCCCCGAGCGGTCCCCGAGGAGCAGCCCCGGGCCGGGCTGCGCCGTGAGCTGCCCGCGGAGGTGCCGGCGCCCGCGCCGGCGCCTCCCGAGGAGGACGTGGTGCCGGAGCCGGCCCCTCCGGAGCTGACCGGCCGGCAGCGCCTGGTGAAGGGGCTGTGGCCGCCGCGGGTCACCCGGGCGCAACTCATCGTCGCCCTGCTGCTGTTCGGTCTGGGCTTCGGCCTGGCCGTCCAGGTTGCCTCCACCAGCGACACCGACAGCGCGCTGCGCGGGGCCCGTCAGGAGGATCTTGTGCGCATCCTCGATGAACTCGACGACCGCACAGAGCGTCTTGAGGACGAGAGGCGGGGTCTCGAGAAGCAGCGGGACGAGCTGGAGAACAGCTCCGACCAGGCGGAGGAGGCCCGGAAGCAGACGATCGAGAAGGAACGGCAACTCGGCGTCCTCGCGGGCACCGTGGCCGCGCAGGGGCCGGGGATCACGATGACCATCGAGGATCCGAAGGGAACGGTCGAGGCGGACATGCTGCTCGACGCCGTCCAGGAACTGCGGGCGGCCGGTGCCGAGGCGATCCAGGTCGACGGTGTGCGGGTGGTGGCGAGCACCTATCTGACGGATTCGGACGGCGCGATCGCCGTGGACGGGAACAAGATCACCGCGCCCTATCGTTTCAAGGTCATCGGCAAGCCGCAGGACCTCGAGCCGGCGCTCAACATCCCCGGAGGCGTGGTGCAGACTCTCGAGAAGGAACAGGCCACCGTTACCGTGGAGCGGTCGAGCAAGATCGTTGTGGACGCCTTGCGAGCGGTGAAGCGGCCTGACTACGCTCGGTCGTCCTCCCAGTGAACCGGGGGCGCATGGGGGACGTTGAGCCGGGGCAAGTGGTTGCGGGGGGTCGGCGCACCGATTGGGTGGTGCGTGGTGGAAACTGTCTGGCGGAGGCGGACGTTGTGAAGATGTCCGGGTCGGCCAATGTGTTCAGTCAGGGTTCGTCCTGCCCCACGGGCGGGTCTGTTTCGGTCAAGGGGAATCGCCCGTGAAGTTGTTTGCGAAGTTGTTCGGCAAGAGCGCGCGGCGAGAGGACAGCGACAACGCGACCGCTCGTCATCGCGCACAGCCTGAGGCGGAAGCTCAGCGTCCGCTGTTCCGGGACCAGGTGGGTCAGGGCGCGCCGTCCGTTGACCCTGCGCAGTCGGGCGGCATAGGTTTCGGACAGCCGTCGACCTCAGGTACGGGCGGAGGGTACTCCGAGCCGTACGCGTCCCAAGCCCCCGGTGGGCAGCCGCGGCAGGAGGATCCGTCCATGTCGGCCCTGGTGTGTACGAGGTGCGGTAACCGCAACGCGGAGAACAGCCGCTTCTGCTCCAACTGCGGCGCGCCGCTGAAGCCCGGAGTGACCCCGGAGCGCCCCTCGGAGACGACGTCCACGATCTCGATCTCCGGTCTCGAGGCCTACGACGCCGAGGCCACCGGCCAGACGCCGATGCCGACGCTCTCTCCCGAGGCGCAGG
>KL568540.1:61814-73251 GCA_000715605.1 Streptomyces speibonae | reverse complement strand
CGGCGCTCCTGGTCGTGCGCCGCGGGCCGAACTCGGGCAGCCGCTTCCTGCTGGACGGCGACCTGACCACGGCCGGACGCCACCCGCAGAGCGACATCTTCCTGGACGACGTCACGGTCTCCCGGCGGCACGTGGAGTTCCGCCGCAACCCGGACGGCTCGTTCACGGTCGCCGACGTCGGCAGCCTGAACGGCACCTACGTCAACCGCGAGCGGATCGACCAGGTCGCCCTGTCCAACGGTGACGAGGTGCAGATCGGCAAGTACCGGCTGGTCTTCTACGCGAGCCAGCGGGGCTACTGACCTCCCCGGATCCGTCCGGGGGACTTCAGGGAAGGTCCATGCTTCAGACACCGAGCGGCGGTGCCGGCGACGGTGCCGCCGCCGCGGGCACCGGACTGATGAGCATCGGCGCGGTGCTGGGCGTGCTGCGCGAGGAGTTTCCCGAAGTCACCATCTCCAAGATCCGTTTCCTGGAGTCGGAAGGGCTGATCGAGCCGCAGCGGACCCCGTCGGGGTACCGCAAGTTCAGCGCGGGCGACGTCGAGCGCCTCGGCCATGTGCTGAGGATGCAGCGGGACCACTATCTGCCGCTCAAGGTGATCCGGGAGTATCTGGCGGCGATGGAGCGCGGGGAGGCCGTCCGGCTGCCGGCCCTGAGCCGTCCGGGTGACACGGGTGACGCGGGCACCGGCGGGGAGCCGGCGGCGGCCGACGGGCCCACGGCGGCCCGGGTCGGGCGCGGCCAACTGCTCGCGGCCGTCGGCGCCGGTGAGCGAGAGCTCGCCGAGTGGGAGTCGTACGGGCTGCTCGCCCCGGTCGAGGACGGCGTGTACGACGCCGAGGCGGTCACCGTCGCCGGTCTCATCACCGAGCTGGGGCGGTTCGGTATCGAGCCACGTCATCTCAGGGCCATGAAGGCCGCCGCGGACCGGGAGGCCGGTCTGGTGGACCAGGTGGTCGCCCCGCTGCGCCGCCACCGGAACCCGCAGACCCGCGCCCATGCCGAGGCCCGGACGAGGGAGCTGGCCGGGCTCGCGGTGAAGCTGCACGCGGCCCTGGTGCAGTCCGCGCTCGGGGTGCGGCTGCCCTGATACCGCCGGCTCGGAAGGCCGGATCGGGCACCCGTTCCCTGCCCGACTACCCAAACGTCCCGGGCACGGCCTAGGGTTGCTGTGTGAACGAGCTCGATGTCGTAGGTGTCCGGGTCGAGATGCCCTCCAACCAACCGATCGTGCTGCTGCGTGAAGTGGGAGGCGACCGCTACCTCCCCATCTGGATCGGACCGGGGGAGGCGACGGCGATCGCCTTCGCCCAGCAGGGCATGGCCCCCGCACGGCCGCTGACCCACGACCTGTTCAAGGACGTGCTGGAAGCCGTCGGACAGGAGCTCACGGAAGTGCGCATCACCGACCTGCGCGAGGGCGTCTTCTACGCCGAGCTGGTCTTCGCCAGCGGCGTGGAGGTCAGCGCCCGCCCGTCCGACGCCATAGCGCTGGCCCTGCGCACGGGCACGCCGATCTACGGCAGCGACACGGTGCTCGACGACGCCGGGATCGCCATCCCGGACGAGCAGGAGGACGAGGTGGAGAAGTTCCGCGAGTTCCTCGACCAGATCTCGCCGGAGGACTTCGGAACCAGCAACCAGTGAGGGAGGGCGCTCGGTGCCCTGTCACCGGCCGCCGGAGCCGTGACAGAGGCCATTCGGCTAGCCTTTCCCCGCGGTGAGGCACGGGAAACCACTCTTAGGGTGATTATCACTCGGCGTGCCGAGTGTGGCGATCGTTGACGCACCCTTGGTGACTGCCTACCGTCGAGGAGGCAGGTCAAGGACGGAGGTCGGCGTGAGAAGCAGCGGCGACGGTACGGCTGGGGGTGTCCCCGAACCCTCTTCCGGGGCGAGCGGGCCGTATCCTCCCCAGGGCTCGCGGCTCCGCTTCGGTGGGGCGTATCCGGTGCAGAGCGGCCCGATCGATCACGTTCCGCAGTGGCCGACGGCTGTGCCGGACGGTGGAGGGGCGGCGGCCATGGCGTCCGAGGAGATCGGTTACCGGGGGCCCACGGCCTGCGCGGCCGCCGGCATCACCTACCGCCAGCTCGACTACTGGGCCCGTACGGGACTGGTCGAGCCCAGCGTGCGGCCGGCCCACGGATCGGGGACACAGCGGCTGTACAGCTTCCGCGACGTCGTCGTTCTGAAGATCGTCAAACGGTTCCTGGACACCGGTGTCTCGCTCCAGAACATCCGCACCGCCGTGCAGCACCTGCGCGAGCGCGGCTTCAGCGACCTGGAGCGCATGACGCTGATGAGCGACGGCGCCACGGTCTACGAGTGCACCTCGCCCGACGAGGTGCACTCCCTGCTCCAGGGCGGCCAGGGCGTCTTCGGCATCGCCGTGGGCGTGGTGTGGCGGGACGTCGAGAGCGCGCTCTCACAGCTGCACGGGGAGCGCATCGACACCGGCGAGACCCTGGTCGGCCACAACCCGATGGACGAGCTGGCGCGCCGGCGCAACAAGGCCGTCTGAGCCCGCCCCTCGCGAAGAGGGAAATGTCAGTGGCATAGGGCAGCATCGGACATGTGAGATCCGCGCCCACGATCCTGCATCTCGACATGGATGCCTTCTACGCCTCGGTGGAGCAGGCATCGAAGCCGAGCCTGCGCGGGAAGGCCGTGATCGTGGGCGGCCTCGGTCCCCGCGGAGTGGTGGCCACGGCCTCGTACGAGGCCCGGGTCTTCGGCGTCCACTCGGCGATGCCCATGTCCCAGGCCCGGCGGCTCGCGCCGAACGCCGCCTTTCTGGTGCCGCGGTTCACCCTCTACCGGTCGGTCAGCGAGCAGGTCATGGAACTGCTGCGGGCCCTGTCGCCCCTGGTGGAGCCGCTCAGCCTGGACGAGGCGTTCGTGGACCTGGAGGCCGGTGGCAGCGCCTGGGACGAGCGGTCGGCCCGCCTGGCGGGGGCCAAGCTCCGGGCGGACATACGGGAGGTCACAGGGCTCACCGGCTCGGTGGGCCTCGCGGCCTCCAAGATGCTGGCGAAGATCGGGTCGGAGCAGGCCAAGCCGGACGGGCTGGTGCTGATCGAGCCGGGGACGGAGCGGGCGCTGCTGGGGCCGCTGTCGGTGCGGACCCTGCCGGGCGTGGGCCCCGCCACCGGAGACCACCTGCGCCGGGCCGGCATCCACACGGTCGACGAACTCGCCGAGGCGGGGGAGGACGAGCTGGTACGGCTGCTGGGCCGGGCCCATGGGCACGCGCTGTACGCGATGGCGCTGGCCCGGGACGAGCGGCCCGTGGTCGCCGAGCGGGAGACCAAGTCGGTGTCGGTCGAGGACACCTACGACATCGACATCCACGACCGGGTGCGGGTCGCCACGGAGGTGCAGCGGCTCGCCGACCGGTGTGTGCGCAGGCTGCGGGGAGCGGGCCTGTCGGGCCGCACCATCGTGCTGAAGGTGCGGCGGTACGACTTCTCCACGCTCACCCGGTCGGAGACCCTCCGGGGCCCCACGGACGACCCGGCCGTCGTGCGGGAGGCCGCGGCGCGGCTGCTGGATGCGGTCGACACCACGGGCGGGGTCCGTCTGCTCGGCGTGGGGGTCAGCGGACTGGCCGACTACACGCAGGAGGACCTGTTCGCGCAGGCCGCCGGCGGGAACGAGGAGGACCCCGTCCACGACGAGACCGAGGCCGCGCCCGCCGTCGAGGTCCCCACGCCCGCCGAGCGGCGCTGGCCGGCGGGACACGACGTACGGCACGCCGTGCACGGACACGGGTGGGTGCAGGGCAGCGGTCTCGGCCGGGTCACGGTGCGGTTCGAGACGCCCGACTCGGGCCCGGGCCGGGTGCGGACCTTCCGCGTCGACGACCCGGCCCTGGAACCGGCGGACCCGCTGCCGCTGGTGTCCCGCGCGCCCAAGGAGGGCGAGGGCGTGCAGGCGGGCGGCGGGGCGGGACCGGCCGACGGGTGAGCGGCGCGGGTCAGCCCTGCTGGTCCTTGCCCTTGCCGGCGAGGTCACCGAAGTCACGGTCGTCGAGCGGCGGAGGGGCGGCGATGTCCAGACCGTAGTGGTGGTAGAGCTGGAGCTCCTGCTCGGGGGAGAGGTGGCGGCCCACACCGAAGTCGGGGGCGTCCTTGATCAGGGCGCGTTCGTACGGCACGTGCAGGGCGCCGTCGACCAGTTCGCTGGGTTCCAGTGGGACGAAGGCGTCCCTGCTGAACAGTCCGGTGCGTATCGCCGCCCACTCCGGTTCGCCGGTCGCGTCGTCGAGGTACACCTCGTCGATCGTGCCGATCCGGTGTCCGTTGCGGTCGAACGCCTTGCGGCCGATCAGGTGGCGCGGATCGATGTCGGTCTGCACGGGCCCTCCACTGGTCACACACTCATCCGTAAGTACTACAAAAAGGCACAATCGGTGGTGCGGCCACTCGAAGCCCCCGTCCCATGCCCGCTGGTACCCTGGCAATCGGCCGTTGACCCCGTGCGGGAGAGTCCTCCGGGCACATCGGAGGCGCCGAAGGAGCAAATCCTCCCCGGAATCTCTCAGGCACACGTACCGCACGGACGAGGTCACTCTGGAAAGCAGGGCGGGTGTCGACGGCTTCCGCTCTCACCGACGGTGAAAGCCGGATCCCCGCGGGCGGTCCGGTGAAGCTCTCAGGTTGAGATGACAGAGGGGGAGGCCGTCCGGGCATCCGCACCGTGGTGCCCCTCGAAGGTCGTCGGACCAGGAGGCCTCCTCAATGACCGCCCCTCGCACCCCGCTCTCCGAGCTCGAACAGGGAATCCCCTTCGAGCAGCGTCACATCGGCCCCGACCACGAGGCCCGGGCCAAGATGCTCGCCCAGGTCGGGTACGGCTCGCTGGACGAGCTGACGGCCGCCGCCGTGCCGGAGGTCATCAGGAACACCGAGGCGCTGGACCTTCCGGGTGCGCGCACCGAGGCCGAGGTGCTGGCCGAGCTGCGCGCGCTGGCCGACCGCAACGACGTGCTGAGCTCCATGATCGGGCTCGGGTACTACGGCACGTTCACCCCGCCGGTCATCCTGCGCAACGTCATGGAGAACCCCGCCTGGTACACGGCCTACACGCCGTACCAGCCGGAGATCTCCCAGGGCCGGCTCGAGGCGCTGCTGAACTTCCAGACCGTCGTCGCCGAGCTCACCGGTCTGCCCACCTCCGGTGCCTCCCTGCTCGACGAGGGCACCGCCGCCGCCGAGGCGATGGCGCTGTCCCGGCGCATGGGCAAGAACAAGAAGGGCCTGTTCCTGGTCGACGCGGACGCGCTTCCGCAGACCATCGCAGTGATCGAGACCCGCGCCGAGCCGACCGGCGTCGAGGTCGTCGTGGCCGACCTGAGCGACGGCATCCCGGCCGAGCTCTCCGAGCGCGAGATCAACGGCGTACTGATCCAGTACCCGGGCGCCTCCGGAGCCGTCCGCGACATCAAGCCGGTGATCGACCAGGCGCACGAGCGGGGCGCGCTCGTCACCGTCGCCGCCGACCTGCTCGCCCTCACGCTGCTGAAGTCGCCCGGTGAGCTGGGCGCGGACATCGCCGTCGGCACCACCCAGCGCTTCGGCGTGCCCATGGGCTTCGGCGGACCGCACGCCGGCTACATGGCCGTCCAGGAGAAGATGGCGCGCAGCCTGCCCGGGCGGCTCGTCGGCGTCTCCGTCGACGCGGACGGACACAAGGCCTACCGTCTCGCCCTCCAGACCCGTGAGCAGCACATCCGCCGCGAGAAGGCCACCAGCAACATCTGCACCGCCCAGGTACTGCTCGCCGTCATGGCCGGCATGTACGCCGTCCACCACGGCCCCGAGGGGCTGCGGCTGATCGCCCGGCGCACCCACCGGTACGCCACGATCCTCGCCGAGGGGCTGCGGGCCGGCGGGGCCGAGATCGTGCACGGCTCCTACTTCGACACGCTGACCGTGCGCGTTCCCGGTCGGGCCGCCGAGGTCGTCGCCGCCGCCCGCGACAACGGCGTCAACCTGCGGCTCGTCGACGCCGACCACGTCTCCGTCGCCTGCGACGAGACCACCACCCGGGACCGGCTGGCCGCCGTGTGGAGCGCCTTCGGCGCCGACGGCGACGTCGAGGCGCTGGACGCGGCCGCGCGGGACACGCTGCCGGACGCCCTGCTGCGCGACGACGAGTACCTGACCCACCCCGTTTTCCACCAGTACCGGTCGGAGACCGCGATGCTGCGCTACCTGCGCCGGCTCGCCGACCGCGACTACGCGCTGGACCGCGGCATGATCCCGCTGGGCTCCTGCACCATGAAGCTCAACGCGACCACGGAGATGGAGCCGGTGACCTGGCCCGAGTTCGGGCAGCTGCACCCCTTCGTGCCGGCCGAGCAGGCGCAGGGCTACCTCACGCTCATCCGCGAGCTGGAGGAACGTCTCGCCGAGGTCACCGGCTACGACAAGGTCTCCCTCCAGCCCAACGCGGGCTCCCAGGGCGAGCTGGCCGGCCTGCTCGCGGTGCGCGGCTACCACCGGGCCAACGGCGACGAGCAGCGCACCGTCTGCCTCATCCCGTCCTCCGCGCACGGCACCAACGCCGCGAGCGCCGTGATGGCCGGCATGAAGGTCGTCGTCGTCAAGACGTCCGACGACGGCGAGGTCGACGTCGCGGACCTGCGGGCCAAGATCGCGCAGCACCGCGACGAGCTCGCGGTGCTGATGATCACCTACCCCTCGACGCACGGTGTGTTCGAGGCGCACGTCGCCGACATCTGCGCCGAGGTCCACGAGGCCGGCGGGCAGGTGTACGTGGACGGCGCCAACCTCAACGCGCTGGTGGGTCTGGCCAAGCCGGGCCACTTCGGCGGCGACGTCTCCCACCTGAACCTGCACAAGACCTTCTGCATCCCGCACGGCGGCGGCGGCCCCGGTGTCGGCCCGGTCGGCGTACGGGCGCACCTCGCCCCCTACCTGCCGAACCACCCGCTCCAGCCCGAGGCCGGGCCGGAGACCGGCGTGGGGCCCGTCTCGGCGGCGCCCTGGGGCTCGGCGGGCATCCTGCCCATCTCCTGGGCGTACGTCCGCCTCATGGGCGGCGAGGGCCTGAAGCGGGCCACGCAGGTGGCCGTGCTCAGCGCCAACTACATCGCCAAGCGCCTCGAGCCGCACTTCCCGGTGCTCTACACCGGCCCCGGCGGGCTGGTCGCCCACGAGTGCATCATCGATCTGCGTCCGCTGACCAAGGCGACCGGCGTCAGCGTGGACGACGTGGCCAAGCGCCTGATCGACTACGGCTTCCACGCGCCGACCATGTCGTTCCCGGTGGCCGGCACGCTGATGATCGAGCCCACCGAGTCCGAGGACCTGGCCGAGCTCGACCGCTTCTGCGAGACGATGATCGCGATCCGCGCCGAGATCGAGAAGGTCGGCTCCGGTGAGTGGCCCGCGGACGACAACCCGCTCCGCAACGCGCCGCACACCGCCGCCGCGCTCGGCGGGGAGTGGGAGCACGCGTACGCCCGCGAGGAGGCGGTCTTCCCAGCCGGGGTGAGCGCCGCCGACAAGTACTGGCCCCCGGTCCGCCGCATCGACCAGGCCTACGGCGACCGCAACCTCGTCTGCTCCTGCCCCCCACTGGACGCCTACGAGGACTGACCCCCACCCGAGGGCCCCGCTCCACCCATGCGAGCGGGGCCCTCGCCATGCTCCCGAACGCCACGCCCGGCCGACCCGCGCCGCGGTCCCCGGCCGCCCATCCGCTCGGCGGGACCGGCCGTCGGCGTTGTCAGGCCGGGTAGGCGTGGGTTTGGGTGGCCTTCAGCGCTGCCCAGACCGTCATGCCCTGGTGCAGGTCGAGGTCGGCTGCGGCGGCTGTGGTGAGGTCGGCGGTGAGGGGGAGTTCACCGGTGAGTTCCACGCGGATCTGGTCGCCGTGGCTCTCCAGCCCGGCGACCGAGCAGCGCCAGAGGTTGCGGGCGCTGGACCCCGTGGGCCGCTCCCGGTGGAGCGTCACCGCGCCGGGCGCGAACGCCACGAACGCCGGCCCGGAGAGGTCCTCGGTGGTGTGCACCGCCGGGCCCGCGTCGAGCCGTACCGTGTGGCCGTCCGCCCGCCCTCGGTACAGGTTGAGGCCGACCAGCTGGGCGATGTACTCGGTGCGGGGGTGACGGGCGATGTCGGACGGGCTGCCCTGCTGCACGAGCCGGCCCTGTTCCACGACCATCAGACGGTCGGCCAGCACCATGGCGTCCAGCGGGTCGTGCGTGACCAGGACCGCGACGGCCTCGAACGCGGCCAGATGACGGCGCAGCTGTGCGCGCACCTCCAGCCTCGTGCGGGCGTCCAGGGCGGCGAGCGGTTCGTCCAGGAGCAGCAGCCGGGGGTGCGTGGCCAGGGCGCGGGCGAGCGCCACGCGCTGGGCCTGGCCGCCGGAGAGGTGCCGGGGCTTGCTGCCGGCGTGCTCCGCCAGCCCCATGCGGTCCAGCCACCCGGCGGCACGGGCCCGCGCCTCCGCCTTGCCGGCGCCCCGGCAGCGCGGCCCGAAGGCCACGTTGTCCAGTGCGGTCAGATGCGGGAAGAGCAGATAATCCTGGAAGACGACGCCGACCGGACGGGCCTCCGGCGCCGTCCGGCGCAGGTCCGCGCCGTCCAGCCGCAGGTGCCCCTCGGTCAGGGGAGCGAGCCCCGCCAGGGCGCGCAGGGCCGTGGTCTTGCCCGCGCCGTTCGGGCCCAGCAGGGCGACGACGTCACCGGGAGCGGCGGTCAGCGCGAGGTCGAGGCGGAAGGAGCCGCGGTCCACCACGAGCCGTGCGTCCAGTCCGCCGTCGGAGGCTACGGGGGCCGCGCCCGCGTTCTCGGGATTTCTCGTCGGCATGGCGTCACACCGCCCTCATCCAGCGGTCCCGCAGCCCGGCCAGGACGGCGATGGAGACCGCCAGCAGGACCAGGCTGAGCGCGATCGCGGCCGCCGGGTCGCTCTGCAGGGCGAGGTAGACCGCCAGCGGCATGGTCTGGGTGCGGCCGGGGAAGTTCCCGGCGAAGGTGATCGTCGCTCCGAACTCCCCGAGCGCGCGCGCCCAGGCGAGCACCGCGCCGGCCGCGACACCGGGGGCGATCAGCGGCAGCGTGACGCGGCGGAAGGCGGTGAAGCGGGAGGCGCCCAGCGTGGTGGCCGCCTCCTCGTAGCGCGGGTCGGCGGCCCGCAGCGTGCCCTCCACGCTGATGACGAGGAACGGCATCGCCACGAACGTCTCGGCGAGGACCACGCCCGTGGTGGTGAACGGCAGCGTGATGCCGAACCACGCGTCCAGCCACTGGCCCACGACGCCGTTGCGGCCCAGCGCGAGCAGCAGGGCGACGCCGCCCACCACCGGAGGCAGCACCAGCGGGAGCGTCACCAGGGCGCGGACCAGGCCCCGGCCGGGGAAGTCCGTGCGCGCCAGCAGCCACGCCAGGGGGACGCCGACCACCAGGCTCAGCGCGGTCGCCGTGGTGGCGCACACCAGCGACAGGCGCAGCGCCTCCCACACCTGCGGGCTGGTGAGCTGCTCCGGGAGGCTGCGCCAGGGCGCCCGCAGGAGCAGCGCGAGCAGGGGCACCAGGAGGAACGCCAGGCCGAGCAGCGCGGGCAGGAGGAGCGCGGGCGGGACGCCGCGGCCGGGGGCACGCGGGCGGGTCTTCCGGGGAGTCGCACGGCGGATGCTCATGGTGCGAGGAACCCCGCCTCGCCCAGCACCTTCCGGCCTTCAGCGGACGTCACCAGCCGCACGAACGCTTCGGCGGCACCCGGGTTCGGTGCGTTGTCGAGCACGGCGAGGGGATAGTCGTTCACGGCTCGCCCGGCCTCCGGGAACTCCACGCCCTCCACCGTGTCACCCGCGGCCCGTACATCGGTGCGGTACACGACGGCGGCGTCGGCCTCCTTCAGCCGCACCTTGGTCAGGGCGCTCTTGACGTCCCGCTCGTAGGAAGCGGGTGACACGTCGACGCCGCCGGCCGTGAGCGCGGTCCGCGCGGCCGCCCCGCAGGGAACCGTGGTGTCGCACAGCACGACCTTCAGACCGGGGTCGGCCAGGTCCTGGAGGGAGTCGATCCGGTGCGGGTTGCCCGGCGCGGTGGCGATCTCGAGCCGGTTGCGGGCGAAGGTGCTCGGGGCGCCGTCCGTGAGTCCCTGATCGGTGACGAGCTTCATGGGGGTGGGGCCGGCCGCCGCGAACACATCGGCCGGGGCGCCGTTTGCGATGCCCGCGGCCAGGGTGTCGCTGCCACCGAAGTTGAAGGCGACCCGGGCGCCGGGGTGGGCCTTCTCGAACCGCTCGCCCAGTTCCGTGAAGCTCTCCTTCAGCGAGGCGGCCGCGAACACCGTGACCGTGCCGGCGGGGCCCGCTCCGTCCGCCCCGGCGCCCGGACCGGCCTCGGAACCGGGCGCGGAGCAGGCGCTCAGCGCGAGGAGGGCACCGGCGGCCGGAGCGCCGATCCGGCGCAGCCGGCGTGTCCACGCGGCGGAACGGGGCATCTCCACGCACTCCCTCGGCGGCTGGGGGAGGGGCCACGGAGCCCCATCCGATACGCCGATCATACCCACGCAGGTGCGAGGCGGAAGTCCCGAATCACATCGCACGAGCGAGGCAATGAGGCGCACACGCCGGTAAGTGCGTCTCCGTAAGCGCCGCCGTCCCGCTCAGGTGCGGTCGATATGGACGTTTGTCGACTTCACCCGGGCGGTGGCCTCCATGCCGACCTCCAGGCCCAGTTCCTCCACGGCCTCCCGGGTGAGCAGGGAGACGAGGCGGTGCGGTCCGGCCTGGATCTCGACCTGGGCGGCGACATCGCCGAGCTTGATCGCCGTGACGATGCCGGGGAAGGCGTTGCGGGCGGAGGTGTACGGCGTGTCCTCCTCGGTGTTGCCCGCCTTGGCGAGTTCGACGGAGAAGGCGGCCAGGTCCCGCCCGTCGATGAGCCGCCGCCCGCCTTCGTCCCGATGGGTGACGATGCGACCCGCGTCGGCCCAGCGGCGGGCGGTGTCCGGGCTCACTCCGAGCAGTCTCGCTGCCTGACCGATCGTGTAGGACTGCATGCCGGTCACCCTAGGCTGCCGGGGCCCGGGAGACGGGCCCGGGCCGGCCCGGTCAGTCCCGGCCGGCGGGCGGCGCCGTGCTCGACCGGACGACCAGTTCGGTGCCCAGTTCCACACGGGGCGAGTCCGGCTGTTCGCCACGGGCGAGGCGGAGCACCGTGCGGACGGCGAGTCTGCCCATGTCGGAGAGGGGCTGGCGGACCGTGGTCAGCGGCGGCGCCGACCAGCGCACTTCCGGAAGGTCGTCGAAACCGACCACGCTCAGGTCCTGCGGGACCCTCAGCCCCCGGGCGCGCAGGGCCTCGACCGCGCCCAGGGCCATCTGGTCGCTGGCCGCGAACACCGCGGTCGGCGGCTCCGGCAGGTCCAGCAGGGCGTTGCAGCC
>KL568540.1:59927-61654 GCA_000715605.1 Streptomyces speibonae | reverse complement strand
AGTCCAGCAGGGCGTTGCAGCCGGCGAAGCCGGCCTCCGGGCGGAAGTCGCCGGGGGCGATCAGCGACGGGTCGGGCGTGAGGCCGGCGCCCTCGAGCGCCGCCCGGTAGCCGTCCAGCCGCGCCCGTGCGCAGAGCAGCCGCGTCGGCCCGGCGATCAGCCCGATCCTGCGGTGTCCCAGCGCCAGCAGGTGCTCGGTCGCGGCCATGCCGCCCGACCAGTTGGCGGCGCCGATGGTCGGGATGTCCGCGGCGGGGGAGCCGGCCGGGTCCACGACGACCAGCGGGACGCCCAGGATCCGCAGCTCCTCGTGCAGGGTGCTCATCGCGGAGGTCACCAGGATGACGCCGTCGGACGCCCGCGCCCGCAGATCGCGCATCCACTCCCGGGCGTTGCCCGAACGCCCGTGGATCGACGACACCACCGTGCCCGCCCCGGCCGCGTGGGCGGCCTCCTCGACGCCGCGGATGATCTCCATGGCCCACGGGCTGCGGAGGTCGTTGAAGACCAGGTCGAGCAGGACCGCGCGCGAGGCGGAGGAACTGGTGCGCTTGCGGTAGCCGTGGCGGCGCAGCAGCTCCTCGACCCGGGCGCGGGTCCGGGGGGAGACGTCGGAGCGGCCGTTGACGACCCGGGAGACGGTCGGTACGGAGACGCCGGCCTGCCGGGCGATGTCCGTGATCGTGACCCTGCCCTCGGCATCGGCCCCTTGCGCTGCCACGTGTCCTCCCAGTGCCGGAAATCCATGAAACTTCCAGGAGTCTTCCGGAAGAAGGGCGCCCGTGGGAAGGCGTGACGGGAGGAAGATCGCCGGGAGTGGACGCCCGTCACTCCCGTCCCGGTCCGGGACTACGGTGAGTGAGGGGGTCCGGACACGCGTCGGGGCCGGTTCGCAGGCGGTGATCCCGCGGTCCGGCCCCCTGTTCTGCCCGGGCGGTCCCGTCGCGCCCGGTCGTGCTCAGGCGGTGGTGAGGTAGGCACCCCGCGGACGCTGCGGGGCGATGATCCTGCCGTCGGGCAGGAGCTCACCGGTGTCCTCGAAGAGCACGACACCGTTGCACAGCAGGCTCCAGCCCTGCTCCGGGTGGTGCGCCGCGAGACGGGCGGATTCCCGGTCGGCGGAGTCGGCTGAGGGACACGGTGGCTGGTGCTGGCACATGGGTGGGATCTCTCGCTCGGTGGTGACCTGTGAGTCGGCTGAGTCGGCTGTTGTCTCGGTTCCGTGGCGTGAAGCCTCGTTCATGACCGCCCCCCGTTGTGATAAGTCGGTCGGAAACCAGTGTTGCCCCACGAACGGCGATCCGCAGGGATTTCGCGGCACCGCTCCTCACAGGTTGATGACGCATCACCCGCGCGGACGGTTCAGTCCAACTGCACTGTCACTTCGGGTGGTTCGCCGTGGCCGGATAGGGCTAGTCCGTGCGCGCGGCCCGGCGCACCGCATGCGTGTGCCCCGCCGTCCGGCTCCCGGACGGCGGGGCACACGGCCGTATCGGGCTCAGGCGGGTGAGCCGAGCAGCGGGGTCGGGGTCGCCCGGTGCGTCAGTACCGGAAGCAGCTCGGTGACCCGGTGCGGGCGGTGCGCGGCGATGCCGGGCGGCGCCGGGGCGAGCGGGACGAGCAGGTCGGTGGGCGCGGGGTCACCGCCGGCGCCGTCCGCCGTGGGGTCGCCGTGCAGCCACAGCGTCAGCATGTAGAGGCCGGGGACCGACAGCAGCCGCGGCTGG
>KL568540.1:57674-59744 GCA_000715605.1 Streptomyces speibonae | reverse complement strand
AGAGATGTGTATAAGAGACAGGGCCTGGGGCAGGGCCTCCGCCTGGCGCAGCGCCAGCTCGGTGGAGGTGATGTACGGGCCCTCGAAGAAGCGGGAGAAGGTCCATCCGTCGGCGGTGAGCACGGTGTCCGCGGCGGCCACCGCGCGGTCGCCGGTGCGGATCAGGAAGCGCCACCCGGCCAGCCGTGTCGCGGTCCCGCCGTCGGCGGTGACCCGGTCCAGGACGTGCACGGGGAGGGGAAGCTCGGGCGAGGCGGGCCCCTGGGCGCCGAGCAGTGAGGGAGTTCGGGCCTCGCTGACCGCGGTCGGTGAGGAGAGCGCGGTCAGCACGGAACGCAGTGCGGGCGCGGGAGCCGGGGGGACATGCAGCGGCATGGTGGGTCGCCTCTCATTCGAAGGCACAGTGGCGCGAGGGCGGGGCAGGGCGTGGCGGGGCGGACGGCGCTGTCAGCTCGCGAAGGTCAGAGAGGCAGGGACCCGGGGGTCCGAACGCGGGGGACGGGGCGGAGAACTGCCGTACGCCGTCTCCCGGCTGGATCGCTCGACCGTGGGCGCCAACCTTCTGCCTTGTGGGCGAAGTTTATACGACGCGTGTTCAGACTATGTTTCGTCTAGCCGTTCTCAGCCGGGCGAACAAGGGTACTTTTGGCCGGTGAAATGCGAAAATCATCCCGATTCCGGACCGGGTGTGCGTCGATGACCTCGGGGAATGCCCGCGAAGTGGTCGGCCCATTCTCGTCGGCGTTTTTCACGAGTTCGTAACCGCCGTGTGCCGGGCGTTCCGTGCCATGCCTAGTGAATGTGCCACAGGTCACTTCGACCAGACTAGCGGCCGGCGGGCGGCCGCGGGACGTTATCGATCGCATCCGCGGGGCATCCTCCCTTGTGGACCGGGACCCCGGCGGCCGTTCTTCGGTCCGCCCATCCGAGGAGGGACGCTTCGATGGGGGAGAAGGTCGTGGCAGGTCAGTTCGACTTGTCCGATCGCCAGCGCTACCGCGAGAAGCTGCGCAGGTGCCTGACGGGCCTGGAGCGGCTCCTGGCGGAGAAGCGGTTCGACCGCCCCAGGAACCTGATGGGGCTGGAGATCGAATTGAATCTCGCGGGCGCCGACGGCATGCCGAAAATGTTGAATGCGCAAGTCCTCGAGCGGATCGCCAGCCGGGACTTCCAAACAGAACTCGCCATGTTCAATCTGGAAGTGAACATCGCCCCGCACCGATTGAGCGGGCGGGTATTCGACCGGCTCGACGAGGAACTGCAGACCTCGCTCGCCTACGCCGACCGAAAGGCCGGTGAGGTCGACGCGGGCATCGTGATGATCGGCATCCTGCCGACGCTGGACCGGGACGACCTGGTCTCCTCCAACCTTTCCGACGTGGACCGCTACGCATTGCTCAACGAGCAGATCGTGGCCGCGCGCGGGGAGGACTTCACCCTCGACATCGACGGCGTGGAGCGGCTCACCTGCACCTCCAAGTCCATCGCCCCCGAGGCCGCCTGCACCTCGGTGCAACTGCACCTCCAGGTCACCCCGGAGCGCTTCGCGAGCGTGTGGAACGCGGCGCAGGTCGTCGCCGCCGCGCAGATCGCCGTCGGCGCCAACTCGCCCTTCCTGTTCGGCCGGGAACTGTGGCGCGAGTCCCGGCCCCCGCTGTTCCAGCAGTCCACCGACACCCGCCCGCCCGAACTGCAGGTCCAGGGCGTGCGGCCGCGCACCTGGTTCGGGGAGCGGTGGGTGACCTCGGCGTTCGACCTCTTCGAGGAGAATCTGCGCTACTACCCGGCCCTGCTGCCCATCTGCGACGACGAGGACCCGCTGGAGGTGCTGGACAGCGGCGGCATCCCCTCGCTCGCCGAGCTCGTCCTGCACAACGGCACCGTCTACCGCTGGAACCGCCCCGTCTACGGCATCGCCGACGGCCGGCCCCACCTGCGCGTGGAGAACCGGGTACTGCCCGCCGGCCCCACCGTCACGGACGTCATCGCCAACGCGGCCTTCTACTACGGAGTGGTCCGTGCCCTCGCCGAGGACAGCCGGCCGGTGTGGTCACGGCCTGTCTCTTATAC
>KL568540.1:53534-57434 GCA_000715605.1 Streptomyces speibonae | reverse complement strand
CTTCGACACCGCCTGCCGCTACGGCATCGACGCCCGCCTCACCTGGCCGCGGCGCGGACGCCTGGGCGGTCTGGGCGAGGTGGACGCGGTCACCCTCGTACGGGACGAGCTGCTGCCGCTCGCCGAGGCCGGGCTGGACGCGTGGGGGATCGAGCCCGCCGACCGCGACCTGTACCTCGGGGTGATCGAGGAGCGGTGCCGGCGGCGGGTCAACGGGGCCACCTGGCAGGCCGCGACCTTCCACCACGCCCTCGACCTGGGCCTCGGCCGGGAGGCCGCCCTGGCCGCCACCACCCGCCGCTACCGGGAGCTGACCCAGCAGGGCGATCCCGTGCACACCTGGCCGGTGGGTCTGCCGGAACCGGTGCCCACCGCCTGACCCGCGGTCCGGCCCCCCGACGAGGCACACGGCCGCTGCCCTCATACTGATCGGACCGATCGGTGAAGTGGAGGCAGGTGTGCAGGCGGAGGCGGGCCCGGGAGCCGATTCCCTTACCGAGCGGAGGCCGTCACGGACGACGCTCCGCAACGAGACGCTGCTGGTGCTCGCGCTGTCCCTCGGCGCGAGCGGGGTGTCCGCGCTGATCAGCTTTGTCGGCTCGGTCACCGAACCGGGCGGACTGAAGGACCAGGCGGCCACCCTCAACGCCTCGGCCGCGCCCGGCCGTCCCTGGCTGGACCTGGCCTGGCAGCTCTTCGGGATCACCACGTCGCTCGTGCCGGTCGCGCTGGTCGCCCACTTCCTGCTGCGCGAGGGCGCCGGGCTGCGTGTCCTCGGCTTCGACCGCACCCGCCCCTGGTCCGACCTCGGGCGCGGAGCGGCGGTGGCGGCGGTCATCGGCAGCAGCGGCATCGCCTTCTACCTGGCCGCACGCGGTCTCGGCTTCAACCTCACCGTGGTGCCGGAGGCGCTGCCCGAGGTGTGGTGGAAGTTCCCCGTGCTGATCCTCTCGGCGCTGGAGAACTCCGTCCTCGAAGAGGTCATCGTCGTCGGCTACCTGCTGCGCCGGCTCGATCAGCTGGGGTGGACGCCGGGCGCCGCGATGGCCGGCAGCGCGGTACTGCGCGGCTCGTACCACCTCTACCAGGGCATCGGCGGCTTCATCGGGAACATGGTCATGGGCGTGGTCTTCGTGTACCTCTACCGCCGCTGGGGCCGCGTCGGACCGCTGGTGGTGGCGCACACGCTGCTCGACATCGGCGCGTTCGTGGGCTACGCGCTGCTGGCCGGCAAGGTGGACTGGCTGCCGACCGCCTGAACCGGCGGTGCGAGGGCGTACGGCGGACGGATGCCGTACGCCCCTTCGTTCGTGCCGGGGTCAATGCCCCTTCGTTCGTGCCGGGGTCAGACGAGCAGCCGGCCCTCGAAGACCGTCACGGCGCGTCCGCCGAGCAGCGTGCGCTCACCGCGTAGCTCCGTGCGGACGCGGCCGGAACGCGATGAGGCCTGCAGGCCGGTGAGGACGGGGCGGCCGAGCCGCTCGGACCAGTAGGGGGCCAGCGCGGTGTGCGCGCTGCCGGTGACCGGGTCCTCGTCGATGCCGACGTTGGGGAAGAAACAGCGGGAGACGAAGTCGTACCCGAGGGCCGGGTCCTCGGCGCGGGCGGTGGCGATGACGCCGCGCCGGGAGTGGGCGGCCAGGGCCGGGAGGTCGGGGCGCAGGGCGTGCACGGTCCGCTCGTCGGCGACCTCCACCAGCAGGTCCCCGATGTCCGGGCCGGTGTCGAACGCCGTACGGGGCTCGGCCCCCAGCGCCTCGGCGACGCCCGCCGGGACGCCGACCGCGGTGAGCGGGGCCGTGGGGAAGTCCAGGGTGACGGCGCCGTCCGCACCGGGGGTGGCGACCAGGACGCCGCCGCGGGTGGCGAACCGCACCGGGCCCCGGTGGGCGCCGGTGCTGTGCAGGACGTGCGCGGTGGCCAGCGTCGCGTGGCCGCACAGGGCGACCTCGGTGGCGGGGGTGAACCAGCGCAGCGCCCAGTCGGCCTCGCCGCCGTCGGGGAGCGGGTGGGCGAAGGCCGTCTCGGCGTGGTTGACCTCCAGGGCGACGTTCTGCATCCAGTCGTCGTCCGGGAACGCGTCGAGGAGCAGCACTCCGGCGGGGTTGCCGGAGAAGGGCCGGTCGGTGAAGGCGTCGACGATTCGAATCCGCATGTCCCGACGCTAGGGGCCACGCACAGCCGCAGACCAAGGCCAATCGCCAGGCGGCGGCCCGGTCGCATCCGGTGTCTGTCCTGTCTCAACGAACAGCCGGCAGTCGCTGAAGGGTTTCGCCATGCGGGTTCCTCTCCTCCGGGCCCGGTCCGGGCGACTCGTCGGCTCGGGTATTGCCGAACGGCCTTCTCCGATATATCGTTGAAGCATCGCGACAGATCAACGATGGAATGGAGTGGTTGCGATGCGTACCCATGGACACGAGCACGAGCACGGCCATGGCCACGGCGGCCCGCGTGGCGGCTGGGGCGACTTCGAGAAGCTGCGCGCTGCCTTCGGGCCCTTCGGACCCGGTGGTCCGGGCGGTCCCGGCGGCCCCTTCGGACCGGGCTTCGGCCACGGCGGGCCCTGGGGCGGACGAGGGCGCGGCGGACCCAGGGGAAGGGCACGGCGCGGTGATGTGCGGGCCTCGATCCTGGCTCTGCTGAAGGAGCGTCCCATGCACGGCTACGAGATGATCCAGGAGATCGCCGAGCGCAGCGGCGGGGCGTGGAAGCCCAGCCCCGGTTCGGTCTACCCGACCCTTCAGCTGCTGGAGGACGAGGGGCTCATCCTCAGCGAGTCGGAGGGCGGCAAGAAGCTGTTCTCCCTCACCGAGGCGGGTCGCACGGCGGCCGAGGAAGGTCCCGAGGCTCCCTGGGAGGAGGCCTCGCGCGGGGTCGACTGGGAGGCGCTGAACGAGATCCGGCAGGCCGGCTTCGGTCTGATGGAGGCCTTCGGGCAGGTGTGGAAGACCGGCAACAAGGAGCAGCGCGCCAAGGCCCTCGCCGTCATCAACGAGACGCGCAAGAAGCTGTACCTGATCCTCGCCGACGACGACTGACGAGCCGTGCCACGCTACGTCCCACGCCACGTAGGGCGTGACGCGAACCGGCGCACGCCCTACGGTGCGGAACGCCCTGATCTCCTTCGCAAGGAGGAGATTCCGGCGCGGGCGTCCGCTTCGCGTGGGACGCCGAGATGCTCCCCGCCGGGGATGTGCCGCTGCCGGGGGGCTGATGGGGTGGGAGTCGTGCAACCCCGTATCCCCCGGCAGCAGGCCCATGAGCTCCAGGAGCAGGGCCCGAAGCGGGCCGACAGCGATGCCAGGCTCAGCGCCGAGCTGGCAGCGGTGGTGGACGGTGCCCGCCGCAGGGCGGTCCGCAGCGGGGACGACCGGATCGACACCGCGCACCTGCTGCACTCGCTTCTCGAGTCCGACGGCGAGGTGCGGGCCGTCCTCGGCGAAGGGCCGCGGGTCGCGCGGCTGCTCGGCTATCTGGTCCAGCGGAGCATCGGCTACGGCCTGCGCTGGCAGGGCGCCGTGGAGGACTCCGGCAGCGTCCCGGTGGTGACCGACGCGGCGGGGTTCTCGCCGCTGGCCGCGGGCTGCATGGAGTACGCCCATGAGCGCGCCGCCCGCAACGGCGCGGGGCCGGCGCGCGGTCCCGACCTGCTCGCCGCGCTCGTCGCGGACCCGCAGGCACGCGCCGCCGAGGTGCTCGAACGCGCCGGAATCGACCCGCGCGCCCTGTTCACCCGGCTCGAGGCGCAGTCCAGTCGGTGAGACAGGTGCCATAGGGGGTGACGCTCCTGTCGCCGCCTGTCATCATATGCCGGTGCCTACCTCTGTCCGTCCCCGCCATCACGCAGGCAAGGGCGTGGGACTCGGTCTCGCGCTGCTGCTGTCTCTTATACACATCTCT
>KL568540.1:49542-53345 GCA_000715605.1 Streptomyces speibonae | reverse complement strand
CCAAAGCCGCTGATCGAGGCGGGCCTCGACCCGCTGCACGTCGTCTGGCTGCGCGTCGCGGGCGCGGCGCTCGTCATGCTGCCGCTGGCGGTGCGCCACCGCGCGCTGCTGCGCCGCAGGCCGGGGCTGCTCGCCGGATTCGGCCTGCTCGCCGTGGCCGGCGTCCAGGCCTGCTACTTCGCCGCCATCGCCCGCATCCCCGTCGGGGTCGCGCTGCTGGTCGAATATCTGGGGCCCGCGCTCGTCCTCGGCTGGGTGCGGTTCGTGCAGCGGCGGCCCGTCACCCGCGCCGCCGCGGTCGGCGTGGTCCTGGCGGTGGGCGGGCTCGCCTGTGTCGTGGAGGTGTGGGCCGGACTCGGATTCGACGTCTGGGGTCTGCTGCTCGCCCTTGGCGCGGCCTGCTGCCAGTGCGGCTACTTCGTCCTGTCCGACCAGGGCAGCGGCGACCGGCAGGCCCCCGACCCGCTCGGTGTGATCGCCTACGGACTGCTGATCGGTGCCGCCGTCCTCACCGTCGTCGCCCGGCCCTGGTCCATGGACTGGTCCGTGCTCGCCGGCAGCGCGCGGATGGACGGCACCCCGGTCGCCGCCCTCGTGCTCCTCGCCTGGATCGTCCTCATCGCCACGGTCGCCGCGTACGTCACCGGCGTGGTGGCCGTGCGCCGGCTCTCGCCGCAGGTGGCGGGCGTCGTGGCCTGTCTGGAGGCGGTCCTCGCCACCGTGCTCGCCTGGATCCTGCTCGGCGAGCACCTGTCGGTACCGCAACTCGTGGGCGGCGTGCTGGTCCTCGCGGGTGCCTTCATCGCCCAGTCCTCCGCCCCGGCGAAGGGTTCCCCGACGCCGGTGGCCGGCGGCGGACCGGAACCCGTGTTGTCCAGGCCCGGCACAACGGCATAAGGTGCTGATCATGCATGCGCGCGCGCTCGTTCTTCCGCCCCCGGCCGCCTGAGGCGGGCCCTCCGGTACATCCGCCCGGCAGGTCGCCGGGCGTAACGGTGCTGCCCGCAGACGAAGTCCGCGGATCCCGCCGCCCCGGTCCCGGCCGGGACTGATCCGGGGTCCTTTCCCGAACTTCCGTGCCCACGCCCTGCGCGTGGTGCGCGCATCTGCGGAGAGAACACGTGTCGAACGCCGTATCCGGCCTGCCCGTCGGGCGAGGCCTCCTCTATCTGATCGTCGCGGGCGCCGCCTGGGGCACCGCGGGCGCGGCCGCGTCGCTGGTCTACCGGACCAGCGACATGGGCCCCGTCACCCTGTCCTTCTGGCGCTGCGCCCTCGGCCTGCTCCTGCTGCTGGCCGCCCGGCCGTTGTCCCGCCGCTCCCGGACCGCCGCCTCCGGGCCGAGGGGCCACAGGGCGCTGCGGGCCATGGCCACCGGGGTGGGGCTCGCGGTCTTCCAGACCTCCTACTTCGCGGCCGTCTCCGCCACCGGACTGGCCGTCGCCACCGTGGTCACCCTCGGCGCCGGACCCGTGCTGATCGCGCTCGGTGCCCGGCTCACCATGGGCGAACGGCTGGGGCGCGGCGGACTGACCGCCGTCGCCGGTGCCCTCGCCGGGCTCGTCGTCCTCGTCCTGGGCGGTGGACGGACGAGCGTGGACCCGTGGGGCGTGCTGCTCGCCCTGCTGTCCGCGGCCGGCTACTCGACGATGACCCTGCTCACCCGCTGGTGGGGACGCGACGGCGACGCGGACGCCTCCGGTACGACCGTGGGGGCCTTCGCCGTCACCAGCCTGGTACTGCTGCCGTTCGCCGCGTTCGAGGGCCTGGTGCCGCACACCGACGCCCCCGGCACGCTGCTGTGGCTGCTGGCCTACGTCGCCTCCGTGCCGACGGCGCTGGCGTACGGCCTCTACTTCGCCGGGGCCGCCGTCATCCGCGCGGCCACCGTGTCCGTGATCATGCTGCTGGAGCCGGTGAGCGCGGCGGTGCTCGCGGTCGCCCTGCTCGGTGAGCGGCTCACGGCGGCCACCCTGGTCGGCACCCTGCTGATGCTGGGTTCCGTCGCGGGGCTCGCGGTGGGTGAGGCGCGCGGTGCGCGGGCGCGCGGGGGCGAACCGGAAGCCGTACCCGCCTGACGCGGCCGGGGCTCTCCGTCCCGGGAGGGCCCCCGCTCCCGGTCAGACCGTGCGCCGGCGCAGGACGTGCGCGCGGGCCTGCGCGTCACGCGCGCCGTCCCGCTCCGCCAGCCCGGCCGCGATCCGGTCACGGACCGCCTCGGACCGCTTGCCCGCGTACTTGAACTTCGCCCGTACGCCCGTCACCTCCAGCCGGAGACCACGGATCCCGGACAGCAGCCTCCCGTACGGGGCCTCGCCCGCGGCGGCCCGCGCGGAACCGCCCTCCGGCTGGAAGTGGCCCGTCTGCCGGTTCAGCAGTGCGGCCTTCTCCGCCGGATCGTCCACGACGTGGGCGCGGCACCGCAGCTGAACAGCGGCGTAGAGGCTGGTCGGGACGCCGTGCTCGGGCGGGGTGCCGGGCTCGGCCTGCCAGGGGCCGGGTACGTAGACATAGTCGTCGACCACGCTCAGCACGACCTCGGGGTTCGCCTCGACGGCGGGCCAGAGCGGGTTGGGCCGTGCCAGGTGGGTGACCGCCTCGCCGCGCCCGGCGTCGTACGCGAAATGCAGCGGCTGGACCCAGGGCGGTTCGCCCGGCGGGCCGTTGACCGCGAGCTGGCCGAAGTCGTGCCCTGCCAGCCACTGCTGCCACTCGTCGGCGTCGTGGGGCGCGTCCCAGGGGTGGATCAGCATCACAGGGCAGCCAGATAGGCGGGCACCTCGGTGCCGGGGGCGAGCCGCGGGTCGGCCACCGGGGTGTCGTAGCCCTTGAGCAGCGGAACGACTCCGGCCCAGTGGGGCAGGGACAGGTCCTCGGGCTCGTCATTGACACCGCCCGTGCGCAGCTTGGCGGAGACCTCGGTCAGGTCCAGGCGGATCACCGCGGTCGCGGCCAGCTCCTTCTTGTCGGCCGGGCGGGAGTCGGCGGCGCGGCCCGGTACGACGTGGTCGACCAGCGCGTCGAGCGCCCGCCGCTTCTCGTCCTCGTCGGTCACGTCGTACGCCAGGCCGTGCACCACCACGGAGCGGTAGTTGACCGAGTGGTGGAACGCGGAGCGGGCCAGCACCAGCCCGTCGACGTGGGTGACCGTCAGACAGACCGGGAGGCCCGGGTCGGCGTGACCCGCCGCGCGCAGCGGGCGCGACCCGGTCGAGCCGTGGACGTAGAGGACCTCGCCGACCCGGCCGTAGAGCGTGGGCAGGACCACCGGCGCGCCGTCCCGTACGAAGCCGAGATGGCAGACGTAGCCCTCGTCGAGTATCGCGTGCACCTGGTCCTTGTCGTAGGACGCGCGCTGGGGGGAGCGGGTGGGGACGGTGCGCTCGGTGGGCGGGTAGGTGTCGGTGCCGGCGGGCCGCTGTGGCGGCTGGGTCCCCTGCATGGCGTTCTCCATTGCACTAGTGCATACTTGACTTTGTGCTAGGAGAGTATCGGATCAGTGGACGGCGCGCAGCGGAGATTTCCGCGAGCATCGAGCGAGCGGTCGGGGACGGCGCGCTGCAGCCGGGTGAGCTTCTTCCTCCGCTGCGGCAGCTTGCCGAGCGGCTCGGGGTGAATCCGAACACGGTCGCCGCCGCGTACCGGACCCTGCGGGAGCGCGGGGTCATCGAGACCGCGGGCCGGCGGGGCAGCCGGGTGAGGCCCAAACCGGCCACGACCGCGCGTGACCTCATGCGGGTGGAGGTGCCGCCCGGCGTGCGGAATCTGGCCGAGGGCAATCCGGACCCCGCGCTGCTGCCGTC
>KL568540.1:48286-49322 GCA_000715605.1 Streptomyces speibonae | reverse complement strand
GATGTGTATAAGAGACAGGCTCTACGGGCAGGCGCCCGTGGAGCCCGAACTGGCGCGTCTGGCGCGGGCCGGACTGGACGCCGACGGGGTGCCCGACGGGGACGTCGTCGTCACCTCGGGCGCGCTGGACGCCATTGAGCGGGTGCTCATGGCCCACCTCAAGCCCGGGGACGCCGTCGCGGTGGAGGACCCCGGGTGGGGGAGTCTGCTGGACCTGGTCCCGGCGCTCGGCCTGCGCACCGTCCCCGTCGGCGTCGACGACGAGGGCCCGCTACCTGACGACGTGCGCCGGGCGCTGGCGGGCGGTGCGCGGGCACTGGTCGTCACCGACCGCGCGCAGAATCCGACGGGTGCCGCGGTGAGTGCCGGCCGCGCGGGAGAGCTGCGGGCGGTGCTGTCCGGGCATCCCGGGACGCTGCTCGTCGAGGACGACCACGGGCACCACATCGTGGACCTCCCGCTGCACCCGCTGGCCGGGGTCACCCGCCACTGGGCCTTCGTCCGCTCGGCGGCCAAGGCGTACGGTCCCGATCTGCGGCTCGCGGTGCTCACCGGCGATCCGGTCACCCTCGACCGGGTGCGCGGGCGGCAGCGGCTCGGGCCGGGGTGGGTCAGCCGGATCGTGCAGCGGGCGGTGGCGCGGCTGTGGCGCGAGGGGGCGGTGGATCCGGCGGCGGTGGCCGCGCGGTACGGGCGGCGGCGTGAAACGTTGATCTCGGCGTTGGCGGGGCACGGGGTGGTGGCGCACGGGGTGAGCGGCATGAATGTGTGGGTGCCGGTGCCGGAGGAGACGGGGGTGGTGGCGCGGTTGTTGCATGCGGGGTGGGCGGTGGCGCCGGGGGCGCGGTTCCGGATGCGGGCGGCGCCGGGGGTTCGGGTGACGGTGTCGGGGCTTCGTGAGGAAGAGGCGGGGGCTCTGGCGAGGGCGGTGGCGGAGGCGGTCGGGAGTGGGGGGCCTTTGCGGACGTACGTCTGAGGTTGCCGGCGTGAGGGCCGGCCGGGGGGCGCGCGGCCCGGCGCAGCGGGGTGCCCCCAC
>KL568540.1:45212-48034 GCA_000715605.1 Streptomyces speibonae | reverse complement strand
CCCTGGGGGTACCTCCCAGGCCCTTGAGGCTCTGAGGGAGCACGACCGCCCGCCGCTGCGCTACGGCTGCTGCCTGGGTTTGACCTGGGTCAGGGCCGCGCCGGCCAGGACTATGGCCGCACCTGTGGGGATTGACCAGGTCAGGGTTTCGTTCAGGAGGAGGATGCCGGCCGCGGCGGCGATCACCGGGACGAAGTAGGTGACCATCTGGCCGGTCGTCGGACCGACCTCGGCGACCAGGCCGTACTGGATGAGCACGGCCAGGCCCGTGCCCAGCGTGCCCAGTGCGGCGACGGCCAGCAGCGGTCCCACGGCGAACGACGACGGCAGGGACGTGAACAGCGGGGTCACGACCGCCAGTTGGACCGTGGCGAGCAGCAGCTGGCCCCCGGTCAGGGAGAGGTTCGAGTGACTGCTGCCCGCCAGGGTGCGGCGGACGTAGATCCAGCCGACGGGGTAGCTCAGCGAGGCCAGCAGGGCCAGTGCGGTGCCGCGGGCGTCCAGGCCCTCGAAGCCCTGCCAGGCACCCAGCACGGTCAGCACGCCGACGAAGCCCACCCCGAGCCCCGCCACCCGCACCCGGGTGGGCCGGTCCTCGGACAGGGCCACCAGGGACAGCGCCATCCCCCACAGCGGCGAGGTGGCGTTGCAGATGCCGGCCAGGGTGGACGGGATGGTCAGTTCCGCGAAGGCGAACAGGGAGAAGGGCAGGGCGTTCAGCAGGAACCCGGCGACCGCCAGATGACCCCAGGTGCGGGCGCCGCGCGGCAGCCGCTCCCGCCGGACCACCATCGCCACGGCGAGGACGGCCGTCCCGAAGGCCAGCCGCCCGAAGGTGACCTGGAACGGGGCGTAACCCTGGGTGCCGACCTTGATCAGGAGGAAGCTGAATCCCCAGATCAAGGACAGGGCGCCGAAACGCAGCCGCCAGTCCAGGCGGGGGCGTGGGCGGTCGGGGGCGGTGCCGGCCGGGCCCGGTGCGGTGGTGGTCGCGGGGACGCTGCTCATGGAGGCAACGATGATGGACACACATCTCGTAGCACAATCGAGATTTCGCACGGGATATCTCGTAGCATCGCTTACATGTTGAACCTGGAGCGCCTGCGCACCCTCGACGCCTTCGCCCGGCACGGCTCGGTCACCGGGGCCGCCGAGGGACTGCACATCACCACGTCGGCCGTCTCGCAGCAGATGTCCAAGCTGGAGCGCGAGGTCGGCCAGCAGCTGCTGGTCAAGAACGGGCGCGGGGTGCGGCTCACGGACGCGGGCCGGCTGCTGGCCGAGCACGCCGCGCGGATCCTCTCCCAGGTCGAGCTCGCCCAGTCCGATCTGGAGGCGCAGCGCGGACAGGTCGCCGGCGAGCTGCGCGTCTCGGCGTTCCCGACCGCCGCCCGCGGGCTGTTCCCGGTCGCGCTCGCGGACCTGCGCGTACGTCATCCCGCGCTGCGCGTACGCTCCCGCGAGCTGGAACCGGAGCAGGGCATCCGGGGCGTGGTCCGCGGGGACCTCGATCTCGCCGTCGTGCTCGACTGGTACAACAAGCCGATGCCGCTGCCCGACGGCCTGGTCAAGGCGTTGCTGCTGGACGACCCGGCCGACGTGGCGCTGCCCGTCGGCCATCCGCTGGCCGGCCGCGACGAGGTGGACCTCGCGGAGCTCGCCGAGGACGAGTGGATCACCTGGGGCGAGGGCGAGTTCTGCCACGAATGGCTCATGTTCACCCTGCGTTCGAAGGGGGTCGAGCCGGTCGTCGGCCACCGCGCCGCCGAGAGCCACACCCAGCTCGGCCTGGTCGCGGCGGGGCTCGGTGTCTGCATCGCCCCCCTGCTGGGCCGCAATCCGCTGCCCGAGGGGGTGGCGACCGTCCCCCTGCGCCAGCGCGTACGACGGCACGTCTTCGTCGTGTGGCGCGCGGACGCGGACCGCCGCCCGTCCATCCGCGCGGCGGTGCGGGCGCTGCGGGCGGCCGGGCAGCGCGTGGGAGGACCGGTGGACGCGTAGCGCCAGGTGGGCGGACGCCCTACGACGGCTTCGGCAGCTTTCTGAAGTCCCAGGACACGATCTTCTCCGGGGTCAGCCGCAGCCAGGCATGCCGTCCGTCGTGGGGCATCTCGTCCAGGCCGAAGTTCTTGCGGGCGAACAGCGTCTCGGGCACGTCGAGTTCCGCGCGCAGCTCGCCGGTGCGCGGAATCTCGCCCACGAACTCCACCCGCCCGGACAGCTCCGCGCCCCGCAGCTCGTCGTACTCCTCACCCGTGTCGACCACGATCGCCACGCGGGGATCGCGCCGCAGATCGGTCCAGCGCTTGCTGCGCACCACGGAGTACAGCCACAGCGAGGTCCCGTCCCAGGCGAACCAGAGCGTGCTCACGTGCGGCGAGCCGTCGGCGGACACCGTGGCGACGCGGCAGGTGCGCTGGACGGTCAGGAAGTCGTCCAGCTCCCCCGGCGTCATCATGATCTTCCGGCCCCGGCGCTGCGTGGCGGTCATACGGCCTCTTCTTCTCTCATGTCGTGCAGGGTGCCGGCACCTCAGGCGAGGGTGATCGAGTCCCCGCTGACGCTGATCTCCACCGCGGGCAGCGGCTGGGTCGCCGGACCGCTCTGCACACTGCCGTCGCTGATGGAGAAGTTGCTGTTGTGGCAGGGGCAGTTGATGACGCCGTCGGAGATGCTCTTCACCGCGCACCCCTGGTGGGTGCAGGTCGCCGAGAACGCCTTGAACTCGCCCGCAGTCGGCTGGGTGACGACCACCTCGCGGTCGGCGAAGACCTTCCCGCCGCCCTCGGGGATGTCGGCGGTCGAGGCGAGCGGCTTGGCAC
>KL568540.1:41084-45032 GCA_000715605.1 Streptomyces speibonae | reverse complement strand
ACTCGGCACCGCCGTTGGCGCCGGCCGAGCCGCCGTCGGAACCGGAGCCCGCATCCGAGCCGGAGGAGGAGGTGGAGCCGGAGTCGGCGGAGGAGCCCGACGCGTCGTCGTCGGAGCTCCCGCACGCGGTCAGCGCGACGGCGAGGCCCGCCGCTCCGGCTGCCGCCACGACGGCGCGACGGGCGGGTCCGGACGCGGACTGAAGCGATGCGGTCATGCTGATGTGTCCCTTCGGGGAGAGCAGATGATCTATCGAGAGGTACGGTCGGCGGGCCCGCGCCGTTCAGGAGATGCCGAGAGCTTGTCGTGTCCGCGGTCGGAGGGGCGTAAATCACGGCTGTCGTTTCGCTGTCGGGTGCCGCGCCTCCCGCCCGGCCCGTCTCCGACGTGCGATGACACGCCAGTAACCTGGGGCGATGCTCAAGGAAGTCATCGCGACCCGCTTCATCGCGCCCCTGCGCGAGGGCGGCTCGCTGCCCGGACTGATCGAGGCCGACGATCTCGGAACCTACGTCCTGAAGTTCACCGGCGCCGGGCAGGGCCGCAAGACGCTGGTCGCCGAGGTGGTCTGCGGGGAGCTGGCCCGCCGGCTGGGACTGCGGGTGCCGCGGCTGGTCACCGTCGAGCTCGACCCCGTGCTGGGGCTCGGGGAGCCCGACCAGGAGGTGCAGCATCTCCTCAAGTCCAGCGGCGGCACCAACCTGGGCATGGACTTCCTCTCCGGCGCCCTCGGTTTCGATCCGCTCGCCTTCGAGGTGAGCCCGGAGGAGGCCGGGCGGATCGTCTGGTTCGACGCGCTGGTGAACAACGTCGACCGCTCCTGGCGCAACCCCAACCTGCTCCGGTGGCGCGACGGACTCTGGCTCATCGACCACGGCGCCACCATGATCTGGCACCACAACTGGCCGGGCGCCGAGGCCTCCGCCGCCCGCCCCTACGACGCCTCCGACCACGCCCTGCGGACCTTCGCACCGGACGTCGCGGCCGCCGCCGCGGACCTCGCCCCACGAGTCACCGAGGACCTGCTGGCCGAGGTCACCGCGGAGATTCCCGACGTCTGGCTCCGCGAGGAGAAGGGCTTCGACTCGGCGGACGAACTCCGGCTGGCCTACGCGCGGCCCCTGATCGCCCGCGCCGCCACCGTCCACCAGCGCATCCACGGCATCGAGGGGGACCGGTGAGCGACCGGCACGTCTACGAGTACGCGCTGCTGCGGGTGGTGCCGCGGATCGAACGCGGCGAGTGCGTCAACGCCGGGGTGCTCGTGTACTGCCGCGCCAAGTCCTTCGTCGCGGCCCGCACTCACCTCGACGAGGCGCGGCTGCTCGCGCTCGACCCGGGAGCCGATCTGCCCGGGGTGCGGTCCGCGTTGCGTGCGGTCGAGGGCGTCTGCGCCGGCGGGGCGGCGGCCGGGCAGGCCGCGGGGGACGACGCCGGACGGCGTTTCCGCTGGCTGATCGCGCCCCGGTCGACCGTCGTCCAGCCCGGTCCCGTGCACACCGGGCTCACGGCCGACCCGGCGGCGGAGGTGGAGCGGCTGCTCGATCTCCTCGTGCGCTGACCGGGGGGAGCACCCGTGCGGCCCGGCATGGCCGTCCGCGCGGGGCGGGCTCGTCAGGGCCGGCGGCGTCTCACCAGGTGCCCGGTGGCGAGTACGGCACCCGTCACGAACGCCGCGCCGATGCCCATCTCCAGGCCGCTCGGCCCGGACTGCGAGGCACCGCCCACCCCGCCCCGCACACCGAGGGTGGGCGCGGCGGAGGACGGCGTCGCGGGCGCGGTGGTCACGGGCGCCGTCGTGGCGGGCGGGGTCCGCGTCGGCGGCGCGGGAGTGGGGGCCGCGGTCCGGGTGGGCGAAGCGGTGGTCGGCGACGGCGACGGTGACGGTGACCGGGTGGGCGCGGGCGAGGCCGGCGCGGGCCGGAACGTGGACGAGGTGAGGCCACGCCGGGGGAGCGCCTCGCAGGCCAGGCCGTCGTCCGGACCCGGGTCCTCGTCGAGCCGGTGCGGATCGCTGCGGTCCAGGTCGAAGAAGGCCTGCGCGTCCTCCTGGTAGGTGAAGTCGCTGCAGTCGAGGTCCTGGGCGTGAGCGGGGTCGGCCAACGGCACGATCGCGGCGAGCGCGATCAGCGTGCCTATGGCACCGGTGCGACGGCGCATGGAACGCCTCCTTTCCGGCCGCGGGTGGCTCGCGCTTCGACGCTAGGCGCGGACGGCCGTGCGGGCGCGCAGCGCTGGGCCGATCGGGTACTCGGCACCACCGGCCGCGCCCGCCGCGCGGAGCGTGCGCGGCGGGGGTCCCCGCGCGGGGAATGGATCACACACGCGCGGTGTGCCGTTGACACCGCGTGCCAGGGCTTCTAGCGTCACGTCTGCTGAAGGTACTAAGCGGTCGCTCACTCCACTGGGCCGAGCCGCAGGAGCCGCATCCCAAGGGCGAGGAGAAGCAGCAATGTCCACCACTGAGCAGCGGGTCGCGGTCGTCACCGGCGCCGCGCGCGGCATCGGCGCCGCCACCGCCGTACGACTGGCCGCCGAGGGCCGCGCGGTCGCCGTGATCGACCTCGACGAGGCCGCCTGCAAGGACACCGTCGAGAAGATCACCGCCGCGGGCGGGAAGGCTCTCGCGGTCGGCTGCGACGTCTCCGACGAGGCGCAGGTCGAGGCGGCCGTCGCGCGGATCACCGAGGAGCTCGGCGCGCCCACGATCCTGGTGAACAACGCGGGCGTGCTCCGTGACAACCTGCTGTTCAAGATGAGCGTCTCCGACTGGGACACGGTCATGAACGTGCACCTGCGCGGCGCGTTCCTGATGTCGAGGGCCTGCCAGAAGCACATGGTGGACGCCGGTTTCGGCCGGATCGTCAACCTGTCGTCCTCCTCCGCCCTCGGCAACCGCGGCCAGGTCAACTACTCCGCCGCCAAGGCGGGGCTGCAGGGCTTCACCAAGACCCTCGCCAAGGAGCTCGGCAAGTTCGGCGTCACCGCCAACGCCGTCGCCCCGGGGTTCATCGCCACCGAGATGACCAAGGCCACCGCCGACCGCGTCGGCATGGGCTTCGAGGACTTCAAGGCCGCCGCCGCGACCCAGATCCCCGTCGCCCGGGTGGGCGAGCCCGAGGACATCGCCAACGCGATCGCCTTCTTCACCGGCGAGGCCGCCGGCTTCGTCTCCGGCCAGGTGCTGTACGTCGCCGGCGGACCGCTCGACTAGGAAGACCGGGAACATGACCGCTGTGGAACTCTCGGGCAAGGTAGCCCTCATCACCGGCGCCAGCCGCGGCATCGGCTACGGCGTCGCCGAGGCGCTCGTCGCGCGCGGCGACCGCGTCTGCATCACCGGCCGTACCGAGGACACCCTCAAGGAGGCCGTCGAGAAACTCGGCACCGACCGGGCCGTGTACGTGGCCGGCAAGGCGCACGACGAGGCCCACCAGGGGGTCGCCGTCGAGCGCGCCATGGAGGCCTTCGGCCGCATCGACTACCTGGTCAACAACGCCGGTACCAACCCGGTGTTCGGGGCGATCGCCGACCTCGACCTGAACGTGGCGCGCAAGGTGTTCGAGACCAACGTGATCTCGGCGCTGGGCTTCGCGCAGAAGACCTGGCACGCCTGGCAGAAGGACCACGGCGGCGCGGTCGTCAACATCGCCTCCGTCGCGGGCCTCGCGCCCTCGCCGTTCATCGCCGCCTACGGCGTCAGCAAGGCCGCCCTGATCAACCTCACCCAGCAGCTGGCACACGAGTTCGCGCCCAAGGTGCGGGTCAACGCCATCGCCCCGGCGGTGGTGAAGACCAAGTTCGCGCAGACCCTGTACGAGGGCCGCGAGGCGGAGGCCGCCGCGGGCTACCCGCTGGGCCGTCTCGGGGTGCCGTCCGACATCGGCGGCGCCGCGGCCTTCCTCACCTCCGACCAGTCGGACTGGATCACCGGTCAGACCCTGGTCG
>KL568540.1:39143-40949 GCA_000715605.1 Streptomyces speibonae | reverse complement strand
CTTCCTCACCTCCGACCAGTCGGACTGGATCACCGGTCAGACCCTGGTCGTCGACGGCGGTATCTTCCTCAACGCCGGCGTGTCCTGACGCGCACGCCCGCGCGGGGTGCGAGCGCACCCCGCGCGGGCCCCGGAAGATCCATCCGACACGGGCGCGAGTTGACGAAAACCGCGCCCGTGTCGGCGTATCCGGACCGCGACGCCGAGTGACAACGTAGTCATCACGCAGTTATCTCAAGCGCTGTACACAGGAGGGTCAGCAGGGGTGACACTGCGGTAAGGTCTGCCGACCCTTGGCATGGCAGATCGAGGAGCGTGCGCGTGTTCAACCGGAACCGATGCCTGCGGCGGGCGGCGGCCATCGCGGCCATATCGTCCTTGGTGACCGGATGCGGCGTCCTGTCGTCCGACAGCTCGGACGACGAAGGGCCCATAGTCGTGGGCACCACGAGTTCGCCGAGCACGCTGGACCCCGCCGCCTCCTGGGACAGCTCGTGGGAGCTGTTCCGCAACATCTACCAGACCCTGCTGAGCTACCCGGTCGGCGCCAGCACGCCCCAGCCGGACGCCGCCGAGAACTGCGAGTTCACCGACAACTCCAACCGCGTGTTCCGCTGCGAACTGCGCGAGGGCCTGAAGTTCTCCGACGGCGGCACGCTCGACGCCAAGGCGGTCAAGCACTCCATCGACCGGATCCGCGCGATCAACGTCAACGGCGGTCCCGCGGGCCTCCTCGGCAGCCTCGAACGGGTGCAGGCACCCAGCGAGCGCGAGGTCGTCTTCCACCTCAACAAGCCGGACGCCACCTTCCCCTTCGTGCTCGCCACCCCCGCCATGTCGATCGTCGACCCGGACTCCTACCCGGCCGACGCCCTGCGGGAGGACGGCGGCGTCGTCGGTTCGGGCCCCTACACCCTGCAGTCGTACGACGAGGGCAAGAAGGCCGAACTGGTGCGCAACGAGCGGTACAAGGGCTACGCCGACCGCCGCAACAACGCGGTGACCATCCGCTACTTCCAGGATTCCGGCACCATGGTCGAGGAGCTGCGCGCCGACCGGATCGACCTGACCTACCGCGGCCTGGCCGCGAGCGACGTCATCGAGTTCCAGGGCAGGGCCGCCAAGGAAGAGGAGATCCAGCTCGTCGAGGGCAGCGGGACCGACATCAACTACCTGGTGTTCAACCCCAAGGACCCGTGGGCCGGCAAGCGGGAGGTGCGTCAGGCCGTCGCCCAGGTCGTGGACCGCGCGGCGATCGCGCACAAGGTCTACAAGGACACCGTCGACCCGCTGTACTCCATGGTCCCCAAGGGCCTCACCGGGCACACCACCGGCTTCTTCGACGACTACGGCGAGCCCAGTGTCGACAAGGCCCGGGAGATCCTCACCGACGCGGGCATCACCGAGCGGGTCCCGCTCACCCTCTGGTACACCACGGACCGCTACGGGTCCGAGACCGCGCTGGAGTTCAAGGAGATCGAGCGGCAGCTGGAGGCGTCGAAGCTGTTCGACGTCACCCTCAAGAGCCGCCCCTGGAAGACCTATGTCGAGGGCTACCAGAAGGGTCAGTACCCGGTGTTCGGGCGCGGCTGGTTCCCCGACTTCCCGGACGCGGACAACTTCATCGCCCCCTTCGTCGGCAAGCAGAACGCGCTCGGCACGCCCTACGAGGCGAAGAAGATCACGGCCGAGCTGCTGCCCAGCTCCCGCCGGGAGAGCGACCGCGGCAACGTGGTGAAGCAGTTCGAGGAGGCCCAGCAGATCCTCGTCGACGACGCGCGGCTGCCTGTCTCTTATACACATCTC
>KL568540.1:37551-38946 GCA_000715605.1 Streptomyces speibonae | reverse complement strand
CAGCAGTACGTGGCGGCGAGCCGCGACATCTCGGGCGCGGAGCGGGCGCTGGACCCCTCCACGATCATGATGATGTGGCAGCTGTCCCGGAAGACCAGCTGGTAGCGCCGGGAACGGCCGTCCGCGGGGCGGTTGTCAGTGGTCGGCTGTAGGTTCGGTGACCTGGAAGCGACCGCACACGTAAGGACATTGACGTGACCGACATCGCCATGCTGCCCGAGTCCTGGCGCGGGGTTCTGGGCGACGAGCTGCAGCAGCCCTACTTCAAGGAGCTGACCGAGTTCGTCGAGGAGGAGCGGGCGAACGGTCCCGTCTACCCGCCCCGCGAGGAGGTCTTCGCGGCGCTGGAGGCCACGCCGTACGACAAGGTGAAGGTCCTGGTCCTCGGCCAGGACCCCTACCACGGCGAGGGCCAGGGGCACGGACTGTGTTTCTCCGTGCGGCCCGGTGTGAAGATCCCCCCGTCCCTGCGCAACATCTACAAGGAGATGCACGCCGAGCTGGGCACGCCCATCCCGGACAACGGCTATCTGATGCCGTGGGCCCGACAGGGCGTGCTGCTGCTCAACGCGGTGCTCACGGTCCGCGCGGGAGAGGCCAACTCGCACAAGGGGCGCGGCTGGGAGCAGTTCACCGACGCGGTGATCCGCGCGGTGGCGAACCGGCCCGACCCGGCGGTCTTCGTGCTGTGGGGCAACTACGCGCAGAAGAAGCTGCCGCTGATCGACGAGAGCCGCCACGTGGTGGTCAAGGGGGCGCACCCCTCGCCGCTGTCGGCGAAGAAGTTCTTGGGCTCGCGTCCCTTCACGCAGATCAACGAGGCGGTGGCCGCGCAGGGCCACGAGCCGATCGACTGGACCGTGCCGAACGTGGGCTGACACGGTCCGGGCGAGGCGCCGTGCCGGGTGCGGACCGCGGTCCCGCGGCCGCCTCCGGCACGCTCGACATGTCCCGGAGCGGCCTGCCCGGTGTCGGCCCCGTCCGCGGTTAGCGTCGGGGGACGACAGCCGGCGACCGGGTGCGGAGGACGTGGTGGCGGAGCGACAGGGGCAGACGGCGCCGGACGCCGTGCTGACACGGATCGGTCAGGTCGTGATGCTGCACCACGCGGGCGACCGCGAAGAGGCCCGGCACCGGTTCCTCGGCCTGTGGGCGGAGATCGGCGAACACGGCGATGCCCTGCACCGCTGCACCCTCGCCCACTACCTCGCCGACACCCAGGACGACCCCGAGCACGAACTGGCCTGGGACCTGCGGGCGCGGACCGCGGCGGAGGAGGCCGCCGACGAGCAACCCGGCGCCGGCGGGAACTCCCCCGCGGTCCGCGCCCTCTACCCGTCCCTGCACCTGAACCTGGCCGCCGACTACGCCCGCCTCGGCCTGTCTCTTATACAC
>KL568540.1:37071-37294 GCA_000715605.1 Streptomyces speibonae | reverse complement strand
CTGGAGCTGCGCCTGGGCGAGGACGGGGCCTCCGGGGGCGGGCGGCCACCGGGCCCGCGCCCTTGAGGCAAACACCACCGACGTCGAGGGCCGCCGCCGTCTGGACTGCCTCGCGGGCTACTCAACGCTGAGCTCCGGGCACGGCCCTTACCTGTTCGCAGCGGCCCGTGAAGAGCTCGGCCGCGCGATGCTCACCAGCCGTGCCTTCCCCGACGACCGGCTC
>KL568540.1:32444-36846 GCA_000715605.1 Streptomyces speibonae | reverse complement strand
AGCTCGGCCCGTTCTGCCTCGCCGAGCCGTACGGCGACGCCTGCGCGCCGGCCGACGCGATCATGCCGGACACGGTCGCCGAGGCGGCCCTCGTCCCGCCGAAGTCCACGACGACCGGCACGGGGCAGCTCGACGCATGAGGAGTCGGCCACGCCCGGAACCGGAGAGGGCCCCCTCAGGGGATGCGCATGAACAAGCCAAACAAACCCACATCTCTTGCAAGGCCCGCCACTTGGAAAGATAGTTGAACCGTAAACCAATTGAGGGCCGACCGGCGCCTCGTGACGGCTCGGGGCATCTCGCCGCCGAGCGAAGGAGGACACCATGAGCATCGCGCTCGTACGCAATCCGGGCGAAGGCACTTTCTACCGCTACTACGACAGCGAGCAGGAGCAGGTCGTGTCGAATGCCGAGACGCAAGGAGTGGTCAGCGTCGTGCGCCTGGCCATGCGTCCGGCGGACGCACCGCCCCTGCACACCCACAGCCGGGAGGACGAGAGCTGGGTGGTCCTGTCCGGCCGTGTCCGATTCTGGGTCGGGTCGGCCACACTTGACGAGTGCGATGTACACGACGCCGGGCCAGGTGCCTATGTCTTCGGCCCCCGGCTGGTCCCGCACACCTTCCAGACGCTCACGCCGACGGCAGACGTGCTGGTCATCAACAACCCCGGGACCATCGAAGACTACTTCCGGTCGATCGGTAGCGCCGACGCGCGTCGCGATACCGACCACGTGGACCTGCTGGCCCAATACGGGGTGACGCTCCTGGACAGCCCGCCACGCGCCTGAACACTCCGGTGCGAAGCCGTCGTTGCTCCAGCCGGAGGCGCGGGGACGATTTCTGCTCCACCGCAGCCTGACCCTCGACGGCGAAATCCCACCAGGGCCTGTCGGCATGGGTTCAGGTGCTCCCACCGAGGACCGGGCTCAGGCCCCGTCGCCGGTGTCGATGCCGTCCCGGGCCGTCTCGTGAGCCGAAAGGCAGGCCCCAGCCGTCCGCCCGGCGGCGGAGCGGGCGTACCGGAGCCGGCGCTTCACCGCGTCCGTGCCGGCACGGACGGTTCAGCGGCCGTAGGTCTTCTGGCAGATGGCCGCCTCCGGGCTGTCCGCGCGCCAGCCGCCGTACTGCCGGCCCAGCGCACACAGGTCCGCCCCGCCCGAATCCTGCCCCGACCCGCCGATGCCGGGTACGTTCATCGAGGGCCTCTGCGTCGGCACGCGCCGCTCCGGTTCGGGCCGGGCCGGGCGCGTCGGCTGCCCCGCGGGTCCGCTCCGCTCCGGCCGGGGCGTCGGGACGGCGCCGTGCGAGGGCGACGCCGTCTTCTTCGGGGGCCGGGACGGGCCGACCATCTCCAGGGCCTCGCGCGCCGGCGCCTGCACGACCTGTGTCCCGTCGCGCCCGTCCGGGCCCGGCCCGGTCCGCTGGGACGGTGCCGTCGCCGGACCGGGTGCGAGGGGACGCTGGACGGTCACACAGCCCGAGAGGGCGGAGACCGCCACGGTCACCAGAAGCGTTGCTGTGGTCGTCGTTCGTTGCACCCGGGCCACTCTGCTGGCTCCGGCCGTCCGGGAGGGGGCGGACAGGCGCAGCATGCCCCGCACGGGTGATCTCCCGCCCCGTACGGACGCCACGGCGGCGTCTGAGGTGACGTCACTCGCCCGTCGCGCCGTCGAGCCGTTCGCGGATCAGGTCGGCGTGCCCGTTGTGCCGCGCGTACTCCTCGATCATGTGGTTGTAGATCCAGCGCAGGGTGTACGGCTCGTCGGTGAACCTGCTGCGGCCCCGGGACCGGTCGTCCAGGGCGAAGCCGGCCGCGTTGCGCCGGGCGGCGTCGATCTCGGCCTGCCAGGTGGCGTAGGACTCCTGCCAGGTGTCCGCCCCGGTCAGGTGGAACTCGCCGTCCCGGTCGGCCTCGCTGTAGTGGAGCGGCCCGGCGTCCTCGTCCGCGAGCACCCTGCGGAACCAGCTCCGCTCCACCTCCGCCATGTGTCGCACCAGACCCATCAGGGACAGCTCCGAGGGCGGGACCGACGCGGTGCGCAGCTGTTCGTCGGTCAGCCCCGCGCACTTCCGGGCGAGGGTGCTGCGGTGGTAGTCGAGCCACCCCTCCAGCATGGTGCGTTCGTCGGCGTCCAGGGCGGGTACGGTGCGCTCGATTGTCATGCCCTCATCCTGACCCGGAGTCGACCCCTTCACCACCGCATTTCCTCGCCGAACATGCCCGTCAGCAGTTCCCGCAGATCCGCGCGGATCTCCTCGAGGCCCGGCACGTGCGTGCTGAAGGAGCCGGCCACACAGGAGAACATCAGGCCGTCCGCCCAGGCGATCAGGGACAGCGAGTGGCGCTCGGGGTCGGTGGAACCGAGCCCGGTCACCAATGCCGTCAGCTGATCGCGGAAGCGGGCGCCGGCCGCGTCGAAGTACGCGCGCAGCTCGGGCCGGCGGGTGGCCTCCAGGGCCAGTTCGTAGCGGGCGAGGGTCAGCTCCCGGTTCCGGGTGAGCGCGCGGTGGGCGGCCAGGGTCAGGGCGTCCAGCAGGGCGGCGGCCCCGGCGCGCGGATCGGGCATCTCGTGCAGCGCGAGGACCCGTGCCTCCCGATCGGCCAGCCGCCGTACCGCGAGTTCCAGCAGCGCCTGCCGGGTCCGCGCCAGGTTGGACGTCGAACCCTGGGGGAGTCCGGCCGCCTCGTCGACCGCGCGGTGGGTCAGTCCGCGCATCCCGCGCTCGGCGAGCAGGGCGAGGGCGGTGTCGGCGATGAGATCGGCGCGGGGGGCGCCTGCGGTGCGTACGGACATGGAGGTCAAACTACCCGCCGCACTACGTCTGTAGTACGGTGGAGCCATGCGTTCACTACAGATGTAGTGAACGAGAGGGTGGATCCGGTGCGAGGAGGAGCCATGGCACGGGTCGGACGGGCCATCGTGATCGGCGGCGGAATCGGCGGCCTGACCGCCGCCGTCGCCCTGTTCCAACGCGGGGTGCGGGTGACGGTGCTGGAGCGCGCCGACTCCCTGGAACCGGTCGGCGCGGCCATCTCCCTGTCGCCCAACGCGCTGCGCGCACTGGACGTCATCGGGCTCGGCGACGACATCCGCGCCCTGTCGGCCTTCCAGGGCGAAGGCGGGCTGCGCGCGCCGGGCGGACGGTGGCTGCATCGGACCGACGCCGCCGCCGTCGCCGAGCGCTTCGGCGGACCCCTCGTCCTGCTCCACCGCGCCACCCTCGTCGACCGCCTGGCGGCCCGCCTCCCGGACGGCGCCGTCCGCACGGCCGCCCCCGCCCGTCTCCTCGACCCCGGCGTCCCGGGCGACCCCGACCGGCCCGCCCGCGTCGGCACCCCCGACGCAGAACTCGAGGCCGACCTGGTGGTGGCCGCCGACGGCATCCACTCCGCGGTGCGCCGCGCGCTCTTTCCCTCCCACCCCGGGACCGTGTACTCGGGGTTCACCACCTGGCGGCTGGTGCTCCCGCTGCCCGGCGTGGAGTTCGCCTCGCACGAGACCTGGGGCAGGGGCCGCATCTGGGGCACACACCCCCTCAAGGACGGCAGCGTCTACGCCTACGCCGCCGCCGTCGCGCCCGCGGGGGAGCGCGCCCCCGACGAGCGCGCCGGACTGCTGCGGCGGTACGGCGACTGGCACACCCCGATCCCCGAGGTCCTGGCCGCGGCCCGCCCCGAGGACGTGCTCCGGCACGACGTCCACCACATCGCCGAACCGCTGCCCGCCTTCCACCTCGGACGCACCGCCCTGGTCGGCGACGCCGCCCACGCCATGCCGCCCACCCTCGGCCAGGGCGGCAACCAGGCCGTCGAGGACGCCGTCACTCTCGCCCACCACGCCGACGACCTGCCCGCCTACACCGCCGCCCGGCTGCCCCGCACCACCGCGATCACCCGCCGGGCGGTGCGGGCGGCCCGCCTCAACCTGATGACCGGCCGCGTCGGCACCGCCGTACGCGACAACGCGCTCGCCGCCGTGTCGCGGGCCGCCCCCACACTGCTGCTGCGCGGCTTCGCCGGAATCGCGGACTGGCACCCGCCGCAGCAGCCGTATGCTTCCCGGACCAGGGCAGGCAAGGGGTAGAGGAGAACACACCGTGAAGGTCGGCTGCATCGGACTCGGTGACATCGCGCAGAAGGCCTATCTTCCGGTGCTCGCCACCCTGCCCGGAGTGGACCTGCACCTGCAGACCCGCACCCCCGCCACCCTCGAACGGGTCGCCGACGGCCTCCACCTCCCGGCCGGCCGGCGCCACCCGGACCTGGACTCCCTGCTCGCCCAGGACCTCGACGCCGCCTTCGTGCACGCGCCGACCGGGGCCCACCCCGAGATCGTGACCCGGCTCCTCCAGGCGGGCGTGCCGACCTACGTCGACAAGCCGCTCGCCTACGAACTCACC
>KL568540.1:30261-32242 GCA_000715605.1 Streptomyces speibonae | reverse complement strand
CCGTCGGCTTCAACCGCCGGTTCGCCCCCGGCTACGTCCAGTGCGCCGACCATCCGCGCGAGCTGATCCTCATGCAGAAGAACCGGGTCGGGCTGCCGGAGGAGCCGCGCACGATGATCCTCGACGACTTCATCCACGTCGTGGACACCCTGCGGTTCCTCGTCCCAGGCCAGGTCGACGACGTGACCGTGCGAGCCCGTACCGAGGACGGGCTGCTGCACCACGTGGTGCTCCAGCTCTCCGGGGACGGCTTCACCGCGCTCGGTGTGATGAACCGGCTCAGCGGCTCGGCCGAGGAGATCCTGGAGGTCTCCGGCCAGGACACCAAGCGTCAGGTGGTCAACCTCGCCGAGGTGATCGACCACAAGGGCCAGCCGACCGTGCGGCGCCGCGGGGACTGGGTGCCGGTGGCCCGGCAGCGGGGCATCGAACAGGCGGTGCTCGCCTTCCTCGACGCCGTGCGCGCGGGCAAGGGGCTCAGCGCCCGGGATGCTCTGGCGACGCATGAGCTGTGCGAGCGGGTGGTGCGAGCGGTTCACGAGCGCCCCGCCGGCTGAACCGCACCGCCTCGGTCGCGCCCCAGGCCGCGAGCACCAGCAGCGCCGCGTACAGCGGCCAGTCGCCGAAGCGGACGTAGAGCGTGGTGCCGTGCGCCAGCGGCACCTCGTAGACCTCGGCGGCGGCGGTGTCCGTGCCGAGCCGCCGGCCGACGGCCGCGCCGTCCGGTCCGTACACGGCGGAGACGCCCGTCAGGGTCGCGTGCACCATGGGGCGGCCGGTCTCCGCGGCGCGCAGCGCGGCCAGCGAGGCGTGCTGAGCGGGCGCCCAGCTCTGCTGGAACGTCGACGTGGAGGACTGGGCGAGCAGCACATCGGCGCCGTCCTGCACGAGGTGCCTGCTCATGTCGGGGAACGCCGACTCGAAGCACACCATGGGACCGACCCGCAGCCCGCTCCCCGCGTCCATCACCACCTGCTCGGACCCCCGCCTGCGGTCCTCACCGGCCGCCTCGCCCACGGAGGTCGCCCAGCCCAGCAGGGAGCGGGCCGGGACGTACTCGCCGAACGGAACCAGCCGCATCTTGTCGTACCGGTCGCCGGTCGGGCCCTCCGGGCCGATCAGCACCGAGCTCTTGTAGATACCGGGTTTGTCCGAGCGGCGCGCGTCCACGTTGACCAGGATCCGCGCGTCCGTCCCCCGGGACAGCGCGGCCAGCCGGCGCGCCAGGTCGGGACGCTCCACGAGGTCGAAGCCGACGCTGCTCTCGCCCCAGACGATCAGACCGACGCCCTGGCCGGCCAGCTCGAGCGTCAGCCGTTCCTCGCGGTCGAACCGGTGGTCGGCGCTGTCCGGCCCGGACACGACGCCCGGCTGCACGAGCGCGATCCGCGCCCGGTCGTGGGTCTCCGGGCGGGGCGCCCAGACCCACGCGGCGGAGGTGGCCGCCGCGGCGGCCACCAGCCCGGCCACGGCCGGCACCCGGGCCCGCCGGACCGCGACGAGCACGGCCACGGCGACGTTCACGGCCACGATCAGGACGCTCGCCAGCCACACCCCGCCCACCGACACCAGCCGCAGCGCGGCCTCCACCTCCCACTGACTGGCCCCGAGCACACCCCAGGGACCTCCGAGCCCCTGCCAGGACCGCACCAGTTCGATCGCCAGCCACCCCGCCGGAACGACGACGAGCGCGGCGGCGACCCTCCCGCCCGAGGGCACTCCGCCCAGCAGCCGCCGCACCAGCCACCCCCAGGGCGCCCACAGCGCGCCGAGCAGGGCGGCGATGACGAACGTGAACACATGCAGGTTCGGCAGCAGCCAGTGGTGCATCGCCAGCATGAAGCCGAACCCGCCCCACCAGCCGTCGACGGCCGCCCGCTTCCCCGTCGGGGCGGTGCGCATCAGCAGGAGCCAGGGGACGAGGGCGACGTAGGCGAACCACCACAGGGACGGGGCGGGAAACGCCGGCACGGGCAGGGCG
>KL568540.1:28025-30024 GCA_000715605.1 Streptomyces speibonae | reverse complement strand
GATGTGTATAAGAGACAGAGCCAGTGGTCGAGCGACTTCATGGACGCCTCCCTACCCCGTGCTGCCTCCAGTGTGCGTCCGGGGACCGGCCGGCACAGGGCACGCCGGATCAGTTGATCACATCGGTCGCCCGTCGCTCCGCAGAACGCCGCCACTTCTCCCGGACGACCACCTCGCTCAGCCGCCAGCCCTCGTCCGTGCGCAGCATCGCGAAGGAGCACCGCCCGCCGCACACGAACTCCGGCGCCGCGGGCACGCCGTCGTCCCCGCCGGGCACCATCGGGTTCACATAGTCGGCCTGCACCTGTGCCGTGTCGCCGGTGTCCTGCTCCCAGGTGCCGAACCGCACCCGCCGGTTGACGAACAGATGCTGCCGCAGGGGGAACGCCGCGAGGCTCTCGGCCAGCCACGCGGCCACCGCCCCGGCGTCCCCCTCGATCCCGCCGGCCGAGCGGTAGTCCGCCCGCCCGTCCGGGGTGAACAGCCGCCGGTACGCCTCCCAGTCACCGTCGTCCACGGCCACCGCGTACTCGGTGACGAGCCCGTCGACGGCCAGCCGGTCCCTCACGGTCGCGAGCTCCACACGCTGCGTCATCGGCTCAGTGTTGACCATGGGACGAGCGGCGCCAAGGGGGCGTGCGCGAATATTCACTGGCCGCAGGCCCGTCCCGGGGCCGAGCCTGTACGCCGTGAACCGTCAGCGGGACCGGCGCCCCCGCTGCGACTCTCAGAGGCCGGCTGGGTGGCTGGAGAGCCAATCTGTGTGTCGGTCGCGCATGCGGTCACGCTCCGCAGGCGTGGCAAGGATGACGTCCGCGCCGCCGTCGTAGGGATGGTGGATGCGTCGCAGTTCCGTGTCGGCGACGAAGACTTCGACGAGCGCCTCGTCCGTGACGGCTCGCAACAGCCCGTCGAGACGGTTGCGGTTCCATCGGCGCCGGTCGGCGTACAGGCGTGTGTGAGCGTGGAACTCAGGGTCGGGGTCGTCCTGGTCCGACTCTGTCCACCAGTGAATGCCCTGGGGATGCAGGGTCTGTCGTGGCGTCGGGTGGCCCGGGGGCCCGGTCGGCGTGTCCGACCAGTCCATGGTCACCACGAAGACGTCAGTACCCGCGAACAACTCGTCGAGGATCGTGTTGTACCGGTCCAGCACTGTCGCGTACTCGTCCTCGGACTCCGGGTAGCGCTTCGAGTCGGGGAGGCTGTGGAAGCGCACCCAGCGGTCCGCGTATCTGGTGCGAAAGGTGTGTGCGACGGGAGGGCCCGACGGATGGCGTTCCCTCCACAAAGCCGCCAGGAGATCAGGGTCGATGGCACAACTCCCTCCTCGGCGGCGCCACATCGAGGAGACGCTGATCCGGCCGGTGGTATGTGATGTTGCGGTCAAGACCCGGCTGGCGAGAGCCGCCTGCGTGCGCAAGGTACAGCCTGACCGAGAAGGCGGCATTCGCTCCGACCGGCGAGCAGACGGCGTGCCTCGCGGTGTCAGCCGTCGAAGTGCTCCCACTCGACCGCGTCGGCCAGGGGGGTGAGAGCACTGCGGTGGGTGGCGCCGGCCCAGGCGCCGAATCCGTTGTCTCCTCCTTCGTCTGTGACATGTAGGACGAGCCCGGGAGCGGTGTAGAAGCGCGTGGGAGCCGCGGGCCAGAACGGGCGCAAGGGCACAGGGAGGAGGTCCTCGGTGAGCCGGTCGGTCTGCCGTGCGGTGAGCTGGAGGGAGTGTGCCACGTAGTCGGCGCCCATGGAGGCTTCGAAGAGCGAGAACTGGAGGAGGAAACCGCTGAGTGGTTCCTGCTCCGCGATCGCAGATTCGTCGCACTCACGGAACCAGACGGTCGGATCCGCTCCGGGGCCGTCGAGCGTCAACCGCAGCGACCAGACGAAGCCTCCCTGATTCTCTTCGCCGAAAACGAGCATCTCCCCATTGGCGTCGGCATGAAGCTGGGAGAGGGGAAGGACTCGGTTCTGCACTCCCAGGCAGCGTGGGCGGTGCTGTGCC
>KL568540.1:25369-27860 GCA_000715605.1 Streptomyces speibonae | reverse complement strand
GGGGAAGGACTCGGTTCTGCACTCCCAGGCAGCGTGGGCGGTGCTGTGCCAGCCGGTAGAACTGCCGCAGTGCCTCGGGCGGATCCAAGTGAGGTGCCACCACTGACGGTGGCTCGACGGTCTCAGACTCAGCGGGATACCAGCCGGTGACGAACTGTGCGAGCGCGGTCGCTCTGTCGCCGTTCACGTTGCTCAGCCACTCCAGACCGGGCAGAGCCGGCGGAGGGAGGGGAGGGCGGATACGGTCCAGGTCCGGCCTGCTCAAGGGGGTGCCGAGCCGAAAGACGCATTCGGTGAGAACGCGCTCGGTATCACCAGGGCGCAGTTCCGTTGCGGACCGGGACACGCTGCCGGTGCCGAGGTAGACGAGGCCTTCCGGTACCCGGACCGCCAGATGGACAGGCAGCCTCATGTCGGCTGCGCCCCACTCCCCAGGCTGACCCACAAGCCGTTGCCCGACCGGCATCGGTGCCGGCCCGAGGAGACGGACCTCCGCGGTGCTCCGTACGCTGCTCCGGTCGAGCGTGTCCCCCGCTTCTACGATGATCACCGTGCCGGCGTCACCGATGACGGCAGTGGCGCTGCCGATGGTGTAGTGGTCGCGGTTCGCCGCGTCACCGGCCAGCTCGAACGCCTGCATGTCGTTCAGGAGCGACATGAGAGGTATCGCGGAAGAGTGATCAACCATGCGCGCATCTTGCATGACGGCCGGGTGCTGCTTGCTGCTGCGTGGGTGGTCGGCAGCCCGCAGCTCGGTGAGGTTTGCGAGCGCGGCTTGACGTGGATCAAGCCGTCCTTCCTGTGGATGATGTACAGCTGCGGGTGGGGCACCAAGCCGGACCAGGAGACCGTGCTGGCTGTGGAGATCGGCCGGGAGGGGTTCGTCTGGGCGCCGCGGAACGCGTGCCTGTCGCACTACGTCCCCGCGGTGCACGGTGACAGGGCGGCCTGGAAGCGGGAGCTGCGGCGGGCGCCCGCGCGGGTGCAGTGGGATCCGGAGCGGGACCTGCGGCTCGCTCCGCTGTCGTACCGCTCCCTCCGGCTGGGGCTCGCCGGGAGGCGGCCGCCCGCTACGCGGACGAGTGGATCGTGGGCATCGAGGACGTGACGCCGCTCGCCCGGGAGATCCACGCCCTGGTGCGGGAGGGGAGCCTCGAGGAGGCGTCCGGGCTGTTGCCCGAGGAACACCGCTGTGCCCTGGGCGACGGCGTGCTCGCGCATCTGGGAGCCTGAGGATCTTCGTCTCGCGTTCTTCGCCAGGAGGTACTCATGAAGCGTCTGGTCACGGTGGTCACCGGTGGCGGCCGGGGGATCGGGGCCGCGACCTGTCTGCGGCTCGCCGCCGAGGGGCACGACGTGGTGGTGAACTACGTCCGTGACTCCGCCGCCGCCGAGTCGGTGGCGGACGGTGTGCGGGAGGCGGGGGCCCATGCCGTGACCGTGCGCGCGGACACGTCCGTCGAGGCGGAGGCCGAGCGGCTCTTCGAGACGGCGGAGCGGGAGCTCGGACCCGTCACGGGACTGGTGAACAACGCGGCGGTGACCGGGCCGCTCGGGCGGTTCACCGAGGCCGACACCGGCACGCTGCGGCGGGTCGTCGACGTCAACCTCATGGGGACGCTGCTGTGTGCCCGGCGGGCGGCCCAGCTGATGGTTCCCCGGGGTGAGGGCGTCATCGTGAACGTCTCGTCCGGCGCGGCCACGCTGGGCAGCCCGAACGAGTACGTGCACTACGCCGCGACCAAGGCCGCCGTCGACGCCCTGACCGTGGGGCTGTCCAAGGAACTGGGCCCGGACGGGATCCGGGTCAACGGGGTCGCACCGGGTCTGATCGACACGGAGATGCACGCCGCCATGGGGGCCCCGGACCGGGCCCGGGAGATGGCCGGAAGCATTCCGCTGCGGAGGGCGGGACGGGCGGAGGAGATCGCGGCGGCCGTGGCGTGGCTGATGTCGCCGGACGCCTCCTACACCACGGGGGCGGTGCTGCGGGTCGCGGGCGGACGCTGACGCGGGGCGGCGCGGGGGCGGGCGCGGATCAGGCCCGGGGGCGGGTCAGGCCGCTTCGACGACGCGGCCGCGGACCGCCGCCGCCCACTCGACCACCAGCAGTTCGTACTCCTCGCGCTCCTCGGGTGACAGGGAGCCGCCCGCGCGCATCCACAGCGCGCGGATCTGCTCGTTGATTTCGGCGGCGGGCCGCACGGAACCAGGGGGCATTAAGTCGGGGGACATGCGGACAAGCCTAGGGCCAGGGACTGACACTGCGCTACCGGACGGCTACCCGTGCCGTATGTCCTCGGTCACGTGCCGCGGTCACCTCCCGCCGGGGTTCGGCCCGCCGACTCCGCCGCGTGCCGGCGAGGGGGCTGTCCCACCAACGGCCGATCTTGGTACGGCGGGGGACACGGCCGGGAGGACTCGGCAGAGGGCGCCGTCGGCGCCGACGACCAAGATCGACGGTCGGCGCGGGCCGGTCGACTGGCTCACG
>KL568540.1:20294-25159 GCA_000715605.1 Streptomyces speibonae | reverse complement strand
CGACTGGCTCACGGGTCGCAACGGCCGGCTGCCATGGCGGTGATCGCGCACTCGGCCGCGTGGCGAGCCGCGAACGGGGTGGGAAAGGTCCCACAGCCGTGTGTGATGTGCTCGGACGTCCCCGGCCGCAGCTGCCACCTCCAGGTGAACTGGACGGGGGCGACGTCGGGATGGCTCCAGACCGGCATCTTTGAGGGCGGCAGAGCCTGCGCTCGGTCGACGAGAATGTGGCGCTCTACTCCGCTGATGCAAGCCTCTGCCGACTCCTGCCCCTGTCGCGCGCCGCTCCTCCACCGCAGCGGGGTGGGTGTGGACTCGGAGGCGTCGATCAGGGCGTCGGCCAGGTCCGCAAGGCAGAGGTACAGGGCGGCACGGACCGCCTGCGTGTGGAGGCGGCCCCAGCGCTGCGGGGGGCGCTCGGCGATGTCGTCGACGAGGGAGTGGGCGCCGAGTTCGCACAGCGTTTCCTCGAGGCCCGGAGCGGCGAAGCCGAGCACAGTGGCGGCGCCCTCGGCCGCATCCTCCCAGGTGAGCGCGGCGTGGTGGGCGAGCTGGGCGAGATCACCGATGCCGAGGTCGTCCACCAGTTGCTCTATGTATTGAGCCGCGACCTCTGACGGGCCCGGCACTTGAACGTCGAGGAGGCCGGAGCGCACGCTGGCGGCGGCGCTGATGTCGCCCGGTTGCAGTGCCCCCGGCGCTGTCGCGGCGACCACTTCGAGGACTCGCAGGTAGAGAGCCCGTACAGGGTGCGCGCTCCGGGGAGGCGCGGGCCGGCCCGAGAGCTCGCACACCGCGTCCACGAGGTCGGCCCCGGTGACACGGAGCGCGCGGCACGCCTGCGGCAACCGATCAGTCATGCCTTTCCGTTCTCCGAAGACGTCCGTCGAGTGCCACCAGGTCAGCGACGGCGCTCGCGGGCGCCGTATGTCGTGGCGCGGCCGATTGGCTGCAGCAACCCGGGACGGGCTGTCAACAACCGATCGGCCGCGCTGCGACGGGCCCTGGTCAGCCATCGAGGGCGGCGAGGGCGTCGATCTCCACCAGCATGCCGGGCGGAAGCGCCATGCAGACGGTGGTACGGGCCGGGAACGGCTCGCCCACCGCCTCGGCGTATGCCTGGTTCATCTCGGCGAGATGGACGGGGTCGGTGAGGTAGACGCGCAGGATGAGCACGTCCTCCAGGCGGGCACCGGCCGCTTCGAGGACCGCGGTGACGTTGCGCAGGACCTGTGCGGTCTGCTCGGCGACCGTGCTGCCCACGATGTTCCCGGTCGCCGGGTCGAGGGGCAGCTGGCCGGCGACCTGGACGAGTCCGCCCTTGCGCACGCCCTGGGACAGGGGAGCGGGAAGCACGGGGGCGTCCTTGGTGCTGATGATGGTCCTGCTCATGAGAGTTTCCTCGGTCTTCTTCAGAGGCGGATGTGTCTGCGAGACAGCCGGATCCGTGGTGAGGAGGATCGCGAGGCGTCTCGGTGGGTGACCTTGGCGGGGTCCCGCGCGGCTGCGGCCCCCGCGAGGGCGGCGCTCAGCTCCAGAACTGTCGCTCTGCGCTGCGGGGATCCTCCGAGAGAGTCCACTCGCTGTCGATGCGCATGGTGGCCCGACGGGTGGTCTCGTAGCGGTCCCAGCCGGGGGAGCCACTCTTGGCGAATTCGATCCAGGTGGCGTGTACCCGACGCGACAGTTCGGCAGGAGGTTCCACCGGACCGAGGATGGCCTTCGCGCCGTGCAGCTGCGGCAGGGCGGTGACGTCGAAGACGAAGGGGAGCTCCATGACGTGGGTGGCGCCCAGCTCACCGTTCAGCGCCTGGGAGCGCCAGGCGAACTCGTAGGCGTACGTGCCCGACCTCGGGTGGTGGGAGGCGTGGGCCTCGGCCATACGCCGGCTGCCCTTGCCGAAGAGCGCATCGGCCATGATGGCCGACCGGAGTTCCCCGGAGGACGCCTGCGGACGCTCCCGACGGAGGGTCTCGACGAGTCCGGCAGGATCACGGTGCGAGCGTGCCGCGGTGGCGTCGACGTCGGCGTCGGTCGACGTGGAGTAGTTGCCCAGCGGGGCGAGGTAGAGGTTTCCCTCCTCGGAGTTGGTCCCGACGAGCAGGTCGACGCCTTCACCGGCGCCCGCGGCCACGGCGTCGGCAGGCTGCACCTCGAGGACCAGGCTGAACGGGCTCAGGCCGATCAGCGGATCGGAGCGGGTCTCGGTCCTCAGGTCGATACCCGTCAGCTCGGGCATGATCTCGACGAACCGCTCGTCGGGGATGGCGGCGAAGGCGTCCGCACGGGGCTCGACGCCAAGGGCCTCCGCCGCCGCCTGGGTCACGCGGGCGGCCTGCTCGGGGCTGAAGGCGCCCAGCCCGCTGCCGCTCTGGACGATGGTGTGCCGGAAGAGACCTTCGGCCTCACGATGGGCCAGGACACCGCCGACGACGGTGGCTCCCGCGGACTGACCGAACAGGGTGACGTTGCCCGGGTCGCCACCGAAGGCCGCGATGTTGGAACGCACCCACCGCAGGGCGGCGACGACGTCGAGCAGACCCCGGTTGGCGGGGGCGCCAGGGAGGTCGAGGAAGCCGGAGACGCCCAGTCGGTAGTGGAGGGTCACGAAGACGACGCCGTCGCGAGCGAACGCGCTGCCGTCGTAGAGCGCGGACCGGGCCGAGCCGGCCACGAAGCCGCCGCCGTGCACGAAGACCATCACGGGAAGGTCGCCGGACGCTCCCTCGGGCGCCCATACGTTGACGGTGAGGTAGTCCTCACCGGGGATCCAGCCGGGGCCGAAGTACGGGGACATGTCCAGGTCGCCGAACGCGTCCCGCTTGGCCTGCGGTGCCGTGGGCCCGGCCTCGGTGGCGTCACGCACCCCGTCCCACGGAGCGTGGGGCTGTGGGGGCGCGAAGCGGCCGGCGCCCACGGGCGGTGCGGCGTAGGGGATGTTGCGGAAGACAGCGATGCCGTCCTGGTGCAGACCGCGGACGGCACCCTGCGCGGTCTTGACGATGGGGTCTGTGTGGTTGGTCACCGGTTGGGCCTCTCTCGACTGATCAGCTGTGGGCGTACGGGGAGAACGCGGCCCAGGACTTGATGGCGAACTTGTCTCCGTCGCGCTGCACCTCGGCGGCGCCGGAGCCGCCCAGGTGCGCGGGGACGACGAGGACGTTGTTGTCGGCTGCCCAGCTCAGTACCTGCCGCCGGGTGACGCGGGCCGCGGCGGGGTCCTCGCAGAAACAGCTGTTGGAGTCGGGCTCGTGGATCTGGACCGGACTGTGCATCATGTCGCCGACGAAGACCGCCCGGTCCGATCCGGAGTCCAGCGTCAGGACCGAAGAGCCCGGGGTGTGGCCGGGGGCGAGGTCGAGGCGCAGGTTGGCGTCGATCCGGTGGCTGTCCTCCCAGAGCTGGGTCAGACCGGCCTGGTGCACGGGGGCGACGCTGTCCTCGAAGACATTCTGGTTGCCGCGGCCCAGCAGGGGCTTGTGCTCGTTGGCCGGGTTCCAGAAGTCGAAGTCCGCCTTGGGCATGAGGTAGGTGGCGTTCGGGAACGTGGGCACCCAGGTCCGGCCGTCGAGGTAGGTGTTCCAGCCCACGTGGTCGACGTGCAGATGCGTGTTGATCACGATGTCGACGTCCTCGGGACGGACACCGGCGCGGGCGAGGTTGTCCAGGAAGTCCGTGTTCAGGTGGCTCCACACCGGCGCGTAGGGGCGTTCCTTGTGGTTGCCGACACCGGTGTCGACCAGAATGGTCCTGCCCTCGCTGCGGAGCACCCACGTCTGGATCGCTGAGTTGACGATCCGGGTCTCGGCGCCCAGGAAGTCCGGAACCAGCCAGGAACGGTGGGTCTCCCACGCCTCCGCCGGGCTCTCCGGGAAGAACGTCTCGGGGGTCATGTCGACCGGGCCGAAGTATTCCCAAACACGGGTCATCGTGACATCGCCCAGGGTGATGGTATCCATGACTGATCTCCAGTTCGATCGGATCCGCATGCTCGGGACCGTGGTGCGGCACGGATGCGGATGAGCGGCTGTTCATCACGGGAACGCGGGTGCCTCGCGGCTGCGGGGCGGTGCGCCTTCGACGTTCCGGCGCGCAACCGAAGGAAGGATGGGCTTGGCACCCGCTTCCGGCCGACACCCGCCCGGGTGGGAGACGGCCGAGGCCGCGGGTGCCTTCATGCCGGCCGCCGCCGGGTGGCGACAGGGCCGCCTCCCGGCGAGTACGCCCGCTCCGTGAGCGACCCCGCACCACGATGCTGCGGCACCGGGCACGTGCCGCGGTATACGTCACGTGACTGCACCCCGCCACGACGGACCGCCGACCGCTGGGCCGAGTCGCACCTCATCGACAACCCGTGCCCACCGGCCACGCCCCGGTCTGTGCCGTCCGGAAGAGAAGTGACGGCGACAAGGCCCCGGGGCCGCTCGATCCGGCGGGCAACACGGTCGGTCGCCGTCTACGCGCGGTCGGCCCAGGGGACGGCCGTAGCCGCGGACGTGCACGTCCCGCCCCCGCGCAGTGGTGTGGCCGGTCGTGGCCCGGTGCCGTGCGGACGACGGCCCGGGGCGTGACCGGGTCCCGAGGCGAGCGGGTCCAAGGCTCGCGCGAGCACGATCAAGGTCGCGTCGAGGTGATCGATGTGCAGCAGCAGGCGCTGCTCCGGGCGACGCATACGCCGTTCGTTCGAGAGCAGGGACAGCGCCCTGGTGACTTCGGGGCGTGCTGTACGCGAGGCGGTTCCCGGTCGATGGTGCGTGATGCGGATCAGCTGTGTCACGGTCTCCTGTGCGCGGTCGGCCGCGGCGGTGAGCCGGGTGGCGCACTCTGTGCCCTGGCCCGCCGGGAAACGCCCGGCCATGGCGGCC
>KL568540.1:17190-20087 GCA_000715605.1 Streptomyces speibonae | reverse complement strand
GGCCATGGCGGCCAGGCTCCGCGCGTGGTAAGCGGCAGCCTCCAGCATTTCCACCAGGTGGCGGGCGCGGTCACGTCGGCCACGCTGCGGGTTGAGCGGGTGGGTGAGCGGCAGAGACGCTTTACCGAAGGACTCCAGTGCTTGGTCGAGGTCACGTGCCGTGCGTACCCAGTTCGTCGATGTTCCTGTGCCCAGGCTCCCCGCAGTGGCCCGAAGGAGGTGGTGGAGGACCAGCAGGAAGTTGACCAACTCCTCGTCACTGGCCCGGCGGACCGTGGTGGGCACAACCAGGACGGCGGCGAGGATTCCGCAGGCCACTCCCAGCGCGGTCTCCTCGACGCGCAGGAGCAACACGTGCGTCGAGAAGGTGCCCAGGAGCGCGAGCAGCAGGCTGAGCATGCAGGTGATGAAGAACGTCACCGCCCAGTAGGCGACGGACGGCGTGTAGAACATTCCGAACATGCAGACCAGCAGCAGGATCAGCAGGAGCGGGCCGCCTCCGCCAGCCAGGGCGGCGAGACCGTAGCCGACCACGACGCCGATGACGGTGCCCGTCAGCCGCCGGAGACTTTGCAACAGGACTTCGCCGGTGCTCTCGTTCTTGATGAATACGACCCAGGACGCCGCGACGGCCCAGTACCACAGGTGCGGAGCCAGGAGATGACCGCCCACGATGGCGAGTGCCGAGGCAGCGGTCACCTGGAAGGCCTGTCGGGTGGCTGCGCGCTTCAGGCTTGCGGTATCCCTTTCCTCGCGCCGCTCCACTGCGAAGGCTTGCCCCTGCAGTGTGACGGGCTCGCGCGGAGGTGTCCCGCGTTCTGGCCGGAGGCCGACGCGCGGGCCGGGAGCCCGCAGGGCTGCGGTGACTTCGTCGACTGCTTGGAAGCAGTCCTGCACGTGTGCGGATCCGGCCGGCCGGCGCGCCGGACCGTCCTCACGCTGCTCCGCGTCCTGCTCGCGGGGAGGGGCCGTTCCAACGGTCAGTTGGTGTCGGAGAACCTGGATCCGTCCCGCGAGCTGCTGTCGTGCTGTCCGTTCCGCCAGGTCGTTGAGGTCCGGCTGCGTTCGGGCCGCGCGGACCGTGAGCACGGCCAGCCGCTGCGCAGCCACCTCGGCTCGGGAGACGTGCTGCAGCAGCAGGTCGTCGGTGGCCTGGTCGACCGCGCGTTCATCGAGGAAGTCCTCGATCAGAAGCACTGATGCGTGCAGCCTGTCCAGGTGGCGCTCCAACGATCGACTCCGAGTGTGGACGTCCTGACCAGTGGCGATCAACGAGGCTGTGTCCCGTAGGACATCGCGCAGACGTCCGTCGAAGGCACGCCGCAGCCGCGTCAGGACGCTGGACACCGTCCTGGGGCCCGCGCAGTACCACACGGTCGCGACGGCCCCGAATGCGACCAGTACCGCTGCCCCGAGTTGCGGAAGCTGGACCACTCGGACCTGGGCGAACTGCGACAAGAAGAAGGCCATGAAGCCGAAGATCCCCAGCCCCATCCCTCTCGGGCCGAATCGGCGGGCCAGGACGGACAGATGGATCAACAGCAGGAACAGAGCCTTGGCTGCCGTCGGGTACGGAGTCAGAACGGCTCCGCCGGTCAGGGCGGCGAGGAAGAGTGGAGCCCCGAGCCCGAGCGTGATGAGCTGGTTGCGGGGGTGCAGTTCACTGATCGCCAGTGACGTCACCATCGCGGTGAAGCCGCCGGCCAGCAGTGCCGTGTCGGACCCTTGCAACGCTGTCAGCACGGCGAGGGTCACGGCAGCGCCGAGCACGGCGCGCATCGCGGAGGTGAGACGCATCAGCCCCGGGTCGATGGAGGCGAAGCGGCCCCACAGCAATGCTTTTGTCCATGCCACCATGGGGTTCTCCGTCATCAGACCTCTGCCGGCGCTGGACAGCGACACGGCCCGGACCGCCCCACGGCCACGACGGGGCTCGCGGTGCCGGGCGGTCCTTCCGGCCGGTTCAGCTGCGGCTGAAGCCCGCCCACTCCTTGATCTTGAAGTAGCTGCCGTCGCGCTCCACCTCGGCGGCGCCGTGGCCGGGAAGGTGGGCGGGCAGGACGAGGGCCTTGTTGTCGGCGGCCCACTCCAGTTCGCGGCGCCGGGTCGCGAGCGCCTTCTTCTCGTCCTCCTCGAAGCAGCTGTTGAATTCGGGGTGCTCGAGCTGGAGCGGGGTGTGCAGGAGGTCGCCCACGAACAGTGCCTTCTCCCTGCCCGATTCCAGCCGGAGGACGGACGAGCCGGGAGTGTGCCCGGGGGCGAGGCGCAGCTTCAGGCTGCCGTCCAGGGTGTACGAGTCCTCCCACAACTTCACCAGGCCGGCGTTGTGGACCGGCAGTACGCTGTCCTCCCAGACGTTCTGGTTGCCCTGCCAGTACTTCGGCCGCACCGGGCCCTGGGGGTTCCAGAAGTCGAATTCGACCTTGGGGATCACGTACGTGGCGTTGGGGAAGGTCGGCACCCAGTCGCGGTCCTTGCGCTGGGTGTTCCAGCCGACGTGGTCGTTGTGGAGGTGGGTGTTGATGACGATGTCGACGTCCTGCGGTCTCACTCCGGCGCGGGCCAGGCGGCGCAGGAAGTCGGTGTCCATGTACTGCCACTGCTTGGCGTAGGGACGGAACTTGTCGTTTCCGGCGCCCGTGTCGATCAGGATCGTCCTGCCCTCACTACGCAGGACCCAGGTCTGCAGGGCAGAGCTGACCATGTCGGTGCTGGAGCCCCAGAAGTCCGGGCTCAGCCAGTTCTCGTTCTCCTGCCACAGCTCCGGCGCGCTGTCCGGGAAGAACTGGCGCGACGTCAGGCCCACCGGACCGCTGAACTCCACGACACGGGTGACGGTGACCTTGCCCAGTTCGATCGTCTGGACCCGCGTCCGGCGTTCGGCGGCGGACGCGGGG
>KL568540.1:14293-16984 GCA_000715605.1 Streptomyces speibonae | reverse complement strand
GGACGCGGGGATCTGGCTGCCGAACAGGCCGGCGGCACCGACGGCCGCGCCGATGCCCGCGGTCATTCCGACGAAGCCGCGCCGGCTCAGGGAACGTGAACGATTTTCGCTGTCCATTTTTTGCACTCCGATGAAGTTCACACATGACGTCCTGTTGCGCCGGCCGTTAGCGGCGGCCAGGACTGTGACAAGGCCGCTTTCATGTCATCACGGCCCGTTAACCATGCTGCTTCAAGGGGCAGTCAACGGGTATCAGTCACGTGACTGAGATGGGAAACGCCGCCGATATCGCGAGTGAAACAGCTCACGCCCCGGTCGGGAGCCCGTACGGCATGGGGCCGGGCGCGGTACCGTGGCGAACCGGCGGGCGACGGGCGGAATATTTCGGGTGACGCGTGTGTTCCGGCCGGCTCAAGACGGCCCAAGCCCGGTGACGCCGCACCTGCGGGTACTGTCGCGGTTCGGGAACGCTATTATCTGGGAAATTCGCAATTCCCTGGAGAATCCGTGGAAAACGCTGGAAGGGCTCGCGGAAACCGCTTGCCGCAGAATACTGGTCTGTCGGTGGTGGGTCGGGAGACCGAGGCTGCGGAAATCTTCCGGCGTGTCGACGCTGATCGGTCCCACAGCGACGTGTTGATCATCACGGGCGAGCCCGGTGTCGGCAAGAGCATGCTGCTCGACCTCGCGGCCGACCGCGCGCGAAGCTCGGGCGGCCGAGTGCTGCGAGCGGTGGGCAGCGAATCCGAGACGCACCTCGGGTTCGCCGGTCTCTATCAGCTGCTTCGCCCGGTGCTCGGCGAAATGGAGAGCCTGCCGTCGCGGCAGCGCTCCGCGCTTCGCGCCGTTCTGGGTCTCGACGACTGTGCCGAGACGCCCGACGCCATGCTCGTCGGTCTGGCGGTCCTGACCTTGCTGTCGGACCTGGCGGAAACCGACCCGCTGCTGGTGGTGGTCGACGACGCCCAGTGGATCGACCGTGGAACACTGGAGGTTCTCTCCTTCGTGGCGCGACGCATGGACAGCGAACCCGTCACGCTGCTGGTGGGAGCCCGCACCGCGGCCGTGCTGCCCGGGTTCGACAAGGGATACGAGCGCCTCGAAGTCGGCCCACTGGGCGACGAGGCGGCGAACCGGTTGCTCGACCAGCAGCCGGCGCCGCCCACCGGCCGAATCCGCGTGCGGATCCTGGAGGAGGCAGCCGGCAACCCGCTGGCCCTGGTGGAACTCGCCCGCGTCACCGCGATCCGGCAGCTCGGGGGCAGCAGCATCGAGGGCCCACTGCCGCTCACCGAGCGGCTGGAGCGGATCTTCGCGGAGCACGCGGCTGACCTGCCGGAACCGACCCGCCGCACCTTGCTGCTGCTCGCTGCCGCCGGTGCGACGGATGCGCCGGCGGCCTCCATGGGACTCCCCGAGGCGGACGACAAGGTGTTGGTGCCCGCGGAACAGGCCGGTCTCGTACGCCAGGAGGGACCCAGGATCGCCTTCCGCCACCCGCTCATCCGCTCGGCCGTCTATCATGCCGCGTCCATCGAGGAACGCCGCCGGGCGCATCTCGATCTCGCGGAGCTGCTGCGCGAGGAGCCCGACCGCCGAGCCTGGCATCTCGCCGCCGCAACCTTGCGCCCCGACCAGGACGTGTCGGCCGCCCTGCAGCAGACGGCCGACCGAGCCCGGCGCCGGGGTGGCTATGCGGCCGCGGCCGCGGCTCTGGAGCGCGCCGCGGAACTGAGCCCACGCGGCGAGGACCGGGCGCGACTTCTGACGGAAGCCGCCGCCGCAGCCGTCTTCACCGGTCAGCTCGGCTGGGTGGAACGCCTGGCCGCCGAGGTCCGCGAGTGCACCGACGACCCGGCGCTGACAGGCGAGGCCTCGCTGGCCTCCGGGCAGCTCATGGCCATGGGCGAGCATCACACGGCGGCCTTCACTATGCTCCTCCGCGTCGCCGGCGAGGCTGCGGCCGCCCGGTCGCCTCGCGTCCTGGACGCGCTCGCCGCGGCGGCCGTGGTCCGTTACTACTCGGGTGAGGAGTTCCAGCAGCGGGAGATCCAGGGCCTGCTCTCCCACGTGCCCGACGACGACGCCAGGGCAGCCATGCACGCCTGGGTGCTGGCCGTCTCCGACCCCAGCGGCGCAGGAGCATCCCTGGGACCGCTGCTGCCCGGGCTCATCGCCGAGGCCAAGGACGACGCCAAGCGCCTGACCATGCTCGCCATCGTCTCCTGGCTCCTCGACCAGACCCCCCTGGCCGCCAGGACCTTCGACGAGGCATTCGACCGGTGGCAGGCCCATGGACCGCTCCCGGACGGACTGGGGTGCGCGGCCGGCTGGAGCTATCTGGAGCAGGGCCGGTGGGCCGAGGCCCGGTCGGTGGCGGCCGACATCGCCGCCATGGCATCGTCGGCGGGACTTCACCACGCCGAGGCATGTGCTCGCGCACTCGACGCCACGGTACTCAGCCTGCTCGGTGACACAGCCGCCGCACGCCGACTCGCCGAGCAGGCGCTGGCCCTGGTCGATCCGCTGGAGAGCCGCTCCGTCGCGGTCTTCGCACGTCGGGCTGTGGGGATGGCGGCCGTGGCCGAGGGCGACTACGACACCGCGTACGCGCAGTTCCGCTCCGCTTTCACCGACGACGGCGACCCGGTCCATTACCACGTCTCCTACACCGTCTCTTATACACATCTC
>KL568540.1:10172-14120 GCA_000715605.1 Streptomyces speibonae | reverse complement strand
GAGATGTGTATAAGAGACAGGCGGGGGGACGTCGCGGAGTTGCTGGAGCGGTCGGCGCGACGCCTGGGTACGGGCATGTCGGCGCGGGTAGCCGCGCTGATCGCCCGGGGCCGCGCCCTGTTGGCGGATCCCGAGCTCGCGGAGCCGTACTTCCAGGCGGCGCTCGCGGACGCGACAGGTGAGCAGTGGCCGTTCGAACGGGCGCAGACCCGGCTGGACTACGGGGAGTGGCTCCGGCGGCAGCGCCGTATCGCCGAGGCCCGCCCGCTGCTGAGCGCCGCCCTCGCAACCTTCCAGCGGTTGGGAGCGCGACCGTGGATCGAGCGGGCACAGACAGAGCTGCGCGCCGCCGGCGTCGAGGCCGGCGACGTCGTGCCCAGTGCCTTCGCCGAACTCAGCCCTCAGCAGCAGCAGATCGTGCGGCTGGCAGCCCGAGGACTGACGAATCGTGAGATCGGCGAGAAGCTGTTCCTCTCGCCGCGCACGGTCGGCTCTCACCTCTACCGGGTGTTTCCCAAGCTGGGCATCACCGCCCGGTCGCAACTCCGCGACGTGCTCGAAGGCACGCTGTCGGGGGCGGGCGTCCAGAGCCGAGAGGGGACCGTCGGCGGGCCGCCCGCGCCGGGGGCACACGCGGCTGATACCGCCTGGTGATTCCGGGACCCGATTACCTGGAGGAGGTCTCCGACGAAGACGGCGCGGTCACCTTTGGAGTCCAGGGGCGAGGCTGGAAGTGCATACCACCGAGGCACCACCATGTCGGCCCCGCGTCCCGCCCGTGGCGGGACGTCGCGACCTGCCACGTGGTCACCGGTCGGTGCTCCCGACCGGCGCATGCGCCTCCGGAACTGCCCCCTGCTGTCCCTCGACTCCGGGAGTCTCGCCGGACACCGGCGTTTCGATGTCCCGGTTGAGGGTTTCGGGCCCGACCGCGAGGGCTGCCAGCGTGATAGCCGTCATCAACGCCATGTACACAGCCACGGGCCACCAGTGTCCGGCCCACGCGAACAACGCCGTGGCCACGAAGGGGGCGAGGCCGCCGGCGAGGACGGAGCCGATCTCACGGGCGAACGCGAATCCGGACAACCGGGTGCGTGTTCCGAAGAGTTCGGCGAACCACGCGGCCTGCGGGGCCAGCATCGCCGGGTATGCCACGCCGAGCCCCACGATGAAGGCGAGCATGACCGCCCAGGTCGAGCCGGTGCCGACGAGCAGGAAGAAGGGGATGACCCACACGACAGAGGCGATTGCTCCGGCCACGTACACGGGCCGTCGTCCGATCCGGTCGGACAACCGCGCATAGACCGGAATAGTGATCATCTCCAGTGCGGCTGCCGCGACGACGGCCCCTAGGGCCACGTTGCCGCTCACTCCGAGCTCTGTGGTGACGAAGGCGACGCCGAAGACCGGGAAGAGGTAGGCGAACCCGTTCTCGGCGAAGCGGGCGCCGATGACCACCAGGAAGCTCCTGGGCTCCTTGCGCAGCGCCGCGAAGAGATCCAGCCGCTGAGGTGTCTCTGGCTCCTGTGCCTTCTCGAAGGCCGGTGTCTCACTGATCTGCCGTCGGATCAGGTAACCGACGGCGACGACCACGAGACTGAGCAGGAAGGGTACGCGCCAGCCCCATGCGCGGAACTGGTCGTCGGGCATCAGCAGGAACAACTGGAACACCCCGGCAGCCAGCAGCGTGGCCGTGGCGTACCCGACGGGTGCCCACGCCCCGGCGGCTCCGCGACGTTGCTGGTCGGCGTGTTCGACGGAGAGTACAACGGCCCCGGCGTACTCTCCTCCCGCTCCGAAGCCCTGCACGAGCCGGAGCAGGATGAGCAGGACGGGTGCGGCGATCCCGATCTGGTCGTACGTGGGCAGCACACCGATCAGAGCGGTGGCGGAGCCCATGACGAGCAGGGTGAGAACGAGGACGGCCTTGCGCCCCAGCCGGTCGCCGAGCGCGCCCAGGAACAGGCCTCCGAGGGGCCGGGCGAGGAAGCCGACCGCGTAGGTGGCGAAGGCTGCCAGGGTGCTGACGAGAGGGCTCTCGGCGGGGAAGAACAGCTTGTTGAGGACGAGGGCGGCCGCGGTGCCGTAGATCAGGAAGTCGTACCACTCGAGGGCGGTGCCGACGAGTGCCGCCACGCCTGCCCGCCGCGACTGTGATGTCATGGTCATCGTCTGTCTCCTCGGGTGCGCGGACTGGCCTGCTCGTTCGGGCGGGGGCGTCGCAGTGCGGCCCCTTGCTGGATGGGGCCGACGAGTGCGGCGTACTGGCCGAGCCATCCCCGCTCGGCCTGTGGGTCGCCGGCGGTGACCGGGTCGCCGTTCCTCGGCGGGTCGGCGTCGAGGAGCCGTGTGTCGAGGTCGATGGAGATCCGGTCGCCGTCCCGGACGCCGGCGAGGGGCCCGCCGTCCGCCGCCTCCGGCATGACCTGGCCGACGACAAGTCCGTGATTGAGACCGGAGAGTTCGCCGTCGGTGACAACGGCGACCTGCCCACCCAGCCCGGCGCCGTTGAGAGCCGCGACGAAGCCGGCCGCGAAGACGGTGCCCGGGCCGCCGCGCGGACCCATGCCGCGCAGCACGATCACGTCGCCGGGACGCATGGTGGACTCGCCCAGAGCCGTGATCGCCTCGTCCTCCCCCGCGAAGACGCGGGCGGGTCCCGAGAACTGCCTGCGCGTGGCGGAACCGACTCCGGCCACCTTGACGATGGCACCGTCGGGCGCGAGGGTGCCCCGCAGGATCAGCAGGCCGGGCTCCGGGTTCACCGGATGCGTCGGGGGACGCAGCACCTCTCCGTCCGGGGCGGGGGCCTGGTCGGCGAGTTCGGCGACCGTGCGACCCGAGACGGTCGGAGCGTCGCCGTGGAGGCGGGGGAGGAGAGCCCGCAGGGCGGCCTGTGCGCCACCGACCCCTTCCAGGTCCCAGACCTGGTGCGTGCCATTGGGCCTGATGGCCGCCAGCTGGACCGCGTCCTTCCCCTTCTCCTCGAACGTCGCCACGACGTCCATGTCGAGGTCCGCTTCCTGCGCCACCGCCGACAGGTGGCGGACGCAGTTGACGGAGCCGCCCAGGGCGAGGGCGACCTCGATCGCGTTCTCCACCGCCCTGCGGGTCAGGATGCTGCGCGCCGTCATGCCCTCACGGACGAGATCCACAATGCGGTGGCCGGCCTCGGCGGCTCGGGCGAGCATGGGCTCGGAGTTGGCCCGTACGGGAGCGGAACCAGGCATGGTCATGCCGAGAGCTTCGGCGAGTACGTGCATGGTGTTGGCGGTGGCCAGTCCCGCGCAGACGCCGGGGCCCTTGATGGCACAGTCGGCCATGCGTCCCAGTTCGTCGACGCTCATCTTCCCGGAGGCGAGTGCTCCCACGGACTCGTAGACGGTGTCGATGTCCACGGAGCACCCCGCGAAGGTGCCGCCCTGCTGGTAGCCGCCGATCACCAGGATGGCAGGCAGGTCCAGCCGGGCCGCTGCCATCAGGTGGGCCGGGGTGGTCTTGTCGCAGGAGGAAAGGAGGACCATGGCATCGAGCTGGGCGCCTTCGACGGCTGCTTCGATGTCGTTGACGATCAGGTCCCGGGTGGGCATGAGGTACCGCGCCTTGCGGCCGGCGCTGGTGACGAAGTCGCTCGGTGCGGTGGTGCGGATCTCCAGCGGCAGACCTCCCGCCTCGCGGACCGCTTCGGCGACGACGTCGACGACGTCGTCGAGGTGGGCGAAGCAGACCGACAGGCGTGAGGAGGTGTTGACGATCGCGATTTTCGGACGCTGCTGTTCCTCGTGCGTCAGGCCCATGGCGGACCACTGGGCACGCCGTACGGCCCATCGAGTCGTACCCGGCTCGAAGTTGCTGCGCAATGACATGGGATCGGACATGTGGTTCTCCGGGGATCGGTGTGTCACAGGGCGCTTCCGTTCGCGGCCATGACGGCGCGGACGGATTCCC
>KL568540.1:7814-9950 GCA_000715605.1 Streptomyces speibonae | reverse complement strand
GTGTCACAGGGCGCTTCCGTTCGCGGCCATGACGGCGCGGACGGATTCCCCCTTGATGTCGCGGAATCGGGTGTCCTCATCGAGGGAGAGGACTGCGGCAACGGCGGCGGCGTGGCCGTATTCGAAGCACTGGGCGGTGACCCGTGCGGAGGCGAGTGCCTCGTGCTCGGCGCTCAGGGACCGGCCGGCGACGATGATGTTCTCACCGGTCTCGGGTACGAGTGTGCCGTAGGGCACCTCGTAGTAGTCGTCGAGAAGCCAGTGCAGCTTGGGCCGGTCGCCGCTGTGCAGTTCGATGGGCCAAGGCACCCGGCAGATGGCGTCCGGGCGTTTGCGTCCGGTGACCACGTCGTCGTTGCGGAGGGTCTCGAGGCCGGCGATGGTGCGTGTCTGCCGGATGCCGGCTTCGACACCGGTGTCGACGACGTAGCTGTCCTCGCAGCCCGGGACGTGCCGCGCTAGGAAATCGGCGTAGGCGCGCACCTGTTTGCGGCCCAGGATCTCGGCCTCGGTGAAGTCCTCCGGGTCGATGACGTTGAGCATCCTGCCGTCGCGGGCCGTGAGGCGGGTGGCGTTGACCATGAGTTCACCGGGGCGGGTGGTCCGGAAGACCCATATCTTCTGGCGCGGCAGGTCCTCGCCGGCCGACCGGGCCGCCACGATCGCGTCCGTGAGCTTGGGCGGACAGATCGTGTCGGTGCCGTAGTAGTCCAGGTAGCGCTCCATGTCCACGTTTCCGAGGCGGAAGAACATGGTGGGGTTCTGGATCGCGCCGCCGTCACCGAAGACGTAGCGGTGCCCGGCGCGGGCCACGACCGCGGCGTCTCCGGAGGCGTCGATCGTGCGGGCCGCCCTGACGACCGCGCGGCCCGCGTTGGATGCGACGACGACGCCCCTGTGGACCTCCCCGTCCATGAGGACTCCGGTGACGGAGGTGTGCAGCAGAACGCGGACGCCTGCCTGCTCCAGCAGTGCGTCCGCGGTCTCCCGCCACACCAGCGGGTCGTGGGCGCTGGTCCACGTCTTGCCGTACTTCTGCGGTTCGGTGAGACCACCGCGGGCGGCCAGTTGGGACCGGAAGCGCTCGGTGAAGCCGAAGACCACCTGCTCGGGCCTCTGGCCGCGGTCGCTGGCCAGATACAGGCCGCAGACCGTGCCGGAAAGCCCTGCCACAGCGGCGCCGCCGCAGAAACCGTACTTCTCGATCAGGACGACGCTGCGGCCGCTCTCGGCCGCGACGGTGGCCGCGGCGACCCCGGCGGCTCCGCCGCCCACGACGAGCACATCGACCTCGGCCAGCACCGGCAGGTCCACGTTCGGCGGGTGTACCGCATGCAGTTGCCACTCGTGCTGAAGGCGGCCTCTAGCCGATATATCAGTCATGTATTAGTCGTACAGCGGTAGACTGCCCGATGTCCAGAGTCAAGAGCGGAAAACCTGAGTTGCGGCTCGCGGACACGGTGAGTGACGGGAGGGGTCGCGTGCAGAAGAAGACCAACAAGGCCGACCAGGCCTATGACGCGCTGCAGAGCATGATCACGTTTCAGGAGCTGCCTCCCGGATCGATGCTGTCCGAGGCTGCCCTCATGGAATTGACCGGCTTCGGGCGCACGCCGGTCCGTGAGGCCCTGCAGCGGCTGGCGCGCGAGCGGATGGTCGAGATCCACCCGAACCGGGGTGTCTTCGTCGCCGGCACCTCGGTGGAGGCGCAGCTGAAGCTCCTCGAACTGCGGCGCACTGTGGAAGAGCTCGCCGTTCGCCTGGCGACTCACCGGGCGAACGCGGAGCAGAAGGAGGCCATGGGGCGTCTGGCCGGCCGCCTGGACAACCTTCCCGACGCCGACCTCAAGGCGTTCGAGCGGACCCTGAAGGAGATCCACGAACTGATCGCCACGGCAGCGGACAACGACTACCTGCTGGTGGCCATGACCCCGCTGCAGGGCCTGTCACGGCGCTTCTGGTTCGCCCACATGCAGAGCCCGGGCGAAGAACTGGCCACGGCGGCGAGCCTGCACAGCGCCATCCTGCACGCCATCTGCCACGGGGACGAAGAAGAGGCGGCCTCCGCCTCGCTGCGCCTCAACGACTACCTGGTGGAGTTCTCCTACCGGACCATCCACAGCAGGTGAGGATGCC
>KL568540.1:5422-7600 GCA_000715605.1 Streptomyces speibonae | reverse complement strand
CCATCCACAGCAGGTGAGGATGCCCGCGGCCGTCCTCCGACGCATACCGGCGCGGCCGACGAAGGTATGGCCGGTCCCCACAGGCGCGAGGGGCCTCATGCGCAGACCGGCCAGGGCGGTCCGTTGGCGCACGCCGGGGTGAGACGCCTTCCCGCTCGCTCCCCGCTGGATTCGCCGTCCTCCACACGATCCACCCGTCGACCATGACGGTGCGCATGCCTCCTGCCCGCCCGTCCGGTGCTTCACAGGTCGCGTGGTCCTGGCCGTCCCGGCGTCGAAGAGGACGAGACCGGCCGCATGGTCCTCGGCGATGCGGCCCTGGTCGGGGATGCCCAGCGACTTGGGGACGCTGAGGCCGTCACCCCGGCCCGCCCGGGCGAGGGAGCACACGCCGGACCGATGGCCGAGGCGACGCAACCAGACACCGTTGGCGAGGACGACGGAGGCGACGTGGTCCACTCCGCCGTCCGCCGTGCGGACTCGAACTCCTCGGTCGTCGTCCGGCACTCGGTGACCTCGGCACCGATCCGCACGTCGCCGGCTCGCTCGTCGCAAGGGTCGCGGCCGACTCCCCGGCCGGGGTGCGGCTCCGCATCCTGATGGGTGGCGCGGCGCTTGTCGCGGCTGCGGTGCTCGCGACGGTGATGGTGCGCAGGCGCGGGTGAGTCATGTGTCCAGCCGGGCGGCGATCCCGTCGAGGACCATGCCGAGGAGCCGTTCGAACCGCTGGTCGGCGTCGTCCTGGAGGCGCCCGGCCTCCTTGACCAGTGACGCACCTTCGCCGAGCCAGGCGTCACGCCGGCCGATCGAGTAGCGCGACGGATCGGCCTCGGCGGCCTGGCGCCTCTCCTGCTCCTCAATGACGAAGCCGACGGCGAACGCGGTGACCAGATCGAGGGCGTCGTCCGCGTCGGCGGGCTTCCAGCCGGACGCGGTCCAGCGTTCGAACAACGGCTCCTTCATGCGGATCACTTCCGGGTCGGTGATCCGGGTGCCGCTGAAGACGCGGGCCCCGTCGCGGTGGAGCAGGTACTCCGAACGCAGCACGCGGGTGTAGGTGGCGAGGTCGTCGCGCCACCCGTCGCCCGGCGGGACCGCGGCGAGGGCGTCGGCCACGCGGCGCATGACCTCGGTGGCCATTTCGTCGAGCAACTCCTGTTTGTTCCGCACATGCCAGTAGAGGGCGGAGGGACGGACGTCCAGCCGGGAGGCGAGTGCGCGGACGGTGAGGGCGTCCATGCCCTGGTCGTCGAGGAGTTCGAGCGCCGCCGTGACGATCTGCTCCCGCGTGATGCCCTTGGTCATGCTTGACACCTTAACGCTGTTCAGGAAGGCTGGCTATGGCGTTGAACTTAGTTAAGGAGAGCCCGTGTTGCGTGCTGCAGTCGTCACCGCGCCCGGTGCGTCGCCCGTCTGTGCCGACTTGTCCGAACCGACGGTCCTGCCCGGTTCCGAGCCCCTGCACCTCGTCGGAGCCGGCCTGAACAACAACGTGCGCGGGCCGGCCATATGACGGCACTACGGCCGTGGCCGGATGAGGTATCCGCCGGTAGGGGCGACTGGTCCACGCCGGGTGCGCGCGGGGGGCGTCGGGCACCGTGCCGGTGCTGGGCGTCACGGGATGCCGGGCAGCCTCGCCGTGCAGGGGGCGCCGGCTTTCGGGGGCGGAGCGGATCACCGCCGCCTGGCGCGATCCGCAGACGCGGGAGCGGCCGCGCGGCGCGGGAGCGACGACCGTGTCGCCAACCCGGGACGGGCCTGACGGTCCGGAGCGGGCTCTGGCCGATGAGGCGTGCGAGACGTCGCCCGGTCTCGTGCCGGACTGTCTGTGGGGCCCGCCATCGAGGCCGCCCCCGCCGCGCTGGGCCGCGGCGGCGTCGGATCGCGGTCACCCGGGGAGATGCTCGCCGGCGCCCGAAGTCATGGCCCGCTTCGCCGACAGGTCTCTGTAACTGCCTTACACCGCGTTCCAGTTGAGCCTGGTCGGCGAGGCATGGGCACACACCGGCCGCAGCCGCGCCGTCGTCGTGCCGGAGTGAGCCATCCATTCATCCATCCATCCATCAGAACGTGATCGGAGAAAGAAAAGCCATGCAGAAGAGGGCACTAGTGGTGGGGCTCGGGATCGCGGGGATGTCCGCGGCGATCGGGCTGCGCCGGGCCGGTTGGACGCCGGTG
>KL568540.1:4123-5183 GCA_000715605.1 Streptomyces speibonae | reverse complement strand
ATCGTCGAACGGGCACCCGAGCGACGTACCGGGGGCTACTTCATCTTCATGTTCCCGGAGGGTGTGCAGGCCGCGGCCGACCTGGGGATCGCCGACCACCTGCACACCCGCAACCCGGAATGGCGACCTGGCGGGAACTCGTGGTCGGTGGATCGCCGGGGCAGGCGGAAGCCGGCTCTGGGACTGCTGGACGCACCCAGCGGGCTGGCAGCGGTGCTGCGCAGCGACATCGAGGCCGCGTTGTGGCAGGGCATCACCGGCGAGGGGACCGAGGACACGGTCGAGGTGCGGTTCGCGACCACTCCGGTCGAGATCACCGAGGGCACCGACGGGGTGCGGGTCCTGCTCGAGGACGCCGGCACCGGGAAGCAGTACCGCGAGGACTTCGATCTCGTGGTCGGCGCCGACGGGATGCGCTCGAGCGTGCGCCGGATGGTGTTCGGTCCGGACGAGGACTACCTGACGAACTGGAAGGCGATGATCTGCGCGTTCCAGATGAAGGAGCAGGTGCCCACGTACGAGGTGAGCGACAGCATCATCGTCTCGCGCCCCAAGCGTGCAATGTGGGTGTTCGGACTCGCCGACCACGCACCCTGCGCGTGGCTGACCTACCGCACCGAGGACATCCCTGACCGGTTCGCCGGGCCGTCGATCGAGCAGGTGCGCGCGGCCTTTTCCGGGATGGACGACGACCCTGTGGTGCGCCACGTCCTGGACTCCCTGGAGCAGGCCCCCGACCACGTGTTCGACTCGATCCACCAGGTGAAGATGCCCCGGTGGAGTACGGGGCGGGTTGTGCTGGTGGGGGACGCGGCCTGGTGCATGAACACCTACTCGGCCATGGGCTCCTCGTCCTCGCTGCGCGGTGGCGCCGCACTGGGCGCGGCCCTGCAGGAGCACCCCGACGACCTCGCCGCCGCTCTGGACGCCTGGGAGGCCGGCCTGCGTCCCTACATAACCAGCCAGCGCCGCTCCGCACGGATCAAGCAACAGCGGTTCGTACCGTCCAGCCGCCCGGTCCAGATGCTGGTTTCGGTCCTACTCGATCTGGTCCGCAGGG
>KL568540.1:2082-3829 GCA_000715605.1 Streptomyces speibonae | reverse complement strand
ATCGTCGAACGGGCGCCCGAGCGGCGCACCGGGGGCTACTTCGTCGGGCTGTTCCCGGAGGGCGTGCAGGCCGCGGCCGACCTGGGGATCGCCGACCACCTGCACACGCGCAACCCGGAACGGGCGGTCGGCACGAGTGCGTGGTCGGTGGATCGCCGGGGCAGGCGCAGGCCGGCTCTGGGATTCCTGGACCAGCCCGGAGAGCCGGCGGCGGTGCTGCGCGGTGACATCGAGGCCGCGCTGTGGCAGAGCATCACGGGTGTCGAGGTGCGGTTCGCGACCACTCCGGTCGCGATCACCGAGGGCCCTGCCGAGGTGCGGGTCCTGCTCGAGAACGCCGACACCGGTGCCCAGTACAGCGAGAGCTTCGACCTGGTGGTCGGCGCGGACGGGATGCGCTCGAGCGTGCGCCGGATCGTGTTCGGTCCGCACGAGGACCACCTGACCACGTGGAACGCGATGATCTGCGCCTTCGAACTGAAGGAGCAGGTGCCCACGTACGAGGCGAGCGACAGCATCATCATCGCGCGTGCCAAGCGGGCGGTGTGGGTGTTCGGGTTCGCCGACCACGCGCCCACCGCGCTGCTGACCTACCGGACACGGGACATCCAGGAGCAGTTCAGCGGGTCGCGGGTCGAGCGGCTGCGCGCGGTCTTCTCCGGGATGGACGACGACCCCGTGGTGCGCCACGTCCTGGACTCCCTGGAAGAAGCCCCTGACCACTTGTTCGACTCGGTGCACCAGGTGCGGATGCCGCGGTGGAGTACGGGGCGGGTCGTGCTGGTGGGGGACGCGGCCTGGTGCATGAACCTCTACTCGGGCATGGGCGCCACGTCCTCGCTGCGCGGAGGGGCCGCACTGGGCGCGGCCCTCCAGGAGCACCCCGACGACACCGCCGCCGCCCTGGACGCCTGGGAGGCCGGGCTGCGTCCGTTCATCACCAAGCACCAGCGCACCGCGCGGCTCAAGCAGCAGATGTTCGTCCCGTCCAGCCGTCGGGCCGAGGTGCTGCGCTCGGGCCTCGTCGGTCTGGCCCGCAGGATCCGCGGCCGCCGGTCCGCGACGGAGGCGGCCGGGCCGCAGACCATGGCACGGTCCGGCACGTCGCGGTGACGACGGTGTCCGCGTCGATACTGCGGCGCACTCATCGAGAAACGAGGAGAAAATGCTGAAATCGCCGGTGCGCAAGAACCTGGCCATCGGGCTGGTCATCACGGCCGTCATCACGACGCTGTCGGTGGTCATGGCGGACGACGGCAGCAAGATGGAGGAACTCAGGATGTCGCTGATGATGGGATCTCTGGTGACGGGGACGGTGACCGGGGGTACCTGGTTAGTGCAGCGGAAACGTTCGGCGTCGTGACGGGCGTTGGAGCGCCGGCTCGGTACTCGCCGGCGCTCCAACGGCTGTGTCGCAGGCGCTGCGAAATGCCGGACGGCGCTACCTTGTGGCCCGGTTTCAGCCGCCGGACTCGCCCGCGTGCGGGCTCAGCTCACCGGCTCCGACCAGCACGAACAGCACGACACCTAGGACGATGCGGTAGTACACGAACGGCATGAAGCTCTTCGTGGAGATGAACTTCATGAACCACGCGATCACCGCGTACCCGACGGCGAAGGCGATGACGGTCGCGAACAGCGTCGGACCCCAGGAGACGTGTCCGCCCTCGGTCGCGTCCCGCAGTTCGAACAGGCCGGAGGCCAGCACCGCGGGGACGGCGAGCAGGAAGGAGTAGCGGGCCGCGGC
>KL568540.1:0-1886 GCA_000715605.1 Streptomyces speibonae | reverse complement strand
GAGTAGCGGGCCGCGGCCTCCCGCCGGTAGCCCATGAACAGGCCGCCGCTGATGGTGGCACCGGAGCGGGAGACACCGGGGATGAGGGCCATGGCCTGGCAGACGCCGTAGATCAGGCCGTCCCTGACGGTGAGGTCCCCGAGCTCCTTGCGCCGCTTGGCCACGCGGTGCCGGCCGCCGCTCTCGTCCCGCGCCGCGAGCCGGTCGGCGACGCCGAGCACGACGCCCATGCCGATCAGCATCGCCGCCGTGAGCCGCAGATCACGGAACGGGCCCTCGATCTGGTCCTTGAGGGTCACCCCGAGCACGCCGATCGGGATCGAACCGACGATCACCAGCCAGCCCATGCGCGCGTCCTGGTCCCGGCGCATCTCCTTGTCGGTGAGGGACCGGACCCACGCCGACAGGATCCGGCCGATGTCCTCGCGGAAGTAGATCAGCACCGCGGCCTCCGTGCCGATCTGGGTGATCGCGGTGAACGCGGCGCCCGGATCCTCCCAGCCGGAGAAGGCGGCGGTCAGTCGCAGATGCGCGCTGGAGGAGATGGGCAGGAACTCGGTCAGCCCCTGGACGAGTCCGAGGACGAGGGATTCAAACCAAGACATGAGGTAACGGAGTCCAAGTGCCGATCGAGGAAGGGGCGAAGGGCACACCACACCGCTGTCCGCGGTGCTCGGTGATCAGGCGCGCCGAGGGCGAAGCGTAGCGCCCCGAAGTGAACCCCCGGTGCAGGGGCGACGCGGCTCGCCGCCGGCGCCCGGGCCGCTCACCGTCCACCCCCGGTGACCGCGGACGGGACGTCGGTTCCGGTACGGACCCCACCCGGTCAGTGTCCGCGCAGCCGGTGCCGCTTGCGCCACGCCACCACCGCGCCCGCGAGGCCGGGCAAGGTGATGCAGGCAAGTGCGATCAGGAAGGCCGGGGACGTCGGCGTCGAGGCGCGGGCGCCGGCCACCACGTAGGCGGCGGTGTTCGGGATGGAGCCGAGCCCCGTCGCCAGCAGGAACGGCAGCAGACCCATCCGCGAGACGGCGGCACAGTAGTTCGAGGCCGCGAAGGGGATCCCCGGGAACAGCCGCGCCGCCAGCATCGAGCGGAAGCCGTGCCTGCTGAGCTGGTTGTCCGCCGCCCGCAGCCAGCGGCCGCGCAGCAGCGGACGGAGCGCCTCCTGGCCGAGCGCCCGCCCCAGACAGAACGCCAGCCCCGCACCCAGCACCGTGCCGCCCAGAGCGGCGGTCAGCCCCAGCTGGGAGCCGAACAACGCGCCCGCGGCCAGGTTCAGCAGCGGACGCGGCACGAACGCCACCGTGCACACCCCGTAGGCCACCGCGTACGCCACCACCGCCGCGACCCCGCCCAGCCGGTTCGTCCAGCCGTCGGTCAGCAGCCGCTGCGGTTCCAGGACCAGCATCAGCGTCGCCGCCGTGGCGAGCAGGACGACCAGCAGCGACAGCCGTGACCACGGCGACAGCAGCACTCTCGCGCACCGGGCGGCCCAGCCGGCGGCGGGTACGAGAGCGGGTGCGGCCGTGGGGACGGCGACCGCGAGGTCCGTGGTGGCGGCCCGGGGAGAGGCCGCGGCGGTGCCCCCAGAGCGGGTGGTGGCATCGAGCATCCGGTGACACTAACCGACAAAGATGTCTGATCGCCGTAGTGTTCGTCTCATGCGCGTCACAGCAGACGGGGCGGCCGCCCGAACACCGCCGGTGCCGGACAGCCCGCTCGCCGACACGGTGATCGAGCGGCTCACCTCCGTGTGCGGGGCCGCCGCCGACCCCGAACGGGCCGCGGCCATGCGGGCGTACATGAAGGACGTCGCCCCCTTCCTGGGCCTGAACACCCCGGTCCGCCGCGCCCTGTCCCGCACCTGTCTCTTATACACATCT
>KL568539.1:52341-60562 GCA_000715605.1 Streptomyces speibonae | reverse complement strand
TTACGGAGCACCCATGTCGTTCCTCCCAGGCCCAACCGCCGTCCGCGCGGCGGCGATCGGGTCAGCGTACCGAGGCGGTGCGGCGCGCCCGGCGGGGGCCGCCGGCAGGGGACACTGGGCGCATGGACGCACTCGATCCGGCCACCGCACGCGCCTGGCTCGCCACGGCCCTGACGGAGGCCCGCGCGGGGCTCGCGGAGGGCGGGATCCCCATCGGCGCCGCGCTGTACGGCGCCGACGGGACGCTGCTCGGCCGGGGCCGCAACCGCCGCGTGCAGGACGGCGATCCGTCGGCCCACGCGGAGACCGCCGCCTTCCGCGCGGCGGGACGGCAGCGGTCGTACCGGGGCACGACGATGGTGACGACGCTGTCCCCGTGCTGGTACTGCTCCGGCCTGGTCCGGCAGTTCGGCATCTCCCGCGTGGTGATCGGCGAGGCCGTCACCTTCCGGGGCGGGCACGACTGGCTGGCGGAGCACGGCGTGCGGATCGTGCTGCTGGACGATCCGGAGTGCGTCGCGCTGATGTGGGAGTTCATCGCGCGTCGTCCACAGCTGTGGAACGAGGACATCGGCGCCTGACACGCCGCGGGCCGGTCTCCCACGACCCCGAGGCCGCGGGAGACCGGCCCGCGCGCGGAGCCCGGTGGGTCAGAAGCCGGCCGACTGGAGCACACCCAGGCCGACGTCGGCGTAGGAGTGCTTGCCGGAGACGAAGATGTTGACGCCGTAGTAGTTGAACAGCCAGCACGCGAAGGCGCCCAGCGCCAGGTAGGCGGCCTTGCGGCCCTTCCAGCCGGCCGTCGCGCGGGCGTGCAGGTAGCAGGCGTAGGCGACCCAGGTGATGAAGGACCAGGTCTCCTTAGGGTCCCAGCCCCAGTAGCGGCCCCACGCGTCACCGGCCCAGATGGCGCCCGCGATGATCGTGAACGTCCACAGCGGGAACACGGCGGCGTTGACGCGGTAGGCGAACTTGTCCAGGGAGGAGGAGGCGGGCAGCCGCTCCAGGAACGAGGTCGCGAAGCTGCCGGGCCTCCCGCCGCTCGCGAGCTTGTTCTCGTAGGAGTCCTTGAACAGGTACATCACGGTGGTGATGGCGCCGACGTAGAAGACCGCGCCGCACAGGATCGCCGTGGAGACGTGGATGTACAGCCAGTACGAGTGAAGGGCGGGAACCAACTGGTCGCTGGCGGTGTACAGGACAGTGACGGCGAGACCGAGATCGAGGAGGACCGAGGTGGTCAGGAACAGGCCGATCCAGCGCACGTTCTTCTTCAGCGCCAGCAGCAGGAGGTACACCCCGACCGCGGTGGTGGAGAACGTGATGTTGAACTCGTACATGTTGCCCCACGGCGCCCGCTCCACGGACAGCGCCCGGGTGAGCACCCCGCCGAACGCGAGGAGGAACGCGAGCACGGTGAGGGAGACGGCGATACGCCCGTAGAGGTCGCCCTGCTCGTCCCCGCCGTGCGCCCCCGGCCCGTCGGGCACGTCACGGGAGCCGCTCGAGGCGCGTACGACGACCTTGGGCCGCTCCAGTACGGCGGTGCCGCCGCCCTTGTTGACGGTGACGGCCGGTGCCGTCCTCACTGTGTCCGCCTTCGGCGTCAGCGCCGCGGCCGTACGGCCGACCTTGCTGCGGCTGCCGAAGAGCCACTCCGCGATGTACGCGAAGAAGGCGAGGGTGTAGATCGCCATCGCGGAGTAGATCAGTACGTTGCTGATCTCCGCGAGGTTCTCGTTGTTCGCGGCGGCGAGAGTCACTGCTGCTCAGCCCCTTCGGCAGGTACGGCTTCGGTGTCGGTGTCGGTGTCGGTGTCGGTGGATCCGGTGGTCCTGGGATCGGTCCGGTCAGGGTCGCCGGACTCGCCGGAGTCAGCGGAGTTGTCGGAGTCGTCGGAGCCGTCGGCCTCCTCCGAGCCCTCGGGTTCCGGCGCCCCCGGTGCCTTGTCGTAGAGGAGTCCGGCGAGGTCGCCCAGTTCCTCGGGGACCTTCGCGGACTCGCTGCGGCCGAGTCCGGCCATCTCGACGACGGTGACGCCGTCGGCGCCGCGCACCGCGCGCACCCACACGCGGCGGCGCTGGATGAACAGGGAGCCGGCGAGCCCGGCGATCGCGGCGACCGCACCGCCCAGCGCCCAGCCGCCGCCCGGCTCCTGGACCATCTGGAAGCCGGCCCACTCCTTGACGCCCTCGAAGGTCACGGTGCCGGCGCCGTTCGGGAGGGTCATGGTCTCCCCGAGGGCGAGCTGCTTCTTGAACAGCTTGCCGTCGGAGTCCTTGAACTCCTCCATGTTGGTCTTGTCGAGCTGGTAGATGCTCTGCGGGGTGCCCGCGTCGACGCCGAGGTCACCGTGGTAGGCGGAGAGCGCGAGCATCGGGTTGATCAGCGCCGGGAAGACGGAGAGCATCGTGCTGCCCTCACCGCCGTACGTGGGCAGGAAGAAGGCGTTGAAGCCGAGCTGCTCCCGCTCCCCGTCGGCGTTGCGGTAGCCGTCCATGACCTTGACGGCGCCGGAGGAGGTCACGTTGCCGTCGAGCGGCAGCAGGGCGACGGCCTCCTTGTCCATGACCACCTTGCCGCTCGCGTCCTTCACGGTGAGGACGGGCGCGTAGCCGTGGCTGACGAGGTACACCTTCGAGCCGTCGATCTCCAGCGGCTCGTTGACCTTGACGGTGGTCCTCCGCTCGTCGCCGTAGGCGCCGACGCTGTAGGTGAGGTCCGCCTCGTACGTCCGGGGGGTGCCCCGGTTCGGCCCGGTCGGCTCGTACGTCGCCTTGAAGTCCACGAGGTCGAAGCTGAACGGGTCCAGGTCGTCCTCGGTGAACAGGTTCCCGGAGCGGAAGTCGTCGTACTGGGTGAGGGTGTTGGCGAAGCCGCCGCCCTCGACGATGAGCTTGTTGCCCTCGTACTTGAAGAGCTGCCCCCAGGCGAAGGCGATCAGCATGACGATCAGGGCGACATGGAAGACCAGGTTGCCGACCTCGCGCAGATAGCCCTTCTCGGCGGCGACGGCGTCACCGACGACATGGGCGCGGAAGCGGCGCCTCCGGAGCAGGGCCAGGGCGGCCTCGCGGACCTGCTCGGGTTCCGCCTCGGTGCGCCAGGTGGTGTGCGCGGGCAGCCGGGTCAGCCGGCGGGGCGCCCCCGGCGGGCGTCCGCGCAGCTGGCCCACGAACTGCCAGGTGCGGGGCACGATGCAGCCGATGAGGGAGACGAACAGCAGGATGTAGATCGCGGAGAACCACACCGAGCTGTAGACGTTGAAGAGCCCGAGCTTGTCGTAGACCGGCGCGAGGATGTCGTGCTGCTCGCGGAAGGCGGCGACCTTGGTCTCGTCGATGCCGGTTTGCGGGATGAGGGAGCCGGGGATCGCGCCGAGCGACAGCAGCAGCAGGAGCAGCAGCGCGACCCGCATGGAGGTGAGCTGCCGCCAGAACCAGCGGGCCCAGCCGACGAGGCCCAGGGACGGCAGGTTGGGCTGCTCCTCCTTGGGCGCGGTGGACAGCTGGGAGCCGGCGGCGCCGAGGTCCTGGTCGTCACCGGCCTTCGGGGCGTTGTCTGTCGTGGTGTTGCTCATCGGATCAGATCCCCACAGTGAAGCCGTTGGACCAGGTCTGCATGTGCTGCACGATGATGTCCCACACTCCGGTCAGCAGCAGCAGTCCGGTCGCGATCATCATGATGCCGCCGATGCGCATCACCCAGGTGTAGTGGCGCTTGACCCAGCCGAAGGCGCCGAGCGCCTTGCGGAAGGCGACGGCGGTGAGCACGAACGGCGCGCCGAGGCCGAGACAGTACGCGACCGTGAGGAGCGCGCCGCGGCCGGCGGTGGCCTCGTTGAACGACAGGGCCGTGACGGAGGCGAGCGTCGGACCGATGCAGGGGGTCCAGCCGATGCCGAAGAGGGCGCCGATGACGGGGGCGCCGACCAGCCCGGTCGCCGGCCGCCGGTGGAAGCGGAACTCGCGCTGGGTGAGCCAGGGCATCAGGCCCATGAAGAAGACACCCATGAGGATCATGAAGACGCCGAGCACCTTGGACAGGACGTCCGACTGTTCCTGGAGGTTCTGTCCGAAGTAGCCGAAGAAGGCGCCGCCGGAGACGAACACGGCGGTGAAGCCGAGGACGAACAGCGAGGCGCCGGCCACCATGCGGCCGCGCCGGGCCTCGGCCAGGTCGGTGCCGGAGACGCCGGTGACGTAGGAGAGGTAGCCGGGGACCAGCGGGAGCACGCAGGGCGAGAAGAAGGAGACGAGCCCGCCGAGCACGGCGATGGGCAGGGCGAGCAGCAGCGCCCCGCTGCGTACCGTCTCGCCGGGGTCGGCGGCCAGCATGGACACCGCGGTCACGTCACTTCTCCGCGAGGACCGGGTCGATCATCTTGCGCAGCTTCTCCTCGCTGAGTGCCTGGAGCGAGCGCGCGGCGATCTTCCCCTCCCGGTCGAAGACGAGGGTGGAGGGAACGGCCTGCGGGTTGAGGGTGCCCTTCTCGAAGCGGAGCATCAGCTTGCCGGCCGGGTCGAACAGGCTCGGGTAGGTGACCCCCTGCTCCTCCTCGAAGGCGCGAGCCGGACCGACGGTGGCGTCACGGGTGTTGATCCCGACGAACTGGACGCCCTCGTCCTTGAGGTCCTGGTACACCTTCTCGAAGTTCTTGGCCTCGGCGCGGCAGGGGGGACACCAGGAGCCCCACACGTTGACGACGACGACCTTGCCCTTGTAGTCGTCGACGTCGAGCCGGTCGCCGTCGACGGTCTTGCCGGACAGGTCGGGGGCGTCGGCGCGGCTGCCCTTCGCCACGGTGGCGATGCCGTCGGACCCGGCCACGTAGCCGGTGTCACCGCCGCCGCCCGACGTGCCGCCGGAGCCGCAGGCGGAGACGACCAGTGCGGCCGCGGCGGCACCGGCGGCCAGGCCGGCGCGACGGCGGACGCGGACGGCGCGGGTGGCGCGGTGCGAGCTCTGCGGGGCCCGGTTCGAGCGCTGGGGGGCGCGGCGTGCGGCACTCATGTGAAAAGTTTCGCATGTCCGTTCCGGGGATCTTGCGCACCCCCCTGCGCACTCACGCGCGGCCGGATACCCGCATATCAGGCGGGGTTGCCGGACTCCGTCCCGGCGCCGGCGCCGGTGCCCTTGGTGAACGCCTTCCAGCCACCGGCCGGTTCCTGGCCGACCTCCAGGGTGCGGAGCTTGTCGAGGATCTCCGGCTTCTGCACGTCGAGCCAGTCGGTGAACTGCCGGAAGGAGACGATCCTCACGTCGCCGCCCTTCTCCTTCTCCCGTGCGATGTGCTTGAGCGCCTGTTCCACGGCGTCCATGTAGATGCCGCCGTTCCACTCCTCGAAGTGGTTGCCGACGAAGAACGGCGCCCGGTTCGACTCGTATGCGCGCTTGAAGCCGGATATGTACGCGCCGGCGGCCTGTTTGCGCCAGGCCGGGTAGTTGTGGGCGGGCGCCTTGGTCGTGTTGAGGGACTGGTTGGCGAGCATGTTGTAGTCCATCGACAGGACCTCGAAGGAACGCCCGGGGAACGGGACCTGCTGGAGCGGAAAGTCCCATATGCCCTGTTTCTTCGAGGGCCAGACCTGCCGTCCGCCGGGCGAGGAGGCGTCGTAGCGCCAGCCGAGCTCACGGGCGGTGGGCAGCAGCTTGTCCTGGCCGAGCAGACAGGGCGTGCGGCCGCCGACGAGCTCCTTGTCGTAGTCGAACGGCAGGGACTCCAGGTCGGTCCACCCGGAGTTGGTGCGCCACTCCTTCACGAAGGACTTGGCCTGGTCGATCTCGTTGCGCCACTGCTGCGGCGTCCAGTTGCCGACGCTGCCGGAGCCGGCGCAGAAGTGGCCGTTGAAGTGCGTGCCGATCTCGTGGCCCTCGAGCCAGGCGCGGCGCAGGTTCTTCAGCGTGTCCTTGATGTGCCCGTCGGTGAGGTAGCCGATGTCGGAGGCGCCGCGCGGGTTGTTCGGCGGGTCGTAGAGCCGCTTCTTGGACTCGGGGAGCAGATACAGCCCCGAGAGGAAGAAGGTCATGGACGCGCCGTGCTCCTTGGCGAGGTCCAGGAACCGGGGGAAGAGCCCGTTGCCGACCTCGCCGGCCCCGTCCCAGGAGAAGACGACGAACTGCGGGGGCTCCTGACCCGGCTCCAGCGGCACGGGTGCCTCCGGCTGGTGGGGCTGCTTGCCGGTGAAGGAGGTGGACCCGTCACCGATCGGACGGGCCGTCTTCGTCGGCTTCGGCTTCCCGGACCCGCCGTCGCCCCCCTTGCCGGAACCGTTCCCGGGGGTGGAACCGTCGGAGTCTGTGTCACCGCCGCAGCCCGCCAGCGAGACGGCGGCAGCGGCACCCGCGCCGAGCCCGAGCATTCCCCTGCGGGAGAGAGCACGCATGGCGCCCCCCTTCGTCACGTCCTCTGGTGGTCACTCATTCAGAGGACGTGACGGACCGGGAGGTTCCCGATCAAGTGCGAAGATTTCGCAACGAATCGACGTCAGGCCGTTACCGGGCTGGGTGTACGCGCGTTGGACACCGAAGGTGCCCTTGTCTCACGCCCCGTAGGCCTTGTCCTTCCCCTTCACCGGCTTGGCGCCCGCCAGCAGATGCTTCGGCACCAGATCGCGGGCCGGCTCGCTGTAACCGACGGAGACGATGCGGTCCCCCCGGTAGGTGAAGGAGGTCAGCGAGGCGAGCGTGCACTGCCGCTTGCGCGGGTCGTGCCACAGCCGCCGCTTCTCGACGTAGGACCGTACGACCCAGATCGGCAGCTGATGGCTGACCAGCACCGCCTCGTGTCCGCGCGCCGCGTCCTTGGCCGCGTTCAGCGCGCCCGTCATGCGGACGACCTGGTCGACGTACGGCTCGCCCCAGGACGGCTTGAACGGGTTGATCACATGCTTCCAGTTGGCCGGGCGGCGCAGCGCGCCGTCCCCGATGCCGAAGGTCTTGCCCTGGAAGACGTTCTCCGCCTCGAGCAGCCGCTCGTCGGTGACGATGTCCAGCCCGTGCGCCTTGGCGATCGGCTCGGCCGTCTCCTGCGCCCGCTCCAGCGGGGAGGCGCCGACATGGACGACGTCGCGGGACGCGAGGTGCTCGGCGACCCGGTCGGCCATGCGGCGGCCCAGCTCGGAGAGGTGGTAGCCGGCCAGGCGGCCGTAGAGGATGCCGTCGGGGTTGTCGACCTCGCCGTGCCGCATCAGATGGACGACGGTGATGTCCTCGTTCTCGGCGTGCTTCTCTTCGGTACTCACGCGGTCGCCTCCGCTGCCGCTCGGGCCGCCGCCGGGAGGGCGTCGGCGATGCGCTGGACGGCCCGCTCGTCGTGGGCCGTGGACACGAACCAGGACTCGAAGGCCGACGGCGGCAGATACACGCCGTTCTCGAGCAGGGAGTGGAAGAACGCGGTGAAGCGGAACGACTCCTGCGCCTTGGCGTCCTCGTAGCTGCGCACCGGGCGGTCGGTGAAGAACACCGAGAACATGTTGGAGGCGTTCTGCAGCGTGTGCGCCACCCCCTCCTTGGCCAGCGCCTCGGCGACGAGCGCCTGGATCTGCGCCGAGACGGCGTTCACCTTCTCGTACGCGGCGTCGTCGAGCAGGCGCAGCTGGGCCAGCCCGGCGGCGGTGGCGACGGGGTTCCCGGAGAGGGTGCCGGCCTGGTAGACGGGCCCGGCGGGGGCGAGGTGCGCCATCACGTCGGCGCGCCCGCCGAAGGCCGCGGCCGGGAAGCCGCCGCCCATCACCTTGCCGAAGGTCATCAGGTCGGGACGGACGCCGTCGACGCCGTACCACCCGGCGCGGCTGGTCCGGAAGCCCGTCATCACCTCGTCCGAGACGTACAGCGCGCCGTTCGCCGCGCACGCGTCCTTGAGACCCTGGTTGAAACCGGGCAGCGGCGGTACGACGCCCATGTTGCCGGGCGAGGCCTCGGTGATCACGCAGGCGATCTCACCGGGGTGCGCGGCGAACGCGGCGTGCACGGCGTCGAGGTCGTTGTACGGCAGCACGATGGTGTCGCCGGCCTGGGCGCCGGTGACGCCGGGGGTGTCGGGCAGCGCGAACGTGGCCAGCCCGGACCCGGCGGAGGCGAGCAGCGAGTCGACGTGGCCGTGGTAGCACCCGGCGAACTTGATCACCTTGGTGCGCTGCGTGAAGCCGCGCGCGAGGCGGATCGCCGACATGGTGGCCTCGGTCCCGCTGGAGACCAGCCGCACCTGCTCCAGCGGCTC
>KL568539.1:49734-52172 GCA_000715605.1 Streptomyces speibonae | reverse complement strand
GATGTGTATAAGAGACAGCACCTGCTCCAGCGGCTCGATCCGGGCGACCATCTCCTCGGCGAGCGCGACCTCGCCCTCACCGGGCGTGCCGAAGGAAGTACCGCGGGCGACGGCCTCCTGCACGGCGGCGATCACCTCGGGGTGCGCGTGCCCGAGGATCATCGGCCCCCACGAGCAGACGAGGTCGACGTACTCACGGCCGTCGGCGTCGGTGAGCCAGGGGCCGGCGCCGGACACCATGAACCGGGGCGTGCCGCCGACGGCGCGGAAGGCACGCACCGGTGAGTTCACACCACCGGGAGTGACGGCCGCGGCACGATCGAACAGCGCCTGCGAGGCTGGGGCTTCGTACGAATATGGCAGTTCGCTCATGACCTGCGACTTCTCCGACCTTCTCCGACGTCCCGGGGTCTCGCCGGGCTGCGGGTGCGTGTGACTCGTCTCAGGGTAGGCCAGGGCGGGCCTGGCGCATCCGGCCCCCGATCCCGCGTGATCTGCGAAACTGTCGTCTGATACACACAGCTCACACGGCCGGGCGGCCGTAGGTTGCGAAGATCCCGCGGACTAGATGGTTCACCGCACGTTTCGGCGGGCGGCCGTGGGGGAGGTCACTGACACGATGATCGGGTTGCGCGGCGGGGGCCACGCGTCCTAGAAAAGCAGTCGGGTGGAGATATGCATCGCGGTGGCGGACTGGGCGAGGGGACTGACGACCTGGGTCCTCGACGTGCCCGGCGGGGAAGGCACCGGCGCGAGGCGGAGGAGTCGGACGAGACGCCTCGGACCCATGGCGAGCCGGAGCGTACTGGCCCGCTGAGGGGGGCGGAGAGCAGGAATGGTGGTCGGGTGGGGGTGACGTACAAGTACTTCGGCGCGCCGGACGGCGCCACCGCGGCCCGCGTCCCGATCTCGATGCGCCCCGAGGAACTCGGCGGCGACGAGCTCGGGATGAACGGCATGTTCACCAAGATCAAGCCGGAGACGATGGCCGCGATGGTCCTCACGGGCATCGAAGGCGTCCCCCTGCACAAGGTCCCGCCCCTGGAACTGGTCGTCCTGCATCCCGACTACGCGGTCGTGAAGCTCCCCATGACGGTCGTCGACCCCCTGCGCGGCATAGGCGAGGAGGCGGTCGGCGCGGCCGCCTTCATCTGGTCGACGGTCCCGGACCGGGGCGGCCCGCGGGACGCGTTCAACGTGTACCAGCTGCTCCACGAGTGGCAGGACTTCTCGCACCGGCTGCATGAGGCGGGGCATCAGCCGTATTGCCTGGTGTGGCCCTGAGCTGGGGGTTCGTGAGGGGCGGGCGGGGTCTTCGGGCCTCGCCCTTTTGCTTGCCGGGGAGGGGCCGTCAGGCGGCCAGGGCACATTGAGGGCACATTGGTTTTGCTTGGGGTGCTGATGTGCCCTGGGGCCCTTCGGTTTCCGAGGACGCCGCGCCTGTGAAGGCATCGTCGATCGCCTTGCGGGTCCGGCTCTCGCTGGAGGGCAGCAGGTGCGTGTACGTCCGGAGCGTGAAGCCCGGGTCCGAGTGGCCGAGGTACTCGGAGAGCGCCTTGATGCTCTCCCCCGCGTCCAGGAGCACGGAGGCGTACGCGTGCCGGAGGGCGTGCATGCCGTCCTCCGGGGCCGCCTGGAGGTACCTCGCCCCGCGCTCACGGGGAGGGATCACGCCGGCAGCGACCAGGGCTCGCTTCCAGGCACCCATGTTGAAGACGCTGCGGTTGTACGCTCGGCCCTTCTCGTCGACGAAGAGCAACCGGAAGGTCTTGGGCTCGCCGTCGGGCTTCGCCCAGGGCAGCGTGACCGCCGTGGGCGGAAATCGCGCCATGTGGGCCTTGAGGGCAGTGGTCAGCTGAGCTGGCAGCGGCACTGATCGGATCCTGTTGCCCTTGGGCAGAGCGAACACCGGCTTTGTGCCGACGAGCCGCACCTGCCGGTTGACGTGGATCCAGCCGCCCTGGAAGTCGATGTCCTCGACGGCGAACCCGAAGACCTCCCCTTGGCGCAGACCGCACCCGAAGGCGATCTTGCCGCCTGCCTGGAAGCGCTCGGGCAACCCGGCGATGACGGCACGCACACGCTCCAGGGACCAAGGGACGATCTTCTTCTTGGTCGCGGTCGGCAGCTTGACCGACTTCGACTTGCACGGGTTCTTCGGCAGCAGCCCGTCCTCCACGGCCATGCCGAGGATGCTGGAGAGGATGTCGAAGATGCCCTCGATCGTCGACACCTCGAAGCCGCCGTCCTGCAGCGTGCGAATCCAGCCCTGAATGACCGAGGGCTTGTTCAAGGACCGCAGCTCGCGCCGACCGAGGTGGGCGACGATGTGGTTGCGGACGGTGGCCTCGTAGCGGAGGGCCGTGGTCGGGCCGACCGAGTTCGCGTCGAGCCACTTCTGGGCGTAGGCGCCGAGCGTCTGCTTATACACATCTCTG
>KL568539.1:48309-49522 GCA_000715605.1 Streptomyces speibonae | reverse complement strand
GCCTGCCGCTCCGGATCTCGACGTCGACCTCGGCCGCCCGCTTGTCGGCTTCGGCCCTCGTGTGGAAGTTCTCCTTGCGCTGGTGGCCGTCCAGGTCGCGGTACCGGACCTGCCAGCGCTTCCCGGTCCCGTGGTCAGAGGTCGGGACCATCCGCCGGGTGCGGCTCTTGTGCTCGCTGCACTGGGTCTCGTCCGGCTTGGGATGGGACTTGTGCCAGCGGTCGTACACGTCAGCCAAGGAGGACCCCCTGGGCACGGCAGCAGAGGTCTGCTTCGGTGTGGCGAAGGTGGGCGGGGCAGACCCCTGCAGGCAGCAGAGCCGTCGCACGAACACCGAGGGCTTCGGCGATCACGACGAGGTCGTCGATGTCGCAACGTCGATGGGCGCGCTCGGTGCGGCTGAGCGCGGTGTTGGTCATCGGGCGGCCCATCGCCGTGCAGTGGGCAGCCAGTTGATGCTGGGTGAGGCCGAGCGCCAGCCGCATGCGCTCGATAGCGCGGGCGGTATGCAAGCCGGCGGGGCCTATTTCGAGAGGTCGAGTTGCCATAACAGGTAGCTGTAACTCGCAGCCGAAGCCTTTGGCAAGAGTTGGTTCTTAAACCCTACAGAAGTCGCACCCGGCCGGATCAACAATTGCGCCGGCTAATGCATGGCACACGGCACCGGGAAGGCCGCGAGCCGCCGATTCCGCCCACTGGAAAGCGAGCTCAGTGTAGCTGAACCCACCTCTCGACGATGGGTCACCACCTGGGCTTACGAACAGCCCGTCACCCTGGCGCCGATTTTTTGGTCAACCGCCAATTCGCCCTTACGGTATTGCCTCCCGTGCTCACCAACGGGAACTTCTGGAGTCTTCTAGAACCAACTCTGGACTTCTCCACCCAGGGTGTGGCTGTGTTGTCCACGCAGTTGTCCGAAACCGAAAAGGGAGCCCTATGCCGAGCCTTTCCCCCCGCCCTGCCCACACCGCTGCCGACACCAACCGACGCGGCCCCCTGGCCACCCCGGCGGAAGTCGCCGAGTACCTCGGGGTGCCGGTCAAGACGCTCTACCAGTGGAAGTACCGGGGCATCGGCCCGAACGTGCACAAGGTCGGCCGCCACCTGCGCTACCGCTGGGCCGAGGTGGACGCCTGGCTCAACGCCCAGGCCGCGTACGACCTCGCCGTCTGAGACCACCCCACAGGGAAAGCGAAGCGGCTCCCGGCGAGCC
>KL568539.1:36511-48070 GCA_000715605.1 Streptomyces speibonae | reverse complement strand
GCCGGGAGCCGCGCGGTCCCTGCCCTCATCGCCCCTTGCCAGTAAACGATCTGTCTCGGTGAGTCCGGACCTTGCCCGTCCGGCCCACCAGGGAGGAACGCCTGTGGACGAATCTACGACCTCTCCGACCCCCACCGCACCCGCCAGCCCTCTGCCTTGGCCACCCGTGGCCGTCCCCGGCCAGGGCGGTGCGACCGAGCCCCCGTCCTCCGGGGGTGACCAGCCGGACAGCTCCAACGAGGGCGCAGCGCTGCTGGACGAGCTCCGGGCGGCGATCGCCCGATACGTGATCCTGCCCAACGGTGACGCGCTGACCGCCGTCACGTTGTGGGTGGCGGCCACGCACATCCAGCCCGCACTGCAGCACGCACCGCGCCTGGCGGTGGTCGGGCCGGCGAAGCGGTGCGGGAAATCCCGGCTGCTGGATGTGATCACGGAGACGGCACACGACCCGCTGATCACCGTGAACACCAGCCCGGCTGTCGTCTTCCGCGCCATCGGTGACGACCCGCCCACTCTGCTGGTGGACGAGGCCGACACCATCTTCGGCAGCATCAAGGCCGCCGAGAAGAACGAGGAACTGCGCGGCCTGCTCAACGCCGGCCACCAGCGCAACCGGCCCGCCCTGCGGATCTCCGGTCCCGAGCACAAGACGCGGAAGTTCCCCACCTTCGCCATGGCCGCGCTTGCCGGAATCGGCGCCCTGCCGGACACGGTCATGGACCGGGCGGTGGTGATCCGCATGCAGCGCCGCAAGGACGGAGAGCACGTCGAACAGTTCCGCTCCCGCCGCGACATCCCAGCCTTGCACGCTCTGCGGGACCGCTTGGAGGCGTGGCTCCGTCCGCTCCTGGACACCGCCGAGGATCTGGTGCCGCGGATGCCGGTGCAGGATCGCGCGGCGGACACCTGGGAACCGCTCGTGATCGTCGCGGAGCTGGCCGGCGGCACCTGGCCCGAGGACGCGCGCGCTGCCTGCGCGGCCATGTGCGCCGCCGAGGCGGACAAGGACGACGAGTCCAATCTCAAGACCCGCCTGCTGCAGGACATCCGGCGCGCCTTCGCCCGCTGCGGCGACCCGGACATCATGCGCACCCGGGACCTGCTGGAGGAGCTTCTCAAGGACCAGGAGGCTCCGTGGGCCGAGTACGGCACCACCGGCCTCAGCCCACGCCATCTTGGGCTCCTCTTGAAGGACTTCGACATCAAGGCCGCCACCCTCCGCTTCGAGGGCGGCAGGCAGGCCAAGGGCTTCGCACGCCTCCGCTTCACCGATGCCTGGGCGCGGTACTGCCCGGAGGAGTCCGCCTCCGAAAACGGTGACGAGAGCGCCCCGATAGGCCCGGACCCGCACCCGTAAAGACTCGTCGCACCCGTCGCATCGCAGGTCAACCCCGTGACGGGTGTCGTCGCTGCGACGAGTCGTCTCGTACCACGACGATCACCCGTACCCGCTCTGACCAGCCGTGCGACGGGTGCGACGGGTCCGCCACCTCTCTGCCCACCAGCCCTCCCCGCTTGGAGCACCCGCTTGCCTGTGCGCACCACCGCGAGTCCAGTACCTATGATGACCGCCGCGATCCGTCTGGGGGTCGCTCTGGTCGGCACGATCGGCTTCGCCCTCTCGTACGACGCCCTGCGGCAGATGGCAGTGGCCATCCACATCCGCGGAGTGCTGACGTACGCCTTCCCGCTCGTGATCGACGGGTTCATCGCCATCGGCGTCGCGGCCCTGCTCATCCTGCGAGCCGCCCCCTGGCGCTCTCGCCTCTACGTCTGGGCCCTCGTCGGCATCGCCACCATCACGAGCATCTGGGCGAACGCCCTGCACGCAGTCCGTCTCAACCAGGAGAGCGACGCCGCCGGGCTCCACCTGGACGACGTCACCGTCGGCGCCCTGTCGGCCATCGCCCCGCTCGCGCTCGCCGGAGCCGTCCACCTGGATCTCGTCATACGCCGCCACCCCACCGGACGGCACTCGACTGAACCGGTCAGCGTTCAGCGCCACATACACGTCGAGAGCTTGGTGCGGCCCAGTCCGGACAGCGACACGGCCGATGCCTCGGAGGACGCGGCACAAGCACGGCGTGAAGTTGTGGCGGAGGAGATCACGGAGGTGGCGGGCCCCCCGGCCGAGGTGGCGGAGGCCCGTCAGCCCCAGGACCGGATCAAGGGCCGACAGCCCAGCGTTTCCACGGAAACGCTTTTGGCTCTCGGCCGCGCCGCGCCCCTGGGCCGCCAAGGACGTATCTCCCGCCGCCACGTCGAAGCGGCGATCCGAGCCCAGGGCCACCCCGTCGGTAAAGACCGCCTCACCGAGATCACGCGCCGCCTGCAGGCCGAACTCGACCGTACGCCCGAGCGCGTCTCCTAGCGCGCTGACCGGTCGGTACCGCCCGTCATCGCGCTGCTCAGCGAGTGGACAAGGGCCGAGCCGACCACCCCTGGCACTTCCCGCCCGCCGCCCCCCGTAAGGACTGCCCCTATGCGCGAAACCCGATCTGAGCTGCCCTCCGGACAGCGGGGGATGACCACAAGCGTCACCCAGCCAGCAAGGTATGCCGTTGGACCGTCCAAGGGTCGGTCCAACGGGAGTTCCGCCCCGGGGGTGGCGGAGACTCTCGGGAGCCAGGGGGCACCCGAGGAGGGACAACGCGTCCAGGCCACGCCCGCCGTCCTGCCGCGCGCCGCCGAAGCCGCCGCCCTGCACCGCATCGCCCGCCGCCGCAGGCGCAAAGACACCCAGCGCAAGGAACGCGTCGACGTGCGCTACAGCGTCGAAGAGAAGAGGACCATCCTCGCCAAGGCCCGGTCGCTCAACATCGCCGGCGCCCACTACGTCGGCGCCGTCGTCATGGCCCACATCCACGGCGACCTCGCCCTTCCGGGCCAGCGCACCTCGCTGGACGACTACATCGACGAGCTGACCGCCCTGCGCGAGCAGGTCGCCAAGATCGGCAACAACGCCAACCAGATCGCCCGGAAGCTCAACTCCGGCGGCCATCCACACCCTGGGGACACCGCCGCCCTCGTCCAGGCTGAACGCACCCTCGGCGCGGTCCGAGCAGCCATCAGCGAGATCGCCGCAGCTGCGAACCAGGCCGCCACCAACAAGGCCGCCCGGTGATCGCCAAGATCAGCAGCGGAAAGGACACGGCCGGCCTGATCCGCTACCTGTTCGACACCAAGAACGCCAACGACCACACCGACCCCCACCTCGTCGCTTCCTGGGACGGCTTCGCCCCCGACCCCGGCCGCACGGACGACTTCACCGCCACAAAGAAGCTTCTCGTGGCTGACCTCGACCTACGCGTCAAGCAAGCCCGCCGACTCGGCCGAGCACCCGAGAGGCACGTCTGGCACTGCTCCCTCCGCGCCGCCACAACCGACCGCCACCTCAGCGACGAGGAGTGGGCCGACATAGCCCGCCGCGTCGTGGCCGCCACCGGCATCGCGCCACAAGACGACCCGGACGGCTGCCGCTGGGTCGCCGTCCGCCACGCCCCCGACCACATCCACATCGCCGCCACCAAGGTCCGCGGCGACCTCCGCCCCGCACGCCACTGGAACGACTACCTCACCGCCGACCGCGAACTCGCCACCATCGAGAAGGAGTACGGACTCCTTCAAGTCGTCCGCGGAGACCGCACCGCCGCCAGACGCTCCACTCGCGCCGAGCAGGAAAAGGCACACCGCCAAGGCCGGGACAAGTCGGCTCGTGAACGCCTGCGCACCATCGTCCGCACTGCCGTGGCCGCCTCCACCAGCACCGAGGAGTTCATCCGCCTGCTCAGCCGCACCGAAGGTGTGTTGGTCGAAGCCGTGTACTTCCCTTCCGGCGACGTGCGCGGCTACAAGGTCGCCAGCGAAGACAACCTCACCGCTGGCAAGGAACCCATCTGGTACTCCGGCTCCACACTCGCCCCGGACCTGTCCCTCCCCAGGATCCGAGCACGCCTGGAGGCCACCGACCCGCAGCCCACCAAACAGCCGAGCAGGCGCTCTCCTCGCTCTCCCAACCCTTGGCACCAGGCCATCGCCGCCACCGAGCGCATCCCCCACCACCTCCGCGGTCACGACGATGGAGCCTCCCAGGCCCACCTCGCCGCCTTCGGTGAAGCCCTTGACGCCCTGCCCCTTCTCGCCCCCGCACCCATCCGCGCCCAGCTCCGCGAAGCCGCTTCCGCCTTCGAGCGCGCCACGCGCTCCCGCATTCAGGCCGAACACCACCACGCCCGCGCCCTGCGAAGCGCCACACGGGCGATGCTCCGCGAGCCCGCGCCAAGCGACGGTACGGCGCTGGCGATGCTCCTCGATGCCGCGATCCTCGTCACCATCGCGGCCACCCGCTGGCACCAGCTCCGCCACCACGACCAGCAGGTCGCCGCCGCCCAGCAGACCCTGCTCCACCTACAAGCCGCCTACGACCAGGCAGCAACCGCTCCCCTGACCGCCCTCATCCGGCGGCGACCGACACAACCGACGGTGGACCAGCACATCCGCCACATCCGTCGGGCCGTACCCGAGCACTCGGAGCACATCCTGGCAGATCCCTCGATCGCTGCCCTCGCTGCCGCACTCGCCGAAGCGGAAGCACTCGGGCACGACCCTGAGCGACTCCTCAGACAGGCCGCCGACCTACGTGCCCTGGATGACGCCCGCTCCCCCGCAAGGACGTTGGCATGGCGAATTCAACGCTTGAGCGCACGGCCGATGCCCAACGCACTCGCCCGTGCAGTACAGGCCCACAGCACAGCACGGCCCGATGGGACACCCGGCACTCCGAACCACGAGGCAACCACCGTCTCGCCCCCGCAGCCGCGAACACGTCGGCGCTGATCACGACCCCGCGGGCAGCCTCGGGGCAAGCAGCTCCAGCACTTCCTCCCAGCGGTAGCGGTCGGCTCCGCCGCCCGCCTTCGGCCGGTGAGGCTCGTAGGAGCCGACCAAGACACCCATCTCGCGCAGCAGGTCCAGACTCCGGCGGTATGCGGGATGGGCGGCCTGGGCGGAGTTCAGGTACGGCAACATGGCGATCGGAACGCCCATGGCGGGCGCCTCGCACAGGATGCCCAGAGCGAGGTTGTCCGAGATCCCGGCGGCCCACTTGTTGACCGTGTTGAAGGTCGCCGGGGCGACCGCGATCGCATCCGCAGCTCGGCTCGGACGCGGCTCCCCCGGTGACCGCCAGGCCGAGCGGATGGGGCGGCCGGTCTGGATCTCGACTGCTTCCGAGTCAAGGAAGCCGAGCCCTTGCGGGGTGGCGACGACGCCGACATCCCAGTGCCGCTCTTGCGCTGCCGTGATCAGCCGGCCGACGTCGGCTGCGACCCCGGCCCCGCAGACCACGATCTGGAGGAACGGCTTGTCGGCCTGATTGCTCACGCGCGCACTCCTAGTCAGCGGCTGAAACGGGCGCATGTGCGGCTCGGGCAGTGCCTCAGCCGATGCAAGCCTCGCCGTCGGTGTAGTGGTCCAGCAGATTGCCCAGGGCGGAACGGCTGAGGATCACAGGTGAGAGGTCGAGTGCCTTGGAATCGCGTACTGCCGCGTACGCACCGAGGTCGACGATCTCGACGCAGTCGTTGGCGCCTCCGCTGTAGGAGCTCCTGCGCCAGCGCGCGTTGTGCAGTTCCTCGGCGCGGGGGCGGCGGGGTGGAATCGTGCTCAAGGTTCGAGCTCCTCGGCAGTGCGGATGAGGCGGGTAAGGGTCTCGGCCGGGCTGAGGGCGGAGGCCCTGAGCTGGTCGAAGGTGTCCGTGTAGTTCTGGACGTCGCTTTGGGACTCCAGATACACGGAGTTGTTGGGGTTCTCCAGCCAAACCAGCGGACCTGTGGGCTGGGGGAAGGTGAGGATGACAAAGGGGCCGTACAGGCCCGGATGGGCGCCGAGGGTGAACGGGAGGAGCTGGATGGTGACGTTCGGCTGTTCGCCGGCCTGGACCAGGCGCGCGAACTGCTGGCGCATCACGGTGGGTGAGCCGATGACGCGGTGGAGGACTGCTTCGTCCAGGACGGCCCGCAGTTCGGCGGGGCGCTCACCGGACAAGCAGCTTTCCTGGCGCTCCATGCGTACCTTGACCAGAGCGTCCACCTGATCGGCACCGAGATCAGGACGCATCTGGGCGATGACGGCGCGAGCGTAGTCCTCCGTCTGAAGCAGGCCGGGAACGAGCAAGGGCTGGTAGTTGGCCAGCGCGACGGCACCTGCCTCCAAGGCGAGGTAACCGTCGTAGCGGGTCGGGGTGAGAACCGTGGAGTACTTGCGCCACCAGGGCTTCTGCTGTTCCTTGTCGGCACGCACCAGGTCCAGGATGTCGTCACGCAGCTCGGTGTCGGTGACGGCGTAGCAGTCGAGGAGAGCCCGGACCAGAACCGGAGTGGTGCCGCGCTCGCCGGTCTCGATCCGGCTGAGAGACCCCTGGTTGACTTCGATCTGCTCCGACACCTCGGTGAGGGTCAGGCCGGACGCCTCGCGTAACTCGCGCAGCCGTGTGGCGAGCTGGCGTCGGTAGACCGACTGAGGGACCAGCTTCCTCTTCAGTGCCATGGAGGCAGTCTGTCCATCCACCCGTTGGCGGACAACCCGAACGGGCCAACTTAGCCAGACATATTGCCTAGTTGCGCTTTGCGTCGGCACTCTTGCGTAGGACATCCCGTACGCCGCACGGTCCGGCGTGCGTGCCGTTCGCCGAGGAGCCCCTGGTTCCGCCGACGTGTTGGGAGGTCTTCCATGCCCCGGAACACGCTGCTGCGGCAGTTACTCGAAGAGCGCCACCTCACGACTTACACGGCGTTCGAGGTGCAGTTCTCCCGCGCGGCCCGGAGCCTGGCCAAGGAGGCGGGTGACCCGCGGCTGGCCTCGGTCGCGGTCTCTTCGCGGCAGTTCGACCGGTGGCTGAGTGGGGAACTGAAGCAGCTTCCCCGCCCCGACACGTGCCGCATTCTGGAGGAGCTGCTGGGCAGAGCTGCCCGCGACCTGTTCGCTTCAACTTCGGCTTTTCCGCCAACCGCCCCAGAGCCACTACCTGCGGACGTTCCACCTTCTCCCCAGGCCGGCCCGACCGCCCACGATGACGACCCGGCGGAGATCGTCGCCCGAGCCCGCCAGCTGGCCTGCGGCAACGTCGACCAGACCACTCTGTCCTTTCTCGCCTCCCGGATCGAGGTAATCACCGAGCGGTACGAGAAGGACGGGCCGGACGGCCTGTGGGGACAGACGAAGAGCCTGCGCAGCATGGGGCACACCCTGCTCGCCGGTCAGCAACCTCCGTCCGCACGCAGGGAACTGTTCCGGGTCACCGCACGCGCCGGCGGGCTGCTCGGCTACATGGCGGTGAACACCGGCGCGTTCCCCCTGGCTGAGGCGTACTGCGCCGAAGCGCTGGAACTGAGCCGGGCGATCGGTGATCTCGACACCGAGATGTGGGCCTGCGGCACCCAGTCCTTCGCGGCGTACTACGCAGGCCGTTACGACGAGGCCGACGCGCGGGCCGCCGCCGCGGTGGACCGCGCGCCGAACCACCCGCAGGCCATCCGGCTGCTGGTCAACGGCCGGGCCCGGGCGCTCGGCAAGCTCAGTGACCGGAATCAAGCCGAGCGGGCCATCGGGCGGGCGCTGGATCTCTCCGACCGGCATGACGTGCCCCTCGGCCTGACCTCCTGCATCTCCTTCTTGCCGTATGGGCGGTCCCGCACCCTGGCCAATGCGCTGACCGCCCGTGTCGCTCTGCAGGACACCGGGCACGTGTTGCGGGACGCCGAGGACCTCGACGACCTGGTCGAGAAGTCCGATTCCGCGTGGAGCCGCTCGCTGGTCCGCCTTGACGTGGCCACTGCGGTGCTTCAACAGCGAGCACCCGACGTGGAGCACGCCATGTCCCTCGGGCAACAGGCCATCACTCTGGCCAGTCCGTTGCCGATCAGCTCGGTGCGACAACGCTCTCGGGACCTGTACGAGCGAGCAGCCCCTTGGCGGTCCCGGCCGGCGGTGCGCGAGTATGGCGAACAGCTCCGCGCCTGGGGCCGTCAGTTCCCGCCTGCCGAGGCGGGGTGATCACGAAGGAGTTCGCCGGGTGCCTTGGCCGCAGATCCAGCTCAGCGCCGATCCCGCAGCCTTCCCTGCCCACCCGCCGGCCGACCTGAGTGACCCGGTGGTGATCGCGGCGCACGACCAGGCCGCCTTCGACGCCGTGGAAACCATGGTCGATCACTGGGACCGGCCCGGCTGGACGGCACAGACCCGGGCGTACTACTGGATGCTCACCTTTCCCGACAGCCCAGCGCTGGCCGACCTCGCTCTTCGCTGCCAGCAGCACCTCGCGCCGCTCGGCCTGGATCCGGTCCCCGACGACGGGTTGCACATCACGCTCACACGCGTCGGTTCCGCCGCAGCGCTGCCGCTGAGCCGTGTCGATGACGTCATCAGCGCGGCGGCCCCGCTTCTCCCGGCGGCCTTCCGCCTGCGGGCGGTCCCGCTCGCGGGTTCTCGGGGAGCCGTACGCCTGACGGTCGCCCCTTGGGGCCCGGTACTGGCGCTGCACGCGGCCCTCAGTGAGTCCATGGCTCCGTTGGGGCTGGCTCCTCGCAAGCCGACCGCGCTGTTCCGCCCGCATCTGAGCCTGGCCTACAACAACCGGCCACGTCCCGCTGCCCCAGTCATCGAGGCCGTCACCCCACTTCGGGGGCTTGCGCCAGTCGATCTGGACGTCCAGGAAGCGCAGTTGGTGGAGCTGCGACGCGAGGACCGCGCCTATCGGTGGGACGTCGTCAAGAGCCTGCCGCTCGGCTGACTGCCGTTTTGCGGCGCGGCAGGACGGCAACGACCGCCTTGCCGACGGCGGTGGTCTCCACGTACCACCGACGTGCCAGTGTTTGCACCAGCCACAGCCCACGGCCGGACTCGGCAAGCGGATCGGCAGCCGTCTCCGACAGGTGCACACGACCGTCGTCAGGCTCCGGGTCGTGGACCGCGACAACGACCTGATCCCCGTCGATTTCGATGGTCAGACAGTCGGGGCCGGCAGTCGTGTGTCGCACGGCGTTACCCACCAGCTCGGATACGACCAGCACCGCGTCGTCCACGCAGGTCACGACACCGGCCAGCACTGTACGAGCGTGGTCACGGGCGGAGGCAAGCGGCTCGCGCCGACCGGCCAGGGCCACCCAGTGCGTGGGAGAACTGTGGACTGCCGGGCGTGAGTCGTTCAGCATCGCGGTCGCTCTTCCGGTCGTACGAACAGGTGTGACCCACAGGTTCCGCTTGTCTCCAGCGCATCTCCACGCCGTCCGACCGACGCTTCTCCGCCGTCCAGACGGCGGGGAAACGGCGTAGCGACGGCGTGGAAACGCCACTACCGCAACGGGAGCCTCGAAGCCGATGACCGGCCCTCTCCAGGGCGTCCGGATCGCCGACTTCGCGTAGAGGAGATCACCGTGCCCGCCCCCGTACGAGCTACCCACCGGCTCCGCCTCGCTGTGCCAGAGGAGTCGGGGCGATGACGGCCACCACCGTCCGCCCCGGTTGGTCCCACCCCGTGCGAGCCGCCGTACCGCCCTTCACCGAGGTCGGCTTGAGAAGGGTCCTGGAGAAGGTGCAGCGCTGGGCCCCGTATGTCGACGGCTTGCTGCTCGATGACGTGGCAGCCGTCCTGGACGACTACACGCCCACCGAACACGAGGTCGACGAGCACGCGCAGCGCCTTCGTGGCCACCTGATGCGACTCGTCCACCTCGCCGTGGTCTCCAAGGTGGCCGAGCAGGACGGGCAGGTGGCCGACCTCATCGAGCGCGGGCGCGCCATCGGGACCGAGGAAGTACCCACCGACCACCGCCGGGCCGTCGGACACCTCCGGCGCATGGCGTGGACGCTCGACGAACTCCTCGAACGCCTGTTGGCCCACCAGTGCCTTGGGGAGGCGCCGTGACCTTCCCGCCCCTCCGCCTCACGTACAACCCGCGGGCCGTCGAGTCGAGAGACAAGAGCCTCTCCCTGGTCCCGTACATCACCCAGAGGGACGGGGAGGACGCGGCGCCGGACAACCTCGTCATCACGCGGCACTCCGCCGGCCCGCGGCTGTACTACGCGGACGAGGACCCCCGGGACCGAGACCCGCGGGGCGTGCTCTGGGCCCGGTGCGGGTGGAACCCTGTCGACGCCGAAGGCCGGATCTCCGGTGAGCCGCAGTGGAAGCTGATGCACCCCCACCGGCAGATGGTGTGCATGCAGACGCTCACCTGCCAGGTCTGCACACGTCCCGCCCGCACACCCCTCGGCTTCATCTTCCTCGCCGGCCCCCGGGATCACGATCCAAGTCAGCCGAGCACCCTCACCAATCAGCCTCCGGTGTGCCGCAAGCACACCCGTGCAGCCGCGAGGCTTTGTCCGCACCTGGAGGACGACCCGACGGTGTTCCTGGCCAGGAGCGCGCCCCTGTACGGCGTGCACGGCACTCTGTACGGCCGGGATGAGGTCGGTGTGAAGGTCATCGCACAGCCGGATGCGCCCTTGCCGTACGGCCATCCGAACATCGGGACGTTCCTCGCCTCGCAGTTGGTTCGCCGCCTCCAGTCGTTCCGCGTCGTCGGCCTCGACGAGCTGCTCAACGATCTGGCCACTGCCTCGTAGTCCCCGCGTCGGGGCCCGCCAGCCTCACCGGCCGGCCAGCCGAAGGACAGGTGGCCGGCGAGCGGGGCGGGTCCGAGGGGTTCCCCCGACTCCACCTCTGCACGGACCCGCCCCACCCCCTGCCAGACGACATGGAGGAAACGTGCACCAACTGATCGCGAGTCCGTTCCTGGGCCAGTACCTCCTCCTCCGGCCCGGTCACGCCAAGGGAGTCGCCATCCCCGAGTCCCGCTTCGAGGAACTGCGCACGGCGGTCACCGAGGACCGGTCGGCCCCGGCCTGGCTCGCCGAGGCGACCACGGCCGCATGGCAGATGCCCATGCCGCCCGGGCCCCTGCAGGACAACCTCATCGTCCGCGAACGCTCCACCTACGGGTACGCGAAGGCGTCATGGGAGATCAACCTCGGCTGTGACCACGACTGCGGCTTCTGCTACCTCGGCGAGAAGCGGTTCGAGGGCCTGGACTGGGACGACAAGACGCGCCTGCTCACGATGCTGCGCGATGCCGGCGTCCTGTGGCTCCAGATCACCGGCGGCGAGGCCCTGATCGATCCGCAGTTCGCCGCCGCGTACGAGTACGCCACCAGACTCGGGATGATGATCCAAATCTCGACGAACGGCAGCCAGCTCCACAAGGCGAGGATGCAGGAGCTGTTCGCCCGCCTGCGGCCCTACCGACTGACGGTGAGCCTCTACGGAGCGACCGGAGAGACCTACGACGCCGTCACCCGCAACCGCGGCGCCTTCGACCGGTTCACCCGCGGTCTGGACGCCTCCCGCGCGGCGGGACTGCCCGTGCGAATCAACGTCATCGTCGCCGAGGAGAACGCCCACGAGGTGGACGACATGGTCCGGCTGGTGGAAGACCGCTGGGGCTTCCCGTACCAGGTCTTCACCAACATGTCCCCGACGATCGGCGGGGAGGCGAAGCC
>KL568539.1:33691-36310 GCA_000715605.1 Streptomyces speibonae | reverse complement strand
CCTCCCAGGCCCAGAAGTACGTCCGCGCCCGCCGTGTCTTCACCGGCTGCAACGCCGGTCACACCTTCTTCCACGTCGACCCGCACGGCATCGCCTCGGTCTGCAAGATCGGCCGCGACCCCAGCGTGAACCTCATGACGGAGGGCCTGACCGCCCTCACTCGGCTCGGTGGCATCGCCGAGTCCCTCCAGCTCCGCACCGGTGGATGCTCCGGCTGCTCGAAGGTCGGCACCTGCAGGACATGCCGACCGCTGGCCAAGCTCCACCAGGAGGCGGGGGACAACCGATCGCTCTACTGCCAACACGGAGGTTACGGAGCATGACTCCCACCAGCACCACCCTGACCCGGCCCGCTCCGGTCCCGGTCACCATCGGTCTGCGCCCGCCCACAGAGGCCGCCGGCACCCTGCCCGTGCCCATCTCCACTCCCCCGGTCCCTGAGGGCACGTTCCAGATCATCGGCGATCTGGACGTCGACGTCGCCGAGTCCGCCGGGTGCAGCTGCTCGGCCGGCGACGACCAGCCCTACTAGACCGGGGTTCCGCTCCGGCGCGCTGCCCCGGCCGTACGCTGGCCGGGGCAGCCCATCGCCTTCTCCGAGGAACCGCGCCGTGTCCATGATCCGCCGCCACTTCCACGACCTCCCCGTGGAGGCACGCCAGGCCATCGCCGACAAGGCGGGCCCCGTTCACGCCGCCCGCACCGCCGACGGAGGGTTGAACTCAGGCATCGCCACGTTCCTCGACACCGATCACGGCCCGGTCTTCGTCAAGGGCATCCCCACCGACCACCCGCAGGCCCCGGCCCAGCGTCGAGAGGCCGCGATCAACCCACACCTCCCCCGTGCCTGCCCCCGTCTGTACTGGCACATCGAGACGGCCGGCTGGGACCTCCTCGGGTACGAGGTCCTCCCGGGACGGCACGCCGACTACACCCCCGGCTGCCCCGACCTCCCCCTCGTCGCCACGGCGATCGCGGAACTTCAGAGGACCACGGCCCCGGCGGACATCCCCATCAAGGCCGCCGAGCAGCGCTGGGCCGCATACGCGCCACCCGGAACCGCCGCTCTCTTCGCCGGCGACACCCTCCTGCACACCGACCTCGCCCCGCACAACGTGCTCGTGGACGACCGTGCCCACATCATCGACTGGGCCTGGCCCACACGCGGTGCAGCCTGGATCGATCCCGCCGTCCTCATCCTGCGGCTCCTCGAAGCCGGACACACGCTCGTCGAGGCGGACGCCTTCGCCTGCCGTTTCTCCTCCTGGCGCACCGCACAAGCGGAGGCCAAGGAGGCGTTCGCCGCCGCCAACGCAGCGGCGTGGAAGGAGATCGCCCGCGCCGATGCCGCGCCCTGGAAGGCTGTGATGGCCCACCACGCGGTCGCCTTCCATGCCCACCTTCATGCCGCGCCCGGCAACAGGTAGAGCGGGAAAGTGGTACGGCACCTTCGACCGCGGCCCGAAGGAGGCCAGCGACGCCATCTCCCGCTCGGAGCGCGGACGCCGACTCTGGAGCCAGGCGGGTCCTCTACTCGCTCCTAGCCTGGTTGTCGGTGTCAGGACTGGTCCAGACCGCAGTCGAAGCGGCGATCATGGAGATGGCGGCCAGGAACACAAAGAGGTGGCTGTACCCGCCTAGTGGCGCGGCGAGCGCCGCTCCGGCGAAGGGAGCCAAAGCGGCCGCAGTGGTTGCCGGTGCCGCGAGGAGGCCGGAGAGCCGACCGTAGTGGGCGGTTCCCCACCGGTCGGTGACGGCGGTGGCCTGGAGAAGGGTGAGATTGCCTCGGACCATGCCGGCCGCGATGGACACGGCGACCAGCAAGGCATAGGGGCCCGACACGGCAGCGAAAGCGGCTGTGGTGAGGCCGCCGAGAGCGATCAGGATCGTCGTGCGGACCGTCACGGCCGTGCGACGGGCAAGTGCGGCGTACAGGGCGCGGCCGAGGGTTTGTCCGACCCCGCCGAGTCCAAGTGCCCAGGCGGCCTGGTTGGTCGTGTAGCCGCGTTCCATGAGAAGCGGGACGAGGGCCACGACGACGGCGTACATCGTGAACGCCGACAGGGTGAAGGCTGCTGCGAGCAGCAGGAACGGTCGGCTCCGCTCGGTTCTGGACTCGCCGGTGTCCACATGTGCGGTTGTGGGTGGGGCGTCGGGCCACGGGGCACGCAGCGCCAGAGCGTGGGCGGGGATGGTGAGGGTGGCGAGGATCGCGGCCAGTACGAGGTAGGTGTGGCGCCAGGAGAGGTGGTCAGCGAGCAGGGCGGTCAGCGGTGCGAAGACGGTCGAGGCCAGGCCGCCGGCGAGGGTGACGATGGTCAGAGCCCGGATGTGGTCGGGGGCCCACCAGCGGGTGAGGGCGGCGAAGGCGGGCTGGTAGAAGGTCGCCGCCATGGCGAATCCGGCGAGTGCCCAGCCGACGAAGAAGACGGGCAGGTTGGCAGCTGTGGCGACCACCAGCAGGCTGGTGACGCCGAGGGCCGAGCCGATCGTCATGACGGCGCGCGGGCCATGCCGGTCGAGGATGCGCCCGACACGGATTCCGGCGAGTGCGGAGACGACGAGGCCGAGCGAGAACGCCGCCGTAGTCGCTCCGGCCGACCAGCCGGTCGCGGCGGG
>KL568539.1:31396-33518 GCA_000715605.1 Streptomyces speibonae | reverse complement strand
CAGAGATGTGTATAAGAGACAGGCGGTGATCTGGGGGTTGAGGACGGGGAAGGCGTAGTAGACGATGCCCCAGCTCACGATCTGCGTCAGGCAGAGGGCAGGTAGGGCGGCGCGGGGCCGCGACCGGTCCCCTGTTCCGGTCGCGGCCCCGCTGTCGCGGGTGTTGAGGCCGGTCACGAGCCGCAGCAGCCGCCCGCCGGCGCTTCCTCGGCAGCCGTGCCCACCGCCGTGGGCGCGACGAGCTCCACGAGCTGCGGTTCCGGGGCTGCACAGCATCCGCCACCATCGGTCTGCTGGGTGTCGGGGGTGTCGAACAGGCCCGCGCCGCCGCAGACCCCGGTTTCGGGGAGGGTGAGTTCGACGCGGTCGGCGGAGTCGAGGTCGCCGGCGATCGCGGCGACGACGGAGCGGACCTGCTCGTAGCCGGTCATGGCAAGGAACGTCGGGGCGCGGCCATAGGACTTCATGCCGACCAGGTAGATGCCCTGTTCGGGGTGGGAGAGCTCGCGGTGGCCGTGGGGGTAGACGGTGCCGCAGGAGTGCTGGTTGGGGTCGATCAGCGGGGCGAGCTCGACCGGGGCCTGGAGACGCTCGTCGAGGCCGAGGCGGATCTCGGAGAGGAAGGACAGGTCGGGGCGGAAGCCAGTCAGCACGATCGCCTCGTCCACCGGCTCCAGCCGACGGCCGTCCTCACCCACCAGTACCAGCCGTCCGTCGCCGTCGCGTTCGAACGCCTCGGTGCGGAAGCCCGTGACGGCGTCGGCGTAGCCGTCGTCGACGGCGGCCTTGGCGGCCAGACCCAGGGCGCCGCGGGCGGGCAGCTGGTCGGCCTCGCCGCCGCCGAAGGTGGAGCCGGAGATGCCCCGGCGCAGGACCCATACCGCGTGCGTCCCCTTGCCGTCCTCGGACTTCGCCAGCTCGGCGAGGTAGGCGAGCGCGGTGAAGCCGGAGGCGCCGGAGCCGATCACCGCGGTGCGCTTGCCCGCATAACGGGCGCGCACGGCCGGGTCCTTGAGGTCGGGGACGCGGTACGTGATGCGGTCGGCCGCCGCCTTCTCGCCGAGCGCGGGCAGGCCGCTGCCGCCGGCCGGGGACGGGGTGGTCCAGGTGCCGGAGGCGTCGATCACGGCGCGGGCGAGGACGCGCTCCTCACGGCCGTCGGCGTACTCGACGTGCACGACGAACGGCTGCTGCTCCCGATCGGCGTCGACGATCCGGTCGCGGCCGGCCCGGGAGACACCGGTGACGGTGGCCCCGGTGCGGACCCGGTCGCCGAGGGCGTCAGCGAGGGGCTGCAGGTACTGCTCGGCCCAGTCTCCGCCGGACGGATACGTCGCCGGGTCGGGGCGGGTCCAGCCAGTGGGGGCGAGGAGCTTCTCGGCGGCCGGGTCGACGACCTCGCCCCAGGTGGAGAACAGGCGCACGTGGCTCCATTCACGCACGGCTGCACCGGCACGGCTGCCTGCTTCCAGGACGAGGGGCTCGATGCCGCGCTCGACGAGGTGGGTGGCGGCGGCGAGCCCGGCGGGGCCGGCTCCGATGACGACGACAGGGAGCTGCTGGGTGCTCATGATGCTCGGTCTCCTTGAGGGACGAAGGGGGTCAGCGCGCGTGGGTGAGGGCGGTCAGCTGGGTGTGCTGTCTGCGTTCGGCCGCCCGGGTGGCGCAGTCGCTGACCTGAGCGCAGCTGTCACAGAAGCTGACGCCGGCCAGGTGGCGGGCGGTGCGACGGGCTCTGGCCGCGGAAAGTGCGGTACGGAAGGCGGTGGTCACGTCGACTCCTTGTTTCGATATCTGTCGATGCCTCGGAGCTTGCCACCCGTATCGACGAGTGTCAACATAGACGCATGTCGAAATCAGAGGTCGTGGAACTTCCCGTCCTGCAGGACAGTGACGTCGTGCCGTGCTGCCCGCCGATCACTGCCGGAGAGCTGTCCCAGGCAGACGCGGAGAAGATGGCCGCCATGTTCAAGGCGCTGTCGGACCCGGTGCGCCTGCGCCTGTTCTCCAAAATCGCGTCGCACCCGGGCGGGGAGGCGTGCGTGTGCGACATCGCGGACGTCGGCGTGTCCCAGCCGACCGTGTCCCACCACCTGAAGAAGCTGCGCGAGGCCGGCCTGCT
>KL568539.1:28516-31203 GCA_000715605.1 Streptomyces speibonae | reverse complement strand
CTGAAGAAGCTGCGCGAGGCCGGCCTGCTGACCTCCGAGCGGCGCGGCACCTGGGTCTACTACCAGGTCGCCCCGTCCGTGGTGGCGGCCATGTCCGCCATGCTCGACCTGCGCGCCTGACCGCCGCCCGAGCCGGGCCGCGGTCAGGCTCCGCAGCCGGGCGGACAGCAGCGCAGCAGGTACGCCTTGAGGGCGTCCAGGTGGTGAGCCATGGTGGCGCCGTCGGCGCGGTAGAAGACCTGCTTGCCCTCCTTGCGAGAGAGGACCAGGCCGCCGCGGCGCAGGAGGCTCAGGTGCTCGGAGGCCGTTGACGGCTTGAGGCCGCATCGCTCAGCGATCTCTCCGACGGTCAGCTCGCGACTGCCCGCGAACTGCTGCATGACCAGTTGACGGGTCTCGCTCGCCAGGGCCTTGAGGAAGTCGGCCGTCGCCGGGTCGACCCCCTCGCCCGCACCACCACCCGCCACTTCCTCGGCTGATCCGCGACTCATATTTCGTCACTTCCCGAAACGACGACGCTTACAGGAGAAGGTTCTCATGGAGCACCACGCCGACCTCATCGTTCTCGGCGCCGGCCAGTCCGGTCTGGCCACCGCCGCGCTCGCGCCCCGCCACGGCTTCGCCCGCACGCTCGTCATGGAGTCCGCCGACCAGGCGGGCGGGTCCTGGCCGCGCTACTACGACAGCCTCACCCTGTTCTCCCCTGCCCGGTACTCGTCGCTGCCCGGCATGCGCTTCCCCGGTGACGGTGACCGATACCCGACCAGGGACGAGGTGGTCGACTACCTTCGCGCCTACGCCCGCCGTCTCGACGCCGACATCCGCACCTCCACCACCGTCACCTCGGTACAGCCGCGCGACGGTGCCTGGATGGTGCGCACGGAGGACGGTGCCGCGTTCACGGCGCGAGCGGTCGTGGCCGCGACCGGCGCCTTCCGCAGTCCCTACACGCCGGCCGTGCCCGGCTGTGAGGAGTTCGCCGGACAGTCGCTCCACGCCGCCGACTACCGCACCTCCGAGCCGTTCACCGGCCGGCGCGTCGTGGTCGTGGGAGGCGGCAACTCGGCCGTCCAAATTGCCGCCGAACTCGGCGCGGTCGCCGAGACCACGCTGGCCAGCCGCCGGCCGCTCGGCTGGGTGAAGCAGCGCCCGCTGGGCCGGGACATCCACTGGTGGCTCCGGCACACCGGGTTCGACATCGCCCCGCTGAGCCGGATGCTGGAAAAGGTGCCGGTGTCCGTCCTCGACGACGGGCGCTACCGCAGGGCTCTCGACACCCACGGCGTCGAGCGGCGCGAGATGTTCGCTCGTCTCACGCCGGACGGTGTCGTGTGGGCCGACGGCGCCAAGGAGCCTGTCGACACGGTCATCTGGGCCACCGGGTACCGCCTCAACTATCCCTACCTCACCGGAAGCGGTGTCCTGGGCACCGACGGCCGGCCCCGCCACCAGGGCGGCATCGCCACCGTTCCCGGGCTCGGGTTCGTCGGCATCGAGTTCCAGCGCAGCTTCTCTTCCAACACCTTGCGTGGCGTGGGCCGCGATGCCGCGCACGTACTGTCCCGGCTCAGTCGCTCACGCTGACTCCAGAGCACGGTCGCTGGTGCGGGTGGTCCTGGTCGACTGTCGTCCCTCACTCATTGACCGACCCGGTGCCGGGACGACGGCTTCTCGTGGCGTGCGAGCTTCACCGACGAAACGAGCAGGATCGCCGCCAGCACCGGAACGAGCACCGTGTTCGAGAAAATGCCGACCAGTAGCCCGCCCAGCAGCGCGCCGACGACCGAGCCCGCGGCCATCACGCCGGTGAAGCGAAGTTGGGCGCCCAAGACCGCGAAACTGCCGTCGCGGCTGTAGCGGGCGAAGGCGACCAGCATGGTCGGCAGCGACACCAGCAAGGACAGGCTTCCGGCCGTCTTGATGTCCAGGCCGAAGAGCAGCACGATCGTCGGGATCAGGAGCTCACCTCCGGCCACGCCCATGACCGCGGCGACCACGCCGATGCCGAAGCCCGCCACCACGCCGCAGGGCACCTGCGCCCACAGCGGCAGCGTGAGCGTTTCCACGGTGGCGAGGTGGGTGGCCAGCAGAGCTGCGGCCATGAGCACCATCAGTGCCGCCAGCACCTTGTACAGGGTGGCGCTGCGCATCCGTACCGCCCAGCTCGCGCCGGCCCATGCGCCCAGCAGGCTCCCGGCCAGCAGGTTGACTGCGACAGGCCAGTGATCGGCCAGCTGGGACGCGGACACCGCGGCCAGCCGGGCGGGCAGTGCCACGACGACCACGACCAGGCTCATGGCCTTGTTCAGGATGACCGCAGACAGTGCCGCGAACCCGAACAGGCTGATCAGCAGGGGAAGTCGGAACTCCGCGCCGCCCAGGCCGATCATGCCGCCAAGGACGCCGATACCCGCGCCCGCCCCGAACACCACGGGCATGGAGCGGGCCCAGCTCACAGGTTGGGGAGGACCGGCGGCCAAGGGCGAGGTCATGCCCGGCAGTCTGCAACGATCACACTGCGACACGACACTGGGTGAAGTCACGAATCACGCGGGGCTGCCCTGTCAGCTGCGCGCACACAGCGCCGCGATGCCGCGGGCGGCGTCCCGCACAGGGCGGCCCACCCCGATCAGCGTCGCGGACGCCGGGCCGGTCCAGTCGCCGTAACCGAGCAGATGCAGCCGCGG
>KL568539.1:28119-28226 GCA_000715605.1 Streptomyces speibonae | reverse complement strand
TCGTCGACCGCACGGGTGCCCTCGGTCGCGATGTGCCCGCGCACGCCTCGCAGCTGGAGCGGGGCCAGATGGGACAGGGCAGGACGGAAAGGTGCACCAGACGATCG
>KL568539.1:20576-27901 GCA_000715605.1 Streptomyces speibonae | reverse complement strand
CCGCACCCGTACGGCTGCCGTCGCCCCATCGGACGCCGTCGGCAGTGAGCCGGGAGAACATCGGCTTCGCGGTCAGGAGTCCGGCGTCGCGGGCGACACGGACGGGCGGAACGGCCACGATGTCGCCCAGCGAGGCGACGCCACCGGTGTCGCTGCGGCCGGCGTCGAGAGCGCGGCGGCGAGCGGTGGCGACGTCGAACAGGGCACGGCCGTCGATGTCGTCGGGCAGGAAGCGCGGCGGGCGCTGGGTCACCCACGTCACCTCCACCTGGCCGTTCAGGGCGAGGTCTGAGGCGATTTGAGCACCGGAGTTGCCGCCGCCGACCACGATCACGCGCTGGCCGGCGAAGTCGGCCGGGCGGCGGTAGTTCACGGTGTGGAGCTGACGTCCGGTGAAGACGCTGCGGCCCGGTACTGCAGGGAGGAAGGGGCGAGACCAGGTACCGGTCGCGCTGATGACCGCCCGGGCCCGCCAGGTGCCCGAGTCGGCCTCTACCAGGAGCCGGTCGCCGTCGCGGCGCACGGCCTCGACCCGGCTGCCGTGCTGGACGGGCAGGTCGTACCGCTTCTCGTAGTCGGTGAGGTAGTCGACCACGTGCCCGGCGTCCGGGTAGGTCTCACCGGGCTGGGCGGGCATGAGGCGGCCGGGCAAGGAGGAGTGATCCGCCGGCGAGAAGAGGTGCAGCGAGTCCCACATGTGCTGCCAGGACCCGCCCGGCGCCGCGTCGGCGTCCAGGACGACGTGGTCGAGGCCCTGGCGGCGCAGGTGGTAGCCGGCGGCGAGCCCTGCCTGGCCGCCGCCGACCACCACCACATCCGTGTGCTGCGTCACGGCGCCGTCGTCACCGCGCCGGCGGCGAACTTCCTTCGCCAGGCGAGCGCGACGTAGACCAGACCGATCAGCACCGGGACTTCGATGAGCGGTCCGACGACTCCGGACAGTGCCTGGCCGGAGGTGACACCGAAGGTGGCGATGGCGACCGCGATGGCCAGCTCGAAGTTGTTGCCCGCCGCGGTGAACGCCAGCGTGGTGGTGCGGTCGTAGGCGAGCCCCAGGCCCTTGCCGAGGAGGAAGGTGCCGAAGAACATGACCGCGAAGTAGACCAGCAGCGGCAGCGCGATCCGGGCGACGTCCAGCGGCTGTGAAGTGATCGTCTTTCCCTGGAGGGCGAAGAGGATGACGATCGTGAACAGCAGCCCGTAGAGGGCCCACGGGCCGATCTTCGGCAGGAAGCGCTGCTCGTAGCCCTCGCGGCCCATCTTCTTCTCACCGACACGGCGGGTCAGGAAGCCGGCCAGAAGCGGGACGCCGAGGAAGATGACCACGTTCAGCGCGATCTCCCACATAGAGATGTCCAGGTGCTCGCCGTCGCCCAGGCCCAGCCAGCCGGGCAGCAGGTCGAGGTAGAACCAGCCCAGCAGACCGAACGCCAGGACCTGGAAGACCGAGTTCAGCGCGACGAGCACGGCCGCGGCCTCGCGGTCGCCGCAGGCGAGGTCGTTCCAGATGATCACCATGGCGATGCAGCGGGCCAGGCCCACGATGATCAGGCCGGTGCGGTACTCGGGCAGGTCCGGCAGGAAGATCCACGCCAGGGCGAACATCACCGCGGGCCCGAGGATCCAGTTGATGACCAGGGAGGAGATCATCAGCCTCCGGTCGCCGGTCACGGCGTCCAGCCGGTCGTAGCGGACCTTGGCAAGGACCGGGTACATCATGATCAGCAGGCCGAGCGCGATGGGCAGGGAGATGCCGCCGACCTCCACCTTCGCCAGCGCGTCGTTCAGCCCGGGGATGGCCCGTCCGAGGCCGAGGCCGACGGCCATGGCGATGAGGATCCAGACCGCGAGGTAGCGGTCGAGGGTGGAGAGCTTCTTGACGATCGAGTCGTCGCCGCCCCCGGTCTGCGCGGAGATGGTGGGCTCGGTAGAGGTCACGGGCAGGCCCTCTTGTTCTCGGCGGCGGTGCGGGCGGAGGCGGCGAGTTCGGCGAACTGCTCGGACAGGCCGGCCAGGACCTCGGGCTTGAGCTTGTAGTAGGTGAAGCGGCCGCACGGCTCGGTCTCCACGATCCCGGCCTCGCGCAGCACCTTCATGTGGTTGGACAGGTTGGTCTGCTTGGCTCCGGTCTCCTCGACCAGGTGCGTCGTGCAGAGCGTCTCGCGCGCCAGCAGGGTCACGATCCGAAGGCGCAGCGGATCACCCAGCACGCGGATCACATCAGGATCGACTGAAGTCAGCATGCACTGATACTCTCACATCATCACTCGCTGATACCAGCGGGGGCTGAAGTCATCGGCGGCCGGGTTCCGCCGTGCGACGAGAGAGAACGATCACCATGGCCAAGTCTTCCGGCAAGCCGTCCGTCCTGTTCGTCTGCGTCCACAACGCCGGCCGCTCCCAGATGGCCGCCGCGTGGCTGACCCACCTGGCCGGAGACCGCGTCGAGGTCCGCTCCGCCGGCTCCGCCCCCGGTGACCAGGTCAACCCGGCCGCCGTCGAGGCCATGGCCGAGGTCGGCATCGACATCTCCAAGGAGACGCCGAAGATCCTCACCGTCGACGCGGTCCGCGAGTCGGACGTCTGCATCACCATGGGCTGCGGTGACACCTGCCCCGTCTTCCCCGGCAAGCGCTACCTCGACTGGAAGCTGGAGGACCCGGCCGGCCAGGGCGTCGACGCCGTCCGCCCCATCCGCGACGAGATCAAGACCCTGATCGAGGGCCTGATCGCCGAGATCGCCCCGGAGAAGCCGGAGGCGACGGCGTGAGCGAGATACGCGACGTCGTCATCATCGGCTCCGGCCCTGCCGGATACACCGCCGCCCTCTACACCGCCCGAGCCCAGCTCAATCCCCTGCTCTTCGGCAGCAGCATCTTCGTCGGCGGATCCCTCACCACCACTACCGAGGTCGAGAACTTCCCCGGCTTCCCCGACGGCATCGACGGACCGGTCCTCATGGAGAACATGCGGATCCAGGCCGAGAAGTTCGGCACCGAGATGATCGACGACGACATCGTCTCCGTCGACCTGACCGGCGACGTCAAGCTCCTCACCGACACGACCGGCACCGTCCACCGCGCGAAGACGGTGGTCATCGCGACCGGCTCCGGCTACCGCAAGCTCGGTCTGCCCAGGGAAGAGGAACTGTCCGGCCGGGGCGTGTCCTGGTGCGCGACCTGCGACGGGTTCTTCTTCCGCGACCGGGACATCGTCGTGGTCGGCGGCGGCGACACCGCAATGGAGGAAGCCACCTTCCTCACCCGCTTCGCCCGCTCGGTGACCGTCGTCCACCGCCGCTCCACGCTGCGTGCCTCGCAGGTCATGCAGAACCGGGCCTTCGCCGACGACAAGATCTCCTTCGCCTTCGACACCGAGATTGCCGAGATCAAGGAGAGCAACGGCATGCTGGCCGGGCTCGTACTGCGCGACGTCTCCAGCGGCGCCACCCGCGACCTGGACGCGACCGGCCTGTTCATCGCCATAGGTCACGACCCGCGCACGGAGCTGTTCAAGGGCCATCTGGACTTGGACGACAACGGCTACATCACGGTTGTCTCGCCCTCCACCCGCACGGGCATCCCGGGCGTGTTCGCCGCCGGCGACGTCGTCGACCACACGTACCGCCAGGCGATCACCGCCGCAGCGAGCGGCTGCCAGGCCGCACTGGACGCGGAGCGGCATCTTGCCGCCCACCACGACGACAGCGCCAAGGCCGCGTTGATCGACGTTCCGGCCTGAATGCTCGGGTTGTTGGGGCGGCCAACTCATGCATCAGGACGTTCCGATGGTCGGCTTGACGATTCAGCAGATTACGTAAATACCGCGCACTAGTACGACTCTCACGTCTACCCTCAAGCCGTGACAACCACCACTGAGGAAGATCGCTACCTCAGACGGATCCTCGCCTTGCTGGACAGCGCCAGGCCGTTCGAGAGCCTCACCCAATCCGACTCGCGGCAATGGCAGGTCCAGCCCGGCAGCGCCCTCGCTGGGGACGATGCCAAGACCGATCCCTATCAGGTGTCGCACAGCGTCTGGAACGCTCTGAGCGTGGCCGTCGACCACCTACACTGCTTCCGCTCCACGTTCGCGGACGGCGTGCAGGACAAGTCGGTCTCGATCACACTCCACACCCATGGTCAATATTCGCTTCTGCGCGGGGCCTTCGAGAACAGTGCCCGCGCGGTATGGATGCTGGGGCCCGCCCAGCGCCTGATGCGGGTGCAGCGGCGGCTGTGCATGCAGGCCGGTGAGCACAAGAACTCAGACCGCATGAGAGCGCTGCTGCAGCAACAGCCCAAACGCCCACTAGATGTGCGGATGCAACAGCTGACGGACCTCGTCATCAGGGCGGGGACGAACGCGGCCGATGCGAAGAAGGTTCTCAGGCCAGTGCCGTACTCGGAGGTCGTGCGAGAAGCGGGGGCTCTCATGCCTATGGGTGCCGCCGAGGCCGAAGCCGTGTGGAGTAGCTGCAGCTCGCTGGCACACGGCGACCTTTACGGCACGCTCAGCGTCCTGGAACGCAACATCGTGGGCACCCAGGGGCTCGTGAATCTTGCGCAGGTCACCAGCTCCCCCATGGTGCTGTTCTGGGCCGCGGACCGCACTGTCGCAATGATGCGGCGAGGTTTCGGTCTCTTCGAAGAACGCGCTACCTGCCACCGCTGACTGCAACTTCTCGACGGTGACCACATCGCTTCAGCGCCCTCAGCCGACTGGCCGCTCATCACACGTTCAAGAGGCACTGTCAGTGCCGAGGGAGACACTCAAGTCATGGGTACTGATCGTGAGTTCAGAATGGCCGACGGCGCGGAGCTTGTGGGCCGCCAAGACGAATCGTTCGAGATGCTGGTGAGTATCCCCCTCGACGACAGCGGGTTCGTAGGCCGACAGTGCCCGGACTGTTCGTTGGTCTTCCGCATGGATGCCGAGCACTACAAGGCACTACCTGATGACCTCACCTTGTGGTGCGTCTACTGCGGGCACCACACGGAGCACTCAGAATTCATCACCGAACAACAGCGCGACCGCGTCATGCGAGCTGCGGGTGACTTCGCTATGCAGACGGTGAGCCAAGAGTTGGCCAAAGCGTTCGGCGGGATGTCCCGCGACACGCGCGGAAGCAGCTTCTCTTTTTCTTACAAGTCCCGCCCCTTCTGCCCTCGCCCGCTTCCGGAAATCGACGAGGAGCAACTCGTCCGCGTGCGCACCTGTGCCGGCTGCCAAAACGACTATGCAGTGTTCGGAGAACACCGGTACTGCCCCGTGTGCGGGCAACTCCCGGCAGCGTCGATCGCCTTCGATGCCCTCCAGGCGGATACCGCCCGGCTGAACGCACTGGAGACCCTGCCCTCTGACACGAAGGCCCTCCTCCGCGAGCAGGGAGTCTTCACGCGCAACTGGGTCGACACCGTCGAGAACGTGGTCGGAGTCGTGGAAGCTCTGGCTTCATCCCTCTTCCGCTCGGCCGTGCCCAACGCAGACAGCCTCCTGAACGGCAAAGGGGCCATCTTCCAACGCCTCGACCATATGGCCGACCTCATCGTCGCAGCAGGGTTCGCCGACCTACGGACGAACCTTGGCACGCAGACGTGGCAGCGCCTCCTCGAAACCTGGGCCGCCCGACACGTCTTCACCCACAACGACGGCATCGTGGACGAGAAGTACCTGACTCGGGTGCCGGGGTCATCCGCACGGATCGGCCAGCGCCTCGTGCTCACCGACACTACGTGCCGTCGAGCTCTGGACGACGCCAAGGCCCTGTGCGAATGCCTCATCGACGTGCTTCGTTAGGCGCCCGCGAGGGCACATCCGGGGCACATGAGCCTGGGAAACGGCGTTGACCCGTGAGAACTACCGAAAGCAGTTTCCGCAGGTCAACGCACATTTCACCGAGAAGCACCAGGTCAGCGACCCGCCGCGTTCAATCGCTGCACGAGTGGCAGGACTTCAGCCACCGGCTGGACGAGGCGGGCCACCAGGCGTACTGCCTGGTGTGGCCCTGAGCCGGGGTTTCATGTCGGTCGGGCGGGGCCTTCGGGCCTCGCCCTTCTCCTTGCCGGGCAGGTAGGGGCCGCCCTGTATGCGCAGATCACCGGACCGGCCCTGGCCGGCTTCGCAAGCTGGGCGACCGGCTCGCAGACCAGGCGACCGACCGCGATCCTCGACCGGGCCATCAGCCGGCGCACGCTTGACGACGCCCACAGTCCCGTTACAAGCACTCACCTAGCGCATCCGCCGCCTCGGTGAAAGACACGCACCCGGCCGACGAGCCCAAACAGCCGGCGCGCTACGCCGGGGGGCATCGCGCCGCTCCCCGCCCAGCCTCAGGCGCGGCGGCAGTGAGAGGGCTCGCCAGCTGGCGCGAGCGTCCCGCGTCGTGCCGGGAGTCCCCGGTCAGGGGGCGAGGCCGCGCAAGGCGTAGGACGTGATGTCGTCCACGAACTGGTCGGTCAGGGGCTGGTGGGCCGCGAGGAGGCGGTAGTAGATCGGGCCGTAGATCAGGTCGATCGCGGTCTCGAGGTCGAGGTCGGAGCGGATCTGCCCGGTCTCCTGGGCGCGTCGGAAGACGGCGCGGCCCGCGTCGCGGCGGACCTCCACCCAGCGCGTGCGGAACGCCTCCGCCAGATCGGGGTCCGCCTGTGCCTCGGCGAGCAGGGCCCGTACGACGCGCCCGGCGGGGGTGTCGCGGAAGACGCGCACGAGGGACGAGGCCTGGCTGCGCACTGCCGAGAGGAAGTCGGGGGTCTCCGGGAACGGCACCTGCGGGTCGACGGCGTTGAGGAACGCGTCGAGCGCGACCGCGCCCCGCGAGGGCCACCAGCGGTAGATGGTCGCCTTGCCGACGCCGGCCCGGGCGGCCAGCCGCTCGATCGTGAACTTCTTCAGGTCCTCCTCCACGAGAAGGTCCATGGCGGCGCCGAGGATCGCGGCCGTGGTCGCGGTGTCACGCGTCCTGCCGCGTCCGCGCCTGGCCGGCTCCTTCCTCTCGCGTTGCCCAAGGTCGGTGGGGGTCGCCTCGCGCGCTCCGTGGTCAGCCATGGCCCCATCCTAAGCAGAACGAAGCGTCTTGCAAAACGGACCGTCTTGCAAAACGAAACGTTCTGTATTAGAAGTGGTGGACCGGTAGTTCGACCGGCAACCACTTCGGAGCGGAGCCCGCGAGCACGCGCGGCGGCACGAAGGCAGACAGGGGTGAACCACTCATGACGCACACTCGGCGCCCGGCGGACACGGCCGGGCAGACCTCGTTCCCGTGCCCGGCCCGGCGGAGGGTCCTCGCGGGGATGGGCGGCGCCGCCGTCGCGGCCGTACTGGCG
>KL568539.1:16492-20440 GCA_000715605.1 Streptomyces speibonae | reverse complement strand
CGGAGGGTCCTCGCGGGGATGGGCGGCGCCGCCGTCGCGGCCGTACTGGCGGCCTGCTCCTCCGGCGGGGAGGAATCCGCGCCGTCCAACGACAACGCCGGTGACGACTCCGGTGGCGCGGGCGGCGATGTCCTGGCCGCCACGTCCGACGTCCCCGTCGGGGGCGGGGTGGTGGCCGGGGGCGTCGTGGTCGCCCAGCCCTCCGACGGCACGTTCCGCGCGTACGAGGCGGCCTGCCCGCACCAGGGGGTGCTGGTCGGTCCGCCGGAGGACGGTGTCATCACCTGCCCCGCGCACCGGTCCACCTTCAGCGACGCGGACGGGTCCCTGATCGGCGGCCCCTCACCGCAGGGGCTGACCGAGGTCCCGGTCCGTGTCTCCGGCGGCAACGTCGTCCGCGCATGAACAGCCGCCACAGCCGCCACAGCCGCAACAGCCGCCACAGCCGCAACACCCGCACGCGGCACCGCCCGCCCCTGCCGGCACGTGTTCTGCTGTGCCTCCTGGCCGCCGCCGCCCTCCTGGTCGGCGCCGCCCCGGCACCCGCCTCCGCGCACACGCCGGGAGCCACCGCGCTCGTGCTCGGCGTGGGCCCCGACCGGGCGGACGGAGCGCTCCACATGCCCGTCGACCAACTGGAGCAGGCCAGCGGCCTGTCGTTCCCCGAGCCGTCCGGCACGACACCCGAGGCCGCGTCCCGGCTGACCGAGTACATCCAGGACCGGATGCGCGCCCGGGGCACCCAGGGGCCGTGGCACATCACCACCGGGACGCCCCGCACCAGTGAACTGGGCGGGGAGCCCTATGTGACCGTCCCCCTCACCTTGCTCGCCCTGATGCCGGTGGATCGCGACACCCTCACGCTGAACTGCGACGTGGTCCTGCGCGAGGTCGTCAGTCACGACGTGCACGTCTACCGCAGCAGCACGTCCGACGGAGCCGTGGAGGCCTCCCGCATCCAGCTCGCCGGGACCTTCAACTACGCCAACGAGACGCTGACGCTGCCCGTCGAGACCGAGTCGGGCCAGGGCTTCGCAGACACCGTCACCATGGGCATGGTCCACGTCCTGGAAGGGCTGGACCACCTGCTCTTCCTCGCCATGCTGCTGTTGCCCGCACCCCTGGTGGCCGGGGCCCGCCGCTGGGGCGGCACCCGCCGGGCCCGCAGCGCCCTGGCCCGCACCCTCCAGGTCGTCACCGCGTTCACCGTGGGGCACTCGGTGAGCCTGGCCGTCGTCACCCTCTCCGGCGCATCGCCCGGCGGACGGCTGCTGGAGACCGTGATCGCCCTCTCCGTGGCGGCCTCGGCCGTCCACGCGCTGCGGCCGCTCGTCCGCGGTGGCGAGGTGCTGTTGGCCGGTTCCTTCGGCCTGGTGCACGGCATGGCCTTCGCCGGACTGCTGCGGGAGTTCGGCGGCGGGGTGGGCGGCGCGGTGCGCGACCTGGTGGCCTTCAACCTCGGGGTCGAACTCGCCCAGCTGCTCGTCGTCGCCGCCGTCGTGCCCTCCCTCTTCGTCCTGTCGGCCGGTCCCCGCTACCACCTCGTGCGCCGCGTCGCGGCCACGGCCGGACTCGTCGCTGCCCTCGCCTGGGCCGTGGAGCGGGCCACCGGACTGACCACCCCCCTGCGGCCGGCGCTCGACGCCGTCTCCGCGGCGCCCGAAACGCTCGCCCTCGCCCTGGCCGTCGTCGCCGCCCTGGATCTGCTGCTGCGCCGGCGGACCCGCGCCGGCGGACCGCGACGCCCCGCCGCGCCGTCCGTCTCCGCGTCCCCGGTGGTCTCGTCCACCCCCGCATCCCTCAACCGTTCCCCTGCCGACGCCTCCTGATCGGAACCGACCATGCGTATCCACCCCGCGTTCACAGCGGGCGCCCTCGCGTCCGCCCTCCTCCTCACCGCCTGCACCGGATCCCAGGACAGCGGTGCCGAGGCCGAACTGCCGAGCAGCCTGCCCAACACCGTCTCCGGCGGCCCCACCGTGAGCGGCGCTACCGAGGCCGTCGTCGCGGCGGCCGACGTCTTCCTGGAATCCCTGTCGCAGGAGCAGCGCGAGCGCGCCCTGTACGACCGGGACGACACCGACGCCCTCCAGGACTGGACCAACCTGCCGGTCGGGCGGGACGCCGACCGCAACGGCGTGGGCCTGCGGGACCTCTCCGAGGACCAGCGCGCCGCGGCGATGGGAGTCGCCGACGCCGTGCTCTCGGACGACGGGTTCGACGAGATGCGGGCCGTGATCGCGGCCGGGGACGTGCTCGACCGCCGGGGAGGCGGCGACACCTCCTTCGGCTCGGACCTGTTCTTCTTCGCCTTCTTCGGCGAGCCCAGCACCACGGAGCGGTTCACCGTCCAGATCGGCGGCCACCACCTGGCCGTGCACACCACCTACGACGGCGACCGGGTGATGCCCACGCCCGCGTTCAGCGGCGTCGACCCGCGTGCCTTCGAGGTCTCCGGCTCACGTGTCGAGCCGCTGCGCGACGAGGCCGACGGAGTCTTCGACGTCCTCGGCGCCCTGAGCGACGAACAGCGTGACCGGGCACGCATCGACGGCCAGTTCGCCGAGATCCTCGTCGGCCCCGGCGAGGACGGGGCCTTCCCCACGCCGGCCGAGGGCGTCCGCGTCTCCGATCTGTCCGCCGAGGGACGGGAACTGGTCACCACGGCGATCAGGGCCTGGGTCGGCGACAGCGACGAGCGGGTGGCCGAGGCCCTGATGGCCGAGTACGAGGCCGACTACGACGAGACCTACGTCGGCTGGGCCGGCTCGACGGACCGGGACGAGCCCGGCGCGTACGTGCGGTTCGACGGGCCGCGGCTGTGGATCGAGTTCTCCAACCAGAGCCAGACCGGCAGCGGCGACTCCCTGCACTACCACTCGGTCTACCGGGACAAGCAGCGCGACTACGGGCGCGCCTGAGCGTCAGCCGGCCCCGCCGCGGTCGCCGTCCCCGGGCCGGTCGTCCTTGTCCTTGTCCTTGTCCTCGTTCAGCGACTTGAGGAACTCGGGGTTGTCGTCCGGCGCCACCCACTGCTGCCGGCGGCCCCCGCCCCAGGCGGAGCCGCCCGCGCCCGCCGGGTGGCGCTTCTTGCCGGCGATGAGCCAGGAGATGGATCCGACCAGCGGGAACAGCAGCACGAGGATCGCCCAGAACGGCTTGGGCATGTGACGGACGTCCTCGTCCTTCGTGCTGATGCAGTCGATGAACGCGTACACGCTCAGTGCCAGTGGCACGAGGAACATCAGCACCCGCAGCATGGGGCCCTCTCCAGGGAAAACGGTGGGCGGTACAGGGCCAGGGTAACCGCTCGGGGATACTTGACCGCATGGCTTACGACGATCTTCGCTCCCTGCTCAGGGCGCTGGAGCGCGAGGGCGACCTCAAGCGCATCAAGGCCGAGGTCGACCCGTATCTGGAGGTCGGTGAGATCGTCGACCGGGTGAACAAGGCCGGCGGTCCCGCCCTGCTCTTCGAGAACGTGCGCGGCTCGAGCATGCCCCTGGCGATGAACGTGTTCGGCACCGACCGCCGCCTGCTGAAGGCGCTCGGGCTGACGTCGTACACGGAGATCTCCGAGAAGATCGGCGGGCTGCTGCGGCCCGAACTGCCGCACGGCTTCGTCGGGGTGCGGGAGGCCTTCGGCAAGCTCGGCGCGATGACGCACGTGCCGCCGAAGAAGGTGAAGAGCGGGGACGCGCCCGTCCAGGAGGTCGTGCTCACCGGCGACGACGTGGACCTGGAGCGGCTCCCCGCGCTGTTCACCTGGCCCAAGGACGGCGGCTCCTTCTTCAACCTGGGCCTCACCCACACCAAGGACCCGGAGACCGGCATCCGGAACCTGGGCCTGTACCGGCTCCAGCGCCACGACCAGCGCACCATCGGCATGCACTGGCAGATCCACAAGGACAGCCGGAACCACTACCAGGTCTGTCTCTTATACACATC
>KL568539.1:10762-16262 GCA_000715605.1 Streptomyces speibonae | reverse complement strand
TCGCCTTCGGCTGCCCGCCGGCCGTGACCTACGCGTCCACGGCGCCGCTGCCCGGGGACATCGACGAGTACCTGTTCGCCGGGTTCGTGCAGGGCAAGCGGATCGAGATGGTCGACTGCAGGACCGTTCCGCTCCAGGTGCCCGCGCAGGCGGAGGTCGTCCTGGAGGGCTGGCTGGAGCCGGGCGAGATGCTGCCCGAGGGGCCGTTCGGCGACCACACCGGGTTCTACACCCCGCAGGAGCCCTTCCCCGCCCTGACGATCGACTGCGTGACGATGCGGAAGCGGCCGCTGCTCCAGTCGATCGTGGTCAGCCGGCCGCCCACCGAGGACGGGCCGCTGGGCCGGGCGACCGAGCGCTTCTTCCTGCCGCTGCTGAAGATCATCGTCCCGGACATCGTGGACTACCACCTCCCCGAGTCGGGCGGCTTCCACAACTGCGCGATCGTCTCGATCGACAAGAAGTACCCCAAACACGCCCAGAAGGTGATGCACGCCATCTGGGGCGCCCACATGATGTCGTTGACCAAACTGATCGTGGTCGTCGACGCCGACTGCGACGTCCACGACCTGCACGAGGTCTCCTGGCGGGCCCTCGGCAACACCGACTACGCCCGCGACCTCACCGTCGTCGAAGGCCCCGTCGACCATCTCGACCACGCCTCCTACCAGCAGTTCTGGGGCGGCAAGGCGGGCATCGACGCGACGCGCAAGTGGCCCGAGGAGGGGTACACGCGCGACGGGGGCTGGCCCGACATGGTGGAGTCCGACCCCGAGACGGCGGCGAAGGTCGACCGCCGCTGGAAGGAGTACGGACTGTGAGTCCCATGGCCGTCGGCGGTCCGGCGCTGTTCATCGGCACCGACACCGACTACGTGGCCCTCGTGCGCCCCGAACTCGACCCGGGCGACGAGGGAGTGCGCCGGGCCGCCGAGGAGGCGGGGGTCACACCCGAGGAGCTCGCGGGTCCCGGCGACACCTGGGCCGTGCTCTACGACCACGGCGGCGAGGGCGACGGCTTCGAACTGCCCGGCGTGCGCGACGCGGAACCCGCCGACTTCGCGCGGCGGCTGCGCGACGGGCTCACCCAGGAGGGCCCGTTCACGGTCGACGGCGGCTCGGTGCTGCGCCTCGACGCCCGGCCGGACACCCCCGGCACCTGCGCCTTCACCGCGTACGTCACCCCGCCCGACGACGCCGGCACGCCGCTGACCGTGGAGACGGGCCCGCTGTCCGTCGCCGCGCTGCTCGCCGATCTCGACACGTTCCTCGGGAGCCTCGCATGATGACCACCGCCGACGGGATCGTGGAGCCGGGAGGGGCCGCGCGGCCGGGACGCGTCAAGGCGTTCCTGAGGCTCGTGATGATCGAGCACTCGGTGTTCGCGCTGCCCTTCGCCTACATCGCCGCACTCACCGCGATGTACGAGAGGGACGGGAGCATCCACTGGGGGCGGCTGCTCCTGGTCACCGTCGCCATGGTCGGCCTGCGGACCTTCGCGATGGCCGCCAACCGGATCATCGACCGGGAGATCGACGCCCGCAACCCGCGCACGGCGCACCGCGAGCTGGTCACCGGCGCCGTGTCGGTCCGGCACGCCTGGACCGGCGCCCTGATCGCCCTGGCCGTGTTCCTCGGCGCGGCGGCCCTGCTCAACCCCCTGTGCCTGGCCCTCGCGCCCGTCGCCGTGATCCCGATGGTGGTGTATCCGTACGGCAAGCGGTTCACCGACTTCCCCCAGGCCATCCTCGGGCTCGCCCAGGCCATGGGGCCGGTGGGCGGCTGGCTGGCGGTCACCGGCACCTGGTCCTGGGACGCGGTGGTCCTCGGACTGGCGGTCGGCATCTGGATCGGCGGCTTCGACCTGATCTACGCGTGCCAGGACGTCGACAGCGACCGCGGGACCGGTGTGCGGTCCGTCCCGGCCCGCTTCGGGGTCCCGGCCGCCGTCCGGGCCGCCCGCGGCTGCCACGCCGTCACCACGGCCCTGTTCGTCTGGTACGCCCTCCTCACCGATGCCGGTGCCTTCTTCTGGCTGGGCCTGCTGATCGTCGCCGGTGCCTTCGTCTACGAGCACACCATCGTCCGCCCCACCGATCTGAGCCGCCTGAACCGGGCGTTCTTCAGCGTCAACGGCTTCATCGGCATCGCCCTGTTCGTGTGCGCGCTGCTCGACCTGCTGACGCGCGGGCTGACGGTGTAGCCCGGAGCCGTCCGGTGTGTAGTCCGGTGCAGTCCGGTGTAGTCCTCAGACCAGCGCCTGACGGGGCGTGGGACGGCGGCGGAAGACGAAGGCCGCCGCCACGCCCGCCGCCAGGCCGATCAGATGGCCCTGCCAGCTCACCCCCGACTGGGTCGGGGCGAGCCCCGCCAGGATGGAGCCGCCCCAGACCGCGGCGACCAGCACCCCGGCCAGGATGCCGAGCGGACGCCGCTCGACGAAGCCGCTGACCAGCAGGAAACCGAAGAGGCCGAAGATCAGTCCGGAGGCGCCCGCCGTGTTGGTGTGCGCCGGGGATATGAGCCACACGCCCAGACCGTCGGCCACGACGATCAGCGCGCAGACGGCGAGGAACCGGCGTATGCCCCCGAGCGCGGCCAGGAAGCCGAGGACCAGCAACGGCACGCTGTTGGCCGCCACATGGGCGAAGCCGAAGTGGAGGAAGGCGGCCGGGAGGATGTCGGCCAGCTCGGACGGGGTGCGCGGCACGATGCCGTACTCGTCCAGGGCGTGCCCGGTGGCCACGTCGACCACTTCGAGCAGCCACAGCAGGGCCACCCAGCCCACCATCAGCATCGCCGCGGTCCTGGCCCTCTCGCCCTGCGACCACCGCGGACGCGTACCCGACATCGTGCACCCCCCGCCGTCGGCCCGTTCTCCCAGAAGAACGCCCGGGGCCCCTCCGCCGGTTCCCGCCCTGCGACTCCGGATAGGCTCGGTCCTGTGAACCCAGTCAAGCCAGGAGAGACGCGGCGTACGCCTTGGATCGTAGGGGTCTCCGGGGCCTCCGGCACCCCGTATGCCGCCTCGGTGCTGCGCGCCCTGCTCGCCGCCGGCGAGAGCGTCGACCTGATCGTCAGCCGGGCCTCGCGGCTCACCCTCCTGGACGAGACCGGCATCGCCTTCCGTGACGCCCACTGGCGGGACGACCTGCGCCAGTGGCTGTCCCGGGGCGCGGACGGCAAGCCGGACACCTTCGCCGTCGACCTCGGCGCCGTACGGTACTGGCCCGCCGGTGACCTGTCGGCCGGGCCGTCCTCGGGGTCGTATCCGAGCAAGGGCATGCTGATCGTGCCCGCCTCCACGGCCGGGGTGGCCGGGGTGGCGCTCGGGCTCTCCAAGGATCTGCTCCAGCGGGCGGCGAGCGTCACCCTGAAGGAGGGGCGCCCGCTGGTGGTGGCCGTACGGGAGACCCCGCTGAACGGCCAGACCCTGCGGCACCTGGTGACGCTGGACGACGCGGGCGCGACGGTGGTGCCCGCCTCACCGGCCTTCTACGCGGGGGCGACGCACATCCAGGACCTGGTGGACTTCGTCGCCGGACGCGTGCTGGACGCGGCGGGCGTGGAGCACCGGCTCTACCGCCGCTGGGAGGGCGAACTGGGCGGCGGGTCCCGCGCCGACTGAGCCCGCCGGAGACCGTCCCGCCCGACCCATCCTCGGACCACGACACAGCACCACCCATGTCAAATACTTTCGTACCTCTTCAGTGGAAGGCTTCGATTCGAATGGACGCGGTGGACAGGCAGCTCATCCAGGCCCTGCGGGAGAACGGCCGGGCCTCGTACGCGGAGCTGGGGCGCCTCGTCGGCCTGTCGGGACCCAGCGTCACCGACCGCATCAACCGGCTGGAGGCGGCCGGTGTCATCACCGGCTACCGGGCCACCGTGGACGCCGCCTCGCTCGGCCTCGGCGTCACCGCCCTGATCGGGATCTCGCTCTCCGACGCCGCCGACCACGAGGACGTGGCGCAGCGGCTGAAGGACCAGACCGAGATCGAGGACTGCTGGTTCATCGCCGGCGACGACTCCTTCATGCTCAAGGTGCGGGCGACCGACGTGGACGGGCTGGAGCGGATCATCCGCCGGCTGTCCGGCACGAAGGGCGTCTCCCGGACCCGTACCACCATCGTGCTCTCCACCAAGTGGGAGAACCGCGTCGGTGAGCTGCCCGAAGAGGTGCAGTAGGCGGAGCGTACGGTTGACGGGGTCTGCCTGAAGAGGCCGGACAGGCCGGAGGAGAGAGGGAGCGGCATGGACGTCGGGCTCAAGCGCGAGCTGGAGGAGAAGGTCGCGGCGGGTGAACGCCTGACCCGCGAGGACGGCATCGCGCTGTACGAGTCGGACGACCTGGCCTGGCTGGGCGGGCTGGCCCACGAGGTGCGCACGAGGCTGAACGGCGACGTGGTGCACTTCAACGTCAACCGCCACCTCAACATGACGAACGTGTGCACCGCCTCCTGCGCCTACTGCTCCTTCCAGCGCAAGCCGGGGGAGAAGGACGCGTACACGATGCGCATCGAGGAGGCGGTGCAGCTCGCCCAGGAGATGGAGCCGGAGAGCCTGACCGAGCTGCACATCGTCAACGGGCTGCACCCCAATCTGCCGTGGCGTTACTACCCGCGGTCGCTGCGGGAGTTGAAGGCCGCGCTGCCGGGCGTCTCGCTGAAGGCGTTCACCGCCACCGAGATCCACCACTTCGAGACGATCTCCGGGCTGTCCGCCTCCGAGATCCTCGACGAGCTGATCGACGCGGGTCTGGAGTCGTTGACCGGCGGCGGTGCGGAGATCTTCGACTGGGAGGTGCGGCAGCACATCGTCGACCACCGGACGCACTGGGAGGACTGGTCGCGGATCCACCGGCTGGCGCACGAGAAGGGGCTGAAGACCCCGTGCACGATGCTGTACGGGCACATCGAGGAGCCCCGTCACCGGGTGGACCACGTGCTGCGGCTGCGTGAACTCCAGGACGAGACCGGCGGCTTCCAGGTCTTCATCCCGCTGCGCTACCAGCACGACTTCGTCGACATGAAGGACGGCAAGGTACGCAACCGGCTCCAGGCGCGGACGCGGATGGCGACGGGGGCGGAGGCGCTGAAGACGTTCGCGGTGTCGCGGCTGCTGTTCGACAACGTGCCGCACGTCAAGGTGTTCTGGGTGATGCACGGGGTGCAGACGGCGCAGCTCGCGCTGCAGCACGGGGCGGACGACATGGACGGTTCGGTCGTCGAGTACAAGATCACGCATGACGCGGACGGGTTCGGTACGCCGGACAAGCTGACGCGGGAGGATCTGCTGGACCTGATCCGGGACGCGGGGTTCCGCCCCGTGGAGCGGAACACGCGGTACGAGGTCATCCGGGAGTACGCCGGCCCGGACCCGGCGCGCCGCGAGTCCCCCCAGCCGATGAGGGTGTGAGCGACGCCTCCCCCCACCCCTCGCAGCAAGGCTGACCTTGTCCCCACCCGAGGGGCGCGGGGAGCTGCGCGCTCAGCCGTCCA
>KL568539.1:10396-10519 GCA_000715605.1 Streptomyces speibonae | reverse complement strand
CGTCCACGGGCCGGCACCCGGCATGGGTGGGAAGCCCCCGCGGTGGGCTGCCGGCTTGAAGGGCGCGGGGAGCTGCGCGCTCAGTCGTCCACGGGCCGGCACCCGGCATGGGTGGGAAGCCCC
>KL568539.1:9597-10045 GCA_000715605.1 Streptomyces speibonae | reverse complement strand
GTACCGGGGCCGGCGGTCGGCCTGGAAATGTCTGCGCGGGTGCACGGTAATAGCTAGCATGGGGTCATGCCCCTTACTTACACGTTCGATCCCGCAGTCGACCCCGCACTGCGCGACGGCATCCTCGACCTGTGGACCGACGTCAGCAACGCGGGCGGCGCGGTCGGCTACGTGCCGCCGGTGACGCGGGAGGAGATCCGTCCCGGGCTGGTGAAGCAGTTCGCGTCCATGGCCGAGGGGCGCTCCCGGCTGGTCGTCGGGCACGACGACGAGGGCCGGGTGGCCGCGACGGCGTTCCTCACCCTCAACACCCACCCCCTGATGACCCACTGGATCTGGATCTACACGGTGATGGTCCACCCCCGGCACCAGGGCGAGGGCCGCGGCCGCGGCCTGATGGCCGCCGCCGAGCGGGCCGCCCGCACCCTCGACGGCGTGGAGGCGATAA
>KL568539.1:7742-9350 GCA_000715605.1 Streptomyces speibonae | reverse complement strand
GCCATCAGAGATGTGTATAAGAGACAGACAAGGAGGTCGGCCGGGTCCCGGGCGCGATCCGGGTGGCCCCCGGCGACGACCGGGACGACGTGATCATGCTGCTGACGCTGACCTGAGGCCCGTACCCCGCTGAAAGATCCCCCGCCGGTCGTGCTTCACTGGACGTTGTCCCTTTGGGACCTTTCTGACCGTACGCACGGAAGAGTGGATGAGATGCTCCGCTACACGCTGATGCGCCTCGGGATCTTCGCGGGCTGCCTCGTGGTCGTCTGGGGCCTCGTCCACTTCGGCCTCGCCCCGCGCGGCCTGGGCGACTCCAACGGTCTGTGGATCGTGCTGCTCGCGCTGGTGCTCTCCGCCCCGATCAGCTTCGTGGTGCTGCGCAAGGAGCGGGACCGGGCCTCCGAGCGGATCGTGGAGCGGGTGAACCGGGCCAGGGCCGGCCTCCAGGCCAACCGCACCATGGAGGACGAGGCCGACGACACCGCCCGCTCGCAGGGGCAGGCGCAGGGCCAGGCCTCGTAACGTCCCTCACATCCGCGCACCGCGCTTTCGGCGCCCCGGTTTCCGAAACCCCTGGAAATCCGGGGTGCTTTGCGTTGTACGGATGCTTTCGCCCCTCCGCCTGTCAAAGTAAGGCTTTGAGGATCCCAAAGCTCGGGTGTTACGGTCTCGGGGTGAAGTCAGCAGCCGTGTCCCCCACGCCCCGGAGTGTTCCGCTCGTGGCGCGCCTGCACGTGGACCTCTGCCGGATCACCGCCGCGAACTGTCGTCCCTGACGACCCCGCGCCGCGTCGCATCCCGCGGCCGGCATCCCGCGGCCGGCGTCCCGCGTCCCGCGCCGCGTCCACGTCATCTTCCATACGCGTCCCCCACAGACGGATCACTACGGAGCCATGTCCGTGTCCACGAACACGCAGTTCAAGCTGCCCCTGCGCCTACGCGCGCCCTTCTGGGCCCAGATACTCGCCGGCCTCGTCCTGGGCGTCCTGCTCGGCTGGCTCGCCCGCAGCCAGGACGTCTCCTGGCTGGTCACCACCCTGGAGAAGGTCGGCGGCACCTTCATCGGCCTGCTGAAGCTCGCCGTCGCCCCGCTGGTCTTCTTCGCGATCCTGGTCTCCATCACCAACCTGCGGAAGGTCAACAACGCGGCCCGCCTGGCCTCGCGTACCCTCCTCTGGTTCATGATCACCTCGCTGATCGCGGTGGCGATCGGCCTGGTCATCGGCCTGGTCACCAACCCCGGCGCCGGAACCGGCCTCACCCCCGCGGACGGCGCCGCACCGGAGAAGTCCGGCTCCTGGATCGACTTCCTGACCGGCATCGTGCCGACCGACGTCATCACACCGTTCACCGAGCTGAACGTCCTGCAGATCGTCTTCATGGCCGCCGTCGCCGGTATCGCCGCCCTCCAGCTCGGCGAGAAGGCCCAGCCGATCCTCACCCTGAGCGAGTCCGTCCTCGAACTCCTCCAGAAGGCGCTGTGGTGGGTCATCCGGCTCGCCCCGCTCGGCACCGTCGGCCTCATCGGCAACGCCATCGCCACCTACGGCTGGGACCTGATCGGCAAGTACGCCACCTTCACCGCCGACATCTACATCGGCTGCT
>KL568539.1:7176-7549 GCA_000715605.1 Streptomyces speibonae | reverse complement strand
ACCTTCACCGCCGCCATCTACATCGGCTGCCTCATCGTCCTCTTCGGCGTCTACCCGGCGCTGCTCGCGACCGTCGCCAAGGCCGGTCCGGTGCAGTTCTTCAAGGGCGCCTGGCCCGCGATCCAGCTGGCCTTCGTCTCCCGCTCCTCCGTCGGCACCATGCCGCTGACCCAGAAGGTCACCGAGCGCCTCGGCGTGCCGAAGGAGTACGCGAGCTTCGCCGTCCCGTTCGGCGCCACCACGAAGATGGACGGCTGCGCCGCGATCTACCCGGCCATCGCCGCGATCTTCGTCGCCCAGATCTTCGACGTCCCGCTCGGCGTCGGCGACTACCTGCTGATCGCGTTCGTCTCGGTGGTCGGCTCGGCCGCCA
>KL568539.1:4975-6944 GCA_000715605.1 Streptomyces speibonae | reverse complement strand
CCGCCACGGCCGGTCTCACCGGCGCGACGGTCATGCTGACCCTCACCCTCTCCACCCTCGGCCTGCCGATGGAGGGCGTGGGCCTGCTCCTCGCCATCGACCCGATCCTGGACATGATCCGCACCGCGACCAACGTCGCAGGACAGGCCCTGGTCCCGGTCATCGTCTCCGCGCGGGAGGGGCTGCTCGACCGCGAGGCGTACGACTCCGTGCACGCCTCCCCGGTCGACGACGTCCCGGCCGACGAGCCCCGGCGGGCCCCCGTGCCTGCCTGACGCTCGCGGGCTCCCGGAACCCCACCAAGGGGCGCATCCCGGCAATCACCGACCGGTGACCGTTGCTGGGTGCGCCCCTTCCTCATGCTTCCGGCATGGTGTGGAATCAACTGCACCACGTGCATCACGTGACGCACATTTCCATGATCCGGCAAGGATCAGCACCACTGGCGAAGGGGGAACCCGTGGCACGCACGCGGGCGCAGAGCCTACGCAACGTCGCCGAGGCGGTTGTCTCCGGCACCGATCCGCGCGCGGCGGCGCGGGACGAACTGCGCCGTCGCACCTCAGGCGGCGGTGCGACGGCGGACGGCGGGACGGGAGGGCACGACCGGGAGGCCGGGGGCGACGGGATGGACCCCGCGGACTTCCCGGCCGCCCGGGAACAGGACGGCGGCTCCGTCGACACCGTCATGCGGCAGAAGACGGTGCCGCTGGACGAGGCCGGGGAGGCGCTCGGCCGCAGCGAGCAGCTGCGCGAGGGCGGGGAGGTCGTGCACGCCATCTGCCCGATGGTGATGCCCAAGGGACGCTCCCTGCTCTCCATGTTGCCCGTGCTGTCGCTGCTGGTCGTCGGCGTCGTGGGCACGTCGGTGGTGTCGGCGGCCGGGGGCGACGGCCTGACCAACCCGCTGTTCGGACTGCACTATTGGGTCATCGCGCTGCTCGCCGTCGCGTTCGTGTGGTGGCGGCAGGGCCTGGTGATGGTGCCGGACGGCTGCCAGGCGATGATCACCCGGTTCGGCAAGCTGGAGAAGGTCGTCGGACCCGGCCGGGTCACCCTGCTCAGCCCGTGGAAGCGGGTGTCGTACATCGTCAACACGACGCGTGAGTACCCCTTCAACGCGCCGGTGCGCGAGGCCCCGACCAAGGGCGGGGTGAAGGCGTCGATCGACCTGTTCATCCAGTTCCGGATCAGCGACCCGGTCGAGTTCGTCTACACCCTCGGCGCGGTCCGCGGGTTCGAGGAGAAGCTCGGCAACGCCGTCAGTGAGACCATCCGCAGCCTGATCTACGAGCAGGAGGCGGCCGGCATCTACGACATGGTCGGCGAGGACAGCGGCCGGCTCCTGGAGCAGCTCAACCAGCAGTTCCGGCCCGCGGTGGAGCTGACCAACGCCAACATCACGCACGCCGAGCCCTCCGACCGGCGCTACCGGATGGACCTCGCCGCGCCCGAGATGGTGCGCGTGGCGAAGGAGGCGTACACCCACGAGTACGCGCTCCAGCTGCGCAAGGAGCAGGACGAGGGCGACCTGACCCGGGAGCTGGCCTCGAGCCAGGAGACGCTCTCCGCGATCCAGGCCGACATCGCCCAGTACCAGGCGCAGATGGACACCGCCGTGGAGCGGGAGACCAACCGCGCGGAGGCGCTGGCCCGCCAGCGCTACGTCCAGGCCGAGTCGGAGGCCAAGGCCAACGCGGCGCTGCTGGAGGCGCAGGCCCTCGACATCCGCGCGGTGACCGCGGCGCAGGCGCCGGAGATCCTCGAGTACCGCTACCAGCAGCAGGTGCTCGACACCCTGGAGGAGGTCGCCGACCACCTGCCGCGGCTGGTGCGGATCGGCGGGGCGGACGGCACCGGGGCCGCCGGGATCGACTTCCTGGAACTCGCCCGTGAGCTGGTCGGCGAGCGCGGGGCGGAGCTGTTCACCGACGCCGACATGGCCGCCGTACGGGGCCGGCTCCCCGGG
>KL568539.1:4471-4783 GCA_000715605.1 Streptomyces speibonae | reverse complement strand
CTCGCGGAGGTGTCCGAGCGGATCGCCGCCCGTGAGGAGGAGATCGGCGCGCTGCTCGCCGCCGAGCGGCCGACGGTGCCGCAGATGACCGGGGACGCCGGGACGGGCGAGGCGCCCGCGGGCGCCCGGGGAAGCGATGTGCCCGAGTCCGTCGAGGAGGACCAGAGTTGAGCTCCGCGCGTATCCACCGCCGTTCGGTCATCGCCGAGGCCGTCGCCCCCTGGAGCGACATCGCCCGCCTGCTGCGCGGTGGCGAGGCCGACACCCTGATCCCGGTCATCATTCCCCGCCACCGTCGCCGCCTGTGGTGGA
>KL568539.1:2399-4256 GCA_000715605.1 Streptomyces speibonae | reverse complement strand
ATGCTGCCGCTGTGGCTCGGCGCGTACGCCCTGCTGTCCGGCGTGATGCTGACGCTGGGCGAGTCGGAGTCCGACGGGGCGTCCGGCCTCGCCTACGGCGCCCTGGCCACCCTCTCCTATGTCGCGGCTGTGGTGCTGCTGCTGATCGGCGGGCTGTGGTGGTGGCGTTCCTCGATCGTGGAGATCGAGCAGGGCACCAACGGGGTGCTGACCCGCTACGGCGCCGTCACCCGCACCCTGGACGCCGGCCGGCACTATCTGTGGCACCCCTGGTCGCGGGTCGACTTCGTCGTCGACACGGCGACGGAGATCCCGTACTCGGCGCCGGTCATGGCCTGCCCCACGCAGGAGAACGTCCCGCTGCGCTCGATCGAGTTCTTCCTGAAGTTCCGCATCACCGACGCGGTGCTGTTCGTCCGCACCATCGGCGCCGGCAACTTCGACCTGGTGCTCTCCAGCGCCGTGCAGGACGCGATCCGGCAGCGGGCCCGCAAGATGCGCACCGAGCGGGCCTACGACCTGCGCGGCTCGGACGTGGCCGACATGCAGGAGCTGCTCAACCGTCAGCTGTCCGGCTACGGCGTGCGCATCACCGGCTGCAACATCCCCGATGTGCAGCTGCCGGCGCAGTACCAGCAGCACCTGGCCACGCGCGAGCGGGTCGCCAAGGAGCGCACCGCCTACGAGCAGGAGTGGGGCCTGACCCGCAAGCGCCGCATCGACAGCCTGGGCATGGACATCGAGCGGGCCAAGAAGGTGCGCGACGCCCGGATCGTCGAGGTGCGGGCCGCCCTGAACCGGGCCCGTGAAGAGGTCGCCCAGCTGCTGGAGCGGCAGGAGACCGAGGCCCAGCGGGTGCGGTTCGAGATCGAGACGCGCGGCCGCAGCGGACTGATCGCGGCGGAGAACGAGGCCCGCGCCCAGCGCGCCCTGGCCAAGGCCTACCGCGACAACCGCGCGGTGCTCCAGTACGAACTGGCGCGCAGGCGGCTCGAAGTGGGCGCCGGGCTCGCCGGGAAGGCCCCGCAGCCGGTGGTGGTCCGCACCGACGCGGGCACCGACACCTCGGCGCTGTCGACGCTGTTCACCGCGCAGTTGCTGCCGCGGCTGACGGCGGGCGACCGGCCGGCCCTCGGCGATCTGGCGGACCGGGCGGGTGACGGCGGCCGCGACCCGCGGTAGCGGCGGTGACCGTACGCTGTGTCCCATGGGTGCCGTGAAGACGAAGCGGATGCCGCGTGCGGTCCGTGAACAGCAGATGCTGGACGCCGCCGTACGGACCTTCGGGCAGCGGGGGTACATGGCCGCGTCGATGGACGAGATCGCCGAACTGGCGGGCGTGTCCAAGCCGTTGGTGTACCTGTACCTCAACTCGAAGGAGGACCTCTTCACCGCGTGCATCCGCCGGGAGGCGCGGGCCCTCACCGAGGCGGTGCGCGCGGGGGTCCGGCCGGGGCTGCCCGCGGACCGCCAGCTCTGGGCGGGCCTGACCGCGTTCTTCACGCACACCGCGCGGCACCCCGACGGCTGGGCGGTGCTGCATCTCCAGGCGCGTACGCACGGAGAGGTGTTCGCCGCCGAGGTCGCCGCGATGCGGGCGGAGATCGTGGCGTTCGTGACGCAGCTGATCCTCGACGCCGCCCGCGAGGCCCACCGCGACCCGGACCTTCCCGAGCGGGAGGTGGCCGGGCTCGCGGAGGCCCTGGTCGGTGCGGCCGAGTCGCTCGCGGACTGGGCCAACGCCACTTCCGGTGTGACGGCGCGGCAGTCGGCGGCCACGCTGATGAACTTCGCCTGGGCGGGGCTGGGCGACCTGATGGCGGGGCGGCACTGGACACCTGTCTCTTATACACATCT
>KL568539.1:0-2259 GCA_000715605.1 Streptomyces speibonae | reverse complement strand
GCACTGGACACCGCCCGCCGACGACGCCCGCGCCACCGCGGCTCAGGCGGGGCGGACCTCCCCGGTGAGGTGAACCCGGCCGCCGGTGCCGCGCAGGGCGAAGCGCGGTCCGTCGGCCGCGTAGGTCACCGTGCCCGGCAGCAGCACCGGCGCCCGGAAGCCGGCGCGGATGTGCGCCGCGTCCGGGGTGCCGTGCGCGGCGAGGCAGCGGGCCACGGTCCACATGCCGTGCGCGATGGCGCGAGGGAAGCCGAAGAGGCGCGCGGTGAGGGGGTGCAGGTGGATCGGGTTGCGGTCGCCGGACGCGGCGCCGTAGCGCCGGCCGGCGTCCCCGGCGAGGCGCCACTCCTCGACGGCGGGCAGGGACGCGTACTCCTCGGAGGTGTCCTTCGTGTCCTCCCCGTCCCGCGGTGCCGCGGTGGTCCGGTGCCGGGCCAGATAGGTGCTGCGTGACTCCCAGACGATGTCGGCGCCGGCCCGCAGTTCCGTGACCACGCCCGCCTCCGTCCCGCGCCGGTGCGGGGCGAGTCCGTCGACGTACACCGTCAGGGCGTAGGTGCCGGCGCACGGGGTCGCCCGGTGCCGGGTGATCCGTATCGACGTGTGGACGAGACCGAGGAGCGGCAGGGGGAAGTCGCGCCAGCTCATCAGCCGCATGGCCAGGGGGAAGCCGAGGACGTGCGGATATGTCACCGGCAGTGTGTCCGCGCCGGTCGCGAAGCCGCACACCCGCTCGTACGCGGCGAGCCGGGCGGGGTCGGCGCGCAGTTCGGGCAGCACCAGCCGGGTGCGCGGGTGGGGGGCGTCGGGGTGGGGCCGCTTGAGGGGCGACAGCAGGGCGCCGCGGGCGAGGAGCGGTGCCAGGGCGGAGGGCCCGGGGAGCTCGACGGCGGGGGTGGGTGCGGGGCTCGCGGTCATGGGTTCACGCCCCCAGCAGGCTCTGCCCGCAGACCCGGACGACCTGGCCGTTCACCGCGCCGGAGGACGGGTGGGCGAGCCAGGCGGTGGTCTCGGCGACGTCGACGGGCAGTCCGCCCTGCGCGAGGGAGTTCATCCGGCGTCCGGCCTCCCGGATGAGCAGCGGCACGGCGGCCGTCATCTTCGTCTCGATGAAGCCGGGGGCGACCGCGTTCACCGTCACTCCGTGCCGGGCGAGCGCGCGGGGGGCGAGGGAGCGGACCAGTCCGGTGATCCCGGCCTTGCTCGCGCCGTAGTTGGTCTGGCCCGCGTTCCCGGCGATGCCGGCGATGGAGGCGGTGGCGACGATCCGCCCGCCGGGCATCAGGGCCCCGGCGTCGAGCAGCGCGTCGGTGGTGCGCAGCACGCTCGCCAGGTTCACCTCGAGCACGGAACTCCAGCGGTCGGCGGGCATGTTGACCAGCCGCCGGTCACGGGTGATGCCGGCGTTGTGGACGAGTACGTCGAGACCGTCGGGGAGGGCCGCGGCGATCCGGGCGCCCGCGTCGGCGGCGGTGATGTCGAGGGGGAGGGGGATTCCGCCGAGCCGGCGGGCGACGCGGCGGGCGTCCTCCTCGGCCTGCGGGACGTCGAGGACGACCACCCGGGCGCCGTCCCGGGCCAGGGTCTCGGCGACCGCCTCGCCGATGCCGCGGGCGGCGCCGGTCACCAGGGCGGTGCGGCCGGCCAGCGGGCGGTCCGCGTCGTCGGGGGCGGAGGTCGCGTCGGCGGCGCCGTCATGGGCGCCGACCTCGATCACCTGACCGCTGACGTAGGCGGACCGGGGGGAGAGCAGGAAGCGCAGGGTGGATCCGGCGGCGGGGGCGTCGGTGAGGCGGACGAGGTTGACGGTGATGCCCCGGCCGGTCTCCTTGCCGAGGGAGCGGGTGAAGCCCTCCAACGCCTGCTGGGCGGCGGCCTGATGGTGGTCGTCGGGGTCGAGCGGGGCGCCGAGCACCACGATCCGGCCGCCGGCGGCGACCGACCGCACGACCGGGTGCAGGGCCGCGTGCACGCCGTCGAGTCCCTCGACGTCCCGGATCCCGCTCGCGTCCAGGACGACGGCGGCGGGCCGGCCCGTGGCCTCGTCCGGGGCGAGGCCGGTGCGGGCGAGGACGGGGGCGAGGTCGAGGACGGACTTGCCGGCGGTGAGGTGGAGCAGACCGCCCTCCAGCGTCGGCCGGGCGGCGGACCAGCGGTGCAGCGGCGCGGGCCGGGGGAGGCCGAGGCGGCGCGTCAGGAAGCGGCCCGGCGCGGTGCCGGCAAAGCTCAGATAGCGGTCGGCCATGGGGTCTCCGTAAG
>KL568538.1:55362-58030 GCA_000715605.1 Streptomyces speibonae | reverse complement strand
AGCCGGGACAGCACCAGCACGGCCACCCCGTGGCCGGCGAGCTTCTCCTGCGCCTGGCGCAGCCGGTCCTCCGGGGCGCGCTGCCGGATCGCCTCCAGCCAGCGCGAGCCGTTCCTCGACGTCATTCCGCGCCGGCCCAGCCAGTACAGGGCCACGTCCCCGAGGAACGCGGCCAGCGACGCGGTCACGAAGACCAGCGCCATGGAGAACGGCGCCGTCTGGTGGAAGGCGACCACGGCCGCCGAGCTGACCAGCGCGCCCGTCGGCACCACCGGCACCAGCGCGCCGATCAGCACCAGCAGGAACAGCGAGGGATACCCGATCGCCTGCTGGGTGGACTCCGGCGCCACGACCGGCAGGAACGCCGACGAGGCGGCCGACGGCGCCGACGCACCGGCCGCCTGGCTCAGGGCGGCGGGGAGGATCACCGCGCGACCTCCAGGCGCACGCTCTCCCCGTGCCCGAGCCGGTGCACGGCCGCGCCGGGGGCGTGCCGGGCCGCCAGCCGCTCGAACTCGTGACCCGGCGCGTGGAACTCGTGCGGGCGCACCGCGTCCATCCCGATCGGCCAGTACGTGCCGTAGTGCACCGGCACCGCGCTGGGCGCCCCGAGCCGGGCCAGCGCCTCGGCCGCGCGCCCCGCGTCCAGGTGCTCCGCCCCGAGGTACGGGCCCCAGCCGCCGACCGGCAGCAGCGCCACGTCGACCGGCCCGACCTCCTCGGCCATCTCCTCGAACAGGCCGGTGTCCCCGGCGAAGTACGTCCGCGCCTCACCCTCCAGCACATAGCCGAGGGCGGGGGAGCGGCGCCGCCCGACGGGCAGCCGGCGCCCGTCGTGCCGCGCCGGCACGACCCGCACGACCAGCCGGCCCACCTTGAGCGCGTCACCGGGCGCCACCTCGCTCACCGCGAGATGCGTGAGCCGGCGCAGCCCCGGCACAGCGCGGCCCGCGCCCCGGGGCACGAACAGGCGTGTGCCCGGCGCGAGCCGGGCCAGCGACGCCACATGCAGATGATCGGCGTGCAGATGGGAGACCAGGACCACGTCGGCGTGGCGGGCCTCGGCGGGCGGCACCGCGCCGCGCCGGCGCCGCAGATGGGCCAGCCGGCGGGCGAACAGGGGGTCGGTGAGCACCCGTGTGTGCGAGTCCTCGACCGTGCAGGTGGCGTGACCCCACCACGTGACCTCCACCGGCACCCCCATGCCTCCTTCGTGCGACTCCCCGAAGCCTACGTGCAGGAGTAGGGTCTGCGGCGAAACCGGAGGTGAGGGGGGACGCCATGGGGCGGGCGCGGGTGACGGCGATCGCGAGTCTGACGCCGCTGGAGGAACTGGACTGCGATCCCTTCCTGGTGGACTCCCGCGGCCAGCACGCCATGTGCGCCCGCTGGGCCGCCGAGCAGGGCTACGTGGTGGCCCGCGAACTGCTCGTGCGCGGGCTGCGCCCCGACCACTGCCTGCTGTGGGAGGGTGTACGGCCCGGCACCGATCTGTTCGTGGCCCCCAGCCTGCGGGTGCTGGAGCGGGCGCTGTCCTCCGTGGAGGAGTTCGCCGCCGAGTGCGCGCGGCGCGGGGTGCGCGTGGAGACGGTGGGCCGCGCGGAGCCGTCGTACGACGCGGCGATGAAGGCGCGGGTGCACCGCAGACTGTCGATGCCGACCGCCGGCTACGACGGCCGCTGAGCCGCCCGGCCGCGCGTCCGGGGGACAAAACGCCTGCTCCGGCCGTTGTGACAGGGTGGATCGGGTCGGACGAAGTGGCACGGGTGCAACCGGCCGGAACGTGAGGTGTACGGGGCGTGGGTGGCGGGCGTTGGCGACGGGTCGCCAGTCAGATCGGGCGGAGTGTCGCCGTGTGGGTGGTCTCCACCCTCACGATGCTGGTGCTCGCCGGGATCCTGCCGGACTTCCGGCTGCGCTCGGCCGACGGCGACAGCGCCACCGACATCGCGGTCACGGCCGCTCTCGGCGCCGGCGCGTTCGGCCTGCTGTCCGCGCTGGTCTGGCCGCTGCTGGTGCGGCTGTTGCTGCTGGTGCCGGCGCTCGTCCTCGGCCTGCTGGTGTTCTTCCTCAACGGCGCCCTGCTCTGGGTGGCCCTCTACCTCAATCCCGTCGAGCGGGGCGCCGCCGCGCCGGAGACCGCGGTGGTGGTCGCCGCGGTCATGTCCGCGGTCGCCTCCGCCACCGGCGCCGCCCTCGCCGTCCGCGACGACGACGCCTACCGCCGCCGCCTGTACCGTCTCGCCGACCGCCGCCGGGGCTCCGACCGCCGCCGCGGCTCCGCCCCGCCCCCCACCACCCCCGGCACCGTCTTCCTCCAGCTCGACGGCGTCGGCCACGACATCCTGCTGGACGCCGTCGACAAGGGGCTGATGCCCACCGTCGCCCGCTGGCTCGGCACCGGCACCGCCGGCGACCGGCCCAGCCACCGCCTCACCCCCTGGCGCACCGACTGGTCCAGCCAGACCGGCGCCAGCCAGCTCGGCATCCTCCACGGCAGCAACTACGACGTGCCCGCCTTCCGCTGGTACGAGAAGGCCCGCCGCGAGGTCATGGTCTGCAACCGGCCCACCAGCGCCGCCGAACTCCAGGCCCGCGCCATCGAGTACTCCGGCCACGCGGGACTGCTGTCCCACGACGGCGCCAGCCGCGGCAACCTGTTCAGCGG
>KL568538.1:53997-55096 GCA_000715605.1 Streptomyces speibonae | reverse complement strand
TCAGAGATGTGTATAAGAGACAGGCCTACTTCTCCGACCCCGCCAACGCCGTGCGCACCGCGTTGTCCTTCGTCGCCGAGGTGGGCCGGGAGATCGGCCAGTCCACCCGGGCCCGGCTGCGCGGGCAGCGTCCGCGCGTCTCGCGCGGCGGGCTCTACCCGTTCGTCCGCGCCTTCGCGACCGTCGTCGAACGGGACGTGGTGGTGGCCGCCGTGATGGGCGACCTGCTGGCCGGACGCACCGCGGTCTACGCGGACCTGGTGGCCTACGACGAGGTCGCCCACCACTCCGGACCCGCGAGCCGGGACGCCGAGAAGGTCCTCCAGCGCCTCGACCGCGCCCTCGCCCTGATCGAGAAGGTCGCCGAGCACGCCCCCCGTCCGTACCGGATCGTGGTCCTCTCCGACCACGGGCAGAGCCCCGGCGAGACCTTCCGCTCCCGCTACGGCCTCACCCTCGGCGACCTGGTACGCGCCGGCTGCGGGCTGCCCGTGCCGCGCCGCGCACGGCGCACCCACAGCGGCGCGGAGGCCCGCGCGGCCGTCCGGGCGGCGCTGCGCCGGCCCGTCGAGGAGGGCGCCGAGCACTACCGGCCCACCCGGGCCTCCGAACCCGTCGTGCTCGCCTCCGGCAACCTGGGCCTGATCTCCTTCCCCGACGTGCCGCACCGGATGACCAAGGAGGAGATCGACGCCCGCCACCCCGCGCTGCTGCCGACGCTGGCCAACCACCCCGGCATCGGCTTCCTCCTGGTGCGCAGCGAACGCCACGGCGGGGTGGTGCTCGGCGCGTACGGCGCGGAGATCCCGCTGGACGAGCTGGACGACAACCCCGGCCCCCTGGCGGCCTTCGGGCCCGGCGCCGCGGACGTCGTACGGCGCACCCACACCTTCCCGCACACCGCCGACATCATGGTCAACTCCTTCCACGACCCCGCGGACGGCGAGGTGCTCGCCTTCGAGGAGCAGATCGGCTCCCACGGCGGCCTCGGCGGCGCCCAGTCCCGCGCCTTCCTGCTGTCCCCCCTCGCCCTGTCCGCACCGGTCGCCGACGGCACGGAACTCGCCGGCGCCGAGCGGATCCACCGGGTACTGCGCCG
>KL568538.1:51431-53799 GCA_000715605.1 Streptomyces speibonae | reverse complement strand
ACCGGGTACTGCGCCGCTGGCTCACGGAGTCCGGCGAGGCGGAGTCGGCCGCTGCCCCGGACAACAGGCGCGCGGCCTGAGCGGACCGTTGAGCCGCGGGCCGTCCTCGGGGACGATGGCACGGTGAACCAGGCCGCCGCGTACACGCTGCGCGAACTCCGCGCCCTGGACCCGGCGGTGCGCGCGGACGTGCTGTGCGTGCTGGACCGCGTCGCCCGGGACCTCCCCGTCCACTGGAGCCGCCGCGCGGGCATACCGCAGCTCATGGTGTTCCTCGACGGTGACGGCGGTGCCCGGACGGAGCGAACCGGCCTGCGGGAGCTGGCCCGGCACGGGTACCTCGACGAGTTCCACCGATGGGTCGGCGGGGTTCCGGCGGAGAAGGCGCGGGAGCACGGTTGCGCCGCCCTGGTGTACGGCGACCGCATCCACGCGAGGATCAACCAGGTCGGTCCCTTCGGCTCGGCCCGCTTCGTGCCGGACACGCGCGCCCATGTCCGCGTGGCGCACCGGGACCTCCGCCTGGGGACGTCCTTCTCGTTCCCCTTCGACACCGAGGGCCGGTTCTTTCCCCGGCTCGTCCTCCACGACTGGGTGTCCGAGACCCTCGACCGGGCCCGGAGGGAGTGACCGCGCGAAAACGCGTTGCCGCGCTCCCGCCGCGCGCAGTTCACTGGTGCTCCCCGAACCCTCAGGAGTCACTGCGTGCAGGCAGCCGTCACCGTCACCCCCGCCCGCGTCCCGGAGCTGCTGCTCGGTCTGGCGACCGTGCGGCCGGTGTTCCTCTGGGGAGCGCCGGGCATCGGGAAGTCCTCCCTGGTCAGGGAGTTCGCCGAGTCGCTGGGGCTGGAGTGCGTGAGCCTGCTGGGCACCCAGCTCGCTCCCGAGGACCTCATCGGCGTCCCGCAGATCCGCGACGGCCGCTCGGTGTTCTGCCCGCCGGAGGCGATCGCCCGGGACGAGCCCTACTGCCTCTTCCTGGACGAGCTCAACGCGGCCACCCCGGACGTGCAGAAGGCGTTCTACTCGCTGATCCTGGACCGCCGGATCGGCGACTACGAGCTGCCCAAGGGCTCCATCGTGATCGGCGCCGGCAACCGCGCCACCGACAACGCGCTCGCCCGCCCCATCGCCTCCGCGCTGGTCAACCGCCTCACCCACGTCCATCTGGAGGCGTCCGCGAAGGACTGGCTGGTGTGGGCCGCGAACAACGGCATCCACCCGTGGATCACCGACCACCTCACCGACCGCCCCGACCACCTGTGGTCCAAGCCGCCCAAGACCGAGGAGCCGTTCTCCACGCCCCGGTCCTGGCACATGCTCTCCGACGCGCTGCACTCCTTCGGCCGTGACCTCGACGAGGACACCCTGAAGGTGCTCGCGCACGGCACCCTCACCCCCGCGCACGCCACCGCCTTCTGCGGCTACGTCAAGATCGTGCGCAGCCGCTTCGGCATCGACGCGGTCATCAAGGGCGAGGCCCGCTGGCCGCACCGCCTGGAGGACCGCGACCTGCTCTACTACCTGGCCGAGTCGTTCCGCGGCCGCCTCGTCAAGGAGCTGCCCGCGACCAAGGAGCACATGTCGGCGAACGGCCGGCAGACCGCGTACCGCGCCAAGTCGCTGCTGGTGCAGCTCGCCGAGATCTCCGTCGAGGTCGCCCAGACGGTCATCGCCTCCGACAGCGACGGCAACCCGGTCCTGCCCTCCTGGTTCCTCGTCGAGGCGGCCCGCGACATGCCCCGGCTGGTCGAGGCGCGCCGGTGAGCCGCGGCCGGACGAAGGGGCCGAAGAAGAAGCGGGACCTCGCCCAGGAGGCGTTCGAGGCGGGACTGCGGCTGGTGCGGGCCAACCCCGCCCTCGCGGCCGTCGAGTTCGAGGTGTGCCGCCGGGAGAACTGCGCCCTGGCGCCGCGCGAGGGACTGGTCCGGGTCGACTCCGAGGCCGTTCTGCACGCCCACCCGGACCGCATGGCCGACCCGGACGCCTGGGCGTGGGCCCTGGCGCACGCGGTGCTCCACCTCGGCTTCGGCCATGTCCCGGCCGCCCAGGGCACGCGCGAGCAGCCGGACCGCTGCGAGCTGGCCGCCCGCTGCGTGGTCGTCAACCGCTTCCTGCTCGGTTTTCCCGTCGGCCGGACGCCCGAGCACCTGCCCACCGCCTACCCCGACGGCGACGAGGAGCGGCTCGCCGCGCGCTGGCGCCGGGACGGCGTACCGGCGGTGTACGAGCGCTGCGGCACCGCGGGCGGCGAGGCGGACCTGTACCTCCAGGAGTGGTACGGCTGGTACGGCAGCCCGCCCGACCACCAGCTGGCCTTCGCCACCGCCCTCACCCGCACCGTGTCCGCCGCGATGGACATGGCGGG
>KL568538.1:49169-51164 GCA_000715605.1 Streptomyces speibonae | reverse complement strand
GTATAAGAGACAGCCCTGGGAGCGGGCGCTCGGCTGGTTCGTCTCGTCCTACCCGCTGCTCGGCGGCATCGCCTCCGGCATCACCCTCGTCGCCGACGCCGAGCTGGCCCGCGCGCACGGCATCTCCGTCGCCGCCGTCAACGCCGAAGCCGCCGAGATCTACGTCAACCCGCTGCGCCGCCTCGACGAGGAGGAGTGGCGGTTCGTCCTCGCCCACGAGATGCTGCACGCCGCCCTGCGCCACGGCGACCGCTGCGGCGGACGCGACCCGTACCTGTTCAACGTCGCCTGCGACTTCGTCATCAACGGCTGGCTGGAGGAAATGCAGGTCGGCACCATGCCCGAAGGCCTGCTGTACGACAAACAGCTCGCCGGGCTGTCCGCCGAGGAGGTCTACGACCGCATCGCCGCGGATGTGCGCCGCCTGCGCCGCTTCTCCACGCTGCGGGGCAAAGGGCTCGGCGACATCCTGGGCGGCCCGCTGGGGCCCGTCGGCGCGCCCGGCGACTGCGTCGACCTGGACGGCTTCTACCGGCGCGGCCTCGCCCAGGGCCTCGACCTGCACGACCGGCAGGGGCGCGGCTTCCTGCCCGGCGGCCTGGTCGAGGAGATCCGCGCGCTCAGCCATCCGCCGGTGCCCTGGGACGCCCGCCTGGCCCGCTGGTTCGACGAGTTCGTGCCGCGCCCCGAACCGGTCCGCTCCTACGCGCGGCCCTCCCGGCGCCAGGCGTCCACCCCCGACATCCCCCGCGCGGGACGGTACTTCCCGCCCGAGGAGGTCACCCGCTGCACCTTCGGGGTCGTGCTGGACACCTCCGGTTCCATGAACCGGGTGCTGCTCGGCAAGGCGCTGGGCGCCATCGCCTCCTACGCCGAGGCCCGGGACGTACCCGCCGCGCGCGTGGTGTTCTGCGACGCGGCCCCGCACGACGCCGGCTATGTGCCGGTCACCGAGATCGCCGGGAGGGTGCGGGTGCACGGGCGGGGCGGCACGGTGCTGCAGCCCGGCGTCGACCTGCTCCAGCGCGCCGACGACTTCCCGCCCGCCGCGCCGGTCCTCGTCATCACCGACGGATGGTGCGACGTGCTGCGGGTGCGCCGCGAGCACGCGTATCTGATCCCGCAGGACGCGCGGCTGCCGTTCACCGCGAGAGGGCCCGTCTTCCGGGTGAGTTGAGCCGTGATGTGATCGGATGGGGGAGGGCACCCGTCCAGCGGGGGGCCCTGAGACCGAGCACCGCCGGTCGTCCGGCCGGACTTTTTTCGAAAGGATGCGTCATGGCAGCCACGCGCTCCGCACACACCGTTTGGGAAGGCAGTCTCTTCAAGGGCAGCGGGGTCGTCGCCTTCGACTCCTCCGGCAGCATCGCCGAGCAGCCGGTCACCTGGGCGTCGCGGGCCGAGGAGGCGAACGGGAGGACCAGCCCGGAGGAGCTGATCGCCGCCGCGCACTCCAGCTGCTTCTCGATGGCCCTCTCCAACGGTCTCGACAAGGCCGGCACCCCGCCGACCAAGCTGACCACCTCCGCCGACGTCACCTTCGTGCCGGGTGAGGGCATCACCGGCATCCACCTGACCGTCGAGGGCACCGTCCCCGGTCTGGACGAGGCCGGTTTCGTGGCCGCCGCCGAGGACGCCAAGGTGAACTGCCCGGTCAGCCAGGCGCTGAAGGGCACGAACATCACCCTGACGGCGAAGCTCGCCTGACCCCGCTCGCGCGTCGAGCCCCCGCAGGCCGCTCCACCAGGGGCGGCCTGCGGCACGTCCGTTGTCGGGAGCGACCACCATGACGCCACGCCCCGCCGTCTCCGCCCACCAGGGAGGCTCCGAACGCGCGGGCCCGGCCACCCTGGAGGCGTACGAGGACGCCCTCACGTCCGGCGCGGAGTACGCCGAGTTCGACGTCCGGCGCACGGCCGACGGCGTGTTCGTCGTCCACCACGACCCCCGCGTGGGCCGCTCCGGCCCGCACCTGTCCACCCTCACCCACGCCGG
>KL568538.1:47238-48981 GCA_000715605.1 Streptomyces speibonae | reverse complement strand
CCCCGCGTGGGCCGCTCCGGCCCGCACCTGTCCACCCTCACCCACGCCGGGCTGAACGCGCGCGCCGGATACCGGGTACCCCGCGCGGAGGAGGTCATGGAGCTGATCGGCCGCGCGGTCGCCCTCCTCGGCGCGGACGGGTTCGTCGGCACCACCCTCGAGGACCGCTCCGTCGCCGCCGTCACCGCGGCCCACCCGGGCGTGCGCACCCTGCTGTCCCTCGGCCGTGACGGCAAGGACATCGGCCGGCGCCGGCTGCCCGCCACCCGGCTCAGCGAGCTGCTCCCCATGCGCCGGGTGCGCGCCTGCGGCGCCCATGGGGTCGCCGCGCACCGGCATCTGGCCCGCGCCACCGTGCTGCGCGAGGCCGCCCGTAACAGACTGTTCACCATGGTGTGGACGGTGAACGAGGACCGGGCGCTGCGGACCTTTCTCGGCGACCCGCGGGTGGACGTGCTGATCACCGACCGTCCCCGGCGCGCGCTGGAACTGCGCGGGCACACGAACGCCCGCACCCGCCGTTGACCACCACCCGTACAGGCCATTGACAACAGGGCGCTCAAGTTTTGTGCTGGAAGTCCGGAGGGGTGCCCTGGCGGAAGGGGACAGCGATGGGACGTGCCGTCGGAATCGACCTGGGAACCACGAACTCGGTGGTGGCCGTGCTGGAGGGCGGTGAGCCCACCGTCATCGCCAACGCGGAGGGCGCGCGCACCACCCCTTCGGTCGTGGCCTTCGCCAAGAACGGCGAGGTGCTGGTCGGCGAGGTCGCCAAGCGGCAGGCCGTGACGAACATCGAGCGCACCGCCCGCTCGGTCAAGCGGCACATGGGCGACGCCCAGTGGCGCTTCCCCGCGGAGGGCTCCATCGACGGCACCCGCTACCGGGCCCAGGAACTGTCCGCCCGGGTGCTGCAGAAGCTGCGCCGGGACGCCGAGGCGTACCTCGGCGAGGAGGTCACCGACGCCGTCATCACCGTACCGGCGTACTTCGACGACACCCAGCGGCAGGCCACCAAGGAGGCCGGGGAGATCGCCGGACTCAAGGTGCTGCGGATCATCAACGAGCCCACGGCGGCCGCCCTCGCCTACGGCCTGGACAAGGAGAACGACCAGACCGTCCTGGTGTTCGACCTGGGCGGCGGCACCTTCGACGTCTCGCTGCTCGACATGGGCGAGGGCGTCATCGAGGTGAAGGCCACCAACGGCGACACCCACCTGGGCGGCGACGACTGGGACCAGCGCGTCGTCGAGTACCTCGCCAAACGCTTCAAGGGCCAGTACGGCGTCGATCTGGCCCAGGACAAGATGGCGGTGCAGCGGCTGCGGGAGGCCGCCGAGAAGGCGAAGATCGAACTGTCCTCCTCCACCGAGACCACCATCAACCTGCCCTACATCACCGCCTCCGCCGAGGGCCCCCTGCACCTGGACGAGAAACTCACCCGCGCCCAGTTCCAGGAACTCACCGAGGACCTGCTGGAACGCTGCAAGAAGCCCTTCCACCAGGCCGTCAAGGACGCCGGTGTGAAGCTCTCCGCCATCGACCACGTCATCCTCGTCGGCGGCTCCACCCGGATGCCCGCCGTCACCGACCTGGTCCGCGAACTCACCGGCAAGGAACCGCACAAGGGCGTCAACCCCGACGAGGTCGTGGCCCTCGGCGCCGCCCTCCAGGCCGGTGTCATCCGCGGCGACGTCAAGGACGTGCTGCTCCTCGACGTCACCCCGCTGTCCCTGGGCATCG
>KL568538.1:44819-47012 GCA_000715605.1 Streptomyces speibonae | reverse complement strand
CACGATCCCCACCCGGCGTTCGGAGATCTTCACCACCGCCACCGACAACCAGCCCTCCGTCGGCATCCAGGTCTACCAGGGCGAACGCGAGATCGCCGCCTACAACAAGAAGCTCGGCACCTTCGACCTCACCGGCCTCCCGCCGGCCCCGCGCGGTGTCCCGCAGATCGAGGTGGCCTTCGACATCGACGCCAACGGGATCATGCACGTGTCCGCGAAGGACCTCGCCACCGGCCGCGAGCAGAAGATGACCGTCACCGGCGGCTCGGCACTGCCCAAGGACGACATCGACCGTATGATGCGCGAGGCCGAGCAGTACGCCGAGGAGGACCGCAGGCGCCGGGAGGCGGCCGAGACCCGCAACCAGGCCGAGCAACTCGTCTACCAGACCGAGCGGTTCCTGCGGGACAACGCCGACAAGGTGCCCGGCGACACCAAGAGCGAGGTCGAGTCCGCCGTCGCGGAACTGAAGCAGCTGCTGGAGCGGGAGACCACCGAGACGGCCGAACTCCGCGCCGGCGTCGAGAAACTGGCCTCGGTCAGCCAGCGGATGGGCCAGGCGATGTACGCGCAGACCGCGTCGGCCCCCACCGGGGACACCGCGGGGGAGGCCTCGGCAGGCGCACCGCAGGACGACGAGGGCGTCGTCGACGCGGAGATCGTCGACGACGACAAGGACACCGGCGGACGGCGCGACGACGGCGCGGCCTGACCCGGCGCCGGCGGGCGGGGGACCCCGGGCCGGAGGGCCGCCCGGGTCCCGGGCCTCAGTAGTGTTCCCGGCACTCCCGCAGCAGCTTCTCCGTGCGCTGCGTCGAGGCCGCCCGCGCCGTCATGTGGTCCAGCACCTCGAGATGGACCGAGACCTCCTTGCGGGAGTCCAGGTACAGGGCGCCCGTCAGATACTCGGTGAACACCATGTCCGGCAGCTCCGGCTCGGCGAAGCGGAACAGGGAGAAGGGGGCGTACGTCCCCGGGTGCGGACCGTCGGCGAACTCGGCGATCTGCAGGGTGATCCGGTCCCGTTCGGCGTATTCGAGGAGCTTGTCGAGCTGGTCGCGCATCACCCGTCCGTCGGCGCTCACCGGGCGCCGCAGCACCGTCTCCTCCATCAGCACCCACAGATGCGGGGCATCGGGGCGATCGAGGAGCCGCTGCCGCTCCATGCGCAGGGACACATGCCGCTCGACGGCCTCCCGCCCCGCGTTGCCGATCGTCCCGGCCTTCAGCACGGCGCGGGCGTAGTCCTCGGTCTGCAGCAGCCCCGGCACGAAGTGCGGCTCGTAGGACCGGATGATCCGGGCGGCGCCCTCCAGGCTGACATACATGCTGAACCACTCGGGCAGCACGTCGTGGTAGCGCTGCCACCAGCCCGGCCGGTTCGCCTCCTCGGCGAGCTCCACGAACGCCAGGGACTCGCTGTCCGGCACCCCGTAGGCGGTCAGCAGCAGCTGGACGTACGGGATCTTCAGCGCGACCTCGGCGGTCTCCATCCGCCGTACGGTCGCGGGCGCCACCCGCAGGATCCGCGCCGCCTCCTCCCGTGAGAGGCCCGCGGCCTCCCTCAGTTCATGCAGCCGCCTTCCCAGAACCACCTGGCCCACGGTGGGTGCGGCCCGTCGCTCACTCACGCCACGCCTCCCCAACGCGCCCCGGGCATGCGCTCAGTCTTTCATGTCCCTCCGACACTCTCACGCGCCGCGGTGGACCGCCCTGTTTCCCTGCTCCCTCGGCAGCATGACCCGGCAGGTAATCGACCCGGCGCCGCCCCCACGGGATCGTGGTCGCACCGGGTCCCGGACCGGCCTCGCACCCCGGCCCGGGACCCGGCACCGCCGCCACCGATCCCGACGGAGGGTGATTCGTCATGTCCGCGACCCAGCTTGCCGTGCTCGCCAGGACCGTGGAGCCGCAGCGGATGCTGCGCCGCTTCCTGGGCCTGGACGCCGTGGTGACCGGCGTCAACGCGCTCGCCTATCTGGCCCTCTCCGGCCCGCTCGGCGACTTCTTCGGGGTCGGCTCCGGCCTGCTGTTCGGCCTCGGCGCGTTCCTCGCCCTGTACACGGCCGGCGTGGGCCTGCTGGCCGCACGCCCCGAGCCGCCCGCGGCCGGCGTACGGATCGTCGTCGAGGGCAACCTCGCCTGGGCCCTCGCCAGTCTCGCCGCCCTCGCGCTGTGGCTCGACCCGACCGC
>KL568538.1:44010-44580 GCA_000715605.1 Streptomyces speibonae | reverse complement strand
CCTCCAGGCGCCGTCGTGGCGGGCTTCGCCGTCCTGCAGCACCTGGCGCTGCGAGCCCGTCAGCTCAGCCAGGACTGAAGGTACTTGGCCGTCGCCGGGTCCGCCGGGAGCAGCGTCTCCACGGCCAGTTCGGCGACGGTCACGTCCATCGGGGTGTTGAAGGTGGAGATCGACGACACGAACGACAGCCTCCGGCCCGCGTGCTCGATCACCATCGGCAGCGCGAAGTACGCCACCTGCGCCTCCGGTTCCGCCGGGCGCCGCTCGCCGGTGTCCGGGACCGGGTACGCCGCGACCTCCTCGTACAGCGCCCGCAGCGGTTCGGAGCGGCGCAGCGCGATGTTGCGCCGCATCTGCTCCAGCAGATGCCCCCGCCATTCCCGCAGATTCAGGATCCGCGGGGCCAGGCCCCGCGGGTGCAGGGTGAGCCGCACCGCGTTCAGCGGGGGCGTCAGCAGCGACTCCGGGACCCCCTCGAACAGCGCCATCACCCCCCGGTTGGCCGCCACGACGTCGTACATCGCGTCCACCACCAGCGCCGGATACGGCTCTGTCTCTTATACACATCTC
>KL568538.1:32237-43809 GCA_000715605.1 Streptomyces speibonae | reverse complement strand
CCGCCGATCAGCCGCTCGATGCCGTCCCGCAGCGCGTCCAGCGCGGGGTCGTCCAGCGGGGTGTGCGGGAAGCGGGGCGCGTACCCGGCGGCCAGCAGCAGGGCGTTGCGCTCCCGGATCGGGACGTCCAGCTCCTCGGCCAGCCGCAGCACCATCTCCTCGCTGGGCCGGGCCCGGCCGGTCTCGATGAAGCTGATGTGCCGGGCGGAGGAGCCGGCGCGCAGGGCCAGCTCCAGCTGGCTGACCCGCCGCTGCTCCCGCCAGGCGCGCAGCAGCGGGCCCACGCCGTCGGTGCCGGCGGTGGCCTCGGTCGGGACAGTGGTCATGCCAGGACGGTAGACGACGGGCGGCCGTACCGGGGAACCCCGCGTCCGTGACCAGGGGCCCCGGGGCCGCTTCTGTGGCAGCCTGATGTCCGGCACAGAACCCGGACCCGGCGAAGGAGCGCAGCCCATGCCCGTCGAACCGCTGTCGCAGAAGGAGATCGAGGACCGGCTGGCCGACCTGCCGGGCTGGTCGCTCGACGAGGGCCGGCTCATCCGCTCCTACCGGCTCGGCTCGCACTTCGCGGCGGCGGCGATGACCATGCACATCGCCCGGGTGCAGGACGAACTCGACCACCACGCCGACCTCACCCTCGGCTACAACACCGTGGCGCTGGCCGTGCGGACGCACAGCGCGGGCGGCGCCGTGACCGCCAAGGACGTCGAGCTCGCCCGCAGGGTGGAGGACCTGGCACCCGGACACGGTGCACACTGAGGCGCGTGCTGGACTACGACGAGGAAGCGGAACGGTACGACGCCCTGCGCGGCGGCGAACCCCGGGCGTCCGCCGCCGCCGAGGCCGTGCTGAGTCTCATACCGGGCGGTGCGCGCGATCTGCTGGACGTCGCCTGCGGCACCGGCATCGTGACCCGGCGGTTCCCCGCCGCCCGCGCCGGCCTGCGGGTGACGGGGGCCGACCTCGCCGCGTCGATGACCCGGATGGCCGCCGCCCGTCTGCCGGGCGCCGTGGTCCGCGCGGACAGCCGCCGGCTGCCCTTCGGCGACGCCCGGTTCGACGCCGTGGTCAGTGTGTGGCTGCTGCATCTGCTGCCCGGCCCGGGGGAGGTGCGGGCGGTCATCGGCGAGTGCGCCCGCGTGCTGCGGCCCGGCGGGGTCTACGTCACCACCGTCCACAAGGGGCCGTCCCACAACGTCGGCAGCGACATCGACGCCGTCCTCGCGGCCCGTCCGCCCAGCCCGGTGCCCGACGCCCCCGCCGATGTGACGTCCTTCGCCGCCGGGCACGGGCTGCTCCCCGCGGGACAGGCCCGCTTCCGGGGCCACGGCCAGGGCCGCAGCCCCCGCCGCACCATCGCGGACCTGCGCCGGGGCTGGTTCGTCACCCTGCCGCCCGGGGAACCTCTCGCCGAGGAGCTCGCCGCCCGCCTGGCCGAGCTCCCCGACCAGGACCGGCCGCGCCCCGACCCCGTGTTCACCCTCCGCGCCTACCGCAAGCCACCCACCCCGCCGCTCACCCCCTGAGCAGCCGGCCCTCCACACCCCGCTCCTCGACCTCACCCCCGTCCCCCACCGCCACCCGGAACAGCCGCGCCCCGGCCCTGCGCCCCACCACCTCGACGAGCCGCCCCTCCACGAACAGCGCCCCCGCCCCGTCCTCCACCGCCCACCCGGCGGGCAGCCGGCCGCCCGCCACGGCCGCCCGGTAGGAGTCCCGGCGGCCGGCCTCACTGTCGTAGTGCGGGCACACCGACCCCGGCAGCAGCCCCAGCCCGTCCCACAGATGCGTCAACCGGCCGAACGAATCCGTGTGCGCGCCTTCGGCCCAGCAGTTGGCCCCGGCACTGATCCCGCACAGCAGCGTCCCGCCCTCGTACGCCTCGCGCATCAGCCGGTCCACCCCGTGCACCCGCCAGACGGCCAGCAGATTGGCGGTGTTGCCGCCCCCGACGTACACGACGTCCTGCGCGAGCAGAAACGCCCGCAGCGCCGCGTCGTCCCTCTCCCGCCGGAACAACGGCAGCACGGACGGCTCGCACTCCCGCCCCCGGAACGCGTCGAAGAACCTCTCGATGTACCCGGGAGCGTCCCCGCTCGCCGTGGGCACGAAGCACACCCTGGGCCGCTCCGCCCGGGCCTGCCCCAGCACCCAGTCGTCCAGCAGCCCGTCGTCGTCGGTGGAGAACCCGCCCCCGAGCAGAGCCACACGCCCGGCCCGAACCCCACCGCCCGGGGTCACCGGACACCTGCCGGAACGGCATCCCGCGCGATGCCCGGCCTGCCCGAACCGGGCGCGTCGATCAGGAAGACGATCAGAACGGGCACGTGGGCTCCCTCGTTGTCGCCGGTGGGGTGGGGGCCATTGTCCACCGGCGGGTTCGTCGAAGGAGCCGGGCGGCCCCCCGTGCGCGAGGGGGCCGCCCGGCCCGGGTGGTGGCCCCGGGATCAGGTACCGGGGCCGGTACACGGAGCGTCGGCGGGGACTATTCGAGAAGCTCCGCGTACGCGCCCATGGCCGTGGCGACGTCCGCCTGGGCCCAGAACCGGTGGTACGTGAAGACCGGCGCGGCGCCGCCCTCCAGATAGCTCTCGATCTTCGACCAGGCCGGGTCGTCCTCATAGAAGGAGCGGATCGAGAGGAACGTCGACGAGGAGTCGATCCGGTCGCCGTTCGGCATGGTGCCGGTCCAGCCGGACGGGATGTACACCGGGTCGTCGAAGCGCTCGTAGTCGGAGCGGGTCTCCGGGACGGCGATGCCGAGGTCGTCCTGGTGGTTCTCCCACATGCCGTCCAGCAGCGCCTTCGCCGTGTCCGCCGCCTCGGTGTCACCGGAGCGGGCGGCGTAGTACGTCAGGATCTTGGCGTAGGCGCCGGCCACACCGACGTCGTTGGTGTAGTCGACCACCTCGACGTGCAGCCCGCTGTTGGCGCCGGGCGACGACGCGTCCCAGGTGTCGGGCTCGCCGGACCACTGCAGCGTGGACGGGAAGAGGAACGTGCCGTCCGGGTTGACCGTGGTCTCGGACAGCGCCCAGTCGACCCACTTGTCGAGGACCGACTCGGCGAGCGCGTTGCCCGTCTGCTGGTACACCTCGGCGACCCGCTCCAGCGACCACGCCTGGAAGCCGAACCACTGGTTCGACGGCGGGTCGTGGTACACCGGCTTCTCGTCGTAGTACATGCCGTAGAAGGTCGGTGTGCCGGACGGCGGGGCGGCGTAGCGGCCCGCCCAGCTGTTGGTCGCGCCGCCCGCGATGGCGCCCTCGTCGGACTGCAGCCAGCGGTAGAACTCCAACTGCCGCTCGTAGGACTCGGCCCAGTCCTCCGCGCCCGTCGCCGACTTCGGCTTCAGCGGCGCGTACTCGCTCAGCGCGTACGCGGCGAGCGGGTTCTGGTACCCGCCGTGCGCGTGGCTGGAGCCGATGCGCCAGGACCAGCCCGCCGAGGTGTCGGTGGCGCCGCCCCAGGCGTAGTACCAGGAGAGCAGGTAGTGCGAGGCGTCCTTGCCGGTGCCGGCCGGGCAGGACGTGCTGGTGCAGTTGCCGATCTTCTTGAAGTACTTGTCGTACATCGCGTAGCGCAGGTAGTCGCCCATCTTGGCGGCCTTGGCCACGGTATCGGCGACGTCGCCGCCCTTGCCCTGGTCCTTCGCCCACAGGTCGGCCCAGTACGCCGCCTGCACCGCGCGCGCGTCGGCGTCGGGGGCGTTGGTGAACTTCCACTGCTTGGCGTAGGACGCGTCCTTGGTGAACAGGTCCAGGTAGCCGTTGGTGCCGCCGTACTCGAACGCGTCGCAGGTGGGCTGGGTGACGGTCTCCCACACCGACTCCTGCGGGCCGCGCTGGAAGGTGTTGATGTAGGACGGGCCGGTGTCGGACGGTCCGGCCTCGCACTTGCCGGGCGAGTTGCCGTAGCCGTAGACGTTGTCCACGTCCTGGATCCAGTGCATGCCGTACACGTCGTCGGTGCCGTACGCCGACTTCAGCTCCGCCGCGATCGGGTCACGCCCGACGGAGACATCCGGGTCGAGCTGCGACGGGTACTCGTCCGGGGTGTCGTGCTCAGGCGCGTACGTCGCCGGCTTCGAGGGGTCGTAGAAGGAGTTGGTCGGCTGGTCCGCGGCGGTCGGGATGGCGTACTGCTCCATCGTCTCCCAGGCGTCGTTGAACCGCGTCCAGTCCCCGGTGATCCTGCCGTACATGGCCTGGAGCCACAGCAGGTAGCTGTAGGCCTCCGAGGTCGTCTCGTGACCGTGGTCGGGCGCCTCGACGATCAGCGTCTCGACGGAGTGGTACGGGATGCCCTCGGGGGAGAAGTAGCCGTTCGCCGGGTCGGTGATCTTGTCGTACAGCTCCAGGAAGCGCGCGTCGTACGTCTTCTCCGCCCCGAGCTGGGTCACCGTGACCGCCGCCGTGGCGTGGCCGGGTGCCGAGGACTCGAAGACGGCAGAGCCGCTGCCGGAGTCGTCGGCGGCGATGGTCACCGTCTGCGCGGTGTCCCAGTTCGACGCCGTGAAGGTGAGCGAGGCGCCGTCGGCGACCGACAGTCCGGAGTTGCCGCTCGCGCGCGTCGTGGTGACGGTCACGCTCTCGTCCGGCTGCTTGCTCAGCTTGACCTCGTACGTGCCCGTCTCACCCTGCTGGACGCCCAGTTGGGACGGCGTGGCCACCACGGCGGGACCCGAGGCGACCGTGATGCCGACCGGTGTGGAGTCGGCGGAGGCCCCCATACTGTCGTGGGCCTTCGCCACCAGCGAATGACTGCCCACGGTCAAACCGGCGACCGAGAGCGTGAAGGGCGCGCTGGTGTCGGTGCCCAGCAGCTCGGTGTCGTCGTAGAACTCCACCTTGGTGATGGTGGCGTCGTCGGCCGCCGCCGCGGTGGCCTCGAGCGGGACCGTCTCGCCCTGGGTGTACACGGCGCCGGCCTCGGGGCTGGTCAGCACGACGATCGGAGGCTGGTGGGCGCCGGTGCAGGTGGTGCCGTTGACCGCGAAGGACGTGGGGGCGTCGTTGCTGCCGCTGTAGGTGAACTGGGCGCCGGTGGTGACGGCGTCACCGGCGGCGATCCGGGCGTTGTACCCGGCGTCCCGCACGGTCACGGTCCGGCCGGACTGCGACCAGGTGCCGTTCCAGCCGTTGGCCAGTCGCTGGTTGCCCGCGTAGTCGTACGTCAGGGTCCAGCCGTCGATGGCGTCGGTGCCGCGGTTGGTGAGGGTCAGATCGGCGGTGAAGCCGGAGCCCCAGTCGTTGGTCCGGTAGTCGACGCTGCACTGGACGGCGGCCGCCCGCGCGGGGGCCGGGCCCGCCGAGAGCATCGTGAGCGGGAGCGCCAGGGCTGCCGCGGCGGCCGTTAACAGCCGTCGGAAGCCCCGGCGTCTCCGGGGTGGGGGATGCATGTGCTGGTTCCTCCTGCGACTCGGTCATATCAAGCCTTGAACCAGTGGGAGCGCTCCCATAGTGGGGACGGGGTGATGACCGGTCAAGCCTTGTGGAGAACCGAAAAGATTCGATGCTATGAGTTGAGTCAAAGTCAGTGGTCCCTCTGTTCTTCGCCGTCACTTGGCGCTAGCTTCAGGTGCACCAGTGGGAGCGGTTCCATCAATCGGCGCGTGTGTGACGAAGCGTCCGAACCGCAAGGAATCGCTCAGTGCACCACCCCCCGCGTTCAGTACTTTGAGTCATTCCCGCACCTGCGTGGAGCGCCTGACGCGGGGTCGCTCGCTCCGTGGGGTTCCCCTGTGCCGTCCGCGCCGGCCGGACTGTCCGGCCGGCCCCGGGTCCTGCCCCGACCAGGCCCGGACGGTACCCCCACCCGTAAGGCACCAGGCCGCGCACCGCTGTGCGCGGCCCCGAAGGACAGCCCCCTACGGATAGGAAACCCGCACCATGAGTCGCACCAGAACCGCGCTCCTCGCCGCCATGGCGCTGGTGGCCGGCGCCACCGGGACGGCGTTCGCCGTCGTCCCAGGCGACGCCGGCGCGGCCGCCGTCCCCTGCACCGTGGACTACACGGTGCAGAACCAGTGGGACACCGGCTTCACCGCGTCCGTGACGGTCACCAACAACGGCGCCGCGAAGTCGTCGTGGGCGGTGAAGTGGTCCTACGCCGGCAACCAGCAGGTGACCAGCGGCTGGAACGCCAAGATCACCCAGTCCGGCGCGAACGTCACCGCGGCCAACGAGTCCTACAACGGCACGCTCGCCAGCGGCGGTTCGGCCACCTTCGGCTTACAGGGCAGCTACAGCGGCAGCAACGCGGTCCCCGACACCTTCACCCTCGACGGTGTGACCTGCAACGTCGACTCCGACGGCCCGACCGATCCGCCCGACGAGACCGACCCGCCCGCCGAGGGCGAGCGGGTGGACAACCCCTACGACGGCGCCAAGGTGTACGTGAACCCCGAGTGGTCGGCGAACGCCGCGGCCGAACCGGGCGGCGACCGCATCGCCGACCAGCCCACCGGTGTCTGGCTGGACCGCATCGCCGCCATCGAGGGCGCGAACGGCAAGATGGGTCTGCGCGAACACCTGGACGCGGCGCTGGAGCAGAAGGGCGACGGCGAACTCGTCTTCCAGGTCGTCATCTACAACCTGCCCGGCCGTGACTGCGCCGCCCTCGCCTCCAACGGCGAGCTGGACCCCACCGAGATCGACCGCTACAAGACCGAGTACATCGACCCGATCGCGGAGATCCTCTCCGACTCGAAGTACGCCGGCCTGCGGATCGTCACCACGGTCGAGATCGACTCGCTGCCGAACCTGGTCACCAACGTGTCGCCGCGGGAGACCGCCACGGACAACTGCGACGTCATGAAGGCCAACGGCAACTACATCAAGGGCGTCGGCTACGCCCTGAACAAGCTGGGCGACGCGCCCAACGTCTACAACTACGTGGACGCCGGCCACCACGGCTGGCTGGGCTGGGACGACAACTTCGGCCCCTCGGCGGATCTGTTCCTGCAGGCCGCCAACGCCGAGGGCGCGACCGTCGACGACGTGCACGGCTTCATCGCCAACACGGCCAACTACAGCGCCCTGAAGGAGGAGAACTTCTCCCTCGGCGACTCCGTCAACGGCACGTCGGTGCGCGAGTCGGACTGGGTGAGCTGGAACCGCTACATCGACGAGCTGTCGTACGCCCAGGCGCTGCGCGAGGAACTGGTCTCCATCGGCTTCGACTCCGGCATCGGCATGCTGATCGACACCTCCCGCAACGGCTGGGGCGGCGCGGACCGGCCCACCGGCCCCGGCGCCACCACCGACGTGAACACCTACGTCGACGGCGGCCGTTACGACCGCCGCTTCAACACCGGCAACTGGTGCAACCAGTCGGGCGCCGGACTCGGCGAGCGGCCGCAGGCATCCCCGGAGCCCGGGATCGACGCCTACGTGTGGATGAAGCCCCCGGGTGAGTCCGACGGGGCGAGCGAGGAGATCGACAACGACGAGGGCAAGGGCTTCGACCGCATGTGCGACCCCACCTACGAGGGCAACCCGCGCAACAACTACAACATGTCCGGGGCGCTGCCCGACGCCCCGGTCTCCGGGCACTGGTTCTCCGCCCAGTTCCAGGAGCTGATGCAGAACGCCTACCCGCCGCTGTCGTGACGGGCTGACCAACCGGTCCGCCGGGTCGGGCCCAGGCCCGTGCCCGGCGGACCGCCGCGTTTTTGCGTGAACGGCAACATCGGTTGCTCCCTCGCGGTGCGTCGTCGCACCCTGGCGGCATCCGAGCGGAGAGGCTGATCACCATGGCGCACCACCACGGACACGAGCGGAAGCCCGGTCACGCACGCGGCCACGGTCACGGGCACGGGCACGACGAGATCGACTGGGCCGAGCTGGGTCCGCTGCTCGAATCGCAGGCGGAGCTGTTCACCCCGCTGTACGAGCGCGCCCTGAACTGGCTGGCCAAGGAGGTGACGGAACCGGGCCTGATCGTGGACGCGGGCAGCGGCCCCGGCGTCATCTCCGCCCTGTTCGCCGAGACGTTCCCGGGCGCCCGGGTGGTGGCCGTCGACGGCTCCGCGGAGCTGCTTGAACGCGCCCGCGCGCGGGCGGAGCGGCAGGGGGCGGCCGACCGGTTCGGCACCCTGCTCGGCGAACTCCCCGGTGTGCTGGACGAACTGGACTACCCGGCGGACCTGCTGTGGGCCAGCCGCAGCATCCACCACCTGGGCGACCAGGGCGCCGCGCTCGCGGCGTGCGCCGGGCACCTCGCGCCCGGCGGCACCCTGGCGGTGATGGAGGGCGGCCTGCCCGCCCGCTTCCTGCCCCGCGACATCGGGTTCGGCCGGCCGGGACTCCAGGCGCGCATCGACGCGGTGGAGGCGGACTGGTTCGACCGGATGCGCGCCGAACTGCCGGGCTCGGTGTCCGTCGTGGAGGACTGGCCCGCCCTGCTGGCGTCGGCCGGACTGCACCACATCCGCTCGCGCACGTTCCTCCTCGACCTGCCCGCCCCGGCCACGGACCGCGCCCGCGCCCACGCGGCCGCCGTCCTCTCGCGCGCCCGCGAGACCCTGGCCGAGGACCTGGACGCGCAGGACCGGGCCGCCCTCGACCGCCTCCTCGACCCCGACGACACGGCGAGCGTGCACCACCGCCCCGACCTGTTCGTCCTGGCGGCCCACACCGTCCACGCGGGGGTGCGGCCCGTGTGACCGCTTGACTTGGAGAGCGCTCCAGGTGATGGACTCCCCGGCACGCACACGACACACAGGGGGTATCCATGACCGACGACACGCGCGTCACACTCATCACCGGAGGGGGATGGGGGTCCCCCCGCCTCGAGCGAAGCCGAGAGGTGGGGGAGGCATCGGCGCGGCCGTCGCGCGGCGGCTGCTGGAGGCGGGGCAGCGGGTCGCCGTCACCGGACGCGGCGAGGCACGGCTGCGCGACTTCGCCAAGGAGTGCGGTGAGCCCGGGACACTGCTGACGATCCCCGGGAACGCGGCGGTGTACGAGGACGTGCGCTCGGCCGTCGACACCGTGCTGGCGCGGTTCGGCCGGCTGGACACCGTCGTCGCCAACGCGGGTTTCGCCACCGGTGATTCGGTCGCCGAGGGCGACCCCACCGGATGGACCGACATGGTGCTGACCAACGTCCTGGGCCCCGCCCTGCTGATCCGCGCCTCCATCGACGCGCTGAAGGCGACGCGCGGACGGATCGTGCTGGTCGGCAGCGTCGCCGGGTTCGTGCCCACGCCGGGCAATCTCTACGGCGCGACCAAGTACGCGGTGACCGGGCTCGCCGAGAACGTCCGGCGGCAGGTCACCGAGTGGGGCGTCGGTGTCACGCTGATCGCGCCCGGCCGCGTGGAGACCCCGTTCTGGGACGCCGTCGGCAGCCTCCCGCCCGGACGTCTGCTCACCGCCGACCGGATCGCCGACTCCGTGGTGTGGGCCCTGGAACAGCCGGAAGGCGTCGACGTCAACACCGTGGTCGTACGGCCCCTGGGGCAGCCCGTCTGAGACACGCCGACGGCCTCCCCGCGCCGGGGAGGCCGTCGTGGGCCGGGCGGTCAGGCGGCGTTGAACTTCGCCGGGTCCGAACCCACCCGCCGGTCCTCGTTGAGCGCGCTGATCGCGGCGAGGTCCTCGGCGTCCAGGCTGAAGTCGAAGACGTCGATGTTCTCCGCGATCCTGGCCGGCGTCACCGACTTCGGGATGACGACATTGCCCAGCTGGAGGTGCCAGCGCAGCACGACCTGGGCGGGCGTGCGGTTGTGCTTCTGCGCGATCGCCACGATGGCCGGGATCTCCAGGATGCCCTTGCCGGAGCCCAGCGGCGAGTACGCCTCCGTGGCGATGCCCTGTTCGGCGTGGTACTCACGCGCGGCGTGCTGCTGGAGATGCGGGTGCAGCTCGATCTGGTTGACCGCCGGGACGACCGACGTCTCGCCGATCAGGCGCTCCAGGTGCTCGGGCAGGAAGTTCGACACGCCGATGGCGCGGACCCGGCCGTCGGCGTACAGCTTCTCGAACGCCTTGTACGTGTCGACGTACCGGTCCCGCGCGGGCGTCGGCCAGTGGATGAGGTACAGGTCCACGTGGTCGAGGCCGAGCCTCGCCAGGGACTGGTCGAAGGCGCGCAGCGTGGCGTCGTAGCCGTGGTCGCGGTTCCAGACCTTGGTGGTGATGAAGAGGTCCTCGCGCGGGATGCCCGACGCGGCGACGGCCCGGCCAGTGCCCTCCTCGTTGCCGTAGATCGCCGCGGTGTCGATGCTGCGGTAGCCCGCCTGAAGCGCCGTCGCCACGGCACCCTCGGCCTCCGCGTCCGGTACCTGCCAGACGCCGAACCCCAGCTGGGGCATCTCGACGCCGTTGTTCAGGATGATCGGGGGGACCTTGCTCACGAGCTCTCGATCCTTCGGTTGATGACAGGTGTTACCCCCATGGTCAACGATCACGGCCCGCGGCGCATTCCTGACCGTGATGTTCACGCGCGGTAATCGTCACGCCCGGTAGAGCGCCTCGACCTCTTCCTGGTACGCCTTCTCGATCGCCTTGCGCTTCAGCTTCAGCGACGGGGTGAGCAGACCGTGCTCCTCGGTGAACGGCTGCGCCAGGATCCGGAACGTGCGGATCGACTCCGCCTGGGACACCAGGGTGTTCGCCGCGACCACGGCGCGGCGCACCTCCGTTTCCAGGTCCGCGTCCCGCACCAGCTCGGCCGGTGCCATCGGCGGCTTGCCGCGCATCGTCAGCCAGTGCTCCACGGCCTCGAGGTCGAGGGTGACCAGGGCGGCGACGTACGGGCGGTCGTTGCCGACCACGATGCACTGGTTGACCAGCGGGTGGTCCCGCACCCGCTCCTCCAGCAGCCCCGGCGAGACGCTCTTGCCGCCGGAGGTCACCAGGATCTCCTTCTTGCGCCCGGTGATGGTCAGATACCCGTCCTCGTCCAGCGCTCCGAGGTCCCCGGTGGCCAGCCAGCCGTCGTGCAGGGCCTCGTCGGTGGCCTTGGGGTTGTTGAGATAGCCCTCGAAGACGTTGCCGCCGTTCAGCCAGATCTCGCCGTCGTCCGCGATGTGCACGGTGACCCCGGGGATGGGTTGGCCGACCGTGCCGTAACGGGTGCGTTCGGGCGGGTTGGCGGTGGCCGCCGCCGTCGACTCGGTGAGTCCGTACCCCTCGTAGATCTGCACGCCGGCGCCCGCGAAGAACAGCCCGAGCCGGCGGTCCATCGCGGAACCGCCCGACATGGCGTGCCGGATCCTGCCGCCCATCGCCGCGCGGATCCTGGAGTAGACGAGCTTGTCGAAGAGCTGGTGCTGCATCCGCAGCGCGGCGGACGGCCCGGGCCCGTCGCCCCAGGCCTTCGCCTCCACCGCGTCCGCGTACTTCACGGCCACGTCGACGGCCTTCTCGAACGGCCCCGAGCGGCCCTCGCGTTCCGCCTTGCGCCGCGCCGCGTTGAACACCTTCTCGAAGATGTACGGCACGGCCAGGAAGAACGTCGGCCGGAAGGCGGCCAGGTCGGGCATGAGCGCCGCCGCGTTCAGCTGCGGCTGGTGGCCGAACTTCACCTTCCCGCGGATCGCCGCCACCTCCACCATCCGCCC
>KL568538.1:30543-32045 GCA_000715605.1 Streptomyces speibonae | reverse complement strand
CAGCCCGCTCAGAGATGTGTATAAGAGCGGCAGGAACAGCAGCGTGGACGCCTCGTCGCCCCGGCGGGAGTGGAACACCGGCTCCCAGCGCCCGATGACGGTGTCCGCCTCGTACATGAAGTTGCCGTGGGAGAGCACACACCCCTTGGGGCGGCCGGTGGTGCCCGAGGTGTAGATGACCGTCGCCACCGAGTCCGGCGTGACCGCCCTGCGGTGCCGGTGCACCACCTCGTCGTCCAGGTGTGCGCCCGCGTCGTACAGCTCCTGCACCGCGCCCGCGTCCAGCTGCCACAGCCGGCGCATCCGTGGCAGCCGGTCGATGACCGTGGCGATCGTCATCGCGTGGTCCTCGTGCTCCACGATCGCGGCCGTCACCTCGGCGTCGTACAGCATCCAGAAGCACTGCTCGGCGGAGGAGGTGGGGTAGACGGGGACGACCTGCGCGCCGATGGTCCACAGCGCGAAGTCGAAGAGGGTCCACTCGTAGCGGGTGCGGGACATGATCGCGACCCGGTCGCCGAACCGGACGCCGCCCGCCAGCAGGCCCTTGGCCAGGGCGAGCACCTCGTCGCGGAACTCGGCGCTGGAGACGTCCCGCCAGGTGCCGGCGTCGTCCTTGCGGCCCAGCGCGACGCGCGACGGGTCCTCCTCGGCATACCGGAAGACCACGTCGGCCAGACCGCCCACCGGAGGCTCCAAGGCCGACGGAGGGTTGGTGAACTCGCGCAATCCCGCTCTCCGCTCCTGAGCGCTCGGACTCGGGCGGGACGACGCCGTCCCGCACAGCGCCGTGAAAGCTACCCCACGGATCCGGGCCCGGGGAGGGGGCGGAAAGCTGAGCGCAGCTCGCGTCCGCGCTGGTCAGGGGAGGAAAATGCGCTCACATGCGGAAGGGTCGGACAGAAACCTGACGGACGAGTAAGTTTCCGTGGAGTAATCTCCACCGAATCTGTACGAGCCCATGACCGCTCCTTGAGGTGGCCGGCCGGGCCCCACTGATCCCAGCGCGTACGCGGGCCGTGCCGTCACCCCCGCCCGCCGCGGTGCAGCCGGTCGCCGCCCGCGAGGATCGCTGCCGCCAGGGCGTCGGCCGCCCCCTGCGCCGAGGGCCGGCGCCGCCCGTGCGCCACCACGAAGTCCACCTCGCCCGGCTCCGGCAGCCCGGCCCGCTCCGGCATCCGCGCCAGCCCCGGCGGGATCAGCCCCCGTGAGTGCACCATCACCCCGAGCCCGGCGCGGGCCGCGGCGAGCAGCCCGTTGAGGCTGCCGCTGGTGCAGACGATCCGCCACGGACGCCCCTCGCGCTCCAGCGCCCGCAGTGCGAGGGCCCGGGTGATGCCCGGCGGCGGGTAGACGATCAGCGGCACCGGGCGGTGCGGGTCGAGCCGCAGCCCCGGCGCGCCGATCCACACCAGCTCGTCGTGCCAGACCAGCCGGTGCGCGTCCGTGCGCGGGTCCCCGGGCCGCCGCTTGGCGAGCACCAGGTCGAGACGGCCCCCCGC
>KL568538.1:26142-30334 GCA_000715605.1 Streptomyces speibonae | reverse complement strand
AGCCCGCGGCGAGCCGCTCGTGCAGGATGCCCGACAGCTCGACCGTCAGCTCCAGATCGACCTCCGGGTGCTCGTGCCGGAACCGTTCGAGGATCTCCGGCAGCCGCGTCAGCACGAAGTCCTCCGACGCGCCGAACCGCAGCCGCCCGCGCGGCCGGGTGCCGGTGAAGAACCGGGTCGCCTGCTCGTGCACGTCCAGGATGCGCCGCGCGAAGCCGAGCATCGCCTCGCCGTCCTCGGTCAGCTCCACCGAGTGCGTGTCCCGGGTGAACAGCTGCCGCCCGGTCGCCTCCTCCAGCCGCCGCACGTGCTGGCTCACCGTCGACTGCCGCAGCCCCAGCCGCCGCGCCGCCTGCGTGAAGCTCAGCGTCTGCGCCACCGACAGGAACGTCCGCAGCTGCGTCGGGTCGTACATGCCGCCAGCGTAGCCCCGGTCATCGCGGATCGTGATGACAGTGAAAGCGGTGTACGGGATTCCCGATCACGGCCGCGGGGACCAGGATGGAGTCGGGGGATCCCGCGGCCGGACGGCGCGGGCCGCCCCGGAGACCCAGCGTGAGCACGAGCATGTGGAGCACAGTGAAACGCCTGCACTGGCCGAGCCGGCTGCCGATCGACCCGTACGTCCTGCTCCTGCTCGGGACGGTGGGCGTCGCCGCGCTCCTGCCCGCGCGGGGCACGGGCGCGGACATCGCCTCCGGCGCCTGCACCGCCGCGATCGCCCTGCTCTTCTTCCTCTACGGCGCCCGGCTCTCCACCCGTGAGGCGCTGGACGGGCTCCGGCACTGGCGGCTCCACGTCACCGTGCTGGCCTGCACCTTCGTGGTGTTCCCCGCGCTGGGCCTGGCCGCCCGCGGACTGGTACCCGTGGTCCTGACCGACCCGCTGTACCAGGGCCTGCTCTTCCTCACCCTCGTCCCGTCCACCATCCAGTCCTCGATCGCGTTCACCTCCATCGCCCGCGGCAACGTGCCCGCCGCGATCTGCGCCGGCTCCTTCTCCTCGCTGGCCGGCATCGTCGTCACCCCGCTGCTCGCCGCGACGCTGCTGGGCGGCGACGCGGGCGGCTTCTCGGCGGGCTCGCTGGTGCGCATCGTGCTCCAGCTGCTCGTGCCGTTCGTCGCCGGGCAGCTGCTGCGCCGCTTCATCGGCTCCTTCGTCGCCCGGCACCGGAAGGTGCTGGGGCTGGTGGACCGGGGCTCGATCCTGCTCGTCGTCTACACCGCGTTCAGCGAGGGCATGGTCCAGGGCATCTGGCAGCGGGTCAGCCCCGCCCGGCTCGGCGGGCTGCTCGCGGTGGAGGCGGTGCTGCTCGCGGTGATGCTGGCGCTGACCTGGTACGGCGCCAGGGTGCTGCGGTTCGGCCGGGAGGACCGGATCGCGATCCAGTTCGCCGGTTCGAAGAAGTCCCTGGCCGCCGGGCTGCCCATGGCGAGCGTGCTGTTCGGGGCGCAGGCCTCGCTGGCCGTGCTGCCGCTGATGCTGTTCCACCAGATGCAGCTGATGGTGTGCGCGGTGCTCGCCAAGCGCCGCTCGCGCGATTCGGTCGACGAGGCCGCCGAGGCCGCCGAGGCCACCGGGGAGGTCACCGCGGCGGACCGGGCCGGAGACTCACGAAGCGAAGCCGGCACAGGGACACGTTCCGGCTGAGCAACCCGGCCGCCGCGGCCGTCTCCAGCCGGTTCACGTCGCAGCCGGGCACCAGCCGCCCGTCGTCGCCCGGCTCCGGGTGCGCCTGCGTTGTGGGCGGCGGCCCCGACCCCGGGAAGCGCGGGGGTGAACCGCCGTTCCGGTCCGTGCCACGGCCCGGTCGGGGAGCAGGCCCACTGCGACGCCACCGTGGCCGGCCCCTCGGCCCCCGCGGCCATGGTGAACAGAGCACCGTGAGAACCGGGGCCGGCGCCGACGCGATCCCGGCCCCGTCCGCCGCCGTGCACCGGCCGTGTCGTCGGGCGGGGCCGGGAACGCCGGCGGGTGCCGGGGCCCGGGTCCATGGCGCCTCGGCCCTCACCGGGGGACGGGTCTCACGAACAGGTCGTGCCGGCCGGGGGAGTCGTGCCGTGCAGCAGGTAGGTGTCGACGGTCCGGGTCGCGCAGCGGTTGAAGGGGTACGAGCCGTGGCCCTCCTCACGCACCGTCAGCAGCACGCCGACGCCCTCGCCCAACTCGGCCGCCATCCGCTCGGCGCCCTCGTACGGTGTCGTCGGGTCGCCGGTGTTGGCGACGACGAGGATCGGGGCGGCGCCGTCCGCACCGACGTCGGGGGTGGCGCTCTCGCCGTCGAACGGCCACTCGTAGCAGACGTAGACGCTGCCGGACCACGCTCGGCCGAAGACCGGGGAGGCCGCCTCGGTCCGCTTGCGCACCGCCTCCTCGTCGGCGGCACCGGGGCGCACGTCGGAGTCGGCGCAGGTGATCGCCACGAAGGCGGACGTGACGTTGCCGCCCGGGGACGCGGCGCGGAACCCGGTGCCGGCCCGGGTGCCGCGCGCCTGGGTGTCCGGGCCGTGGTCGTACGCCTCCTCCATCAGCGCCGTGCCGTCGTTCTCCTCCATGACCTGGCGGAGCGCCTTGGCCAGGTCCGGCCAGCCGGACCTGCCGCCGTCGAGGTGGTTCCCGATGGCACGGGCCGCGAGACCGTCGTCGAGCTCACCCCCGTCGTCGGTGGGCGCGGGCTTCTCCGCGAGCCGGTCCAGCAGCCGGGTGACGCGCTGTGTGGCCTGTGCGGGGCCGCTGCCGGTGGGGCAGTCGTCGTAGGCCTTCGCACAGTGCGCGGCGAAGTGGTCGAAGGCGCGCTGGACGGCTTTGACCTGACCGGCCTCGGCCTGTTGGCGGTCCAGCGTGGGGTCGACGGGGGCTTCGAGCACGAGCCGGCCCACGTTCTTCGGGAACAGGTGGGCGTAGACGCCGCCCAGCCTGGTGCCGTAGGAGACGCCCAGGTAGTGCAGTTGCTCGTCACCGAGGTGATAACGCATCAGGTCCAGGTCGCGCGCCGTGTGGGAGGTGCCGACGTACGGCAGCAGCTCGCCGGAGAGCTCCGCGCAGGCGTCGACGCTCTCGAAGTCGTCCTTCCCGCACAGCACGGGGGCCGTCCCGCCGACGCCGCGCGGATCGAAGCTCACCAGGTCGTACTGCTCGCCCAGCGTGGCGTAGTCCCGCGCGAACTCCGGGAGCCCCGTGACGCCGGACCGGCCGGGGCCGCCGAAGTTGAACAGCAGCGATCCGATCCGCTTCCCCTCGGGTCCGGTGGCCCGCTTGCGGATCATGGCCACGTCGATCGTCCTGCGCCCGGGGTGCTGGTAGTCCAGCGGCGCCTTCATCGTGGCGCACTCCCAGCCGTCGCCCGGGGCGTCACCGTCCCCCTGGGCCCCGGACGGTGCCGGACAGGCCGCCCAGTCGAGCCGTTGGCCGGTGGTGAAGGACGCGGGCAGCCCCGGCGGCGGGTTCGTCGCCCGGCGTCCGTCCCGGCCGGGCGCCGCGCCGTCCCCGGCGGACGCGGACGGACCCGGGTCCGGGTCCCCGGTGACCTCGCATCCGGTCCCCGCGGCCGCCACGAACACGACGGCCAGGGCCAGCAGGCCCCTGGTGACGCGGCGGGGTGCGGCCGCCTTCCCCCGTGAGGGCCGGGCCGGGCGGTCCGAGTTCCGACAACGCGCACGCATCCGTGAGCCCCCTGCCCCCTGACACACCGGAATCGGCCTGCCGTTCGATATTCGTCGCCTCGAACCTACTGATCGTCGGTGCGCCATGGCAATTGATCAGGTAGCGCCTGCTGTACCCGCGATCGGCCCGCGCAGGGGATCGATCGGCCGGGGCGGCACCAAGAGGCTGGTGACTGTCAAACCGGCCCGTTCACCAGGGAGTTGTCCGTGACTCAGCCCACCTCCTGCCCCGAGCCCTCGTCCGGTGCCCGGCCTGTGCCGGCGTCTCCCGGCCGTGCCGCCCACGCCTCACCCTCCCGCCGCCGCCGGATCCTGCTGGGCGCCGCGCTCACGGCGCTGGCGGGGGTCATGGCGGGCGTAGGGGTCGCTTCGGCGGACGGCGGCGGCACGAAGGACACCCGGGAGCCGGCCGTGGCGAAGGCCGGGCCGGGCAGCAGGCACCACGATGCCGTGCGGAAGAGCCTGGACAGGCTGATCGACGACGGCATCCCCGGCGCGCTCGCCGCCGTGCGCGACCCCGGCGGGCGGGC
>KL568538.1:25157-25925 GCA_000715605.1 Streptomyces speibonae | reverse complement strand
CGCCACTACACCGCGGGTGTCGGCGACCTGAGGACCCGTTCCGCGGTCCCGGTCGACGGAAAGGTGCGGATCGCCAGCAACACCAAGATGTTCACGGCCACGGTGGTGCTGCAACTGGTCGGTGAGGGCAAGGTCGGACTCGACGAGCCGGTCGAGACGTATCTGCCGGGTCTGGTCCGCGGTGACGGCATCGACGGCCGGGACATCACCGTCCGTCAACTGCTCCAGCACACCAGCGGGCTGCCCGACTACGACGACGACGTGGTGAAGGACTACCTCACCAAGCAGCAGCACCGCCACTTCGAGCCGCGGGAGACGCTCGACCTCGCGCTGGCCAAGAAGGCCGAGTTCGCTCCCGGCACCGGCTGGGGCTACAGCAACACCAACTACACGCTGGCCGGACTGATCGTCCAGCGTGTGACCGGGCGCCCGATCGGCGAGGAGATCACCAAGCGCGTCATCGAGCCCCTCCGGCTGCGGGACACCTACTGGCCCGGGGTCGGTGACCAGACCGTCAAGGGACGGCACCCCCACGGCTACTTCAGGATGACGCAGGACGAGCCGTGGGCGGACGTCACCGTGCAGGACCCGTCCGCGGCCTGGGCCGCGGGAGCGCTGATCGGTACACCGTCGGACCTCAACCGCTTCCTCACCTCCCTCCTGGACGGCGAGCTCCTGAAGCCGGCCCAGCTGAAGGAGATGCAGAAGACCGTGAAGGCCCCCGGCTTCGACGTGACCGACGGCAGCACCTACGGCCTCGGTCTCGCG
>KL568538.1:24550-24899 GCA_000715605.1 Streptomyces speibonae | reverse complement strand
GCCCGCAACGGGGTGACCGAGGACGGCCGGGCCGCCACCGTGGCCGTCACCGCGACGGCGACCACGCTCGACGTCCACGAGCACCTCGCGGACGCCCTCGACACGGCGCTCTGCGAGCAGTAGTCACGGCCTCGACGCCACCGGCAGGGCGATGCGGTGCTCACCCGCGTACACGTTCATGGAGCTGCCGCGCAGGAAGCCCACCAGGGTCAGCCCCGTCTCCGCCGCAAGGTCCACCGCCAGCGAGGACGGGGCCGAGACCGCCGCCAGTACCGGTATGCCGGCCATGACGGCCTTCTGCGCCAGCTCGAACGAGGCCCGCCCGGAGACCAGCAGGACGGTGCGGGAC
>KL568538.1:22463-24339 GCA_000715605.1 Streptomyces speibonae | reverse complement strand
GCTCTGCAGGGCCCGGCCGACCAGCTTGTCGACCGCGTTGTGCCGGCCCACGTCCTCCCGTACGTCGAGCAGTTCGCCCCGCTCGTCGAACAGGGCCGCCGCGTGCAGGCCGCCGGTGCGGTCGAAGACCCGCTGGGCCGCGCGCAGCCGGTCCGGGAGGCTCGCCAGCAGCTCCGGCTCCAGCGCCAGCGGAGGAGTGTCGGCGATGGGGTGGCGGGCGGTGGTGCGCACCGCGTCCAGGCTCGCCTTGCCGCACAGTCCGCAGGAGGAGGTGGTGTAGACGTTGCGCTCCAGGGTGATGTCCGGGACCGCCACGCCGGGGGCCGTCTGCACGTCGACCACGTTGTAGGTGTTCGACCCGTCGACGGTCGCGCCCGCGCAGTACACGATGTTCCGCAGGTCGGAGGCGTCGGCCAGCACCCCCTCGCTGACCAGGAACCCGGCGGCGAGCGCGAAGTCGTCCCCCGGTGTGCGCATGGTGATCGCCAGCGGCCTGCCGTTCAGCCGGATCTCCAGGGGCTCCTCGGCGACGAGCGTGTCCGGGCGGCTGGAGACCGCCCCGTCCCGGATGCGGAGCACCTTGCGTCGTTCCGTGACTCGTCCCATCGTCCCTACCAGTTCCGCTCGGTGTCGTGCGGCGAGGCGGCCGTCCCGGTCCTATTGTCCCAGGTACCCGCCGTCCGCCCGCCGGACTCCGACGTGCGCGACAGGGCATGCGCGGGGGCGTCGGCGCCACATTGTCTACAGTATGGAGGCGCCGGGCAAGACCGTGTACCGCCTTAATAGTTGTCTCCTCAACTGTCTTCTCAACGGCGCCTCACGTCCTTACGGTTGTGGACTCATGAGTCCCCCCGTAGCACCGCCGGGCTGGAGCCGCTGGCTTGTTCCGCCCGCCGCACTCTCCGTCCATCTGTCCATCGGCCAGGCCTACGCCTGGAGCGTCTTCAAGCCCCCGCTCGAGTCCTCGCTCGACCTCAGCGGCACCCAGAGCGCGCTGCCCTTCCAGCTCGGCATCGTGATGCTGGGCCTGTCCGCCGCGTTCGGCGGCACCCTCGTCGAACGCCGGGGCCCGCGCTGGGCTATGACCGTCGCCCTGGTCTGCTTCTCCTCCGGCTTCCTGCTCTCCGCGCTGGGCGCGGCCACCGAGCAGTACTGGCTGATCGTCCTCGGCTACGGCTTCGTCGGCGGCATCGGCCTGGGCATCGGCTACATCTCACCCGTCTCGACGCTGATCAAATGGTTCCCCGACCGGCCCGGCATGGCCACCGGCATCGCCATCATGGGCTTCGGCGGCGGTGCGCTGATCGCCTCGCCCTGGTCGGCGCAGATGCTCGAGTCCTTCGGTACCGACAACGACGGCATCGCGCTCGCCTTCCTCGTGCACGGGCTCACCTACGCCGTGTTCATGCTGCTCGGCGTGCTGCTGGTCCGGGTGCCGCGCACCGCCGCCCCGGTGGCCGGCGCGCCCACGGTGTCGAGCGGGCCGCAGGTCTCCGCCCGTTCCGCGGTGCGCACCCCGCAGTTCTGGCTGCTGTGGCTGGTGCTCACCCTCAACGTCACCGCGGGCATCGGCATCCTGGAGAAGGCCGCGCCGATGATCACCGACTTCTTCGCGGACACCTCCGCCCCGGTGTCGGCGACCGCCGCGGCCGGGTTCGTCGCCCTGCTGTCGGCGGCCAACATGGCGGGCCGCATCGGCTGGTCCACCACCTCCGACCTCATCGGCCGCAAGAACATCTACCGGGTCTACCTCGGTGTCGGCGCGCTGATGTACGCCCTGATCTGGCTGCTGGGCGACACCTCCAAGCCCCTGTTCGTGCTGTGCGCCCTGGTCATCCTCTCCTTCTACGGCGGCGGCTTCGCCACGGTCCCCGCC
>KL568538.1:21476-22211 GCA_000715605.1 Streptomyces speibonae | reverse complement strand
CTGAAGGACCTCTTCGGCACCTACCAGGTCGGCGCCATCCACGGCCGGCTCCTCACCGCCTGGTCCACGGCCGGTGTGCTCGGACCGCTGATCGTGAACTGGGTCGCCGACCGTCAGGAGGAGGCCGGCAAGCACGGACCGGCCCTCTACGGAACGTCGCTGCTCATCATGATCGGACTGCTCGTCATCGGCTTCGTCGCCAACGAACTGGTCCGGCCCGTCGATCCCCGTCACCACGTGCCCGACACCGAGCTGCCGAAGGAGGCCGCCGATGACCGGCGACACCAGTCGGAATCCGCCTAGCGGCGACCACCGCAATCTGATCGTCTTCTCCTGGCTGTGGGTGGGAGCACCGCTCGCCTACGGTCTGTACGAGCTCGTACGCAAGGCGACACAGTTGTTCACGGGCTGATCGCGGACGGCCGGGACGGCACCTTGGAGGCTGAGGGAAGCCGACAAGCCCGGCACCCGTTTCCTGTTGCTTCACCTGCCCTCCTACCGGCGAGTCACTGATCAGACTGGGGCAGCCCGTAACCGGAAACGAGGGGGATGATCACCCATGATCGGCTCGCGCATCGCCGCCGTCGGCCACTACCAGCCCGCCCGGGTCCTCACCAACGAGGATCTGGCGGGCATGGTCGACACCAGCGACGCGTGGATCACGAGCCGGGTGGGCATCCGCACCCGTCACATCGCGGGACCCGACGAACCCGTGGACGAACTGGCCGCGCACGC
>KL568538.1:19015-21185 GCA_000715605.1 Streptomyces speibonae | reverse complement strand
CGCCGTCATGGACCTCAACGTGGTGTGCGCGGGCTTCACCCACGCCCTCGCCACCGCCGACCACACCGTGCGGGCCGGCGGCGCGAGCCGGGTCCTGGTCATCGGCGCCGACAAGATGTCCGACGTGGCCGACTGGACCGACCGCTCCACCTGCGTCCTCGTCGGCGACGGGGCGGGCGCGGCCGTGGTGGAGGCCTGCGCGCCGGGCGAGGAGGCAGGCATCGGACCCGTGCTGTGGGGTTCGGTGCCCGAGATGGCGCACGCGGTGCGGATCGAGGGGACGCCGCCGCGGTTCGCGCAGGAGGGGCAGAGCGTCTACCGCTGGGCCGCCACCCGGCTGCCGGTCATGGCCCGGCAGACGTGCGAGAAGGCGGGACTGGCGCCCGAGGACCTCGCCGGTGTGGTGCTGCACCAGGCCAACCTGCGGATCATCGAACCCCTGGCCCGCCGGCTCGGCGCGGTCAACGCCGTCGTGGCCCGCGATGTCACCGACTCCGGCAACACCTCCGCCGCGAGCATCCCGCTGGCCCTGTCCAAGCTCGTCGAGCAGGGGGCGCTGTCGGCCGGCGACCCGGTGCTGCTGTTCGGCTTCGGCGGGAACCTGTCGTACGCGGGCCAGGTCGTGCGCTGCCCCTGAAGTCACGCCCGCCGCCGTAGACTGCCGACGAAAAATCATCACCACTGGCGTCTGCGGTGGCACCGGCGTTCGCGGCGGTGCACGGCGCTGCCGAGGAGGGGGACCCGTGATGTCGTCGACCGGACTGCCCCAGGGGGCGGTGCCGAAGCTCGAACGGCCCGGCCCGCTGCGCGACCGCGTCTACGAGGCGCTGCTCGAACTCATCACCACCCGCGCCCTCCAGCCGGGCCGGCATCTCGTCGAGAGCGAACTCGCGGGCCACCTCGGCGTCTCCCGCCAGCCGGTCCGCGAGGCGCTCCAGCGTCTCAGCACCGAGGGCTGGGTCGATCTCCGGCCCGCCCAGGGCGCGTTCGTGCACGAGCCGACGGAGGAGGAGGCCGACCAACTCCTCACCGTCCGCTCCCTGCTGGAGGCCGAGGCGGCCCGGCTCGCCGCGGGCCACGCCGACCGTGCGGGCATCGAGGCGCTGGAGGAGATCCTGGCCAAGGGCCTCGAGGCGGTCGCCGCCGACGACGTGGACGCCGCCGTCGCCCTCAACGCCCGCTTCCACGCGAAGGTCATGGAGCTGTCGGGCAACGCCGTGCTCGCCGAACTCGGCGCCCGGGTCGACCGGCGCGTGCGCTGGTACTACACACCGGTCGCCCGGCAGCGCGGCGAGCGCTCCTGGGCCGAACACCGCGAGCTGATCGACGCGATGGCGGCCCACGACGCGGAACGGGCCACCCGCCTCATGCGCGACCACACCGAACACACCCGCCGCTCGTACCACGCACGGGAGGACGCGTAGGGCCCGTGCGCCGGCCTCAGGAGCAGTCGTAGGTGAAGCGGGTCGTGGCGGTGCGGGTGGCGGGGGACTGGATCCGCAGCTCAGCCGTCGCCTCGTAGCGGCCGGTGCCCTCGAAGGTCCACAGGAGGCGCAGCCGTGCCTCCCGCTGACCCCGCGCCAACTCCTCACGCAGCACGCCGGACTCGGTGCCGTCGCTGCGGATCCAGCGGTAGGCCAGGGTGCCCGGGCGGCCGTTCGTGGTGACCGTGCCCACCAGGTCCGCGGTGCCGTCGCAGCCCACCGTGGCGGGTGATGCCGTGACCGTCGCCGCCTCCACCGTGAGCGGCCCTCCGAGCCGCTGCCAGGCCAGGAGGGCGAGGGCGACGAGGATGACCAGGGCCGGCAGCGCGTGCCGGCGGAGCCCTGGCCGCCGCGGCGGGCCCGGCGGCGGCAGCGGCGTGCCGCCGGTGCGGTGCGCCAGAACCTCCCGCACACCCGGGCCGAAGCGCAGCACGGCGCCCTCGATCCGGTCCGGCCGCACCCCGCCGTCGTACGCCGTGCCGGTCACGGTGGGCGCGGTGTCCTCCTGCGGGCGCTGGATCCAGTGACTCGCGAGCACGGTGGCGCTGTAGTCGTCTTCGGGCTCGTTCGTCGGCTTCATCGCAGGTCGCACCGCTTCGTCAGGAGCTGCCCGGACGCACCCCCGTCGGCGGACGCCGGGGCGGTCGTCGCCGAAACCGTCCAGTAGCAGCCGAGCTGCTGGAAGG
>KL568538.1:18140-18820 GCA_000715605.1 Streptomyces speibonae | reverse complement strand
GTCCAGTAGCAGCCGAGCTGCTGGAAGGCGTGCTCGGCGGTCACCGTGTACTGCGTGGCACCGCCGCGCCGGAAGACCTGACCGGTGCCGTCCGGCGATCCCGGCCCGCCGGCGGTGTCGGCGACGGACCACCGGAGGTCGATCGTCACCGGTCCGGTGCCGTCCGTGACCACGGTGACCGTGGTCGTGGCGGTGCCGGAGCCCGTCTGCCGGAACTCCGTCACGGTGACGTCCTTGACCGCGGGCGCGGCCGGGGCGGGATCCGTGGGGGGATCGGCCGGGGTGCCGGGCTCGGAGGCCGGACCGGCGGGAGTGCCGGGGGCGGGGTCCCCGCCCGGATCCGTTCCGGGCTCCGAGCCCGCCTCGGATCCGGGGTCCGTGCCCGGGTCCGTCGCCGTACCGGTCGCGGAGGCCGACGCGTCGGCGGGGCCCGTGGAGGCCGGGCCGGACGGGGACGCCGTGGAGGCGTCCGCCGCGGGGGACGCGGAGGGGGCCGTCGGGCCGGAGGTCACGTCCGGGTCGGCACGGGTGGTGGCCAGGGCCTCGGCCGCCCGCTGCTGCGGCCCGCCGGAGCCCGGCGGTGCCGCGTAGGCGAGCAGGACCGCGAGCAGCGCCGCCGCCGCGGCGGCCAGCATGCCCGGCCCGGTGGGCTTCCAGGCCCGCGCCCAGCCGCCCCCATC
>KL568538.1:14270-17958 GCA_000715605.1 Streptomyces speibonae | reverse complement strand
AGATGTGTATAAGAGACAGGTCGGGCCCGTACGCGGCACCCGCGACCGCCTCCAGCTCGGCGACGAACGCCTCGGCGTCCGCCGGCCGCCCCGCAGGTTCCTTCGCGAGGCCCCGGCGGACCAGGGGCCGCACCGCCTCCGGCACCTCCGCGACCGGGACCGGCGCGTCGACATGGCGCAGGGCGAGCTCGGCGATGTTGTCGCCGGCGTACGGCTTGCGGCCGGTGAGGCACTCGAAGAAGGTCGCCGTGGCCGCGTACACGTCGGTGGCCGGGGAGGCGGCCTCGCCCCGCCACTGCTCGGGCGCCATGTAGGCGGGCGTGCCCGCCACCCCGGCGCGCGCCTGCGTGTCGACCGCGATGCCGAAGTCGACCAGCTTGGACGCGCCGTCCGGGGTGACCAGGACGTTCTCCGGCTTGTAGTCGCGGTGCACCACGCCGGCCCGGTGCGCGTCGGCGAGGCCGAGCAGTGAGCCCTTGAGGATCAGCAGCGCCGCCTCGGGGTCCAGGGACCCCTGCTCGGCCAGCACGGCCCGCAGGGACACCCCGTCCACCAGCTCCATCACGATGGCGGCCCCGTCGGGGCTCTCCACGTACTCGTACAGCCCCGCGACGAACGGGCTGTCCAGCCCGCCGAGCAGCCGTGCCTCGGCGCGGAAGTCGTGCACGAACCCCGGGCGGGTGTGCAGCGACTCGCTGAGGTACTTGACCGCGACCGGGACCCCGGTCCCCTCATGAATGGCCAGAACCACACGCCCGCTCGCACCGGCGCCCAGCTCCAGCGACTCGGTGTACCCCGGAACCGTCCACGTGCTCATCGCGTTCCTCACCCCCCGGGACCGGCCCTGTCCCCGGGAGTATCGCGGCACTCCGGGGCATCCGGCCCTCGCGGTGACAGACACATTTTCGGCCGCCGCGGTTGCGGTGCCGCCGTTCCTCGCGCACCTGCGGATTTCCGCGCGGGACCGCCTGCCCGTGCGTACGCCGACCTGCGCCTGCCGTGCCGCCCGGCCGCTCTTTGTCCTGTGAGTGGAAAAAGTAGGGGTCAATTCCTGCGAGACTTCTTCCCACCTCCGGCAAGCGCTGCTAACTTCCCATCCGAAGGAACGCCACACACGTGGCCGGAATCCGGCGCGCACAGGCCGATGAGGCGGGGAGGGGCTCGTGAGACGTATGACCGCGCGACCCGCCAACGCCCATCAGGCCCGACTGCTCAGGCTGCTGCGCGACGGAGGCCCCAACTCCCGTGCCCAGCTGGGCGACCAGGTCGACCTCTCACGGTCGAAACTGGCCGTGGAGGTGGACCGGCTGCTGGAGACGGAGCTCGTCGTGGCCGACGGACTCGCCGCCTCGCGCGGCGGCCGGCGCTCCCACAACATCCGGCTCAACCCGCACCTGCGGTTCCTCGGCGTCGACATCGGCGCGACCTCGGTCGACGTCGCCGTCACCAACGCCGAGCTGGAGATCCTCGGGCACATCAACCAGCCCATGGACGTACGCGAGGGGCCGGTCGCGGTCTTCGAGCAGGTGCTGTCCATGGCCACCAAGTTGAAGGCCTCGGGGCTCGCGGAGGGGTTCGACGGCGCCGGTATCGGCGTCCCGGGCCCGGTCCGGTTCCCCGAGGGCGTCCCGGTGGCTCCGCCGATCATGCCGGGCTGGGACGGCTTCCCCGTGCGGGAGGCGCTCAGCCAGGACCTCGGCTGCCCGGTCATGGTCGACAACGACGTGAACCTGATGGCCATGGGGGAGCAGCACGCGGGCGTCGCCCGCACCGTGCACGACTTCCTCGTGGTCAAGATCGGCACCGGCATCGGCTGCGGCATCGTCGTCGGCGGTGAGGTCTACCGCGGCACGACGGGCAGCGCGGGCGACATCGGGCACATCCAGGCCGTGCCCGACGGACGTCCGTGCGCCTGCGGCAACCGGGGCTGCCTGGAGGCGCACTTCTCCGGCGCGGCCCTCGCCTGGGACGCCACCGAGGCCGCCCAGCAGCAGCTCTCCGCCGAACTCGCCGGCCGGCTGGAGGCGAACGGCACGCTCAGCGCCGTCGACGTCGCCGCGGCGGCCGCGGCCGGTGACGCCACCTCCCTCGATCTGATCCGCGAGGGCGGCAACCGCACCGGCCAGGTCATCGCCGGCCTGGTCAGCTTCTTCAACCCGGGCCTGGTGGTGATCGGCGGCGGGGTGACCGGCCTCGGCCACACCCTGCTCGCCGCGATCCGCACCCAGGTCTACCGCGGGTCGCTGCCCCTGGCGACGGGCAACCTGCCCATCGTCCTGGGGGAGTTGGGCCCCACCGCCGGAGTCATCGGCGGAGCCCGGCTGATCAGCGACCACCTGTTCTCACCCGCGTAAGCAGCACGGCCCCGCGCACCACCCGCTCCACCGCACGTACCTCGCAGCACCTGCTCCACCGCACGCACGTACCTCGCACCGCCCGCTCCACCGCACGCACGTACCTCGCACCACCTGCTCCACGGCAGGCACCCAGCAGCACCACCCGCTCCACCACCCCGCACCACCGCACCACCGCACCACCGCACACCCGCACACCCGCACCTCGCGCCACCCGCACCACAGCGCACAGCCCCGCACCCCGCCCCACCCGCGCACCGTTCAGTCGACAGGCCCCGCCAACGCTCCGCTCCGCCCTGCCTGAAAACGCTTGCCCCGCAAGGGGATCGCCCTGACACCGGCCCGTACGCCCGCCGAGGGGAATCCGCATGGCACCAGAACCACCGCTGCTCACCATGTCCGGCATCACCAAGTCCTTCCCCGGGGTCCGGGCCCTGGACGGCGTCGACCTCGACGTCCAGGCGGGCGAGGTGCACTGCCTGCTCGGACAGAACGGCGCCGGCAAGTCCACCCTGATCAAGGTGCTGGCCGGTGCCCACCAGCCCGACTCGGGCACCATCCGCTGGCGCGGCGAGGACGTCACCCTGCGCTCGCCGATCGCCGCCATGCGTCTCGGCATCGCCACCATCTACCAGGAACTCGACCTGGTGGAGCACCTGTCCGTCGCCGAGAACGTCCATCTCGGCCACGAACCCACCACCGCCGGTTTCGTCGTGCGCGGAAAGGCCGCCCGGGCGTCGACCGCCGAACTCCTCAAGCGGCTCGGGCACCCGGAGGTCGACCCGGCCCGGCTGGTCGGGGACCTGTCCGCGGCACAGCAGCAGATCGTGTCCATGGCGCGGGCGCTCTCCCACGACGTACGGCTCATCGTGATGGACGAGCCGTCCGCCGCGCTCGACCCGGACGAGGTCGACAACCTCTTCCGGATCGTCGGGGACCTCACCGCCGACGGGGTCGCCGTCGTCTACATCTCGCACCGTCTCGAGGAGATCCGGCGCATCGGCGACCGGGTGACCGTCCTCAAGGACGGCCGGGCCGTGGCCGGCGGACTGCCCGCCAAGTCCACGCCCACCCGCGAGGTGGTCGCCCTGATGACGGGACGCAACGTCGAGTACGTCTTCCCGGAGCGGCCCGCCGAACCGCCGCAGGGCGAACCGGTGCTGACCGTGGAGAACCTGTCCCGCCGGGGCGAGTTCGCCCCGCTCGACCTCGAGGTGCGGCCCGGGGAGATCGTCGGGCTCGCCGGGCTCGTCGGCTCGGGACGCTCCGAGATCCTGGAGACGATCTACGGCGCCCGCAAGCCCGACACCGGCCGGGTCCTCGTCGGCGGGGGG
>KL568538.1:12877-14062 GCA_000715605.1 Streptomyces speibonae | reverse complement strand
AGAGATGTGTATAAGAGACAGTGTGCGGGCGGCCGTACGCGCCGGCCTCGGGCTCGCCCCCGAGGAACGCAAGGCCCAGGCCCTGCTCATGCTGGAGTCCGTCACCCGCAATGTGTCGGTCTCCTCCATGTCGCGCTTCGCGAAGGCCGGCTGGATCGACCGCGGCGCCGAACTGGGGGCGGCGCGTGCGGCGGTCCGCGAACTGTCCCTGCGGCCCGACAACCCCGACGTGCCCGTACGCACCCTGTCCGGCGGCAACCAGCAGAAGGCCGTGCTCGCCCGCTGGCTGCTGCGCGGCTGCCGGGTGCTGCTGCTCGACGAACCCACCCGCGGCGTCGACGTCGGCGCCCGCGCCGAACTGTACGCGGTCGTACGCCGACTGGCGGACGAGGGACTCGCCGTGCTGCTGGTCTCCAGCGAGGTGCCCGAGGTCCTCGGCCTCGCCGACCGCGTCCTGGTGCTGCGCGAGGGCGACGTCGTCCACACGGCGCCCGCCCGCGAGCTCGACGAACACCGTGTACTCGACCTGGTCATGGAAGGAAGCCCGGCGTCATGACGCAGAACGTCTCCCCGCCGCGGGACAGCACCGGAAAGGTGCCGTCGGCCGCCGAAAAGCCCGCCTGGCGCGCCGTGTTGTTCCGCGCCGACGTCCGCACGATGTCGCTGCTCGGCGTACTCGCCGTACTGATCCTCATCGGCGGCATCACCAAACCGGACCAGTTCCTGGACACCCGCAACCTCCAGCTCGTCCTCACCCAGGCCTCCGTCATCGGTGTCGTCACCGTCGGCATGACCTTCGTGATCATCTCCGGCGGCATCGACCTGTCGGTCGGCGCGATCGTCGCCCTGGCCTCGGTGTGGGCCACCACGGTCGCCACCCAGGAGTTCGGCTTCGCCGGCATCCTCTTCACCGCCGTGCTGGTCGGTCTGGGCTGCGGCCTGGTCAACGGGGTGCTCATCGCCTACGGCGGGATGGTCCCGTTCATCGCCACCCTCGCCATGCTCGCCTCCGCCCGTGGACTCGCCCTGCAGATCACCGACGGGCGGACGCAGATCGTCACCGTCGACGGGGTCCTCGACCTCGGGGAGCGCGACTCCTACATCCTCGGCATCCCGCCGCTGGTCCTGGTGTTCGCCGCGGTCACCGTCGTCGGCTGGCTGGTCCTGAACCGGACCACCTTCGGC
>KL568538.1:12210-12642 GCA_000715605.1 Streptomyces speibonae | reverse complement strand
CGGCTCGCCGGCATCGACGTGCGCCGCCAGCAGCTCTACCTGTACCTGCTGTCCGGGCTGTGCTGCGGCATCGCCGCCTTCCTGCTCATCGTTCTGTCCGGCTCCGGCCAGAACACCAACGGCAACCTCTACGAACTCGACGCCATCGCCGCCGCGATCATCGGCGGGACCCTGCTCACCGGGGGCCGGGGCACCATCGTCGGCTCCGTCCTCGGCGTCCTGATCTTCACCACCATCACCAACATCTTCGCCCTGAACAACCTGCAGAGCGACGTCCAGCAGATCGCCAAGGGCGCGATCATCGTCGCCGCCGTGCTGGTCCAGCGCCGTACCGCGAGCACGACCTAGGAAAGGGTTCACCGCCATGCCAGAGACACCTTTCGCCAGCCGCAGAGGACTGCTCTTCGGAGCGGCCGCCGTATCCGCTGGCGT
>KL568538.1:9428-12014 GCA_000715605.1 Streptomyces speibonae | reverse complement strand
GCACGAGCAACGAGTCGAGCGACGACGAGCCGGCCAACAACGACCAGCCCGCCGCCGACGACAAGCCCGGCAAGCCGGTCACCATCGGCTTCGCCGGACCGCAGGCCGACCACGGCTGGCTCAACGCCATCAACGACAACGCCAAGAAGCGCGCCGAGAAGTACTCGGACGTCACCCTGGAGATCACCGAGGGCTCCAACGACACCGCCCAGCAGATCGGCCAGATCGAGACCCTCATCAACAAGAAGGTCGACGTCCTGGTGATCCTGCCGGCCGACGGCAAGGCGCTCACTCAGGTCGGGCTGAAGGCGATGCGGGCCGGCATCCCGGTGGTCAACCTCGACCGTATCTTCAACACCCCGCAGGCGTACCGCTGCTGGATCGGCGGCGACAACTACGGCATGGGCCTCAACGCCGGCCACTACATCGGCGAGAAGCTCAAGGACAAGCAGAACGCCAAGGTCGTCGAGCTGGCCGGCCTGGACAACCTGGAGCTGACCAAGCAGCGCACCCAGGGCTTCGACGACGCCCTGAAGAACTACCCGAACATCGAGAAGGTGGCCCGTCAGGCCGCGGAGTTCACCGTCGAGTCCGGCCAGGCCAAGATGGCCCAGCTGCTCCAGGCCCAGTCGCAGATCGACGCGCTGTGGAACCACGACGACGACCAGGGCGTGGGCGCGCTGCGCGCCATCGAGCAGGCGGGGCGCGACGAGTTCCTGATGGTCGGCGGCGCGGGCGCGCTCTCCGCCTTCGAGGCCATCAAGGCCGACAACGGTGTCCTGAAGGCCACCGTCCTGTACCCGCCGACCATGGCGGCCTCCGCGATCGACCTCGCCCGCGCCCTCGGCCAGGGCAAGGGCGTCGGCGGCCTCGCCGAGTTCGAGATCCCCTCGTCGGTGACCTGCTACTCGGCCGTGGTCGACAAGGAGAACGTGGACCAGTACATGTCCACCGGCTTCAAGTGAGCAGCCCCGCCCCACGGGCCTGACCAGCCCACCGGGCGGGGCCCATCCCCGCCCGCCACGATGACGAGGAGGACATCCGAATGGCACAGCCGCAAGCGTCCGAAGGGGACAGGGCGGGGAAGCCACCGCTGCGCGTCGGCATGGTCGGTTACGCCTTCATGGGCGCCGCCCACTCCCAGGGCTGGCGCACCGCGGGCCGCGTCTTCGACCTGCCGCTCAGTCCCGAACTGGCCGTCATCTGCGGCCGGGACGGCGACGCCGTGCGCGCGGCGGCGGACCGGCACGGCTGGGCGGAGGCCGAGACCGACTGGCGCGCCCTGGTCCAGCGGGACGACATCGACCTCGTCGACATCTGCACCCCCGGGGACAGCCACGCCGAGATCGCCCTGGCCGCGCTCGCCGCGGGCAAGCACGTGCTGTGCGAAAAACCCCTCGCCAACACCGTCGCCGAGGCCGAGGCGATGGCCCGCGCCGCCGAGGAGGGACGCGCGCGCGGCCAGATCGCGATGGTCGGCTTCAACTACCGCCGGGTGCCCGCCACCGCGCTGGCCCGGCGGATGGTGGCCGAGGGCCGGATCGGCACCCTGCGGCACGTGCGGGTGGTGTACCTCCAGGACTGGCTGGTGGACCCCGCGTTCCCGCTGACCTGGCGGCTGCGCCGGGAGCAGGCCGGCTCCGGTTCGCTCGGCGACCTCGGCGCGCACATCGTCGACCTGGCGCAGTACCTGGCGGGGGAGCAGCTCGCAGGCGTCTCCGCGCTCACCGAGACCTTCGTACGGGAGCGGCCGCTGCCGAGCGCCCCCAGCAGCGGCCTGGCCGCCGTCTCCGCCGCCGGCACCGGACCGGTCACCGTCGACGACGCCGCCCTGTTCACCGGCCGCTTCTCCTCCGGCGCCCTCGCCTCCTTCGAGGCCACCCGGTACGCCACCGGCCGCAAGAACGCCCTGCGCATCGAACTCAACGGCGAGCGCGGGTCGTTGGCCTTCGACCTGGAGCGGCTCAACGAACTGGAGTTCCACGACGGCACCGAGCCGGCCGGCCACGCCGGATTCCGCCGCATCCTCGTCACCGAACCCGACCACCCCTACCTCGAGGCGTGGTGGCCGCCGGGCCACGGCCTCGGCTACGAGCACACCTTCGTGCACCAGGCCCGCGACCTGGTCCACGCGGTGGCGGACGGCCGCAGCCCCGCCCCCTCCTTCGCCGACGGCCTCCAGGTGCAGCGCGTCCTGGCGGCGGTGGAGGAGAGCGCCGGGAAGAACTCCGTCTACACACCGATCGCCGCCTGAGAGGACGGACACGATGCCGCGCAACTTCACGCTCTTCACCGGCCAATGGGCCGACCTGCCGCTGGAGGAGGTCTGCCGACTCGCCCGCGACTTCGGCTATGACGGACTGGAACTCGCCTGCTGGGGCGACCACTTCGAGGTGGACAAGGCGCTCGCCGACCCCTCCTACGTCGCTTCCCGCCACCAGCTGCTCGACAAGTACGGGCTGAAGTGCTGGGCGATCTCCAACCACCTGGTCGGACAGGCGGTCTGCGACGCCATCATCGACGAACGCCACCAGGCCATCCTGCCCGCCCGCATCTGGGGCGCCGGCGAGGCCGAGGGCGTACGGC
>KL568538.1:7164-9237 GCA_000715605.1 Streptomyces speibonae | reverse complement strand
AGGACACCGCGCGCGCCGCGGCCCTCCTGGGCGTCGACACCGTCATCGGCTTCACCGGCTCCGCCATCTGGCACCTGGTCGCCATGTTCCCGCCCGCCCCCGAGCCGATGATCGAGCGCGGCTACGAGGACTTCGCCGAGCGGTGGAACCCGATCCTGGACGTCTTCGACGCCGAGGGCGTGCGCTTCGCGCACGAGGTCCACCCCAGCGAGATCGCCTACGACTACTGGACCACCGTCCGCGCGCTGGACGCGGTGGACCGGCGTCCGGCGTTCGGCCTCAACTTCGACCCCTCCCACTTCGTGTGGCAGGACCTCGACCCGGTCGGCTTCCTGTGGGACTTCCGCGACCGGATCTACCACGTCGACTGCAAGGAGGCCCGCAAGCGCCTCGACGGCCGCAACGGCCGCCTCGGCTCCCATCTGCCCTGGGGCGACCCGCGGCGGGGCTGGGACTTCGTCTCCGCCGGCCACGGCGACGTCCCCTGGGAGGACGTCTTCCGCATGCTGCGCTCCATCGACTACCAGGGGCCGGTGTCCGTCGAGTGGGAGGACGCGGGCATGGACCGGCTCCAGGGCGCCCCCGAGGCGCTCCAGCGGCTCAAGGCCTTCGACTTCGAGCCGCCGAGCGCCTCCTTCGACGCCGCGTTCAACAACTGACCGCAGGGCCCGCAGCGGGCCGGGGACGGGGGGCCGGCGGCCGGCGCCGGTCCCCGGTCAGCCCTGCCCGCGTCCCGCTTTGTCCTGAGTTGGGAAAAAGTTGAACCAGAAGTGCTCCAAGGGGTGTTGGCTTCGGAAGAACGCGGTTACCGTCCCTGAAGTGTTCAGGACACCCACGTCTCCGGGGTGACGGCGCACCCCGGCGCCCGCACAGACCGCATCCGTCACTTGTCTTCGCACCTGTTCGTACGGCCCCACCCCCCGGAGGGACTTCGTGCACAGAAGCAGACTCAAATCCAGCAACGCCCCGAGGCGCAGCGGACTTCGCACCTCCCTCGCCCTGTTCACCAGCCTGCTGCTCGCCGTGGGCACCCCGGCCACCGTGGCCGCCGCCGCGCCGTCCGAGGCCGCAGCGGCGGCCGAGGAAGGCCACTTCCAGCAGGTGCCGCTCGCCAAGGGAGAGGCCGAGACGGGCGAGCCGATGTCGCTCGCCGTGCTCCCCGACCGCAGCGTCCTGCACACCTCCCGGGACGGCACCCTGCGCCTCACCGACCAGGGCGGCGTCACCAAGGTCGCCGGCCGCATCCCCGTCTACAGCCACGACGAGGAGGGCCTCCAGGGCGTCGGCGTCGACCCGGACTTCGAGAACAACCGGGCGATCTACCTCTACTACGCCCCGCCCCTCGACACCCCCGCGGGCGACGCCCCGGAGACGGGCACCGCCGAGGACTTCGCGAAGTTCGACGGCGTCAACCGCCTGTCCCGCTTCGTCCTCAACCCCAACGGCACCCTCGACCTGTCCAGCGAGAAGAAGGTCCTGGACGTCGCCGCCTCCCGCGGCATCTGCTGCCACGTCGGCGGCGACATCGACTTCGACGCCGAGGGCAACCTGTACCTGTCCACCGGCGACGACACCAACCCCTTCGCCTCCGACGGCTACGCGCCGCTCGACGAACGGGCCGACCGCAACCCGGCGTTCGACGCCCGCCGCAGCTCCGGCAACACCAACGACCTGCGCGGCAAGATCCTGCGCATCAAGGTCGCCGAGGACGGCTCGTACACCGTCCCGGAGGGCAACCTCTTCGCCCCCGGCACCGAGAAGACCCGTCCCGAGATCTACGCGATGGGCTTCCGCAACCCGTTCCGGATGAGCGTCGACGAGAAGACCGGCACCGTCTACGTCGGTGACTACGGCCCCGACGCCGGCGCCGCCGACCCGGACCGCGGCCCGGCGGGGCAGGTCGAGTTCGCCAAGGTGACCGAGCCCGCCAACTTCGGCTGGCCGTTCTGCACCGGCGACAACGACGCCTACAACGACTACGACTTCGGCACCGGCGCCTCCGGCGAGAAGTTCGACTGCGACGCCCCGAAGAACACCTCGCGGCACAACACCGGACTCGTCGACCTGCCGCCC
>KL568538.1:5056-7002 GCA_000715605.1 Streptomyces speibonae | reverse complement strand
CACAACACCGGACTCGTCGACCTGCCGCCCGCCCAGCCCGCCTGGATCCCGTACGACGGCGGCTCCGTGCCCGAGTTCGGCAGCGGCTCCGAGTCACCGATGGCCGGCCCGGTCTACCGCTACGACCCCGACCTCGAGTCCTCGGTGAAGTTCCCCGAGGCCTACGACGGCGACTTCTTCGCGGGCGAGTTCGGCCGCCGCTGGATCAAGCGGATCGAGCAGACCGAAGACGGACCCGACGGCTCCGTCGCGAAGATCAACGACTTCCCCTGGACCGGCACGCAGATCATGGACATGGAGTTCGGCCCCGACGGGGCGCTCTACGTCCTCGACTACGGCCTGTCCTGGTTCCAGGGCGACGAGAACTCCGCGCTGTACCGGATCGAGAACGCCGAGGACGGCTTCTCCCCGATCGCCGAGGTGAGCGCGGACAAGACCTCCGGCGCGGTCGGCCTCAGGGTCAGGTTCACCGCCTCCGCCAAGGACGCCGACTCCCCGGAGCTCACCCACAGCTGGGACTTCGGCGACGGCACCACGGGCGAGGGGCTCAACCCCACCCACCGCTACAAGAAGGCCGGCACCTACACCGCGACCTTCACCGCCAAGGACCCCGAGGGCAACACCGGCAACGCCAGCGTGCGGATCGTCGTCGGCAACACCGAGCCCACGGTGAAGATCGAGATCCCGGGCAACGGCAGCCTGGCCGCCTTCGGCGAGCCCGTCCCGTTCAAGGTGACCGTCACCGACCCCGAGGAGACCATCGACTGCTCCAGGGTCAAGGTCGCCTACAGCCTCGGCCACGACTCCCACGCCCACGAGCTGACCAGCGAGATGGGCTGTGAGGGCACCCTCGAGCCGCCCGCCGGCGACGGCGGTCACGACCCCAACGCCAACATCTACGGTGTGGTCGGCGCCAGCTACACCGACGGCGGCGCGGGCGGGCAGGAGGCGCTGACCGGCACCGCGCGCGCCGTGCTCCAGCCGCTGCACCGCCAGGCCGAGCACTTCGGCACCCAGCAGGGCGTGTCGGTGATCGAGAAGACCGGTGCCAACGGCGGCAGGACCGTCGGCGACATCCACGACGGCGACTGGATCTCCTTCGAGCCCTACCGGTTCGACGGGCAGAAGAAGATGACCGTGCGGGCGTCCTCCGGCGGCTCCGGCGGCTTCATCGAACTGCGCACCGGCTCGCCCGACGGCAAGCTGCACGGCTCCGCGTACATCCCGCCGACCGGCGGCTGGGAGACGTTCCAGAACGTCGACGTGCCGTTGCGGGCGCTGCCCAAGCGCACCACGGAGATCTACCTGGTCTTCCGGGGCGGCGACGGCGCGCTCTACGACATCGACGACTTCGAGTTCTCCAAGAAGCCCTTCAAGAAGGGCAAGAAGGTCCTCGTCTTCTCCAGGACGGCCGGCTTCCGCCACGACTCCATCCCGGAGGGGATCGCCGCGCTGAAGGAGCTGGGCGACCCGGCCAACATCTCCGTCACGGCCACTGAGGAGCCCCGCCAGTTCACCACCACCAACCTCGCCAAGTACGACGCCGTGGTCTTCCTCTCCACCACCGGTGACGTGCTGAACGCCGAGCAGCAGAAGGCGTTCGAGAACTACGTGGCGAACGGCGGCGGCTACATGGGTGTCCACGCCGCCGCCGACACCGAGTACGACTGGGAGTTCTACGGCGGCCTCGTGGGCGCCTACTTCGACTCGCACCCGGCCATCCAGAAGGCCACCGTGCGCGTCCACGACCACGACCACCCGTCCACCGCGCACCTCGGCGACAGCTGGGAGCGCACCGACGAGTGGTACAACTACCGCACCAACCCGCGCGGACAGGCCAGGATCCTCGCCACCCTCGACGAGACCACCTACGAGGGCGGGACCATGAAGGGCGACCACCCGATCGCCTGGTGCCAGAACTACGGCGGCGGCCGCTCCTTCTACAC
>KL568538.1:4146-4844 GCA_000715605.1 Streptomyces speibonae | reverse complement strand
CGGCCGCTCCTTCTACACCGGCGGCGGCCACACCAAGGAGTCCTACGCCGACGAGGCCTTCCGCACCCACCTGCTCGGCGGCCTTCAGTACGCCACCGGTCAGGTCAAGGCCAACTGCAAGCCGGACAAGGGCTACCGGGAGATCTTCAACGGCGAGACCCTGGACGGCTGGAAGCAGGCCGGCCCCGGCCGGTTCGTGGTCAAGGACGGCACCCTGGAGTCCGAGGGCGGCATGGGCCTGCTCTGGTACCAGGCCAAGGAACTCGGGTCGTACTCCCTCAAGCTCGACTGGAAGATGCGGGGCGACGACAACTCCGGTGTCTTCGTGGGCTTCCCGGCCTCCGACGACCCCTGGTCCGCGGTGGACCGGGGCTACGAGATCCAGATCGACGCCACGGACGCGCCGGACCGCACCACGGGCGCGATCTACTCCTTCCAGTCGGCCGACATCAAGGCCCGTGACCAGGTCCTGCGGCCGCCCGGCCAGTGGAACTCCTACGAGATCAAGGTCCGCGGCGAACGCCTCCAGGTGTTCCTCAACGGAGTCAAGATCAACGACTTCACCAACAAGGACCCCGAGCGGAGCCTGACCGACGGATACATCGGCCTCCAGAACCACGGCGCCGACGACCAGGTCTCCTTCCGCAACATCCAGTTGAAGGAACTGCCCTCCTAAGGGCCACCCAGACGGCGGCGGG
>KL568538.1:2066-3903 GCA_000715605.1 Streptomyces speibonae | reverse complement strand
AGATGTGTATAAGAGACAGACCCGGCACCCCGCACATCCCCCCCACCGGCGCTCGCACCGGGTTCGCGTACGACAAGGAGGCTGCCCATGTCCGCCGAACCGTTCCTCCCCACCCCCGCCCCGGCCCCGCGCTTCGGCGTCTGGTTCATCGGGGCACGCGGATCCGTCGCCACGACCGCCGTCGCGGGCTGCGCCGCCGTCGCCGCCGGACTCCACCCCCCGACCGGCATGGTCACCGAAACCCCCGACTTCGCCTCCTGCCACCTCCCCCCGCTGACCTCCCTCGTCTTCGGCGGCCACGACACCGTCGACTGCCCGCTCCCCAAGCGTGCGGAACACCTCGCCGACGGGGGTGTGCTGCCGCACGGCCTGCCGGCCGCGGTGCACGCCGAACTCGTCGCCGCCGACCGCGAGATCAGGCCCGGCGGCCCCCTGCCCGGCGACACCTCACGCACCGACGACGACTGGATCGAGGTGTTCGCGGCCGACATCCGCGACTTCGTCCGCCGGCACGAGCTCGCGGGCGCCGTCGTGGTCAACGTCGCCTCCACCGAACCCGCGCCCGCCGACGGCTCCCTGCCGCCCAGCTCCCTCTACGCGGCGGCCGCCCTGCGCGCCGGCTGCCCCTACGTCAACTTCACCCCCTCCACGGGACTGCACCACCCGGCGCTGGCCGGACTCGCCGCATCCTCGGGACTGCCGTACGCCGGCCGCGACGGCAAGACGGGGCAGACCCTCCTGCGCTCCGTCCTCGGCCCGATGTTCGCGCAGCGCGCCCTCGCCGTGCGCGCCTGGTCCGGCACGAACCTCCTGGGCGGGGGCGACGGCGCGGCCCTCGCCGACCCGGCGGCCGCCGCCGCGAAGAACGCCGGCAAGGAACGCGTCCTCGCCGACACCCTCGGCGCCACCCCGGAGGGCGAGGTCCACATCGACGACGTACCGGCCCTCGGCGACTGGAAGACGGCCTGGGACCACATCGCCTTCGACGGCTTCCTCGGCTCCCGCATGATCCTCCAGACCATCTGGCAGGGCTGCGACTCCGCCCTCGCCGCACCGCTCGTCCTGGACCTGGCCCGCCTGACCGCCCGCGCCCGGGAGAAGGGCCTCACCGGCCCCCTGAGCGAACTGGCCTTTTACTTCAAGGACCCGGTGGGCGACGGCCCCTCCGCCCTGGCCGAGCAGTACACCCAGCTGCGAACCTTCGCAGGCCGTCTGCGCGACAACCCCGGGGTGCCGCGATGACCCGCCCGCTGAACCGGGCCGGGCTGCCGCGGCGGCCCGCGCGGCTCCCCGGTCCCGGGCGGGGCCGGGCGGGTGGATGGGCCGGGTTGCTTCGGCGGCGCCCCGCGGGGCACACCGGGGCGGGGCGTGCGGTTCCGGGCGGGGTACCCCCCACAGGCGACCTCGCGCCCCGCGACGCCGGGTCCCGCTCGCGGGATGGGGCGGTGGGGCTGCCGGTGGTGGCCGGCGCCTCCGGAGCCGTGTCCCGTACCGCGCCCCCGCGTTCCGGGCGGGCGAGCGCCTGGGCGGAACTGCTGCGGCTGCCCGCGCTCTTCACCGTCCCGGGTGACGCCCTCGCCGGTGCGGCCGCGGCCGGCGTGCGGCCCGGGCCGCGGACGCTGCTCGCCATCGGCTCCTCCCTGTGCCTGTACGAGGCGGGCATGGCCCTCAACGACTGGGCCGATCGCGCCGAGGACGCCGTCGAGCGTCCGCACCGCCCGATTCCCTCCGGCCGCGTCGCACCGGCCGCCGCCCTCGCCGCCGCCGGTGCCCTCACCGGCGCCGGTCTGGTGCTCGCCGCCCGGGCCGGACGGCCCGCGCTCTGTCTCTTATACAC
>KL568538.1:0-1826 GCA_000715605.1 Streptomyces speibonae | reverse complement strand
GGCTCGGTACCGGCCCCCCTGGCGGCGCTCGCGACGACGGGGGTACTGGCCGGGCTGGTCACCCACCGCCGCATCCGACTCCCGGCAGGCCGGAGGGCAGCAGCCGCCCCCGGCCTGTCGGGCTCCAGCCCGGCCCGGGCAGCGGGCACCCTCACCACCGTCCTGGGCGCCGCCTACGCGGCCACGGCCGCCCGGCCCTACTTCCACGCCGCGCTCAACCCCTCACCCCCGCTCACCCAGCGCGCCGTCGGCGGCGGCATCCGGGCGACGATCCCGCTCCAGGCCGCGCTCACCGCCCGCTCCGGCTCGCCCGTCACCTCCCTCCTGATCGCGGCCCTCGCCCCGGCCGGCCGCGCGTTCGCCAGGCGAGCCGCCATGAGGAAGGTGAGCATCACATGACCCGAAACCGAGCCCACGACCCCGCCCCCACCACCCCCGGAACCGTCCGCCCCTCGTCCCCCGAACCGCCCCGGGGCGCGGAGCCGGACCTGTCCGGCCCCGCGGGCGGGAACGGTGGCGTGAATGCGGCGCGGGGCGCCGATCGGGAGGCGGCCGGGAACGGCGGTCGGCCCCCGGCCCCGCGAGCGGCCCGGCGTGCGGCCGTCCGCGGGCCCCGCGCTGCGGGCCGGGGAGGGGGCGAGGATCCGGCGCGGGGCGCAAGCCAGGAGGCAGCGGGTAACGGTGGCCGGGAGGCGGCCCCGCCGGCGGTCCGGGGCGCGGACGTCTGTCTGTCCCACGTCGCGGTTCGTGAGGCGGATGTTCTCGTCTCCGGCCCTGCGGGACGGGACGCGGCCGTCCGTCCGACCGGCGCTGCGGGCCGTGCCGACCGGACGGGGGACGTGAGTCGGGAGGCAGCTGGGAACGGCGACCGGGAGGCGGCCCCGGAAGCGGCCCGGCGCGTGGCCGTCCGCGTGTCCCGCGCTGCTGGCCGGGACGGGGGCGGGGAGACCGTGAGCGGGGTCGGTCCGGAGGCGGGGCAATCCGCACGGGCCCCGCTGCGGTTCGGGTACGGGACCAACGGGCTCGCCGATCTCCGGCTCGACGACGCCCTGGCTCTCCTCGCCGATCTCGGGTACGACGGCGTGGGGCTGACCCTCGATCACATGCACCTCGACCCGCTCGCCCCGGACCTCGCCGCCCGCACCCACCGGGTCGCGCGGCGGCTGGACGGGCTCGGGCTCGGCGTGACCGTCGAGACCGGCGCCCGCTATGTGCTGGACCCCCGCCGCAAGCACGGCCCGTCGCTGCTGGACGCCGACCCGGACGACCGCGCCCGCCGCGTCGACCTGCTCCTGCGCGCCGTCCGTGTCGCCGCCGACCTCGGAGCCCACGCCGTGCACTGCTTCAGCGGCGTCGTCCCCGACGGCACCGACGAGGACACCGCCTGGAAACGCCTCGCCGAGACCCTCACCCCCGTCCTGGAGGCCGCCGCGACCGCCGGCGTGCCCCTCGCCGTCGAACCAGAACCCGGTCACCTCCTCGCCACCCTCGCCGACTTCCACCGTCTGCGCCGCACGCTCGGCGACCCCGAGCCCCTCGGCCTCACCCTGGACATCGGCCACTGTCAGTGCCTCGAACCCGCCTCGCCCGCGGACTGCGTGCGCCAGGCCGCCCCCTGGCTGCGCCACGTCCAGATCGAGGACATGCGCAGGGGAGTCCACGAGCACCTCCCCTTCGGCACCGGCGAGATCGACTTCCCGCCCGTGCTGGCGGCCCTCGCCGCCACCGGATACCAGGGCCTGACCGTCGTCGAACTGCCCCGGCACTCCCACGCCGGCCCGCACTTCGCCGCCCAGTCTCTGTCTCTTATACACATCTCTGAGCGG
>KL568537.1:109160-109375 GCA_000715605.1 Streptomyces speibonae | reverse complement strand
GGTCCGCGACCGCTGACCGCCGACGCACGGCCGCAGCCCCCCGGGGCACCCGCTCCCGCGTCGCGGCGGCACCCCGGCGTTTCGGCCCGAGCGGGCGAGCCCGGTTCCGTGCCCCCGACCGTGCCCGGTGACTTGGGAGTTCCGAAGACCGCCCCGGCGTCCGTTTCCGAGCGTGCGACGGCCGGTCCGCGACCGCTGACCGCCGACGCACGGCC
>KL568537.1:107887-108997 GCA_000715605.1 Streptomyces speibonae | reverse complement strand
CTTGTGAGCAGGCCGGTCCGCGACCGCTGACCGCCGACGCACGGCCACAGCACCCCGGGCCCCCCGCCCCCGCGTCGCGGCACCACCCCGGCGTTCCCGCCCGAGCGGACACGCCCGGGTCCGTGCCCCCGACGGCGCCCGGTGCCCCGGGAGCACCGAAGACCGCCCCGGCCACCTGTCCGCCCGCGACGGCCGACGCCGCGCCCGCTGCGGCCGGTCCCGGGCCCGCGACGGCCGACGCCGCGCCCGTCACCGCCGCTTCCGAGCAGGCCGTGCCGTGGCCGCTGACCTCCGGTGCACCCCCGCGTCACCCCGCGTCACCCGCCCCCGCGTCGCGGCAGCACCCCGGTGCTCCCGCCCGGGCGAGCGCGCCCGGTGGCCCGGAAGCGGTGAAAGCCGCCCCCGAGGGTTCCCGCCCGCCCTCCGGTGCACCCCCGCGGCGGGCCGTGAGGGCGGCCGGGGCAAGGGGGGTGGCCGGCAGGACGCACGGCCCCGGGGTCGAGCTTCCGCCCCCCATCTCCGTCCGGTCCGCGCCCCGGCCCCTGCGTCCCGTGCGCTATGAGATCCGCCGTGCCACAGGCATCGGAACGGGGTTTGTCGTCGGTGCCGCCGTGCTCGTCGTGTCCGCGGTCAGCGCCGTCCTGCTGGCGCGCATCGGGCACACTCCGCAGCCGCGCCTGCTCGCCGCCTGGCCGAGGGAGCTGCCGCTGCCGCCCGCCGCACTGGGCGCCGGCCTGCTCGGCGCGCTGGCCTTCGGCGACGAGTTCCGCCACCCCGCGCTGGCCACGGACCGGGGCACCGTGCCCCGGCGGCTGGGACTGCTGACCGCCAAACTCCTCGTCGCCTCCGCCACCGCGCTGGTGCTGGCCGCCCTGACCGTCGGTTGTGACGCCGAGCTGCTCTACCTCGTCTACGGACCGGAGGTCGTCGAGGTCCCCGCCGACTGGCTCCCGCTGAGTGCGGGCTGGCTCGGGCTGGTGACCGGGTGCGCCTGGGCCGGCGTTCTGGCCGCGGGCGTCTTCCGGTCCACGACCGCGGGACTCGCCGCGATCGTCGCCGTACCCCTGCTCGTCGTCCCCCTCGTGCACAGGGTGCTGGAGGGGCCGGCGG
>KL568537.1:106826-107610 GCA_000715605.1 Streptomyces speibonae | reverse complement strand
TGTGTATAAGAGACAGGTGCTGCGCCTGCTCGCCCAACCCGTCGGCGGGGCACTCACGTTGTCGCTGGCGGCGCTGCTCTGCGCCTACCTGCTCACCGGGCTGCGGAGCAGGGTCCGATGACGACCGTCCCTGAGTATCTTGGCCCGTATCCGCCCGCAACTCCCCCTGGAATGACCATTTCTTTCCGATAAGGCGTCAATTACGAAGGGGTGAGCGATCACCCTTTCGTGTGCTTTTCACCAAAGACCTCAAGGGAGTTGGAAGCGACGCCGACAAAGGATGCGTGAGTACCCTTGCGCACACCATGATGACCGCCGCCCGCTCCGCAGACTCCGGCCTCGCGAGCCCGGGCGAACTCGACCGCTACCCCTACGCGGAGGCGCCCGCCGCCGACCGTGTCGGGGCCCCTGTGTGGGACGGAGCGGATCCGGAACTGGGCCGCGTGGGCCGGCGGGCCGCAGGCAGCCGCGGACGCGGACTGCACGGCCAACTCGTCCAGCAGTTGGGGCAGATGATCGTCTCCGGCGACCTGGGGGCCGACCGTCCGCTGGTCCCGGAGGAGATCGGCCAGCGCTTCGAGGTCTCCCGCACCGTCGTCCGCGAGTCCCTCCGCGTCCTGGAGGCCAAGGGCCTGGTCAGCGCCCGGCCGAACGTGGGCACGCGCGTGCGCCCCGTCAGCGACTGGAATCTCCTCGACCCGGACATCATCGAGTGGCGGGCCTTCGGGCCGCAGCGCGACGACCAGCGCCGCGAGCTCAGCGAGCTGCGCTGGACCATCGAGCC
>KL568537.1:105784-106617 GCA_000715605.1 Streptomyces speibonae | reverse complement strand
CGCTCGCCGCCCGCCTGGCGGCCGGTCACGGGCGGGAGGACGTCCAGCAGCGCCTGACCGACATGGTGGAGATCATGGGCCACGCCCTGGGACAGGGCGACGCGCTGACGTTCGGCCGGGCCGACGCCGAGTTCCACTCCCTGCTCATCCAGATCGCCGGCAACCGGATGCTGGAGCACCTCTCCGGAATCGTCTCCGCCGCCCTGCAGGTCTCCGGCGGCCCGGTCGCGGGCTGCGAGCGGCCGAACGAGGCCTCGCTCACCCACCACGCCCGGATCGTCGACGCCCTCGCCGCCGGCGACGGCGCGGCGGCCGAGGCGGCCATGCGGCAACTCCTCACGGTCCATCCCGAGGTGGAACGCGTGGTGCCCGCGCCGCGCGAGCACTGACCGCGTTCCGCGGACGGCGCGGTGCGGTATGCCATCCCCCTCCTGTGGCAGCACCCCACCGGTGACCCGTCCCCCGTCGGACCCTGTGGGATCGTTCGAAGATCCCACAGGGTCCGACGGCAAGAACCCATGGGGTCCAACGGGGTCCGAAGAGGTCCGACGCCGGGAAGGACCGGCTGGAAGGGCCGGACGGGTCCGGGGAGACGACCCCCTCGCCCCAGATGCACGGTTTTGTGACTGTATGGACAAATCTGATGGTTTACGCGGTGTGACTCGGGCCACGCGGATTGGGCGTAACGCTCCTGAAGGGAACGCGATGACCTAAGAGGTGACAGCCGTGGAAGGAATACGGACGCCGCGCATGGCGCTGTGCATCTTCCCGGCCCCCGCCCGCGCCGTCGGCCCATCCCCAAGCCGGCGGTCGGCTCCTGTCCACTGTGGACG
>KL568537.1:103774-105586 GCA_000715605.1 Streptomyces speibonae | reverse complement strand
CTCCTGTCCACTGTGGACGGAGCCGGAAGCCGTTTTCAACGTTCCGAGAGGTTGTTCGTGTCGGCCAGCACATCCCGTACGCTCCCGCCGGAGATCGCCGAGTCCGTCTCTGTCATGGCTCTCATTGAGCGGGGAAAGGCTGAGGGGCAGATCGCCGGCGATGACGTGCGTCGGGCCTTCGAAGCTGACCAGATTCCGGCCACTCAGTGGAAGAACGTACTGCGCAGCCTCAACCAGATCCTCGAGGAAGAGGGTGTGACGCTGATGGTCAGTGCCGCAGAGCCCAAGCGCACCCGCAAGAGCGTCGCAGCGAAGAGTCCCGCCAAGCGCACCGCCACCAAGACGGTCGCGGCCAAGACGGCGACCGCCCGGAAGGCCACCGCCACCGCCACACCCGCTGCGCCCGCCACCGACCCCGCCGCCGAGGAGGAAGCACCCGCCAAGAAGGCGGCTGCCAAGAAGACCGCCGCCAAGAAGGCGACGGCGAAGAAGGCCACGGCCAAGAAGACGGCCGCCAAGAAGACCACGGCCAAGAAGGACGACGCCGAGCTGGTCGACGAGGAGGCCATCGAGGAGCCCAAGGCGGCCGCGGCGGAGGAGCCCGAGGGCGCCGAGAACGCCGGCTTCGTCCTCTCCGACGAGGACGAGGACGACGCGCCGGCCCAGCAGGTCGCCGCCGCCGGCGCCACCGCCGACCCGGTCAAGGACTACCTCAAGCAGATCGGCAAGGTCCCCCTGCTCAACGCCGAGCAGGAGGTCGAGCTCGCCAAGCGCATCGAGGCGGGTCTGTTCGCCGAGGACAAGCTGGCCAACTCCGACAAGCTGGCGCCGAAGCTCAAGCGCGAGCTGGAGATCATCGCCGAGGACGGGCGCCGCGCCAAGAACCACCTGCTGGAGGCCAACCTCCGCCTGGTGGTCTCCCTGGCCAAGCGCTACACCGGCCGTGGCATGCTCTTCCTGGACCTGATCCAGGAGGGCAACCTCGGTCTGATCCGCGCGGTGGAGAAGTTCGACTACACCAAGGGCTACAAGTTCTCCACGTATGCCACCTGGTGGATCCGCCAGGCGATCACCCGCGCCATGGCCGACCAGGCCCGCACCATCCGTATCCCGGTGCACATGGTCGAGGTCATCAACAAGCTCGCGCGCGTGCAGCGCCAGATGCTCCAGGACCTGGGCCGCGAGCCCACCCCGGAGGAGCTGGCCAAGGAGCTCGACATGACCCCGGAGAAGGTCATCGAGGTCCAGAAGTACGGCCGTGAGCCCATCTCCCTGCACACCCCGCTGGGCGAGGACGGCGACAGCGAGTTCGGCGACCTCATCGAGGACTCCGAGGCCGTCGTCCCGGCCGACGCGGTCAGCTTCACGCTGCTGCAGGAACAGCTGCACTCCGTCCTGGACACCCTGTCCGAGCGCGAGGCGGGCGTCGTCTCCATGCGCTTCGGCCTCACCGACGGTCAGCCGAAGACCCTGGACGAGATCGGCAAGGTCTACGGCGTCACCCGTGAGCGGATCCGCCAGATCGAGTCCAAGACCATGTCGAAGCTGCGCCACCCGTCGCGCTCCCAGGTGCTGCGCGACTACCTCGACTAGGCCGGCCCCGCGCGCCGCGCGACGTCCCGGAAGGCCCGGTTCCCGTCCTCGGGAGCCGGGCCTTCGCGCTGCCCGCGCGGGTGCGGGCACGCACGGCGTCGATCACCCTGGGTGCTTCAGGAGTACCCCAGTGTGAGGAGCGCGCATGCGACGTCGACTTGCCCGGGCCCTGGCCCGGCCGCTCGCCCTGGCGGCCGCGGGGACCGTCATACCACTGGC
>KL568537.1:102697-103506 GCA_000715605.1 Streptomyces speibonae | reverse complement strand
GCCGACCGCATCGTCGTCGGCGGCTTCCCGGTCGATGTCTCGCAGAGCCCGTGGACCGTGGCGCTGTCCAGCCGTGACCGGTTCGGGGGTACGCGTGCGGGCCAGTTCTGCGGGGGTGTGGCGGTCGGCCGGACCACCGTTCTCACCGCGGCCCACTGCATGAACAGGGAGCTGCTGGGAACGTCCCCGGAGCGGCTGCGCGACCTCAAGGTGATCACGGGGCGCACCGAGCTGCTGTCGGACCGCGGCAAGGAGATCGCCGTCCGCGAGACCTGGGTGAACCCGGGCTACGACGCCGATACGAACTCCGGCGACTTCGCCGTGCTCAGCCTGGCGGAGCCGCTGCCCTCGGAAGCGGTCATAGGCATGGCGGCCGCGGGCGACCCCGCCTACCGCGCGGGGACGGGCGCCCTGGTCTACGGGTGGGGGGACACCACGGGATCCGGCACATTCGCCGGGAGCCTGCACGCGGCACGGGTGAAGGTGCAGCCCGACGCGCTGTGCGAGCGGGCGTATCCGGGCGGCTCCGAGGGCACCTACCGCGCCGGGACGATGCTGTGCGCGGGGGAGGCGGCAGGGGGCCGCGACGCCTGCCAGGGGGACAGCGGCGGGCCGCTGGTGGCCCAGGGGCGGCTGATAGGTCTCGTGTCCTGGGGCGCCGGCTGCGGCTGGGCGGGCAGTCCCGGCGTCTATACGCGGATCTCCGACGTCCTGCGGACGCTGGGGTGGTCCGGGTAGCTGAGAGGCGCTCCGAGAGCGTCTGCGCGGCTCTGGAGAGGTCTCAGGGGCCGGTGAGCGGAGGGGAGGCC
>KL568537.1:92677-102446 GCA_000715605.1 Streptomyces speibonae | reverse complement strand
CCTCCGAGGCAAACGGAGGCGGTCGCCCGTCGGTCGGCCGGTGCCGGGCTGCTCGTCGTCGGACGCGAGGTGTCAGCGCTCTTCTTCGGAGGCGGTCGCCGGGGCGGTGAGCCGCTCCGTCTCGTCCTGTATCTCAGCGGCGATCTTCTTGAGTTCCGGCTCGAACTTGCGACCGTGGTGGGCGCAGAAGAGCAGTTCTCCGCCGCTCAGCAGGACGACGCGCAGGTATGCCTGGGCGCCGCAGCGGTCGCAGCGATCGGCGGCCGTCAGCGGGCTCGCGGGGGTCAGAACAGTAGTCACGTCGCCTCTTCTCTAGCTCGACGAGCTGTCGTACCAGGGTCAACATCCAACCAGCCCCAAAACGTTCCCGCTCGTGGCTTTTCCTCGAAAAAATCTTCCGAGGCGGCTGGCTGCTGCCGGTTGGCGGCGAATGTGCCGTAGTGCGTGTCTCTGTGTCGTACGGATTCGCGTTCGTATCGGTGGTCGGCCCTCCCGGCTGGGTTGCCGGTTGTTCATGAGGACGTGCCCGGAGCCTAAATGGTTCATGCCTGGAAGGGAACGTGATGTGTGCTTCACTCCATCGAGGGATCGAACACGCATACGACTCTGGACTAGGGTGGTCACAGACGAGGGTGGCGTTACAACGGCTCTACCAGGCCTCGGTACCCTCTCACCGGTAACTCAGGCCGCGCCCTTACCCATGAGGGGCCCCATTGAAATTCAGCGAGGAGCGAACCGCGTGACCGCCGAGACGTCCGTGCCGTCCACAGCGCTGCTGGCAGGAGCAGACCGGGACGGTTCCAACTACACCGCGCGGCACCTGCTCGTCCTCGAAGGGCTCGAGGCCGTGCGGAAGCGCCCCGGTATGTACATCGGATCCACCGACAGCCGTGGTCTGATGCACTGCCTCTGGGAAATCATCGACAACTCCGTGGACGAGGCCCTCGGCGGCTACTGCGACCGCATCGAGGTGGTCCTCCACGACGACGGCTCGGTGGAGGTCCGGGACAACGGCCGGGGCATCCCGGTCGACGTCGAGCCCAAGACCGGGCTCTCCGGCGTCGAGGTCGTCATGACCAAGCTGCACGCCGGCGGCAAGTTCGGCGGCGGCTCCTACGCCGCCTCCGGCGGTCTGCACGGCGTCGGCGCCTCCGTGGTCAACGCCCTCTCCGCGCGGCTCGACGTCGAGGTCGACCGCGGCGGACACACCCACGCGATCAGCTTCCGGCGCGGTGTCCCCGGTGAATTCGCCGCGCTGGGCCCGGACGCGAAGTTCGAGGCCAGGAGCGGGCTGCGCAAGGTCAAGAAGATCCCCAAGACCCGCAGCGGTACCCGCGTGCGCTACTGGGCCGACCGCCAGATCTTCCTCAAGGACGCCCGGCTCGACCTGGCCACGCTGCACCAGCGCGCCCGGCAGACGGCGTTCCTGGTGCCCGGCCTGACCATCGTCGTCCGTGACGAGTTCGGCCTCGGAGAGGGCGGCAGCAAGGGCGAGGAGTCCTTCCGCTTCGACGGCGGCATCAGCGAGTTCTGCGAGTTCCTGGCCACCGACCGGCCGATCTGCGACACCCTCCGCTTCACGGGACAGGGCACCTTCAAGGAGACCGTCCCCGTCCTCGACGAGCACGGCCAGATGACGCCCACCGAGGTCACCCGCGAGCTCGGGGTGGACGTGGCGATGCGCTGGGGAACCGGCTACGACACCACGCTCAGGTCGTTCGTCAACATCATCGCCACCCCCAAGGGCGGCACCCATGTCGCCGGCTTCGAGCAGGCCGTCGCCAAGACGATGAACGAGGTGCTGCGCGCCAAGAAGATGCTGCGCGTGGCCGAGGACGACATCGTCAAGGACGACGCCCTCGAGGGTCTGACGGCGGTCGTCACGGTCCGCCTGGCCGAGCCGCAGTTCGAGGGCCAGACCAAGGAGGTCCTCGGCACCTCGGCGGCCCGCCGCATCGTGAACAACGTGATCTCCAAAGAGCTCAAGGCGTTCCTGACCTCCTCCAAGCGGGACGCGGCCCAGCAGGCCCGCGTCGTCATGGAGAAGGTGGTCGCGGCGGCCCGGACGCGTATCGCCGCCCGCCAGCACAAGGACGCCCAGCGCCGCAAGACGGCCCTGGAGTCGTCCACGCTGCCCGCCAAGCTCGCCGACTGCCGCAGCGACGACGTCGACCGCAGCGAGCTGTTCATCGTCGAGGGCGACTCCGCGCTCGGTACGGCGAAGCTCGCCCGGAACTCCGAGTTCCAGGCGCTGCTGCCGATCCGGGGCAAGATCCTCAACGTCCAGAAGTCGTCCGTGACCGACATGCTCAAGAACGCCGAGTGCGGCGCCATCATCCAGGTCATAGGAGCCGGCTCGGGGCGGACCTTCGACATCGACGCGGCCCGCTACGGCAAGATCATCATGATGACCGACGCCGACGTCGACGGCTCCCACATCCGTACGCTGCTGCTGACGCTGTTCCACCGCTACATGCGGCCCATGGTCGAGGCCGGGCGGGTGTTCGCCGCGGTGCCGCCGCTGCACCGCATCGAGATCGTCCAGCCCAAGAAGGGCCAGGACAAGTACGTCTACACGTACTCGGACCGCGAACTGCGCGACAAGCTCATGGAGTTCCAGAGCAAGGGCATCCGGTACAAGGACTCGATCCAGCGCTACAAGGGCCTCGGCGAGATGGACGCCGACCAGCTGGCCGAGACCACCATGGACCCGCGCCACCGCACCCTGCGCCGGATCAACCTCACCGACCTGGAGGCCGCCGAGCAGGTCTTCGACCTGCTCATGGGCAACGACGTGGCCCCGCGCAAGGAGTTCATCTCCAGCTCCGCGGCGACGCTGGACCGCTCCCGCATCGACGCCTAGGGAGCTGCGTGACGGGGCCTCGCGGGCGCGCCCGCAAGCCGGGTCACCTGATGGGGTGAAGAGGAACGGGAAGAAGAGTCAGGGATCTTCCCGTTCTGTCCATCCTTGGGCATGCAGTCAAGCAACTCGGGGGACGTGACCTACGACGATCCCTGGTACGACGCCCTGGCCTCGGGCTGGGGCGAGTCGGCCGACGCCGGGGTGCCGCCGCCGCGGCGCGAACAGAGCACCGCGGCGGCCGCCGACGTCTACCTCGAAGTACAGCGCAGCGCGGCCTTCCAGGAGGTCCGCAGCAGGTACCGGCGGTTCGTGGTCCCGGCGGTCGTGGTCTTCCTCGCCTGGTACGTGACGTACGTCGTGGCCGCCACGACCGCGCCGGAACTGATGGCACGCCCGGTCGCCGGCGCCGTGAACCTGGGCATGCTGGCGGGGCTCGGCCAGTTCCTCACCACCTTCCTGCTCACCTGGGCCTACGCCCGCCACGCGCGGCTGCGCAGGGACCGCGCGGCGCTGCAACTGCGCTGGGACGCCCAGGAACTGGCGCGGGGCAGAGGCGGTGCCGCGTGACGGTCGATCATCAGACGTCGGCTCTGCTGCTGTTCAGCGTGTTCGTCGCGGTCACGCTGGCCATCACGACCTGGGTGAGCCGTCGCCGCCAGGGCTCCGCGGAGGAGTTCTACGCCGGCGGCAGGCTCTTCTCGCCCATGGAGAATGGTTTTGCCATCGCGGGCGACTACATGTCGGCCGCCTCCTTCCTCGGCATCTCCGGACTCATCGCGCTCGTCGGCTACGACGGGATGCTCTACTCGGTGGGGTTTTTGGTGGCCTGGCTGGTGGTGCTGTTCCTGGTCGCGGAACTCGTGCGCAACTGCGGGCGCTTCACACTCGCGGACGTCGTCGCCGCGCGCATGCGGGAGCGGCCGGTGCGCATCGCGGCGGGCACCTCCTCGGTCACCGTGTCCGTGCTGTACCTGGTGGCGCAGATGGTGGGCGCGGGCAGCCTGGTCGCGCTGCTGCTCGGCGGTACCGGCGAGGCGCTGCGGTCCTGGGCCGTCGTCGGCGTGGGCGTCCTCATGGTGATCTACGTCTCGTTGGGCGGGATGCGGGCCACCACATGGATCCAGATCGTCAAGGCGGTCCTGCTGCTCGGCGGCACCGTCGCCCTGACCACGCTGGTCCTGCTGCGCTTCCACGGCGACCTCAACCGGCTGCTGCACACGGCGGCCGACCGCAGCGGGCACGGGGACGCCTTCCTGGCGCCCGGGCTCGCCTACGGCACGGACTGGACCGCGCGGTTCGACTTCATCAGCCTGGGGCTCGCCCTGGTGCTCGGCACGGCCGGACTGCCGCACATCCTGTCCCGCTTCTACACCGTGCCCACCGCGCGGGCGGCACGGCGCTCGGTCGTCTGGGCGATCGGACTCATCGGCGGGTTCTACCTGATGACGATCGTGCTCGGCTTCGGGGCCGCCGCGATCATCGGACCGGATGCCGTACGCGCCTCCGACGCGTCCGGGAACACGGCCGTGCCGCTGCTCGCCCTCGACCTGGGCGGCGGCGCCGGCACTCTGGGCGGAACGATCCTGTTCGCGGTCGTCGCCGCGGTCGCCTTCGCGACGATCCTCGCCGTGGTCGCCGGAATCACGCTCGCCTCCTCCGTGTCCGTCGCGCACGACCTGTACGCGTCCCTTCGACGCCGCGGGGGAACACCGCGCGGCGAGGTGGCCGTCGCCCGCGTCGCCGCGGTGGGCATCGGTCTGCTGGCGATCGCCCTGGGGCTGCTGGCCCGCGACCTCAACGTGGCGTTCCTGGTGGGCCTCGCCTTCGCCGTGGCCGCGTCCGCGAACCTGCCCGTGCTGCTCTACTCGCTGTTCTGGCGCCGCTTCACCACACGCGGCGCCGTATGGTCCGTCTACGGCGGTCTGGTCCCGGCGCTGGTGCTGGTGGCGCTGTCCCCCGTGGTGTCCGGCAGCCCCGAATCCCTCATCCCCGGCGCCGACTTCCAGCTCTTCCCGCTGCAGAACCCGGGGCTGGTCTCCATCCCGCTGGGCTTCCTCGCCGGCTGGCTCGGCACCGTCACCTCGGCCGAGGACCCCGACGCGGCCCGGCACGCGGAGACCGAGGTGCGTTCGCTGACCGGAGCGGGGGCGGTGTAGGGGCGGCCGACGGAGACGGACGGCCCCCGCATCCGTATGGAAGGTGGGGCACGGTTCCTTCCCCCGCCCCCATGGGCCGTGTCCTCAGGCGCGGGCCGCCCGCACCTAAGGGTGTTCCGGGCGGCCCGCGTCGCCGTGCCGGGGTGTCTCCTCCTCGGCGGTCCGCGGGGCGGTCGCCCCGGTCAGCGCGGGTTCGGCGCCCGGCTCGGCCAGCGCCTCGGGCAGGATCACGGTGAACTCCGCGCCGCCGCCCGGCGCCTCGCCCACGCTCGCGCCGCCCCCCTGGCGCTCGGCGAGCCTGCGCACCAGGGGCAGCCCGATGCCCCGCTCGCGATGCGCCGGCGCCTCCTTGGTGGACCAGCCCTCGGTGAAGATCAGCTCGCGCCGGTCGGGCGGCACCCCGGGCCCCGTGTCCCGCACGACGAGCACCGCGGTGCGCCCCTCCGCGCGCAACTCGACCTCCACGCGCGCGTGCGGCGTACCGGCGGTGGCGTCCAGGGCGTTGTCCAGCAGGTTGCCGAGGACGGTGACGAGCCCGCGCGGGTCGATGAGCCGGTCCGGCAGGCTGGTCCGGTCGGAGACCCACAGGGCCACGCCGCGCTCGGCGGCGACGGTCGCCTTGCCCACCAGCAGCGCCGCGAGCAGTGGGTCCCGGATCTTCTCCATGACCTGCTCCGACGTGGCCCGGTGGTCGCCGACGACCTCGCCGACGAACTCCACGGCGTCGTCGTACATCTCCAGTTCCAGCAGCCCGAGCAGGGTGTGCATGCGGTTGGCGTGCTCGTGGTCCTGGGCGCGCAGCGCGTCGATCAGCCCCCGCGTGGAGTCCAGCTCCCGGCCCAGCCGGTCCAGCTCCGTGCGGTCGCGCAAGGTGGCCACGGCGCCGCCGTCGTCGGTCGGCATGCGGTTGGCGACCAGGACCCGCCGGCCGCGGACGGTGAGCAGATCGGTGCCGGTCACCCGCCCGGCGAGCACGTCGGCGGTGCGTCCCGCGCCGAGCGCCTCGTCGGGGGAGCGGCCGACGGCCTCACCACCGATCCCCAGCAGACGCTGCGCCTCGTCGTTCAGCAGCCGGATACGGCCGCCGCGGTCCAGGGCGACGACACCCTCCCGGATGCCGTGCAGCATGGCCTCGCGCTCGGCGAGCAGCGCCGCGATGTCGGAGAAAGCCAGGTCGCGGGTCTGCCGCTGGACCCGCCGGGAGATGAGCCAGGCCGCGAGCGCGCCCACCGCCAGGGCGCCGCCGGCGTAGGCGAGAAGACCGGGGATCGCGGCGATCAGCCGGGCCCGGACGCTGTCGTAGGCGATGCCGACCGAGACCGCCCCGACGATCTCGCCCGCGTCGTCCCGCAGCGGCACCTTGCCCCGCGCGGAGCGCCCCAGGGTGCCCTCGTCGATCTCCATGACCTCGTGCCCGGCCAGCGCCTCGCCGGGGTCGGTCGACACCACGCCGCCGATCCGCCGCGGGTCGGTGTGCGACCAGCGCACGCCCCGCAGGTCCAGTACCACGATGTACTCGGCGCCGGTGGCCTCGCGGATCCGCTCCGCCTCCCGCTGCACGGGGCCGCCGGGCGAGGGGGCCGTGCTTTGCAGGCCGTCCGCGATGTGCCGCTGCTGGGCCGTGGTCTGCGCGATCGCCAGCGCGCGGCGCATCGCCTGGTCGTCCAGCTGGTCGCCGAGCGGCGCGAGGAACAGCCCGGTGGCGAGCACCGCGACCCCCGCGGCGATCGCCAGCTGCATCAGCAGGACCTGCGAGAACACGCGCCGGGGCAGCCCGAGGCGCAGGCGGCGAGCGGGGGGTGGGCTACTCATGGCCACGACGGTACGTGGCGGGACCGGGGGTGCCGTAGGGGTGCGGCGGGGTTCTCCCGGACGCACGCCGCGCGGGCGAGCCGCTTGTACGTCCTGGACGTGGCCACCACGTGGCCGGGGGTGCCCAGGCGGCTGAAGTCATCCACCGCGCGCACGATCCCGGTGCGCACATGGCGGCGCGGCGCGCGGCCGTCGTCCGGCCCGGGTGGGTCGCCGGGCAGCCGGCCGGCCGTGGGCGATCTCCAGGAAGCCGCCGCCGATGTCGGCGTGGTCGGGCGCCGTACCGCGCGGTCAGCCGGCCAGTGCCGTCAGGGCCGCCTCGCGGATGTCCACGACGTCCATCCGCGCGGGCGAGCCGAGGACCGATCCGCAGCTCTCCGGGCGGGGCGGCAGGGAGGCGCCCTGCGCGACCGCCACCCGCCATCGCCGCCCGTCCGCGTGGGCGACGGTCACCTCCCAGCGCGGCGCCGCGCCGTCCGTCCGTACGACGCTCAGGGCCTGCGCGGCGTACTCGCCCACCGCGCGGCGCACGGCCAGCTCGGCCGCCTGGCCGGGCCGCTCCCACGCGGAGGCGCCCCGGCACCCCTCGACGACGATCCGGCCCTCCTGCGCGCCGTGCAGCACCTCCTTGACGGCGTGCGCCTCGGCCCGGCCGTAGGCGTAGCCGTAGGGCAGGACGAGCACCGTGGGCGAGAAGCGGTGGCCGCCGAGGTGGGTGACCTCCCAGACGCCCTCGACCCCGGAGGCGGCGAGCTCGGCCGCCAGGGGCCGCCCGAGCAGGGCACAGCAGCGGTCGCGCCTGCCGTTGGTGCACACGAGCGCGAGCGGGTCGCCCTCGTGGGGAACGCCGCCGAGCGCCGCCTCGAAGGTCGCGGGCCCGCCCCGGCCCAGCGCGGCGAAGTCGAGGTCCAGCAGCCGTGCGGGGTCGGTGATCGTGGCCGCCCGCAGCCACACGTTTCCCGGAACGGTGTGGGCGGCGTACACCTGGCGGTCGGCGGGCACCCGGCGGTCCGCGTGGCGCCCCGCGCGCCGTATCAGCGCGACCCGGACCCCGGTACCGCGCGCGGCGGTCTCCAGTTCCCGGCCCAGCGCGGGATCGAGGTGGCTCGAGGTGAGCGCCTTGGCACCCCACGGGCCCGGCTGCTCCAGCAGCAGCCAGGTCCTCGCGGTGGCCGCGGTTCCCGCGACCGGCTCGTCGAGCTGGCGGGAGACGGTTGAGCACGTGCTACTCACACAGGTGAGCCTAACCTGACTTTCTCAGGAGTGCCGTGCCGCCCCACCCGTCTCCTGCCCGGGCAGCGGCCGGGGCGGCTTCGGCCCCGTGTAGAGACCGCTGGGGCGCATGCGCAGGGGGCGCTCGCCGTACTCCTCCAGCGCGTGGGCGATCCATCCGGCCGTACGGGCGACGGCGAAGATCGTCTCGCCCGCGGAGGACGGCATGCCGCAGGACGCGGTGAAGACGGCGAGCGCCAGGTCGACGTTGGCGTGCAGCGGCGTGCGGCGTGCGGCGGTGGCCACGATGTCGCGCGCGGCGGCCAGCGCGGGAGCGGCCTGCGGGATGTCCTCCAGAAGGGTGAACAGCGCCCGCGCACGCGGGTCCTCGCCGGGGTACAGGCGGTGGCCGAGCCCCGGGACGCGGCGGCCGGCCCGCAGCTCCTCCGCGATGACGGGGGCCGCGTCGCCCTGGTCCAGGACCTCGAGCAGCAGTCTGTGCGCGTGGCCGCTGGCCGCGCCGTGCAGGGGGCCCTCCAGCACGCCGAGCCCGGCCGAGACGGCCGCGTAGGCGTGCGCGCGGGCGGACGCCGCCACGCGGACGGCGAGGGTGGAGGCGGCGAGGTCGTGGTCGACGAGGAGCGCCAGAGCCGTGTCGAGGACCCGCAGCCGTGCCTCGTCGGCCTCCCGGCCGGTGAGCCGGGGCCAGAGACGGTGGGCCAGCGGGCCGGTGTCGCGGTGACCGGACCCGAGCGGGGGCAGCGCGGCGACCAGGGTCGGGATGAGGACGCGGGCGGCGCCGAGGACGGCGTCCTCGGACAGGTCGAAGCGCAGCGGGTCCGCGGTCGCCGCGGCGGTCGCCGCGACGCGCAGGCGGTCGGTGGGAGTGGCGTGCGAGGGCAGCGCCTTCACGGCACGGCGGGCGACCGCGACGGGCGGCCCCGGCGGGTCGAACGCGGCCCCGGGGCTCAGGCGGCCGGTCCACAGCCACTCGGCGACCTCCTCGTAGCTGTGCCGGGTGGCGAGTTCGACGGCGTCGACGCCGCGGAAGTAGAACCGGTCGCTGTCGATGAGGGTGAGCCGGGTCCGCACGGACAGCTCACCGCCGGAGCCGCCCGGACCGCCCGCGCTCTCCCGCCGGTTGCGCCGCGCGAGTGCCTCGACCTCCCGGGCGTCGAAGGTGCTGCCGCGGCCCCCGTGCGTGCGGCGGCTGCTGAGCTGGCCGCGGCTCACGTACGCGTACACGGTCTCCGGTTTCACCCCGAGCAGTTCGGCGGCTTCCCTGGTGCTCAGGCGCCGGTCGGCGGCGCCGGGGGAGGGGTCTTGATCGCGCATGGGGCCACGCTATCCGTCCTGTCGCACATGGACTGAGCTAACTGAAATATTGATTCAATCAATATTGACAGCTTTGTGTCGAGGATGGACAGTCGAATCAAGTTCAAGGAGGAAGTCATGTCTGTCAACGAGGCTGTTGCCCCACGCGTCGAGGTGCCGAAGGGGCTTGCGGGGGTGGTCGTCACGGACACCCGGATCGGCGACGTCCGGGGCACCGAGGGCCTCTACCACTACCGGCAGTACTCGGCCGTCGACCTGGCCCGCTCCCGCGGCTTCGAGGACGTGTGGCACCTGCTGGTGCACGGCGAACTGCCCGACGCGCGGCAGGCCGCGCGCTTCGCCGCCGAGACCGCCGCACTGCGGCGCCTGCCCGACGCGGTACGGGCGGCCC
>KL568537.1:92258-92446 GCA_000715605.1 Streptomyces speibonae | reverse complement strand
GATGTGTATAAGAGACAGCGCTCCGGCCCGCTCGCCGGGATGCGGACGGCCCTGTCGTTGCTCGGCGCGGCCAAGGGCTTCCGGCCGGTGTACGACATCGATGCCGACCGCCGTCTGCGGGACACCCTCGCGGCCACCGCGGCGGTGCCCACGCTGCTCACGGCTCTGTACCTGTCTCTTATACACAT
>KL568537.1:89675-91991 GCA_000715605.1 Streptomyces speibonae | reverse complement strand
GCCGCGGGAGGATCTGCCGTACGCGGCGAACTACCTCTACATGCTGACGGGCGCCGAACCGGACGCCGAGCGGGTGCGGGCCATCGAGCAGTACCTGATCTCCACCATTGATCACGGCTTCAACGCGTCGACCTTCACGGCACGGGTCATCGCGTCGACCGGTGCGGACGTGGCGGCGTGCCTGGCGGGCGCGGTGGCGGCGCTGTCCGGCCCGCTGCACGGGGGCGCGCCGAGCCGGGCGCTGGACACGCTGGACGCGATCGGGACGCCGGAGCGCATCGACTCCTGGGTCCGGGAGCATGTGCGCGCGGGCGAGCGGATCATGGGCTTCGGCCATGCGGTCTACCGCACGGAGGACCCCCGCTCGCGGATGCTGCGCGAGGTGGCCCAGCGGTTCGGCGGACCCCGGGTGGACTTCGCGGTGGAGGTCGAACGCCACGTGGAGGCGATCCTGGCGGAGTTGAAGCCCGGCCGGGCCCTGCACACCAACGTGGAGTACTACGCCGGCGTCGTCATGGAACTCTGCGGCATCCCGCGCGAGATGTTCACCCCCACGTTCGCGGCCGCGCGGGCGGTCGGGTGGAGTGCCAACATCCTGGAGCAGGCGGAGGACCCGAAGATCATCAGGCCGGCGGCCCGGTACGTGGGGGAGGGAGCGCCGGTGGCGGTGCCCGCGTGAACGCCGCGCAGGTGCCGGGCATGACCACATGATCGATTCTTCGGGGTCTTCCCGACTCTTGCGGACGTATCGTCGGCCGCCGCGTGGAGACACCCTCACGGGTGATAGAAGAGCCGCTGGGGCGTTGTGTCCGTTGGGGTTTGAGCGTGCCGTCGTGCCCGGAGCGGCTCACGACCTGCCACCATGGCGCCGCAGCGGGCGTAGGCGCTCGCGCCTTGAGAGCAGAGGAAATTCAACAGTGAGTCAGATCATTCGCCGCCTGGGGGTCGCTCCGCGCCACCGAGGCAGTGCCGGTGGTGCCACGTGCCCCGACCTCTTCGAGCTGGCCGACGGCAACTTCGCCGTCATCGGTACGGATGCCACTGATTCGCTGGAGTCGCAACTGCCCGAGGACGCCGCCCGCGCCGACTACGAACGCATCGTCGTGATCACCCGGGAGACCCTGATCAAGGCGAAGGCGGACATCCCCGACGCCTAGTCGCGCGGGGTGGGCCCGCTCGTCGGATCAGGTGTCGGCGGGCGGGTCCCCGACGACCCACCACTCCTCGGTGTCGGACTCGTCGAGTTGCAGCAGCAGGTCGTCGATCAGCTGGCCCAGCGCGGCCTCTTCCGTCCCCTTGATGCTCGCGCGCTGCTGCCGGGTCGCGTACCAGTAGTCCCTGACGATCGGGTTCTGGAAGACGCCCCGGGCGTACTTGAAGAACTCGTCCCGGGTGAGGTTGCCGATGCGGTGGTAGCACAGCAGGTTGGTGTAGAGGGCGTTGGCGAAGAGGTACTGGCGGCGCTTCCGCGCGTCGACCGGCACCTCGTAGGTGTCCAGCACCTCGGCGAGATCGGGGTCGTCGATCGCCTTGCTCAGCAACTCCCAGTGCTGGCGCTGCTGCATGGCCAGGTTGGCCTGCTGCTGATTGCGCGCCTGCTTCTCCAGGTGCCTCAGACGCTCGTCGAGCGCGTCGAGGCTGTGCCGCTGTGTCGCCATGACGGCGCAGGCGCCCGCCACCACGCCCAGGCAGGTGGCGACCGTGGTGCGGAGCCCCCGCGTCCCGCTGTTCCGTGTGCCCATGTCAAATACCCCCGATCAGGCCGCCGTCCGCCGGTCGTCGGGGTGCGGGTCGACTGCAGGGAACCGGCGAGCGGTGGGCGGCGCGTGCCGTCTTCCAGGGTGCCGAGCGGCTCTGATCGGCGGGAAGGCGGAGAGGAGGCGCACGGAGGGAAGCGAGGGTCGCACAAACCGGCGCCTTGCCCAACGTCTGCCCCGCAGATGCTGCTAACAATCGTTCACTTCGCCGCCGTTCCTGTCGCTCGTATCCTGTTTCGTCAGTCAATCTTCGGTGCGTACGCCGTCGGTGAGCCGGTGTGCGCACAGGTGTGAAAGGGGTCGCGTGGTGGTGCGGAGCGGCGGAGGGCAAATTCCGGTCGTGGTGCTGGCCGGATTCCTCGGCTCGGGGAAGACCACCCTGCTCAACCACCTCCTCCACCGCAGCGGCGGCAGCCGCATCGGGGCCGTCGTCAACGACTTCGGCGACATCGAGATCGACGCCATGGCCGTCGCCGGGGCACTCGGCGACTCGACCGTGTCGCTCGGCAACGGCTGCCTGTGCTGCGCCGTCGACGGCAGCGAACTCGACGCGTACCTC
>KL568537.1:88739-89453 GCA_000715605.1 Streptomyces speibonae | reverse complement strand
CAGAGATGTGTATAAGAGACAGGCGGACTCGTCGAGGTCGTGGACGCCGCCGAGTTCGACGACACCCGGGCCAGGCACCCGGAGATCGACCGGCACCTCGCCCTCGCCGATCTGGTCGTCGTCAACAAGACCGACCGGGTCACGGACGGGGCGCGGGTGCTGCGCCTGGTGCGGTCACTGGTCGACCGCGCCGCCGTGGTGCCCGCCACGCACGGCCGGGTCGATCCCGAGTTCCTCTTCGACTGCCGTCCTGCCGAGGAGCGCGTCGGGCAGCTGTCCTTCGACGACCTGCACCGCGACGGCCACGACCACACCGGGCATCTGCACGCCGCCTACGACAGCCTCTCGTTCGTCTCCGAGCGTCCGCTGGACCCGCGGCGGCTGATCCGGTTCCTGGACAGCAGGCCCGCGGGGCTCTACCGGATCAAGGGATACGTCGACTTCGGGCTGTACGACACCCGCAACCGGTACGCCGTGCACGCCGTGGGGCGGTTCCTGCGGTTCTACCCCGCGCCCTGGCCGGCCGGGACCCAGCGGCTCACGCAGCTCGTTCTCATCGGGACGGACCTCGACGCCGCCGCCCTGCGCGCGGAGTTGGAGGCGTGCGTGAGCGACGGCGCCCCACACGCCGACGAGCAGGGCATGTGGGGCGTGCTGCGCTATGTGCGGGAGACGGAGGAGGACCCGGCGGCCTAGGCACCCTCAGCGGGCGCC
>KL568537.1:86499-88503 GCA_000715605.1 Streptomyces speibonae | reverse complement strand
GGCTCAGACCGGGCCCGCCACCACCGACACCGTCTTCGCCAGGGAGACGCCCGAACCGTCGCGGCGCGGGTCGGGCTCCGGGAGGGACACCGCCGCTCCGTTCTTCTGCGCGGCGCGGGCCGGGGCCGGGCCCGCCCAGGCCAGCGACAGGCAGTCCTCGCCCTTCAGGAACCGCTGGCAGCGCACACCGCCGGTGGCCCGGCCCTTGCGCGGGTACTGGTCGAACGGGGTGAGTTTGGCCGTCGTCTGGACCGAGTCGTCCAGCGTCCCGCGCGAGCCCGCGACCGTGAACACCACCGCGTCCACCGCCGGATCGACCGCCGTGAAGCTGATGACCTTCGCCCCCGAGGAGAGCTTGATGCCCGCCACACCGCCCGCGGGGCGGCCCTGCGGACGGACCTGGGCCGCCGGGAAACGCAGCAGCTGGGCGTCGTCGCTGATGAAGACCAGGTCCTCCTCGCCCGTGCGCAGCTCGACCGCGCCGACGATCCGGTCGCCCTCCCTGAGCGTGATGACCTCCAGCTCCTCCTTGTTGGAGGGGTAGTCGGGCACCACGCGCTTGACGACACCCTGTTCCGTGCCGAGCGCGAGACCGGGCGACGACTCGTCCAGGGTCGTCAGGCACACCACGTCCTCGTCGTCCTCCAGGGAGACGAACTCGGCGAGGGGAGCTCCGCCCGACAGGTTCGGCGTCGCCATCGTCTCGGGGAGCTGCGGCAGGTCCACGACGTTCAGCCGGAGCAGGCGGCCGGCCGAGGTGACGACGCCGATCTCACCGCGTGCCGTCGCCGGGACCGCCGAGACGATGACGTCGTGCTTGACCCGCTTGGCGCCGGAGGTGTCGCCGAACGGCTCGTCGTTGGCCGTACGGGCCAGCAGCCCCGTGGACGACAGCAGCACCCGGCACGGGTCGTCCGCCACCTGCAGCGGCACCGCGGCGGCCGGGGCGGCGCCCGTCTCCAGCAGCAGCGTACGCCGGTCGTTGCCGAACTTCTTGGCCACCGCGGCTAGTTCGGCGGAGACCAGCTTGCGCAGCTCGGCGTCCGAGTCCAGGATCCGGGTCAGCTCCTCGATCTCCGCGTTCAGCCGGTCCTTCTCGGCCTCCAGCTCGATCCGGTCGTACTTGGTCAGGCGGCGCAGCGGCGTGTCGAGGATGTACTGGGTCTGGACGTCGCTGAGCGAGAAGCGGTCCATCAGCCGCTCCTTGGCCTGCGCGGAGTTCTCGCTGGAGCGGATGAGGCGGATGACCTCGTCGATGTCCACCAGCGCCGTGAGCAGGCCCTCGACCAGGTGGAGACGGTCGCGCTTCTTGCCGCGGCGGAACTCCGAACGCCGGCGCACGACGGTGAACCGGTGGTCGAGGTAGACCTCCAGCAGCTCCTTGAGGCCGAGCGTGAGCGGCTGGCCGTCCACCAGGGCCACGTTGTTGATGCCGAAGGACTCCTCCATCGGCGTCAGCTTGTACAGCTGCTCCAGCACCGCCTCGGGCACGAAGCCGTTCTTGATCTCGATGACCAGGCGCAGACCGTGCTCACGGTCGGTGAGGTCCTTGACGTCGGCGATGCCCTGGAGCTTCTTCGAGCCGACCAGGTCCTTGATCTTGGCGATCACCTTCTCCGGGCCGACCGTGAAGGGCAGCTCCGTGACGACCAGGCCCTTGCGGCGCGCCGTCACGTCCTCCACCGTGGCGTCGCGCGGATCTTGAACGTGCCGCGGCCCGTCTGGTACGCGTCGCGGATGCCGGAGAGTCCGACGATCCGTCCGCCGGTGGGCAGGTCGGGGCCCGGGACGTGCTTCATCAGTGCGTCGAGGTCGGCGTTCGGGTACCTGATCAGGTGCCGCGCGGCGGCGATGACCTCGCGCAGGTTGTGCGGCGGCATGTTGGTGGCCATGCCGACCGCGATGCCCGAGGCGCCGTTCACCAGGAGGTTCGGGAACGCGGCGGGCAGCGCCACCGGTTCCTGCTCCTGGCCGTCGTAGTTGGGCGCGAAGTCGACCGTGTCC
>KL568537.1:83591-86343 GCA_000715605.1 Streptomyces speibonae | reverse complement strand
GCGCCACCGGTTCCTGCTCCTGGCCGTCGTAGTTGGGCGCGAAGTCGACCGTGTCCTCGTCGATCGACTCGGTCATCAGACCGGTGGCCTCGGCCATCCGGCACTCGGTGTACCGCATGGCGGCGGGCGGGTCGTCGTTGCCCAGCGAGCCGAAGTTGCCGTGGCCGTCGACGAGCGGGACGCGCATGGAGAACGACTGGGCCATGCGCACGAGGGCGTCGTAGATCGACGCGTCGCCGTGGGGGTGCAGCTTGCCCATGACCTCGCCGACGACACGGGCGCACTTCACGTAGCCGCGCTCGGGCCGCAAACCCATCTCGTTCATCTGGTAGACGATGCGGCGGTGCACCGGCTTGAGGCCGTCGCGCGCGTCCGGCAGGGCGCGGGAGTAGATGACCGAGTAGGCGTACTCGAGGAAGGAGCCCTGCATCTCGTCGACGACGTCGATGTCGAGGATCTTCTCCTCGTACGGGTCGTCGGGCGGCGGGGTCTTCGTGCTGCGGCGGGCCATCGCTGCCGGCTCCTTGCTGAGCGTGGGACGGATCTGACGCGGACCATTGTGGACCGTCGCACTGACAGACGGGACCAGGACCCGGGTCCGGCCGGTCCGTCCGGTGCGGTGCGGCGGCGCGAGCAGAGTACGCGGACGGGCGCGCCGCGCTCCGCGCGGGGGCGCCCGGGGAACCAGGCCGGCGGGGGTTACCACCGGGTTCGCGCACGCGGTGTGCGTGCCTCCCCGCTCCCGGCCTCGCGCGAGCGGGAGACACCCCCCGGTCGCCCCCTGCCCACCCGCACCGGTCGCGCGCCCGAGCGGGCAGGCCTCCCGGGCATTCTCGCTCTCGGCGTATCCCCGCCCGCCCGGGAACTTCGCCGGTCGTCCGCGCGCTTGCATACAGTGGCAGGACCGGCAGAAACGGCGGATTCGACGACCCGCCTCCGCGATCGAAGGGACGTACATGCCCATGGGTCACACGGCCACAGACCAGGCAGGCTCCGGCGGCCTGACAGCGACCGAGCACCGCCTGGCCAACGGCCTGCGCGTGGTGCTCTCCGAGGACCACCTGACCCCGGTCGCGGCGGTGTGCCTCTGGTACGACGTCGGTTCGCGCCACGAAGTCAAGGGGCGTACCGGTCTGGCTCACCTTTTCGAGCACTTGATGTTCCAGGGCTCCGCCCAGGTGAAGGGCAACGGTCACTTCGAGCTGGTGCAGGGCGCCGGCGGCTCCCTCAACGGCACCACCAGCTTCGAGCGCACCAACTACTTCGAGACCATGCCCGCCCACCAGCTGGAGCTCGCCCTCTGGCTCGAGGCCGACCGGATGGGCTCCCTGCTGACCGCTCTGGACGACGAGTCCATGGAGAACCAGCGCGACGTCGTCAAGAACGAGCGCCGCCAGCGCTACGACAACGTCCCCTACGGCACGGCCTTCGAGAAACTCACCGCGCTCGCCTACCCGGAGGGCCACCCGTACCACCACACGCCGATCGGCTCGATGGCGGACCTGGACGCGGCCACCCTGGAGGACGCCCGCGCGTTCTTCCGCACCTACTACGCGCCGAACAACGCCGTGCTGTCCGTCGTCGGGGACATCGACCCGGAGCAGACCCTCGCCTGGATCGAGAAGTACTTCGGCTCCATCCCGTCCCACGACGGCAAGCCCGCCCCGCGCGACGGCTCGCTGCCCGACGTCATCGGCGAGCAGCTGCGTGAGGTCGTGGAGGAGGAGGTCCCCGCGCGGGCGCTGATGGCCGCCTACCGGCTGCCGGAGGACGGCACGCGCGCGTGCGACGCCGTGGACCTGGCGCTCACGATCCTCGGCGGCGGCGAGTCCTCGCGGCTCTACAACCGGCTGGTACGGCGCGACCGCACCGCCGTGGCCGCCGGGTTCGGTCTGCTGCGGCTGGCCGGGGCCCCCTCCCTGGGCTGGCTGGACGTGAAGACCTCCGGCGACGTGGAGGTGCCGGTCATCGAGGCGGCCATCGACGAGGAGCTCGCCCGGTTCGCCGATCAGGGCCCCACGGCGGAGGAGATGGAACGCGCGCAGGCCCAGTTGGAGCGCGAAGGGCTCGACCGGCTCGGCACGGTCGCGGGCCGCGCCGACGAACTGTGCCGGTACGCCGTCCTGTTCGGCGACCCGCAGCTCGCCCTGACCGCCGTCCAGCGCGTCCTCGAGGTGACGGCGGAGGAGGTGCAGGAGGTCGCCAAGAGCCGCCTGCGCCCCGACAACCGCGCGGTGCTCGTCTACGAGCCCGTCGCCCCGGAGGACGAGGACACCGAGGAAGCCGCCGCGGCCGCCGGCACCGACGAGAACGAGGAGGCGGCGAAGTGACCGAGCTCGCCACGATGGACTTCCACCCCCAGCCGCAGCCGGGCGACGCCAAGCCCTGGGCCTTCCCGGCCCCGGAGCGCGGCCGGCTCGACAACGGCGTCACCGTCCTGCGCTGCGACCGCCCCGGCCAGCAGGTCGTCGCCGTCGAGGTGCTGCTCGACGCACCCCTGGAGGCCGAGCCGGCGGGGCTCGACGGCGTCGCCACGATCATGGCGCGCGCCTTTTCCGAGGGCACCGACAAGCACTCCGCCGAGGAGTTCGCCGCCGAACTGGAGCGCTGCGGCGCCACCCTGGACGCGCACGCCGACCACCCCGGCGTCCGACTCAGCCTGGAGGTCCCCGCCTCGCGGCTGCCCAAGGGGCTCGGGCTGCTCGCCGACGCCCTGAGGGCGCCCGCGTTCGCCGACAGCGAGGTCGAGCGG
>KL568537.1:83081-83337 GCA_000715605.1 Streptomyces speibonae | reverse complement strand
TGCCTTGCCAGCCCGCTCAGAGATGTGTATAAGAGACAGGTCCAAGGAGCTCTTCCCGGCGAGCTCGCGCATGTCGCGCCCGCGCCAGGGCACCGAGGAGACGGTCGCCGGCATCGACTCCGCGGCCGTGCGCGCCTTCTACGAGAGCCACGTCCGCCCCGCCACGGCCACCGTCGTGGTCGTCGGCGACCTCGCCGGCGTCGACCTGGACGCGCTGCTCGGCGACACGATCGGCGCCTGGACCGGCTCCCCGGGC
>KL568537.1:81870-82817 GCA_000715605.1 Streptomyces speibonae | reverse complement strand
TCGTGGACCGTCCCGGTGCCGTCCAGACACAGCTGCTGATCGGCCGGATCGGCCCCGACCGCCACGACCGGGTGTGGCCCGCCCAGGTGCTCGGCACGTACTGCCTCGGCGGCACCCTCACCTCCCGCCTGGACCGCGTGCTGCGCGAGGAGAAGGGCTACACCTACGGTGTGCGGGCGTTCGGACAGGTCCTCAGGTCCGCCCCCGACGGCTCGGGCGCGGCGATGCTGGCCATCAGCGGCTCCGTCGACACGCCGAACACCGGTCCCGCCCTGGACGACCTGTGGAAGGTGCTGCGCACGCTCGCCGCGGACGGGCTCACCGACGCCGAACGCGACGTCGCCGTGCAGAACCTGGTGGGGGTGGCGCCGCTCAAGTACGAGACCGCCGCGGCCGTCGCCGGCACCCTGGCCGACCAGGTCGAGCAGCACCTGCCGGACCACTACCAGGCCGACCTGTACCGGCAGTTGGCCGCCACGGGCACCGTGGAGGCCACCGCGGCGGTCGTCAGCGCCTTCCCGGTGGACCGCCTGGTGACCGTCCTGGTCGGTGACGCGGCGCAGATCAAGGCGCCGGTGGAGGCCCTCGGGATCGGTGAAGTCACCGTCGTGACCGCCGAGTAGGCGGCCGCCGGCCGGCACGCGCGCGTGGGCCCTGGTGACGCGAACGTCACCAGGGCCCTCTTATGCCCGAATTGAGGTGGAGGTTGCCTGTCTGCCCTGTGGGATGCGCTACAAAAACCCGGATTCGTTTGGGCGTTGGGAGATGTCCCGCATAGCTTCGTGCGGGCTGTTCGTCGGGCAGTGCGCCGCATCCGCGGCAGCGGACAGCCATCGCCGAGTCCCCGTACGGCGCGAGCCAGGGGAGCCGGGGACCCACACGCAGTCCCTGGGGTGAATCGGGCGCCCGCGCGTACCGCGAGGGGGTCCGTAGGAGACCTTCCTGCT
>KL568537.1:81218-81665 GCA_000715605.1 Streptomyces speibonae | reverse complement strand
GGAAGGAAAGGACCAGCTGTACATGGCGTTCACCCGCGCCCCGGGGAAGCATCGTCGTCCCAGCCGGACGCAGCGCGGCACCGCCCGCGTGGCGGGCGTCGCGGCCCTCGCCGGCGGTGGAGTCGTCGGCTCCCTCGCGGCCCCCGCGCTCGCCGCCGAACCCGCCGCGGCGCAGACCGGCCTCACTCCCGTCGTCACCCTGGGCGACGCGGTCGCCGACCGGATCGACGCCCAGGCCGCCGCCCAGCACGAGGCCGCGCGTGAGGCGGCCGAGACCGCCGCGCGCAAGGCCGCCGAGCAGGCCGCCCGCGAGAAGGCGGCCGAGGAGGCCGAGAAGGCCCGCGCGGAGAAGGAGCGCGCCGCGCGTGAGGCGGAGCGCAAGCGCCTCAACACCTTCGTCTCCCCGATCCCCGGCTCCTACGTCTCGACCGCCTACGGGAGCGGCGG
>KL568537.1:80416-81016 GCA_000715605.1 Streptomyces speibonae | reverse complement strand
GCGCCGTCTGGTCGTCCGGCACCCACACCGGCATCGACTTCCACGCCGCGAGCGGCACGCCCGTCCAGTCGGTCGGCGTCGGCACCGTCGTCGAGGCCGGCTGGGGCGGCGCGTACGGCAACCAGGTCGTCATCAAGATGAACGACGGCACGTTCACGCAGTACGGCCACCTGTCGTCCGTCTCCGTCTCGGTGGGGCAGCAGGTCGCCGCGGGCCAGCAGATCGGCCTCTCCGGCGCCACCGGCAACGTCACGGGCGCAAGAGACAGCTTCGAGGCCCGTACCACCGCCGAGTACGGCTCCGACCTCGATCCCGTCGCCTACCTCCGCGGGCACGGCGTGAACCTCTGAGACACGCGCGCCCTGAGAGGCCCCGGCTCCCCGGCCGGGGCTTTCGGCGTTTCGGAGGCGCCTGCTGTCCAAAAAATATGTGTGGATTCCCGGCTGCCGTCGGAAATTCCGGCCGGTTGCAATAGAGTCACGGAACGGACGTCATTCGTCGGCGTTTCACGGGGATTAAGCCGGAGGTCGGTCATGCGTATTCCCGCGCACTCGGTGTGCACGGCGATCCGGGACGACATCGTCGCGGGTGTCCATGAGC
>KL568537.1:74954-80218 GCA_000715605.1 Streptomyces speibonae | reverse complement strand
GACCGAGGAACTCCTCGCCCGCCGCTACGGCGTCTCCCGCGTCCCCGTCCGCGAGGCGCTGCGCACCCTGGAGGCCGAGGGCTTCGTGGTCACCCGCCGGCACGCGGGCGCGTGCGTCGCCGAACCGACCGAGCAGGAGGCCGCCGATCTGCTGGAGATGCGCACCCTGCTCGAGCCGCTCGGCGCCGCCCGCGCGGCCCAGCGCCGCACCGAGGCACATCTCAAGGTGCTGCGCGGACTGGTCAGGCTCGGGCAGGAACGGGCCCGTCAGGGCAACAGCGACGACCTGCGGTCCCTGAGCGGCTGGTTCCACGAGACGCTCGCCCAGGCCTCCGGGAGCGCGGCGCTGACGTCGATGCTGACCCAGCTGCGGCACAAGATCACCTGGATGTACACCACCGACGGTCCGGCCGACCCGGTCGAGTACTGGGCGGAGCACGGCGCGATCGTGGACGCCGTGGCGCGCGGCGACGGCGACCGCGCGCGGGCCGTCACGGCGCTGCACACCGAGCGCGCGAGCGCGGGGTACCGCCTGCGGTTCGGCTCCGGAACCGACCGGGCCGGCCGCACGGAGCGTGTGAGGACCTCGCAACATCCCGTAAACATGCCGAGTCTTCGCCCTTAACACGGGTGCCGTATACAAAGAGAGCGCAATTCTCGGGGGGCTTTTTCTGCTGCCCGCAAAAGGGGGAACGGGAATGCGGAAAGGCCCGCCCGGTGTATCCCGGGCGGGCCTTTCCGTGCAGCGCGTAATGCGCCGTGCGGCCGCGCGGAGCGGGGTCCGCGCCGCCTGCGCCATTCAGCGCGATTCAGACGGTCTCCGGAAGCTCCTCGAGCCCCTCGGAGACCAGCTTCGCCAGACGGTCCAGGGCGGCGTCCGCCCCTTCCGCGTCCGACGCGAGGACGATCTCCTCGCCGCCCTGGGCGCCCAGGCCGAGCACGGCGAGCATGGAGGCCGCGTTGACGGGGGTGCCCCCGGCCTTGGCGATGGTCACCGGGACGCCTGCGGCCGTGGCGGCTCGGACGAAGATGGAGGCGGGGCGGGCGTGGAGACCCTCGGCCCAGCCGACGTTGACGCGGCGCTCAGCCATGTGTTGCTGCCCTTCGGTGTTCAGGGTTGTCTAGACCAGTTTCCCACATCGTGAAGCATGCCCGGAGCGGCACCCGTGCGCGCTCCCGGTGACAGCCGGACCGCGGCCTCGGTCCGGCTGTCGTCCACCACAGAGTGCCTCGCGCCGTTGTCGTACGCGAGCCGTACTCTGGGGCCCATGCAGACCTCGTCGGACCGGCACGAGTATCCCGCCCACTGGGAGGCCGACGTGGTGCTGCGCGACGGCGGCACCGCGCGCATCCGCCCCATCACCGTCGACGACGCCGAGCGCCTGGTCAGCTTCTACGAGCAGGTCTCGGACGAGTCGAAGTACTACCGCTTCTTCGCGCCCTACCCGCGCCTGTCCGCCAAGGACGTCCACCGCTTCACACACCACGACTTCGTGGACCGGGTGGGACTCGCGGCCACCATCGGCGGCGAGTTCATCGCCACCGTACGCTACGACCGCATCGGCACCGACGGAGCGCCCGCGTCCGGCCCGGCCGACGAGGCGGAGGTCGCCTTCCTGGTGCAGGACGCCCACCAGGGACGGGGCGTCGCCTCCGCGCTGCTCGAACACATCGGGGCCGTCGCGCGGGAGCGCGGGATCCGCCGGTTCGCGGCGGAGGTGCTGCCCGCCAACACCAAGATGATCAAGGTGTTCACCGACGCCGGGTACACCCAGAAGCGCAGCTTCGAGGACGGAGTCGTCCGCCTGGAGCTCGACCTCGAGCCCACGGACCGGTCCATGGCCGTGCAGTACGCGCGCGAGCAGCGCGCGGAGGCGCGTTCCGTGCAGCGGCTGCTCGCGCCCGGCTCGGTGGCCGTCGTCGGCGCCGGACGCACGCCCGGCGGGGTGGGACGCAGCGTCCTCGACAACATCCGCGACGCCGGGTACACCGGCCGGCTCCACGCGGTGAACAAGGCGTTCGCACCGGACATGAAGGAACTGGACGGGGTGGCCGCGTACCGCTCCGTCCGCGAGATCGACGGACCCGTCGACCTCGCGGTCGTCGCGGTGCCCGCCGAGCACGTCCCCGAGGTCGTCACCGAGTGCGGTGAGCACGGAGTGCAAGGGCTCGTCGTCGTCTCGGCCGGCTACGCCGAGTCCGGCCCCGACGGCCGCGAACGCCAGCGTGCCCTCGTCCGGCAGGCTCGTTCGTACGGCATGCGGATCATCGGACCGAACGCGTTCGGCATCATCAACACGGCCCCCGACGTGCGGCTGAACGCCTCGCTCGCGCCGGAGCCGCCCCGCGCGGGCCGCATCGGTCTGTTCGCCCAGTCCGGCGCGATCGGCGTCGCCCTGCTGTCCCGGCTGCACCGGCGCGGCGGCGGCGTCACCGGGGTCACGGGCGTCTCCACCTTCGTCTCCTCGGGCAACCGCGCGGACGTCTCCGGCAACGACGTCCTGCAGTACTGGTACGAGGATCCCGACACCGACGTCGTCCTGATGTACCTGGAATCCATCGGCAACCCCCGCAAGTTCACCCGCCTCGCCCGCCGGACCGCGGCCGCGAAGCCCCTGGTCGTGGTCCAGGGCGCCCGCCACGGCGCCGGGCCCCGGGGGCACGCCGTACGGGCCACCCGGCTGCCCCACGAAACGGTGTCCGCGCTGCTGCGGCAGGCCGGGGTGATCCACGTGGACACCATCACCGAGCTGGTCGACACGGGGCTGCTGCTCGCCCGCCAGCCGCTGCCGGGCGGACCCCGCGTGGCGATCCTCGGCAACTCCGAGTCCCTGGGCCTGCTCACCTACGACGCCTGCCTCGCCGAGGGCCTGCGCCCGCACCGTCCGCGTGACCTGACCACGGCGGCGTCAGCGGCGGACTTCCACGCGGCGCTCTCGCACGCGCTCGCCGACGACGCGAACGACGCGGTCGTGGTGACCGCGATACCGGCGGTGGGGGAGGGCTCGGTCGGCGACGCGGCCCTGGCGGAGGCCCTGCGCTCGGCCGCGGCCGCGGCCCCCAGCAAGCCGGTCCTCGTCGTCCACGTCGAGCTCGGCGGCCTCGCGGCGGCCCTGTCGGCCGCGACCAGCACGGCTCCCCAGCCGACACCCGGCCCCGCGCCGTCCCAGGCGGGCCCGGACCCCGCACGCACCACGGCGAACGCCGCACCGCAAGGGAACGAACACCGGAAACCACAGCCGAGCGCGACCGCACCCCCGCGCGCGTCCAGCACGCGGAGCGGCCACGACACACCCTCCGGGCCGACGACGCACGGCGCGGCAGGAACCGGGACGCCGAACGGCGCGGAACCTCCCGTGGGCGGGGCTTCCCGCACCGCGGACGGCGCGCCGGCGGACGCGGACACGCGTGCCGGTGACGGCGCGACCTCTCGGATCCCGGACGGTGCGGAAGCGGACGCGGGCACGGCTTCCGGGGCTGCGGGAGGCGCGCCGGCGGACGCGGGTACGCGTGCCGGTGACGGCGCGGCCTCCCGGACGCCGGGCGGTGCGGAAGCGACCGCGGGAACGTCCTCCCGGGCGACGGGCGGCGCGGCCGGTCCGCAGGCCGGACACGGCACGGTCTCCGGGGCCCCCACGTCACCCGCGGGCGCCCGCGCCCCCGCGTCGCCCGACCCGGCGCCCCGCGCCCCCGGTGCGGCAGCCCCCGCGGCCGACGCCGACCCGCTCGCTCCCGGCGTGCCCCCCGAAGGGGCCCACCTCATCCCCGCCTACCCCGCCTCCGAGCGGGCCGTGCGGGCGCTGGCGCAGGTCGTGGCGTACGCGCGGTGGCGACGGGAGGCCGCCGAGCCCGGGAAGGTGCCGGAGTACGACGACATCGACGAGAGGGGCGCCGCCGCGCTCATCGACGGGCTGCTCGCGCGCGGGCAGGGGCTCACCCTCGGCGCCGAGGAGACCTGCGACCTGCTCGGCATGTACGGCATCCCCGTGCACCGCGCGCTGCCCGCGCCCACCCCCGACACCGCCGCCGAGGCCGCCCGCGGCCTCGGCTACCCCGTGGCCCTCAAGGCGACCGCCCCGCACCTCAGGCACCGCGCCGACCTGGGCGGCGTCCGCCTGGACCTGATGGACGAGGAACAACTGCGCCGGGCGTACACCGAGTTGACCGAGCTGTTCGGCGCACCGGCGGAGCTGCGCCCCGTGGTGCAGAGCATGGCACCGCGCGGCGTGGACACCCTGGTACGCGCGGTCATCGACCCCGCCGCCGGTGCGGTGCTCTCCTTCGGCCTGGCCGGGCCCCCCTCGCAGCTCCTCGGGGACATGGCGCACCGCCTCATCCCGGTCACCGACCGCGACGCGGCCTCCCTGGTGCGATCGATCCGGACCGCCCCGCTCCTGTTCGGCTGGCGCGGCTCGGACCCCGTCGACACCGCCGCCCTGGAGGAACTGACGCTGAGAGTGTCGCGGCTGGTCCACGACCACCCCGAGGTCGTCGCGGTCACCCTGGAACCCGTCGTCGTCGCCCCGCACGGCGTGAGCGTCCTCGGCGCCTCCGTGCGCCTGGCCCCGCCGCCCGCCCGCGACGACCTCGGCCCGCGGACCCTCCCGGCCTACTGAGGACGCCCGGGGAGCGGACCACGCCGAGCGGTGCCTGGCAGTCACCGGTCACCCGTAGGATGGGCGTCATGGCCAAGACCAGTACGACGACCCAGGGGCTGCGGGCGGCGATCGAGCGCAGCGGCTACTACCCGGCCCTCGTGGCCGAGGCGGTGGAGGCCGCCGTGGGCGGCGAGCCCGTCCGGTCGTATCTGGTCCACCAGGAGACGACGTTCGACCAGAACGAGGTGCGGCGGCACGTCACCGTGCTCGTCCTCACCGGCAACCGCTTCATCGTCAGCCACACCGACGAGCAGGCCGCGGACAGCACATCCCCGACGCCGTACGCCACCACCTCCACCGAGTCGGTCAAGCTCGGCCGCATCTCGTCGATCGTGGTCAGCCGCGTGGTCGCGAACCCGGAGTCGTACAGCCCGGGCACGCTGCCGCGCGAGATCGTGCTCACCATCGGCTGGGGTGCCGTCTCCCGCATCGACCTGGAGCCGGCCGCCTGCGGCGACCCCAACTGCGAGGCCGACCACGGCTACACGGGCAGCTCGACGGCCGACGACCTGAGTCTGCGCGTCAGCGAGGCCGGTGACGGGCCGGAGACGGTGCGCCAGGCGCTCGCCTTCGCGCAGGCCCTCTCCTGTCTCTTATACACATCTC
>KL568537.1:74300-74745 GCA_000715605.1 Streptomyces speibonae | reverse complement strand
CCGGCCGCTGATGGTGCAGCCGGCCGTCTGGGACTCCCACCCGGAACCCCTCCCCCTGGACTCCGCCCCGGTACCCGAGTACGGCACCGGCTCGCTCGCCGACCTGCTGCCCACCCTCGCGGCCGGTCTCGGCGTCCCCGGCGCGACCGCCGGCATCCCCGAGCTGACCCCCGCCGACCGGAACTGCGTGTTCCTGATCGACGGTCTCGGCTGGGAGCAGCTGCGCGCGCACCCCGAGGACGCCCCGTTCCTGACCTCGCTGCTCGCCAGCTCGCGCGGCGGCACGGGCCGCCCGATCACCGCGGGCTTCCCGGCCACCACCGCGACCTCCCTCGCCTCCGTCGGCACCGGACTGCCACCCGGCGCCCACGGCCTGCCCGGCTACACCGTGCGCAACCCGGACACCGGCGAGCTGATGAACCAGCTGCGCTGGCAGCCCTGGACC
>KL568537.1:72766-74059 GCA_000715605.1 Streptomyces speibonae | reverse complement strand
GCCGTACCCCACCGTCTTCGAGCTGGCCCACCGCGCGGGGGTGCACGCCGCCCAGGTGTCCTCGCCGACCTTCGCCAACACTCCGTTGACCAAGGTCGCGCTCAGCGGCGGCGCCTTCCACGGACGGCTCTCCGGCGAGGACCGCATGGACCTCGCCGCCGCCCAGCTCGCGAGCGCCGACCGCGCCCTCGTCTACACGTACTACGCCGAGGTGGACGGCGCGGGCCACCGCTTCGGCGTCGACTCCGACACCTGGCGCGGCCAGCTGGCCCACGTCGACCGGCTCGTGCAGCGCCTGGCGGAGCAGCTGCCCCCGCGCAGCGCCCTCTACGTCACCGCCGACCACGGCATGATCGACGTCCCCTTCGACGAGCGGCACCGCATCGACTTCGACGAGGACTGGGAGCTGAAGGCGGGCGTCGCCCTCCTCGGCGGTGAGGGCCGCGCCCGGCACGTGTACGCCGTCCCCGGCGCGATGGACGACGTACTGACCTGCTGGCGCGAGGTGCTCGGCGAGCAGTTCTGGGTGGCCTCGCGCGACGAGGCGATCGCGTCCGGCTGGTTCGGGCCCGCGATCGACGACCGCGTGGTGCACCGCATCGGCGACGTGGTCGCCGCCGCGCGGGACGACGTCCTGCTGATCGCCTCCGAGAGGGAACCGCGCGAGTCGGCGATGGTCGGCAACCACGGCTCCATGACCCCTGCCGAGCAACTCGTCCCCCTGCTCGAAGTACGCTCCTGATCCGGCCCGCCGTCCCCTGCCGAAAGGTTCCCGTCCTCCCATGCCCGAGCTGGTGTTCTTCTCCGGAACGATGGACTGCGGGAAGTCGACGCTGGCTCTCCAGATCGAGCACAACCGGTCGGCACGCGGGCTGGTCGGCATGATCTTCACCCGTAACGACCGCGCGGGCGAGGGCAAGCTCTCCTCCCGCCTCGGCCTGGTCACCGACGCGGTGGAGGTCGGTGACGGCGCCGACCTGTACGCGCACCTCGTCGACCACCTCTCGCAGGGCCGGCGCGCCGACTACGTGATCGCTGACGAGGCGCAGTTCCTGGCGCCGGAGCAGATCGACCAGCTCGCGCGCGTGGTGGACGACCTGGACCTCGACGTCTACGCCTTCGGCATCACGACCGACTTCCGCTCCAAGCTGTTCCCGGGCTCCCAGCGCCTGGTCGAACTCGCCGACCGCGTGGAGGTGCTCCAGGTGGAGGCCCTGTGCTGGTGCGGAGCCCGCGCCACGCACAACGCCCGTACGGTCGGCGGGGTCATGGTCGTGGAGGGCGCCCAGGTGG
>KL568537.1:68918-72542 GCA_000715605.1 Streptomyces speibonae | reverse complement strand
GGCTACGAGGTTCTGTGCCGCCGCCACCACCGCCGCCGTATGACGGCCGCGACGGCCCGCGCGGCGGCACTCTCCCCGGACGTGCTGCCCGTCACCCAGTGACGGACGTCTGCCGCTGAGCGGCTGGTCAGGTCGACGCCAGCGCCGTCGTCGGGGACAGCCGGGAGGCGCGGACCGACGGGTAGACACCGGCCGCCACGCCGACCACCGCCGCACCGAGGCAGCCTCCGGCCACCGACAGCGCCGAGATCACCGGCGGCCAGCCCTGGTAGGCGGCGTAGCCGACGGTGACGAGGACGCCCAGCCCGGTCCCCGCGATACCGCCCAGCACCGCCAGTGCCACGGACTCGGTGAGGAACTGCACCCGTATCTGACCCCGCGTCGCGCCCAGCGCCCGGCGCAGCCCGATCTCCCTGCGGCGCTCCAGCACTGAGATCACCATGGTGTTGGCGACCCCGATCCCGCCGACCAGCAGGGCGACCCCGGCGAGCCCCAGGAAGAGCGACGAGAAGGTGTTCTGGGTGGCGCGCTTGGCGGCCAGGGCGTCCGAGGGCCGGCTGACCTGGACCTGGCCGGGCTGCTCGGGGAACACGGTGGCGGGCAGGACGTCCCGCACGTCCTCGAGCGAGTCCTCCCGCGCCTTGATGTAGATCACCGTGGGCTTGCCGTCGAACCGCAGGGTCTCCCGGGCGGCGTGCCATCCGGTCAGCACGGCGTGGTCGAGGTCGTCGGCCAGGGGGACGGCGCGCAGCACGCCGATGACCGTGAACCACGACGTGCCGATCCGGATCTGCGGGGGCGGGTCGCCGGCGTGGATCTCCCCGATGCCGAGTTGGGTCGCGGCCCGCACGCCCAGGACGGCGGTGGGGAACCGTTCGTCGGTACGGCTGAAGTACCGGCCCGAGGACACCGATCCGCCCACCACGTCCAGCAGATCGCGCCGGGCCGCGAGGACGGACAGGCCCGCGCCGGAGAAGTCGCTGTCGTCGATCAGGTCGGAACGCCGTACCTGCGCATGGGTGTTGGCCACCGCGCTCACCCCGGTGACCGGGCCGATCCGGCGCACCATGTCGACCGACTCCTCGGGCAGGGGTACGGGCTTGCTCTGCACGGACACGGACTGCGCCCGCAGCATGTTGGGGCCGAGCGCGGAGATCTCGTCCATCAGCGCCCGATGGCTGGAGGCGGGGATGCCCGTCACCACGACCATCGTGGCGATGCCGATCGAGATGCCGAGCGCCGACAGGGCGGCCCGGAGCTTGCGGGTGCGCAGCCCGAGCAGCCCGAGCCCGAGGAGGTCCGACGGGGCCAGCCGCACCGGTTTGGTCGTGCCGGCGGGGCGGGAGCCCTCGGGATCCGGGTGCCTCCGGCGGGCGTCGTGCGCCCGTCGCGAGGTTCGGCGGGGCGGGGCGTCAGGAGCGGTCATGGTGAACTTTCGGTCAGTGGCGGACGTCCGGCCGGTCCGGTGTCCTCGACGAGGCAGCCGTCGCGCATCCGGATCCGCCGGGGCAACTGGGCGGCGATGTCGCGGTCGTGGGTGATGACCGCGATCGTGGTGCCCTCCTCGTGGAGCGTTCTCAGCAGCGCCAGCGCGGCGGCGCCGTTGGCCGTGTCGAGTGCTCCGGTCGGTTCGTCGGCCAGGACCAGTGCGGGTTCGTTGACCAGCGCGCGGGCGATCGCGACGCGCTGGCGCTCCCCGCCGGACAGCTGCTGGGGCAGGTGGCCGGCGCGGTGCGCCAGTCCCACCCGGCCCAGGGCCTCCTCGGCTAGCCGGCGCCGGTGGCGTTTGCGCACCCCGGCGTAGAGCAGGCCGGTGGCGACGTTCTCCGCCGCGGTGAGACCGTCCGTCAGGTGGAACTGCTGGAAGACGAAGCCGAGCCGCCGGCCGCGCAGGGCGGACAGTTCCCGGTCCGGGAGATCCGCCACGTTCTGCCCCTCGACGATCACCTCGCCGCCGGTGGGCCGGTCCAGGGTGCCCATGATGTTGAGGAGCGTGGACTTCCCGGAGCCGGACGGGCCGACGATGGCCAGCAGTTCGCCGGTCCCGACCGACAGCGAGACCCGGTCGAGGGCCCGGACCCCGCCGGGATAGGTCATGGTCGCCTCGCGCACGGCGATGACCTCGGTCATGCCGTGGCCTCCACCTTCATGCCCTCCCTGACACCCTTGCCGCTGATCTCGACCAGCCCCTCGGCGAACATGCCCGTCTCCACGGGGACGAGGTCGCCGCCGGCGACGCGCAGCGCGTAACCGCCCTCGCGCAGGGCGAGCAGGGCGCCGACGGGCACCGCGAGCACGTCCTCCCTGGACTCCGCCTCGAACCGCGCCTCGACCGGTGCGGAGTCGAGGTCCTTCACGGCCTCCGGGTCGTCGAGCGCGACCGTGACGTTGATCTTGGAGCGTCCCGGCTCGTCCGCGCCGTCCTGGCCGCCCCGGATGACGCTGCTGATCGCGGAGACCCGCCCCCGGGTCTCGGACCGGTCGGGGAGCACCACGGTGACCCGCTGCTTCCTCTTGATGGAACCGATGTCGAGAGCCTCCACCGGCACCGTCACGGACTTGGTCGTGGCGGTGACCGTCATCAGCTCCGTCGCCGCCTCGTCCCCTGGCTGCACGAGGACCTCGCTGACCCGCACGGCGGCCTGCGTCACCACCACGTCGGACACGTCGAGCACGCCGGTCGGCTGCATGCCCACGGTCGCCTGCCAGCGCCGGACGGCGGCCATCAGCGAGGAGGTGAGTACACCGTCGCCCTCCTTGACCGTCACCGGCGGGGGAGTCGCGCCCGGATCCCCGCCCGGTGCCGCGGAGGACGGTGCGCCGCTCTCTCCGGCGGGCGGAGGCTGCGAGGCCGACGTCTCCTCCCGCTCCTCCTCCGTCCGGCCGGCCGCCGAGGGGTCGGGGACCGCGGGGGGTGACGGCTGGATTCGCGTGCCGGACGGCGGCTGGCTTCCGATGTCGTAGCCGAGCGCCTTGAGGTTGTCGGCGACGACCCGGACGTCCCGGCCGGTGAGACCGACCGCGTCGAGCCTGCGGTACAGGGGGGTGCTGCCGTGGAACACCACGGCGGGACGCTCGTCCACCCGGTACAGCGGCCGGCCGCGCTCGACGGTCGTCCCCTGTTTCGCCAGCCAGGTGACGCGTCCCTGCCCGGGGCCGCGGAGGGTGCGCGGGGAGGTGTAGCCGAGGGTGCCCTCGATCTCCCGGGTGCCGGACAGGTCGGTCCTGGCGACGGCGACCGTCCGGATCTCGGGACCGCTCTCGACGGCCGGGGCGCCGGTGTCGTCGCGGGCCCACAGCAGCCCGGCGCCGACCCCCAGCGTGAGGAGCACGGCGGTCGCGACGACGACACCGCGGCGGGTGAACCTGCCGGAGCGCCGCGCGGCGGACGTTTCGGGATCCGGCTCAAGATCGGGTTCGGGGCCCGGTTCACGTTCGGGTCCGGGTCCGGGTCCGGGTTCGGGGCCGGGCTCGGCTCCGTCGGCGATCTTACGCAGCATCACGGTGTCCGCGGGGTCGCGTTCACTGCTCACTGAAGGCCTCGATCCGGCACTCGCTGTCGATCTGCTCGGCGTTCTCCGGCACGTTCCCGCCGTCCTTGTAATTCCAGCCGCTACCGTCGGG
>KL568537.1:67308-68705 GCA_000715605.1 Streptomyces speibonae | reverse complement strand
CCAGCCGCTGCCGTCGGGGAGCGGCTCGACCTCCAGACCCCTGCGGTTGTTGCATTCGATCCATTCGCGGTAGTCCGTCATGTAGTTCGGGTTCTTCTTCGGATCGAGTTCCGAGGGTGGCAGCGGCCTCTTCGAGAGACATTTCTTTTCCGCGGCCGGGTGTTCCTCGGCCACGTTCTCGCCCGGGAACCACAGAGAATTCGGATCGATGTCCTCGCCGCCCTTGCCGCCCGAGCGCGGGATGTCCACGCCCTGGTCCTTGAGGCAGCGCAGGTAGCCCTGGTACATCCGGACCTCCTCCTCCAGCGTGGTGTCGAGCCGGAGTTGGGGGCGCCCCGCCTCGGCCTCGGCGGCCGTCGTGGACCCGCCACCGCCCTGCTTGCCGGTGCCGGTTTCCACGGAGGCCACGTCGGAGTCCTCGACGCCGCCGCCGTCGGAGCAGCCGGAGGCCAGGGTGAACGTGGCCCCGGTGACGGCGAGGACCAGGGCGGCGCGACGAAGGCGCCGGGCGCGGAAACAGGAACGAACACGGGTCGATGCGTTTTTCATGCGGTGACTGTGGCAGAGGATTGTCAGGAAGGTATGAGAGATCGCCGACAATGCGCGATCCGGCCGCCGCGGCCGGCAATAGCATGGAATTGTCAGGAAGTTGTGAGGAACGGAAAGGGGACGGAACCGGCTTCTCGGCGTGCATTTCCGGTCTAACATCGACGCCATGTGTGCGAACGTTCTGGTGGCCGAGGACGACGAGAAGCAGGCCGAACTGATCCGGCGCTACCTCGTGCACGAAGGCCACACCGTCACCGTGGTGCACGACGGCCGGACGGTCCTGGACGAGGTCGCCCGGCGGCCGCCGGACCTGCTCGTGCTCGACTGGATGCTGCCGCGTCTGGACGGACTCGAGGTCTGCCGCCGAATACGGGCCGAGGGCAGCCTGCCCGTGCTGATGCTCACCGCGCGGTCCACCGAGGACGACGTGCTCCTCGGCCTCGACCTGGGCGCGGACGACTACATGACCAAGCCGTACCGGCCGCGTGAGCTGGTGGCGCGGATCCGCACCCTGCTACGGCGCAGCCGGCCCGCGGACCAGACCGTTCCGGAGACCCGGCCGGTCCTGGAGGTCGGACCGCTCACCCTGGATCCGGCCGGCCACGAGGTCTTCTGCCACGGCCGCCCGGTCCGGTGCACCCCGGGCGAGTTCCGCATCCTGAGCGCCATGGCGGCCTCACCCGGCCGGGTCTTCACCAGGGCCCAGCTGCTGGAGTGCGCCACGGGCCACGACCGGGTCATCACGGAACGCGCTGTCGACGTGCACATCATGAACCTGCGCAAGAAGATCGAGGCCTCCCCGCGCGACCCGGCCCTGCTGCTGACCGTCCACGGGATCGGCTACAAAC
>KL568537.1:65279-67068 GCA_000715605.1 Streptomyces speibonae | reverse complement strand
GCCGTGACGGCTGAGGTCCCCCTGCGCAACAGCCTGCTGCTGCGGTTGCTGCTGACGTCCCTGGTGATCTCCCTGCTGTCCATCGGGGCCACCGCGTGGCTCACGGTGCGCGGTACGAGCCTGGCCATCGAGCAGGAGCGCGGCCAGGTGCTCGCGGACGACACCGCCGTCCAGGACACGCTCACCGCGTTCGCGGCGACGCACCGCAGCTGGGAGGGCGTGGAACGCACCGTGCGGGAGCTGGCCGACCGGACCGGCCGCGGCATCGTGCTGACCACGCGCAACCGCCGGTTGATCACCGCGTCCGACCGGGACCGCGCCGGGGACCTCCCCGTCAACGCCTCGGCGGTCATCGACCCGTTGCACGTCACGGCCCACCCGGGACAGGGCATCGACCCCGCGCAGCAGATGTCCCGCATCGACCCCCGTGCCGTCGGTCCCTACCGCCTCCCCGCCGACGAGCGGGCGGAACTGCGCCGCCTCGCCCGCGCCGAGGCCACGTGTCTCAACGGCAAGCTGGGACGGCCGGCGTACATCGTCGAGGGATACAGCGGTCGGCCCGAGGTCCGGCTCTCCAGGACGGCCACCGAGGCCGCTCCGATGTGCCGGTCCAAGGACCTGACGGCACCCACCAGGACGGAAGCCGCCGCCCTCGCGGAACTCGCGGGGCTCGTCCGGCGCTGCGCGGAGCGCCACGGCGTGCCCTCGCCCGAGTCCGTGCGGATCGACATGCGGCTGCGGCCGGAGTACCAGGGCTCCGAGGCGGAGCAGGCGATCGTGGACGAATGCGCCGAGGAGGGGCGGCGCGAGCAGCTCACCGGGCATGTCGCCCCGGCGGCCCTGCTGTTCGTCACGGACTCTCCCCGGGCGGCCGTCCGCGTCTTCGACCTGACCCCGTCCGGAACCCTCCGGGTCGTCGGTACGACCGCCCTGGTGCTCGCCGTGACCATCGCCCTGACCACGGTCATCGCCGTCCGCCTGGTACGTCCGCTGCGGGCGCTGGCCGACGCCGCCCGCGCCCCCGACGGCCGGCACCTGCGCATCCCGGTCACCACCAAGGACGAGACCGGCTATCTGGCCGCCGCCCTCAACGACCTCTCCGAGCGCCGCGAACGCACCGAGGAGCAGCGCCGAGCCATGGTCAGCGACATCGCGCACGAATTGCGCACCCCGCTCACCAACATCCGCGGCTGGCTGGACGCGGCACAGGACGGAATCGCCGAACCCGACGCCGCCCTCCTCGCCTCGTTGCAGGAGGAGGCCCATCTGCTCCAGCACATCATCGACGACCTCCAGGTGCTGGCCGCCGCCGACGCCGGGACACTGCACCTCAACCCGCAAGCGGTACGCCTGGACGACCTGATCGGGCAGTCCGCCGCCGCGCACCGCGCGGGAGCCAGGGCCAAGGACGTGGAGCTGGTCGTGCACACCGCCGGTGACCTCTCGGTGCACGTCGATCCGGTGCGGCTGCGCCAGGTGATCGGCAACCTCCTGTCCAACGCGGTACGCCACACCCCTCCCGGCGGCCGGGTCACCCTCGGCGCCCGTCGCGCACCGCGTGGTGTCGAACTCCGGGTGACCGACACCGGCGCCGGAATCCGTCCGGAGGATCTGCCACGGGTGTTCGACCGCTTCTGGCGGGGGGACACCTCCCGCAGCAGGAAGACCGGCGGCAGCGGCCTGGGACTGTCCATCGTCAGACAACTCGTGCGGGCCCATGGCGGAGACGTCTGTGTCACGAGCCGGCCAGGCGTCGAGACGGCCTTCACCATCCGCCTGCCCGACGAGA
>KL568537.1:62912-64994 GCA_000715605.1 Streptomyces speibonae | reverse complement strand
AGATGTGTATAAGAGACAGCCGGTCATCCGCGCGGAGCGTCACCGTGAGCTCGCCGGGACGGCCCAGGTCCTCGCCCTGGTGAAGGGTCAGGACGGCGTCCTCGGGCACCAGGCCGAGCTCACGGGCGTACGCGCCGAACGCCGCGGCCGCAGCGCCGGTCGCCGGATCCTCGACGACACCGCCGACGGGGAACGGGTCGCGGCATGGAAGACGGTGGCCGACTCCCGCCACACCAACTGCACCGTGGTCAGGTCGAGCCGGTGCATCAGCGCCTCGAGGCGCGCGAAGTCGTAGGAGAGGTCGGCGAGACGGGCGCGCGTCGCCGCCGCGAGCACGAGGTGGCGCGCTCCGGCGAACGCGATGCGGGGCGGGAAGGCCGGATCCAGATCGGCGGCCGGCCAGCCCAGCGCGGCGAGCGCCTCAGCGAGATCCGCGCCGGCGACCTCCTCGACGTGCGGCTCGACGCTGGTGAGCGTGGCCCGCACCGTTCCGTCCGCCGCCTCGGCCACCTCGACCGGTACGGTCCCGGCGGGCGTCGAGAACACCAGCTCACCGGGGCCGATCCGCTCGGCGAGCGCGACGGCGGCGGCGACGGTGGCGTGCCCGCAGAACGGCACCTCCGCCTTGGGGCTGAAGTACCGCACGCCGTACGCCCGCTCCTCCGGGCGCGCCGTCAGGAACGCGGTCTCCGAATACCCGAGCCCGGCGGCGACGCCCAGCATGGCGCCGTCGTCCATGCCGGAGGCGTCCAGCACGACACCGGCGGGGTTCCCGCCGTCGGGGTCACCGGAGAAGGCGGTGTAACGCAGCACCTCGGGCCGCGGCTCGTTCGTCGTCATGCCCGTGCCAACGGACGGCGGACCTGGGCTATTCCGCGGGCGGTCGGGGGGCCCGCAGCAGCGCGAACCGCGCGCCCTCGGGATCGGCCACCACGGCGACGCGGCCGTGGATGCCGTCGTGCGGCGGGTCGAGGACCCGGCCGCCCAGGTCGCGGACCCGGTCCGCCGCGCGGTCGACGTCGGTGACGACGAAGTACGTCGTCCAGTGCGGGCCCCGCTCGCGCGGCAGCGCGCTGCCCAGGCCGTGGACGCCGGCGACGGGGCGGCCGGCCAGGTGGAGGGTGACGTGGTCGGCGGGGGAGGCGTCCGTGCGCTGCTCGTGGCCGAACACGGTCTCGTAGAACTTGGCCACATGGGCCGCCTCGTACGTCGTCAGCTCGTTCCAGGCGGGGGTGCCGGGTACGCCGGTGACCGCGGGGCCGGTTCGCGCGGACGCCTGCCAGACGCCGAAGACGGCGCCGCACGGGTCGGAGGCGATCGCCAGGCGTCCGGTGTCGTCGGCGTCCAGGGGGCCGACTCCGATCGTGCCGCCGCACGCGCGCACCGCGTCGGCCGTCAGGCCCACGTCGTCCGACGCGAAGTACGGCGTCCAGGCGACCGGCAGATCATGGTCCGGGGGCAGCACGCCGATGCCGGCCACCGGACGTCCGTCGAGTAAGGCGCGCACGTAGGGTCCCAGTTCCCGGGGGCCGGGACGGAACTCCCAGCCGAACAGCGCCCCGTAGAACTCCTCGATCGCGTCAAGTCCGTGCACCATCAGGCTCACCCAGCAGGGTGTGCCGGGTGTGTGCCGGGCGGGCGCCTCGCCGTTCGGGCGGGCGTGCCCCCGTGCGTCGGTCATCGTCACTCTCTTCTCGGCCGCGTGCTCGCGGGCCGTGGTCATCTCGCCCCTGCGGGTCGTGTACCCGTCCGCTCGGCGGATCGTTCCCGCGCCGATGCCGACACAGTATGTGCCCGATCCCGTACACCTCGTGACCGGTCCTGCCCGGCCGAGCAGAGTAGTCGGACCTGGACGACTCGGCCACCCCGTGCGCGAGGATGGTGACCATGAACGCCATCATCTCCGCATCCGAACTCGCGAGCGACCTCGCGGGTACGAACCCGCCGGTGCTGCTCGACGTCCGCTGGCAGCTCAGCACGGCCCAGGCGCCGTTCGACGGACGGGCCGCGTACGAGGCCGGCCATCTCCCCGGTGCCGTCTTCGTCGACCTCGACAAGGACTGTCTCTTATACACATCTCTG
>KL568537.1:56410-62724 GCA_000715605.1 Streptomyces speibonae | reverse complement strand
CCATCCGCTGCCGGACCTCGCGGTGTTCGGCGCCGCGATGCGGCGGGCGGGCGTGTCGTCGGCGCGGCCGGTCGTCGTCTACGACGGCGGGCTGGGCTGGGGCGCCGCCCGCGCATGGTGGCTGCTGCGCTGGACGGGGCACCCGGACGTGCGGGTCCTGGACGGCGGGCTGCCGTCCTGGGAGGGTCCGCTGGAGACGTCGGTGCCGCGGCCTGCCGAGGGGGACTTCGTGCCGGTGGCGGCGGAGGCCGGGCTGCTCGACGCCGACGGTGCGGCGGCGCTGGCGCGTTCGGGAGTGCTGCTGGACGCCCGCGCGGGGGAGCGGTACCGCGGCGAGGTGGAACCGATCGACCGCGTCGGCGGACACATCCCGGGCGCGGTCTCGGCCCCCACGACGGAGAACGTCGGCCCCGACGGCCGCTTCCTGCCCGCGGATGCTCTGAACGCCCGCTTCAAGAACCTGGGCGTGTCGGAGAATTCGCCGGTGGGCGTGTACTGCGGCTCGGGCGTCTCCGGCGCCCACGAGGTACTCGCCCTGGCAGTCGCGGGCATCCCCGCGGCCCTGTACGTAGGTTCCTGGTCGGAGTGGTCATCGAACCCGGACCGCCCGGTGGCAGTGGGCCCGGACCCGCAGTAGCCGCGGGCCGCGCGCCCCACGCGAAGCGGACGCGGCCCGTCACGGACGTCGCATTCCACGCACAACCGCCCCGCGCGGTGCTCGCCCCCGCCCGGGACTCGCACTCCCGGCCCGCCGCGCAGGCGGCTTCCGTGCACACCCGTTCCGCGCAGGGCTCGTCCCACCCCGGTGCCTGCCCGGCTGATCCGGCGCGCGGGTGGGCTGTGGCTTGCGTCGGTGCGCGATCCCGCGTGGTGCGACCCGTCATGGCGTCGAGGGCGCCGACGACGCCGGCGTTCCGGCGGCACCGCAAGCGGGTTGCTGACAGTGTGCGTCGGAGTGGTCGTCGCGTCCGGAGCGCCTGGCCGGCGGTGGGCCCGGACCCGCAGTAGTGCTGCGTGACTCGTGCCCGCGCGGAATTGATGCCGCGAGGCGGGCCGTCGCTCTGTGCGCGGGCGCCCCGCGCGGTGCTCGCTCCGCCCAGGGCTTGTTCTGCGCGGCCGGGCGGATGTGGCGCGGGCGCAGTCGGCGGTCTCCGCGCGCACGGCTGCGCGCGGTGCTCGTCCGGCGGCGGGGGATGCACAGCACGGCGCGCGGGCGGCGGCCTTTCGGAGATGATGCCGTCGGGCGTCGGCGGACGCGGGGAGCTTCTGGCGCGGCGCGAAGAGGCGCCCCTCGAGTGGGGCGCCCCATCGGTGAGCGTGTGTCCGGGCGGGTCGCCCGGACGGTTACTCCTGCTTCTTGCGGCGGGTGCCGAAGACGATCTCGTCCCAGCTCGGTACCGCCGCGCGGCGGCCCGGGCGGACGCCGTCCGCCTCGGCCTGACGGTCGGTCGAGCCGACGAGGCGGTCCCGGTGGCTGCCGACGGAGCGCGGCATGAGGACGTCCGCGTAGGCGGAACCGGCCGAGGCCGCGGGGGCCGGCGGCTCCTCCGCCTCGGGCTCGGAATCCGGCTCGTCGGGGGCGTTCTCGGGCGTGCGCTCCGGCACGACCAGGTCGCCCCGGAAGCTCGGCACCGCCTCCAGCAGGCTGGTCAGCGAGTCGCGCTCGCCCGAGGCCGTGACCGCCGTGGACTCCTCGGCGGGCTCGGACGCCTGCGCGGGCAGGCTCGGCCGCTCGCGGTCGCCGGGCCGGTCCAGCGGGCGGTCGCGCGGCAGCCGCGCGATGCGCGGGACGAACGGGAAGCTGGGCTCGGGCGCGGCCAGGTCGTCGGACTCGCCGATCAGCGAGCGCGCCTCGTCGTCGACGGCCTGGACCAGCCGCCGCGGCGGGTCGTACGTCCAGCTCGCCGAGTGCGGTTCACCCGCCACGCGGTAGACCAGCAGCACCTCCCAGGTGCCGTCGTCGCGGCGCCAGGAGTCCCACTGCACGGTGTCCTTCTCCGCGCCGCGCAGCAGCAGCCGCTCCTGGACCGCCTCGCCGAGCGGGGGCCCGGAGTTCTCACCGGGCCGACGCACGGGTGTCTTGCGGGCGCGCTCGGCCATGAACGCGCGCTCGGCGAGGACCGGGCCCTCGAAGCGGCGCACGCGGTCCACGGGGATGCCGGCCATCTGGGCGACCTCTTCCGCGGTCGCACCGGCTCGTATACGCGCCTGGATGTCGCGGGGGCGGAGATGGCTCTCCACCTCGATCTCGATCTGGCCGAGGCGGGGACGGTCGCCGCGCACGGCGGCGCGGAGCCGTTCGTCAATCGGAAGCGTGTACTCCGTGCTGTCCGCAGCCTTCAGCACCAGCCGTGTGCCGTCATTCGAGACGGCCACGACACGCAGTTCGGGCATGGGGACCTCCCGGGTGGTGCCTGCCGACGTCACGTGCGTCGCTGCTTCCGCTAGTCGAGTGTGGCCTGCCCGGGTGCAGCCTGCCACAACCTTGCCGAGTTGCCCGGCGTGTCGGGCGCGGGCCCTGGATCGCCGTTATGGCACGGTTACCTATTCGCAACGCTAAGTGACCAACTGCGTCACCCTGTGCAACTAGCCCCCCTCCCGGCGGTCCTCAAAGGTCCCGAGCACCCTGACGGGAGACCGGACCCAGGGCTCGCAACAGTACTCCATTCGGACCACGAGCGTGGATGGGCGCGCCGCTCAAGGCATCCTCTATGTCCCCAGGACCCTCCGCAAGTAGTCGTTGCGGAACCGGCGTTCCGGATCGAGCCGGTCCCGCAGCGCCGTGAATTCCCCGAAGCGCGGATACACCCGGGAGAAGTACTCGGCGTCCCGCGTGTGGATCTTCCCCCAGTGGGGCCGCCCCTCATGGGCGGTGAAGATGCGCTCGGCGGCGGTGAAATACCCCTGATAGGGGGTCCCCTTGAACATGTGGACGGCCACGTACGCGCTGTCCCGGCCGGACGCCGTGGACAGCGTGATGTCGTCGGCCGGCGCGGTGCGCACCTCGACGGGGAAGCTGATCCGCAGCGGCGAGCGGTCCACCATCGCCTTCAGCTCCTTCAGCGTCTCGACGAGCGCCTCGCGCGGAACGGCGTATTCCATCTCCACGAACCGCACCCGGCGCGGCGAGGTGAAGACCTTGTATGGAATGTCGGTGTAGGTCCGCGCGGAGAGCGCCCTGCTGGATATCCGCGCGATGGCCGGGATGGCCGGGGGCACCGCGCGGCCGACCCAGTTGGCCACCTGGAACGCCCCGTTGGACAGGAGTTCGTCGTCGACCCAGCCCCGGAGCGGGTGCACGGGCCGCTCCGGCCCCGCGCTGCGGTTGTTGCGCTTGGTGTTGGTGTTGCCGGTGTGCGGAAACCAATAGAACTCGAAGTGCTCGTTCTCCGCGTGGAATTGGTCGAACTCGGCACAGACACGGTCGAACGGCATCGGCTCCTCACGGGCCGTGAGCAGGAAGACCGGCTCCACGGCGAACGTTACCGCCGTGATGACGCCGAGCGCGCCGAGCCCTATGCGGGCGGCCGCGAAGACCTCCGGGTTCTCCTTCTCGGAGCAGGTCAGCACCGAACCGTCCGCGGTGACCAGTTCGAGGCCCCGGATCTGGGCGGCGATGGAGGCGGAGTCGCGGCCCGTGCCGTGGGTGCCGGTGCTGGTGGCGCCCGAGACCGTCTGCTCCATGATGTCGCCCATGTTGGTCAGCGACAGTCCCTCCCGTGCGAGGGCCAGGTTGAGTCTCTTGAGCGGCGTGCCGGCCTCGACCGTGACCGTGCCGGCCGCGCGGTCGATGTCCCGTATGCCCGTCAACAGTTGAGGGCGGATCAACAGGCCGTCGGTGGCGGCTATCGAGGTGAAGGAGTGCCCGGTGCCGACGGCCTTCACCGGCAGGCCGTCCTCGGCGGCCCGGCGCACGGCGGCGGCCAGTTCGTCGACGGAGGCGGGAGTGACCTCCCGCGCGGGGCGGGCGGAGACGGTCCCTCCCCAGTTACGCCATGTGCCGTTCCTCGCGCTCGCCGTGCTGCCCAACGGAGCCTCCCCGACCCGGAGCCGGCCGCGTGAGCCGGCGGTACCCCAGGAAACCGACCGCGACCGCGACGGCCCCGGCCGCCGCCGGAACCCCGTACCCGGCACGCGCGCCGGCCGCGTCGATCACCCAGCCGGCCACGGAGGAGCCGACCGCGACCCCGACCGCGAGCCCGGTGCTCACCCAGGTCATGCCCTCGGTGAGCTGCGCGCGTGGTACGTGCTCTTCGATGAGGGACATCGTCGTGATCATCGTGGGAGCGATGGACAGACCCGCAACGAACAGCGCCACGGCCAGAAACGGCAGGTTCCCGACCAGTAGGAGTGGGATCATACTCATGGCCATGGCGCAAACGCCCAGCAGCCAACGACGTTCCGCCGCCCCCGCGAAGCGCAGCAGCCCGAACACGACGCCCGCCACGCACGAGCCGAGCGCGTACACCGCGAGCACCGCGCTGGCCGCGGCCTTGTTCCCCCGCTCCTCGGCGAAGGCCACGGTGACCACGTCCACGGCGCCGAAGATCGCGCCCGTCGCCACGAACGTCCCCACCAGCACCCGCAGGCCCGCGCTGCGCAGCGCCGTGCCGCCGCCCGTCTTCTCGCGCGGATGCGGAGCCGGCTCGGTGGCCCGCTGCGAGGTCAGCCAGAAGACCCCGGCCGCCAGGAAGCACGCGGCGAGCAGCGGGCCGGCCTCCGGGAACCAGGCCGTGGACAGTCCGATGGAGACGATCGGCCCGAAGATGAAGCAGAGCTCGTCCACCACGGACTCGAAGGAGTACGCGGTGTGCAGTCGCGGCGTGCCCCGGTACAGGGCGGCCCACCGGGCCCGGATCATCGCACCGAGGCTCGGCACGCAGCCGATGCCGACGCACGCGGCGAACAGCACCCATTCCGGCCACGCGTAGTGCGCGGCGAACAGCAGCACCGCCGCCGCGCCGAGCGAGAGCAGCGTCGCCGGGCGCAGCACCCGGCGCTGCCCGTACTGGTCCACCAGGCGGGAGACCTGCGGTCCCGCCAGGGCCGCCGAGAGCGCGATCGTGGCCGACAGGGCGCCGGCCAGACCGTACCGACCGGTCAGCTCGGAGATCATCGTCACCACGCCGATGCCCATCATCGACAGCGGCAGCCGGCCGATGAACCCCGCGGCGGAGAAGGCCTTGCTGCCGGGTGCGGCGAACAGGGCGCGATAGGGGCTGGGCACGGGGACTCCGGAGGTCTCAGTAAGATGCGACCGCAATCGGTACAGCTTACGGCCGGGAGCGGCCGCGACGCACCGCGTTTTACCGGGGCATGCCCGGGGACCCCCGCCGTGTCCCGGCTGTCGGTGGTGAGTGGGAGGATCGAGGCATGCCAGACGTGCTCGACGCCAGTCCTTATGACGCTCTGCTCCTGCTCTCCTTCGGCGGCCCGGAGGGCCCGGACGACGTGGTCCCGTTCCTGGAGAACGTGACCCGCGGGCGAGGCATCCCCAGGGAACGCCTCAAGGAGGTCGGCGAGCACTACTTCCTCTTCGGCGGGGTCAGCCCCATCAACGACCAGAACCGCGCCCTGCTGGACGCGCTGCGCAAGGACTTCGCGGAGCACGGCCTGGACCTGCCGGTCTACTGGGGCAACCGCAACTGGGCGCCGTACCTCACCGACACGCTGCGCGAGATGGTCCAGGACGGCCGCCGCCGCATCCTGGTCCTCGCCACCAGCGCCTACGCCTCGTACTCCGGCTGCCGCCAGTACCGCGAGAACCTGGCCGACGCCCTCGCCGCCCTGGAGGCGGAGGGCCTGGAGCTGCCGAAGGTCGACAAGCTGCGGCACTACTTCAACCATCCCGGTTTCCTGGAGCCCATGGCCGACGGCGTGGTCCGGTCGCTCGAGGACCTCCCCGAGGAGGTGCGGGACGGCGCGCACATCGCCTTCTGCACCCACTCCATCCCGACCGCTGCCGCGGACACATCCGGTCCCGTCGAGGACCACGGCGACGGCGGTGCGTACGTCGCGCAGCACCTCGACGTGGCCCGGCTGATCGCCGACGCCGTACGGGAGCGCACCGGCGTCGACCGGCCCTGGCAGCTCGTCTACCAGTCCCGCTCGGGCGCCCCGCACATCCCCTGGCTGGAGCCCGACATCTGCGACCACCTCGAGGAGCGGCACGCCGCCGGGGTTCCGGCCGTGGTGATGGCTCCCATCGGCTTCGTCTCCGACCACATGGAGGTCCTCTACGACCTCGACACGGAGGCCACGGCCAAGGCGGGGGAGCTGGGGCTGCCGGTGCGCCGCTCGGCGACCGTCGGCGA
>KL568537.1:50834-56203 GCA_000715605.1 Streptomyces speibonae | reverse complement strand
TCCGCGAGCTGATCGTGGAGCGCGCGGCGACCGAACGCGGGCAGGACGTCGCACCGTGCGCCCTGGGCGCGCTCGGCGCGAGCCACGACGTCTGCCCCGTGGGCTGCTGCCCCGCCCGCGCCCCGCGTCCCGCCGCCGCGGGCGCCGACAGCCCCTACGCATGAGGAGCCCCGTGACCGATCCATTGCACGCGGAACTGCTGGAGCTCGCCCGGGAGGCCGCCCTCCGCGCGGGCGAGCTGCTGCGGGACGGCCGCCCGGCCGACCTCGCGGTCGCTGCGACCAAGTCCAGCCCGATCGACGTCGTCACCGAGATGGACCTCGCGGCGGAGAAACTGATCACCACCATGATCGCCGAGCGCCGCCCGGACGACGGCTTCCTCGGCGAGGAGGGCGCCGCCACCGAGGGCAGCAGCGGTATCCGCTGGGTGATCGACCCGCTCGACGGCACGGTGAACTACCTCTACGGCCTGCCCACCTGGGCCGTCTCCATCGCGGCGGAACAGGACGGCGAGACCGTCGTGGGGGCCGTGGTCGCGCCCATGCGCGGCGAGGCCTACCACGCGGTGCGCGGTGGCGGGGCCCGGGCCACCGGAGCCTGGGACGGTGAGCGCGAGCTGAGCTGCCGTCCCTCACCGCCCCTGGACCAGGCCCTGGTCTCCACCGGCTTCAACTACGTCACCGAGGTCCGCGCCCACCAGGCGGACGTGGTGCAGCGGCTGATCCCGCTCCTGCGGGACATCCGGCGCGGCGGCTCGGCCGCCATCGACCTGTGCGACGTCGCCGCGGGCCGCCTCGACGGCTACTACGAGCGCGGACTGCACCCCTGGGACCTCGCCGCCGGGGACCTGATCGCCCGGGAGGCGGGCGCGCTGACCGGTGGGCGCCCCGGAGACGCCCCCTCCCGCGCCCTGACCGTCGCCGCCAGCCCTGGCGTCTTCGAGCCCCTCCAGCGGCTCCTGGAGGACCTGGGAGCCTGGCACGACGGGACGCCCTGACCCGGGCCACCACCCGGCATCGCACATGGGAACGGGCCCCGGCGCTGGATTCGCCGGGGCCCGCTCACCTGCTTACCGGTCAGACGCTGTGGGCGCCGACCTCCACGCCGTGCTCGGCGGCGAGGCGGCGCAGGTCGTCGAGCTCGCCCTGCTCCACTTCGACGAGGAAGTCGTCGCCCTCGGCGCGCGCCCGCGACAGATCGGACTCGGTCGCCCTTATGCGCTGCAGAAGTCCTGCGGTGAAAGCGTCCATGCTGCGCCCCCTCGTCCTGGGTCGGTGGGTCGGTGGCACGGGGGTGTGCCGTTCGGAAGGGACGATCACGTCCGAAGCGGATGCCCGGTGCCACCCTTCCGGGCGGCGACGGTGCCGGACATCCATGCCCGCTCTGCGGAAGCGGACTGCGTCGTACCGCATGGTGGTGCGATACGCGCAGAGCGTGATCGTGGGATGTAAAACCCGTCCTCCCCAAGCTCCCTTCCGGGGAAACCTAACCGCGCGAGAAAATCTCGTATTCCCGCCCGTTCGCCCCGAGGCTGCCGGGCCCCGCACCTGTCCGCCGCCGTTCCCTCACCTGCCTTACCTCCGACTTATGGCCGAAAAGGGCAGGATGGAGGCAACACACCCACCCGCGACCCTGCCCGCGTGCGCCTTGCGGCGCTGCGCGGGCGGGACATGAGGAAGGACAAGCGACGTGCGCGTACTCGTCGTCGAGGACGAGCAGCTGCTCGCCGATGCGGTGGCCACCGGGCTGCGCCGGGAGGCCATGGCCGTCGACGTCGTGTACGACGGTGCGGCCGCCCTGGAGCGCATCGGCGTCAACGACTACGACGTGGTCGTCCTCGACCGCGACCTCCCCCTGGTGCACGGCGACGACGTGTGCCGCAGGATCGTCGAGCTCGGCATGCCCACGCGCGTGCTGATGCTCACCGCGTCCGGCGACGTCAGCGACCGGGTCGAGGGGCTGGAGATCGGCGCCGACGACTACCTGCCCAAGCCCTTCGCGTTCAGCGAGCTCATCGCGCGCGTGCGCGCCCTCGGCCGGCGCACCAGTGTGCCGCTGCCGCCCGTCCTGGAGCGCGCCGGGATCAAGCTCGACCCCAACCGCCGCGAGGTGTTCCGCGACGGCAAGGAGGTGCAGCTGGCGCCGAAGGAGTTCGCCGTGCTGGAGGTGCTCATGCGCAGCGAGGGAGCCGTGGTCTCCGCCGAGCAGCTGCTGGAGAAGGCGTGGGACGAGAACACGGACCCGTTCACCAACGTGGTCCGGGTGACCGTGATGACCCTGCGCCGCAAGCTGGGCGAGCCGCCGGTCATCGTGACCGTGCCCGGCTCCGGCTACCGGATCTGATCCCCGATGGCCGCCACCCCCACGCCGGCGTCCCCGCAGGCCCCGCCGAAGCCCACCTGGGACCCTCGCAGGCCGGTACCGCCCTTCCCCTGGCTGCGCCCGACCATCCGGATACGGCTGACCCTGCTCTACGGCGGTATGTTCCTGATCGCCGGGATCATGCTGCTGTCGATCATCTACCTGCTGGCCGCGAACGCGCTCAACGTGGGCAGTGACCTGCCGTTCCGGATCCTCTCCGGAGAGGTCTCCAGCGACCTGTGCGACCTGCGCAGCTCCCCGCTGCCCGCCGACGACCTCAACCGGGCGCTCAACGAATGCGTCAACGAGCAGCGCCAGCACGCCCTGGACGATCTGCTCAGCCGCTCGCTGCTCGCCCTGCTCGGTCTCGCGATCATCGCCTTCGCCTTCGGCTACGCGATGGCCGGCCGGGTCCTGTCGCCGCTGGGCCGGATCACCCGCACCGCCCGCGCGGTGGCCGGCTCGGACCTCTCCCGCCGGATCGAGCTGGACGGCCCGGACGACGAGCTGAAGGAGCTGGCCGACACCTTCGACGACATGCTGGAGCGGCTCCAGCGGGCGTTCACGGCCCAGCAGCGCTTCGTGGGCAACGCCTCGCACGAGCTGCGCACCCCGCTGGCGATCAACCGCACGCTGCTCGAGGTCCATCTCTCCGACCCCACCGCGCCGGTCGAGCTCCAGCAGCTGGGCAAGACGCTGCTGGCCACGAACGAGCGCAGCGAACAGCTCGTCGAGGGGCTGCTGCTGCTCGCCCGCAGCGACAACCAGATCGTCGAGCGCAAACCGGTCGACCTCGCCGAGGTCGCCACCCAGGCGATCGACCAGGTGCACGCCGAGGCGGAGGCCAAGGGCGTGGAGATCCGCGGCACCCGCGAACCCGCGGTCGTCCAGGGCAACGGTGTGCTGCTGGAGCGCATCGCCCTGAACCTGGTGCAGAACGCCGTGCGGTACAACGTGCCGGAGGACGGCTGGGTCGAGGTCACCACCGAGGTCCAGCACGGCCAGGCGGTCCTGGTGGTGTCCAACACCGGCCCGGTGGTACCGGCGTACGAGATCGACAACCTCTTCGAGCCGTTCCGCCGGCTGCGGAGCGAGCGCACGGGCAGCGACAAGGGCGTCGGACTCGGTCTGTCCATCGCGCGGTCGGTCGCCCGGGCGCACGGCGGGCACATCTACGCACAGCCGCGCGAAGGGGGAGGCCTCGTGATGCGCGTCACCCTTCCGATCTGACATCATGCCCCCGACACAACGGGGTGTTCGCTTTGCGCAGAATTTCCGGGGCCCATCACCGGCATCCCCGTGTGTGATCGATCACAGGGGCGATTTCTCGGTCATGCACTCTCCGTGATCATGCCTGCCGTCGGAACGTCGGAAAAGTCCTGGTTTTCAGGGGGCTTGATCACGGGAAGTACACGTTGAGGCGCCTTTGAAGTGCGGCGTCGGGACCGTGTACGGTCCCCATCGCCATCCAAGCCGATCACTCATGAGGAGTCCGGTTGGGTGTCGATTGAGTAACAGACCTTGATGTGAGGCAAAATCTCCGCCTCAGGTCGGGCACAAGTCCGGCCTCTCACGCGTTACGTGCGCTGGAGACACCGCATACACCCAGAGGGGGAGAGCGACATGGCAACCGACTACGACACTCCACGCAAGACCGATGACGACGTCGACTCGGACAGCCTGGAAGAACTGAAGGCCCGGCGGAACGACAAGTCGGCCTCGGCCGTGGACGTCGACGAGTTCGAGGCCGCCGAGGGCCTCGAGCTGCCCGGAGCGGACCTCTCGAACGAGGAGCTGGCCGTCCGGGTCCTGCCGAAGCAGCAGGACGAGTTCACCTGCATGAGCTGCTTCCTGGTGCACCACCGCAGCCAGCTGGCCCGCGAGAAGAACGGCCAGCCGATCTGCCGCGACTGCGACTGAGGCGGGGTCGGCCGTGACCGGCTCGACCCCTCCGCGGAAGCGCCGCTTCCTCAACAGGGGAGCGGACCAAGGGCCCCAGGGCCCACAGCACGACACGCGTGACCCAGAGCGAGGCTCAACCGGCACCGGGGCGGCCTCGCTCGAAGCGGTATCCGGCCGGGGTGACCTCCCGGCGTCCCTGGAGGTCACCGCGCCCGTGGCGCACCGGAGAACCGCCGTTCTCCGCGACAAGGCCCGGGAAGGCGCCCGCAAGGGCGGTGCCCGCGCCAGGGCGGGGCTCGGGCATCTCGCGGACCGGATCATCGAGATCGCCCCGAGGGTGCCCGTCAGAGACCTCGCGACGCTGCGCCGGCAGTTCCCCGGGCTCGGACCCGAGGAGCTCGCGGACAAGCTCGTGGCGGGGGCGGCGAAGGCCACGGCGACGGTGGGGGCCGGTGTCGGTGCCGCGGCGATGATGCCCGTGCCGCCCGCGATGCCGGCGGAACTGGCCGCGGAGATCACCGGCGTCGCCGCGATCGAACTCAAGCTGATCGCCGAACTCCACGAGGTGTACGGCGTACGGCCGCCCGGCGGGCTCGCCCAGCGCAGCACCGTCTATCTGAACTCCTGGTCGGAGGAGCGCGGGGTCGAGGCGACGAAGCCCTCGACCGTGAGCGCGGCCCTGAACAGCCGCATGAAGCGCGAACTGCGCCAGCGGATCATGAAGCGCACGGTGCGCAATCTGCCGAATCTGATGCCGTTCCTGGTCGGGGCGGCGGTGGGGGCGGTCATGAACCGCCGGGACACCAGACGGCTCGCCGCGCGCATCCGGGGGGACCTGCGGAGGATCCAGGTGCCCTGGTCGGCACTGCCCGCGCTTCCCGCGCTGGAGCACCCGGACGACGTCCTGCCCGAGGCCGCGCTCAAGGAGCCCGGTGGCGGACGTGACGGGGCGTCCTGAACACCGTTCCGTCGCCCCCGCCGCCCCTTCCCGTCCCGTCCCCGGGGGCTGCGCCCCCGGACCCCCTTGTCGGCCCTGAACGGGCCTCGTCCTCAAACGCCGGACGGGCTACCTGACACCCCCACGCCGCAGGCGAAACCCACCTCAG
>KL568537.1:48702-50593 GCA_000715605.1 Streptomyces speibonae | reverse complement strand
AACCCACCTCAGGGGCGCGGGGAACTGCGCGGCGGGAGGGGAAGCTCCCGTGCCTCACCTCACCGGCCGGTGTCGGCGTGCCCCTCGTCCCCGTTCTGCTCCGCCGGAGAGGCACCCCGCGCGGCGGACAGCGCACGCGCCAGCCGTTCCGGCTCCCGTGTCGACAGAAAGACGTACGGCGTCGGGTCCTCCGGGTCGGTGACGTCCACGCGCACGGCACCGGGAATGTACGCCCGCAGCAGCATGAAGCAGCGCGGGTCGGCCCTGGGCCCCCGCCACGCCCGCGCCTCCTCGGCGTCCAGCACCTCCGCCTCGCCCAGCGCCGACACCGGAATCCTCGCCTCACCCGCGATCAGATGGCCCCCCACCACCCGGATGCGCACCGAGCCGTACGCACTGGCCACGACCGCCGCCGAGGCCGTCCCCCCGGCCAGGCCGCCGAGCATCGGCAGCGTGCCGAACGGCAGCAGAACCAGGGCCAGGGAGAATCCCACCAGGAAGGAGAGCAGCCACCAGGAACGGGGCGCGGTGAGGCGTTCTTCGTACGGGGCGGCGGAGAGCTGCATGAATCCAAGCTTGGCACGGTGTCGGGAGAGCACTCGCGCGCGGGTAAGGTCTCCGCCTGTGAGTGGTACTTCCCCAGCCCTTCAGCCTCCCGCCGACGCCGTGCCGCCGGCGCGCCACCCGGACGCGCCCGCCCCCGGCGAGCTCCTCGGCTCCCACTACGGCCAGTGCTTCGGCTGCGGCGACGAACAGCCCCACGGACTGCACCTCCAGGCCCGCGCCGGCGAAGGCGTGTCGATCACCGCCGAGTTCACCGTGCAGGCCGCCCACCAGGGCGCCCCGGGCCTCGCGCACGGAGGAGTCCTCGCCACCGCCCTGGACGAGACGCTGGGCTCCCTGAACTGGCTGCTGCGGACCATCGCCGTGACCGGCAGGCTGGAGACGGACTTCGTCCGCCCGGTACCCGTCGGCACCGTGCTGCATCTGGAGGCCGAGGTCACGGCCGTGGCGGGTCGGAAGATCTACTGCACCGCCACCGGACGCATCGGCGGCCCCGAGGGGCCCGTCGCGGTCCGCGCGGACGCCCTGTTCATCGAGGTCAAGGTCGACCACTTCATCGACCACGGCCGCGAGGAGGAGATCCAGGCCGCCATGAGCGACCCCGACCAGGTCCGGCGCACCCGTGCCTTCGAGGTGAACCCGTGAGCGGGCCCGGCCCCGGCGCACTCGAGGTGCTGATCAGGCGTGTCGACCCCGACGTACCGCTTCCGGCGTACGAGCACCCGGGCGACGCGGGGGCCGATCTGCGCACCACCGAGGCCTGCGAACTGGCCCCCGGGGAACGGGCCGTCCTGCCCACCGGAGTGTCTGTGGCCCTCCCCGACGGGTACGCGGCCTTCGTGCATCCGCGATCCGGTCTGGCCGCCCGCTGCGGTGTGGCCCTGGTGAATGCCCCGGGGACGGTTGACGCCGGGTACCGTGGGGAAATCAAGGTGATCGTGGTGAATCTCGACCCGCGCGAGACCGTGCGGTTCGAGCGCTTCGACCGGATTGCCCAACTGGTCGTCCAGCAGGTCGAGAGGGTCCGCTTCGTGTCCGTCGCGCAGCTTCCCCCCTCGGTCCGGGCCGAGGGGGGCTTCGGGTCCACCGGCGGCCATGCCGCGGTGGAAGAAGAAGGTAAGAGCGGCACAAGCGTTCAGGCCGCCGTAGGCGGTACAGCGGGTGGGAATCGATACGCTTCGGTCGTATCCGACCGGGAAGGACAGTGACGTGTTCGGACGTCGCAAGAAGAAGGATGCCGCCGAGGGTGCGGCCGGCGAGGCCGAGCAGGTCGTCGACGGTGTCGACACTGAGGCGGACGGCGAGGAGGAGGCCGAGCGGCTGAGGC
>KL568537.1:46786-48512 GCA_000715605.1 Streptomyces speibonae | reverse complement strand
GAGCGGCTGAGGCTCGAGCCGGCGCCGCGGCCCGACGGCCCCTGGGACAGCAGTGAGGTCCGGGAGCCCGGCGAGGGCCGGGTCGACCTGGGCGGGCTGTTCGTGCCCGGAGTCGACGGCATGGAGCTGCGGGTGGAGGTCGCGGGCGACGCGATCGTCGCGGCCACCGTCGTGCTGCGCGACAGCGCGATCCAGTTGCAGGCCTTCGCCGCTCCCAAGCGTGAGGGCATCTGGGGCGAGGTGCGCGAGGAGATCGCCACCGGCATCACCCAGCAGGGCGGCATCATCGACGAGGCCGAGGGTCCGCTGGGCTGGGAGCTGCGCGCCCAGGTGCCGGTGCAGCTGCCGGACGGCACCGGCGGCTTCCAGGTGGTGCGGTTCGTCGGTGTGGACGGCCCCCGCTGGTTCCTGCGCGGGGTGATCTCCGGCCAGGGCGCGGTGCAGCCGCAGGCGGCCGGGCTCCTCGAGCAGATCTTCCGGGACACGGTCGTCGTGCGCGGCGAGGGCCCGATGGCACCGCGCGACCCGATCGTCCTGAAGCTGCCGAACGACGCCCAGATGGTCCCGGAGAACGTGCAGCAGGAGGAGGGCGGCTCCCGCTTCGCCGGCGGGATGGGCCAGCTCCAGCGCGGACCGGAGATCACCGAGGTGCGCTGAGCGCTCGGCGCGCCGGGCTCACAGGGCCGTGTCCCCGAGGGACGCGGCCCTTCCTGTGCGCGGGCCCGGATCCCTTCCCTCACAGGACGACCCCGCCCGCCCGTTGATCGACCGGGCACGGACGGGGATACTGGCGCCCGGTTTCACGGGGGAGGGACAGCCGCATGAATCAGGTGATCACCGACGCCATGGTGCGCGTCGAGGACGTGCACAAGTCGTACGGCACCGGGGCCGCCGCGGTCCACGCGCTGCGCGGCGTCTCCTTCGAGGTCCCGCGCGGCGAGCTGGTCGCCCTCAAGGGACGCTCGGGATCGGGCAAGACCACGCTGCTGAACATCGTCGGCGGCCTCGACACCCCCGACCGCGGGCGGGTCCACGTCGACGGCGGCGACCTCGCCGGCCTCGACGAGAACGGGCTGCTCGCCCTGCGCCGGGACCACGTCGGCTTCGTCTTCCAGTCCTTCGGCCTCATCCCGATCCTCACCGCCGCCGAGAACGTCGGCGTCCCGCTGCGGCTGCGCCGTGCCGACCCGCGCGAGCGCGAGGAGCGCGTCGCCCTGCTGCTCTCCCTGGTCGGACTCTCCGACCACGCGGCCCAGCGGCCCGGCGAGCTGTCCGGTGGCCAGCAGCAGCGGGTCGCCATCGCCCGCGCCCTCGCCAACAGCCCCTCGCTCCTCATCGCCGACGAGCCGACCGGCCAGCTGGACGCCGAGACCGGGCACGCCGTCATGGAGCTGCTGCGCGCGGTCGTCCGCAGCGAGCACGTCACCGCGCTCGTCGCCACCCACGACGCCACCCTGCTCGGCCTCGCCGACCGCGTGCTGGAGCTGAGCGACGGCGAGATCACCGAGCACTGAGCCCTGGGCCGGGGAACGTATCGTGGGATTCTTCCCGTCGTCGGATTCTTCCCGCGGGACGGGATGCCGGGCCACGCACGCCGTGGGACCCGCAGAACCGGAAAGGCAGTCCGCATGACCCGTGTGCTGGTGGTCGACGACGATCCGGCCATCGTGCGCGCCCTCGTGATCAACCTCAAGGCCCGCTCCTACGAGGTCGACTCCGCCCACGA
>KL568537.1:34586-46557 GCA_000715605.1 Streptomyces speibonae | reverse complement strand
CCTCCGTACCGCCGCCGCGCACCACCCCGACGTGGTCGTCCTCGACCTGGGCCTGCCCGACATGGACGGCGTCGAGGTCATCACGGCACTGCGCGGCTGGAGCCGGGTGCCGATCCTCGTGCTGTCCGCGCGGCACGCCTCCGAGGAGAAGGTCCAGGCGCTGGACGCGGGCGCCGACGACTACGTCACCAAGCCCTTCGGCATGGACGAACTGCTGGCCCGGCTGCGGGCCGCCGTACGGCGCGCCGAGCCCGCCGACGCGGGCGACACGGTGGTCGAGACCGACGCGTTCACCGTCGACCTCGCCGCCAAGAAGGTCAACCGGGGCGGCAAGGACGTACGGCTGACGCCCACCGAATGGCATCTGCTGGAGGTGCTGGTGCGCGGCGGGGGCCGTCTGGTGGGGCAGAAGCAGCTGTTGCGGGAGGTGTGGGGGCCGTCGTACGGGACGGAGACCAATTACCTCCGCGTGTACATGGCGCAGCTGCGGCGGAAACTGGAGGCGGATCCGTCGCATCCCCGGCACCTCATCACCGAGCCGGGCATGGGGTACCGGTTCGAGAAGTGAGGGTCACGGCCGCGGAGGGTACGGAACCGTCAGTGGCCCCCGGTACGCTTCAGATATGAGTGCTGTTCCTCGTTCGGAGAAGCCGGCAGGCCGGTTCCGGCGCATGCTCGACCGGCTCTCCTCCAGCCAGGAGGACCTGGAGTCGCAGGAGCTGCGCGAGGACGCCGAGACCGCCGGCTGTACGCGGATAGGAGACTGCCAGGACCGGCAGATCGTGACGGTTACTGGTACCTTGCGCACGGTCACGCTGCGGCCGCGCGCGGGAGTCCCGGCCCTCGAGGCCGAGCTGTTCGACGGCTCCGCCGCGCTGGACGTGGTGTGGCTCGGCCGGCGCTCCATCCTCGGGATAGAACCGGGGCGCAAGCTGATCGCATCGGGCCGGATCTCGATGAGCCGGGGCCGCCGGGTGCTGTTCAATCCGAAATACGAACTGAGACCCCTCGGACGGGAGTAGCCGGTGACGTCGCTCGACAAGCCGACAACCGAAGACACATCCGCGGACGACGCCCGGGCGGTGACGGAGGCCGCCCTGTTCGAGGCGTTCGGCGGGGTGCGGGGCATGGTCGAGACGGTGCTGCCCGGGCTTCTCTTCGTCAGCATCTACACGGTCAACAAGGACCTGCACATGTCGGCGATCGCCGCGCTCGTCGTGGCGCTGGTGATGGTCGTGGTCCGGCTCGCCCGCAGGGACACCGTCAAGCACGCCTTCAGCGGCGTCTTCGGCGTCGCCTTCGGCGTGGTCTTCGCGATGATGACCGGCAACGCCAAGGACTTCTACCTGCCGGGCATGCTGTACACACTGGGCCTGGCCCTGGCGTACATCGTCTCGGCGATGGCGGGGGTCCCGCTGATCGGGCTGATGCTCGGCCCGGTGTTCCGGGAGAACCTCTCCTGGCGTACGCGCAATCCCGGCCGGAAGAAAGCCTACACGAAGGCCAGCTGGGCGTGGGGCCTGATCCTGCTCGGCAAGAGCGCGATCCTCTTCCCGCTGTACTGGTGGGCGGACACGACGCAGCTGGGATGGGTGCTGGTCGCGCTGAAGATCCCGCCGTTCCTGCTCGCCGTGTATCTCACGTGGGTGTTCCTGGCGAAGGCGCCGCCGCCGATCGATGTGTTCGCGGAAATGGAGGCGGAGGAGGAACGCAAGGCTGCCGCCTCCGAGTAGGCGCGCCTCGCCCTCGCACTCCGGGGGCTGTCGCCCCGGGACCCCCGCTTCGGCCCTGAACGGGCCTCGTCCTCGAACGCCGGACGGGCTGGAAGGGGGCACCCGGGGTTCTCCGGGTGCCCCCGGCCTGTGACTCCTTATGACTCCCTGCGGACCGACAGCAGGTCCTCCAGCTGTTCCTCCCGGGCCTGGGCGGCGACGAAGAGGAGTTCGTCGCCGGCCTCGAGGGAGTCCTCACGGGTCGGCGTCAGGACGCGGGTGCCGCGGATGATGGTGACCAGCGAGGTGTCCTGCGGCCACTGGACGTCCCCGACCTGGGTGCCGGCCAGGGCCGACTCCTCGGGCAGGGTCAGCTCGACCAGGTTGGCGTCACCGTGGCTGAAGCGCAGCAGCCGGACCAGGTCGCCGACGCTGACCGCCTCCTCCACCAGGGCCGACATCAGGCGCGGGGTGGAGACGGCGACGTCCACGCCCCACGACTCGTTGAACAGCCACTCGTTCTTCGGGTTGTTCACCCGGGCCACGACCCGCGGAACGCCGTACTCGGTCTTGGCGAGCAGCGAGACGACCAGGTTGACCTTGTCGTCGCCGGTCGCGGCGATGACGACGTTGCAGCGCTGGAGCGCGGCCTCGTCCAGCGAGGTGATCTCGCAGGCGTCGGCGAGCAGCCACTCCGCCTGCGGTACGCGCTCCACCGAGATGGCGGTCGGCGCCTTGTCGATCAGCAGCACCTCGTGGCCGTTCTCCAGCAGCTCGCCCGCGATCGAGCGGCCCACGGCGCCGGCTCCGGCAATGGCGACCCTCATCAGCGACCGCCCTCCTCTTCGGGACCCTTGGCGAACGCCGCCTCGACCCGGTCGATCTCGTCCGTGCGCATCATCACATGCACCAGGTCGCCCTCCTGCAGCACCGTCTGCGAGCTGGGCAGGATCGCCTCGCCGAGCCGGGTCAGGAAGGCCACGCGCACGCCCGTCGCCTCCTGCAGTCTGCTGATCCGGTGGCCCACCCAGGCCGGGGAGGTGTGCACCTCGGCCAGCTGGACCCCGCCGGTGGGGTCGCGCCACAGCGGCTCGGCACCCGAGGGAAGCAGCCGGCGCAGCATCTGGTCGGCCGTCCAGCGGACGGTCGCCACCGTGGGGATGCCGAGGCGCTGGTAGACCTCCGCGCGGCGGGGATCGTAGATGCGGGCGGCCACGTTCTCGATGCCGAACATCTCCCGCGCCACCCGCGCGGCGATGATGTTGGAGTTGTCGCCGCTGGACACGGCGGCGAAGGCGCCGGCCTCCTCGATGCCCGCCTCACGCAGGGTGTCCTGGTCGAAGCCGACGCCGGTGACCCGACGGCCGCCGAACGAGGAGCCCAGCCGGCGGAAGGCGGTGGGGTCCTGGTCGACCACGGCTACCGTGTGGCCCTGCTCCTCCAGGGTCTGGGCCAGGGCGGAACCCACCCTTCCGCAGCCCATGATGACAATGTGCATCGCCTCACACCGCGCTTCCTGCAGGCCCTTCGGCCTTCATGACCTTCGTGCTCATGTCTCTCTTTCCGGCTCGCCAGGCGGGACAACGCGGCGCGGGGAACCGGCCGCAAGGCAACATCATGCCGGGGGATCGCGGTCCTGACGCCTTCCGGGGCCGGGCCGTCGCCTCCGCGTGCCGAATCCAACGTATCCGCAGCACCGGGGAACGCCCGAGACCCGGGCAAGGAGGAAACCAGCCAATGACCGCGGAGATCGACGTGCTCGTCCTGGGCGGCGCCGGTGTGGACACGATCGTGCATGTGCCCGAACTGCCCGTTCCGCTCGCCGACAGTCATATGATCCGGCCGGGCATCGTCACCCGCGCGGGACAGAGCGGCGACTTCGTCGCCCTCGGCACCAGCGCCCTCGGCCTGCGCACCCACCACCTCGACCTGATCGGCGACGACCACGAGGGCGACCTCGTCCGCGCCCTGCACCGGGACCACGGCATCGCGCTCACCGCCGTACCGCAGCCGTGCGGCACCAAACGCGCGGTCAACCTGGTCGGCCCCGACGGCCGCCGGCTCTCCCTGTACGACGCGACCCGCTGGGCCGGGACGGACCGGCTTCCCGAAAAGACCGTGCGCCGTCTCGCCGCCGTCAGCCGGCACGCGCACGTCGTCATCACCCAGCCCTGTGCCGAGGCCCTGCCCCTGCTGCGCGAGGCGGACGTGACGATCTCGACCGACCTGCACGACTGGGACGGAGCCAACCCGTACCACGAGTCCTTCGCGCTCGCCGCGGACCTCGTCTTCCTCTCGGCCGCGGCCCTGCCGGAACCGGAGGCCACGATGCGCCGGATCGCCGAACGGGGCAGGGCCCGGGTCGTCGTCGCCACCGCGGGGGCCGAGGGCGCGCTGCTGCTCGCCGACGGCGGGACGGCCCGGATCCCCGCCGCCGAGCCCCCGGCGCCGGTCGTGGACTCCAACGGGGCCGGTGACGCCTTCGCGGCGGCGTTTCTCCACGGCTTCCTCCGGGGCGAGCCGCCCCTTCACTGCGCCCGGCTGGGTGCGGTGGCCGGCGCCTACGCCTGCACGGTGCCCTCCACACGCGTGGCGGCCATCGGACCCCGGGAACTGCGCGACGGATGCGCCGCGTCCGCCCCCGGCCCGGTCAGCGGCGCGTGATGCTGCGCACGCTCGCCACGGCGAGGATGCCGAGGCCGACGAGCGTGGCCGCGGCGCCGATCAGTTCTGCGGTCGTATGCATGAGACCTCCACGGGACGTGGCTAGTCATATGGACATGGAAATTCCGCGCCGCCGGGCATGACACTTCCGCGACCTGCGGAATCCGCTCCCGGCCCGCGCTGAATTCACCCGGAGGGCAGAGGCGTATCGATGCCGTATGGAAGGGGGTGGCGGGTGGGTCGCCCCCGTGGCCGACGGCTTACGATCCACTGTTGTGTCCAAACTGACCGACGTGCCCAAACGGATCCTCATCGGGCGCGCACTGCGCAGCGACCGGCTCGGGGAAACGCTTCTGCCGAAGCGCGTCGCACTCCCCGTGTTCGCCTCCGACCCGCTGTCCTCCGTCGCCTACGCCCCCGGCGAGGTGCTGCTGGTCCTGTCCGTCGCGGGCCTCTCGGCGTACCACTTCAGCCCGTGGATCGCCGTCGCCGTCGTCGTGCTGCTGTTCACCGTCGTCGCCTCCTACCGCCAGAACGTCCGCGCCTACCCGAGCGGCGGAGGCGACTACGAGGTGGCCGGCACCAACCTCGGTCCCCGAGCCGGACTCACCGTCGCCAGCGCCCTGCTCGTCGACTACGTCCTCACCGTCGCCGTGTCGATCTCCGCCGGCGTCGAGAACCTGGGCGCCGCGATCCCGTTCGTCGCCGAACACAAGGCGGCCTGCGCGATCGGCGTGATCGTGCTGCTGACGCTGATGAACCTGCGCGGGGTCAGGGAGTCGGGCACACTCTTCGCGATCCCCACGTACGTCTTCGTCACGGGCATCTTCGCCATGATCGCCTGGGGGGCCTTCCGCGGGGTCGTCCTCGGCGAGGAGATGCGGGCACCGACCGCGGACTTCGAGATCAAACCCGAACACCCCGGCCTCGCCGGCTTCGCCCTGGTCTTCCTGCTGCTGCGCGCCTTCTCCTCCGGCTGCGCCGCGCTCACCGGCGTGGAGGCGATCTCCAACGGCGTCCCGGCCTTCCGCAAGCCCAAGGCGCAGAACGCCGCGACCACCCTCGCCCTGATGGGCCTGCTCGCCGTCACCATGTTCTGCGGAATCATCGCGCTGGCCTCCGCCACCGACGTCCGCCTGGCCGAGAACCCGGCCCAGGACCTGACCCGCGACGGCGTCCCGCTCGGCCCCGGATACGTCCAGGACCCGGTGATCTCCCAGGTCGCCGAGGCCGTGTTCGGCCACGGCAGCGTCCTGTTCATGATCCTCGCCGCCGCCACCGCGCTGGTGCTGTTCCTCGCCGCGAACACCGCCTACAACGGCTTCCCGCTGCTCGGCTCGATCCTCGCCCAGGACCGCTACCTCCCCCGCCAACTGCACACGCGCGGCGACCGGCTCGCCTTCTCCAACGGCATCGTGCTGCTCGCGGGCGCCGCCGCGCTGCTGGTGGTGATCTACGGCGCCGACTCCACCCGGCTGATCCAGCTCTACATCGTCGGCGTCTTCGTGGCCTTCACCCTCAGCCAGACCGGCATGGTGCGGCACTGGAACCGGCTGCTGGCCACCGAGCGGGCCGTGGCCGAGCGCCGCCGCATGATCCGCTCCCGGGCCATCAACGCCTTCGGAGCCTTCTTCACCGGCCTGGTCCTCGTCGTCGTACTGGTCACCAAGTTCACGCACGGTGCCTGGGTCGCGCTGCTCGGCATGTGCATCTTCTGCGCGACCATGACGGCGATCCGGAAGCACTACGACCGCGTCGCCGAGGAGATCGCGGCCCCCGAGGCCCCGACCGACGACAGCGTACGGCCGTCCCGGGTCCACTCCGTCGTCCTGATCTCCAAGATCCACCGCCCCGCCCTGCGCGCGCTCGCGTACGCCCGGCTCATGCGCTCCGACACCCTGGAGGCGCTCAGCGTCAACGTGGACCCGGACGAGACCAGGGCCCTGCGCGAGGAATGGGAGCGGCGCGGCATCGACGTACCCCTGAAGGTGCTCGACTCGCCCTACCGCGAGGTCACCCGCCCGGTGATCGAGTACGTCAAGAGCCTGCGCAACGAGTCACCGCGCGACGTGGTGTCCGTGATCATCCCCGAATACGTGGTCGGCCACTGGTACGAGCACCTGCTGCACAACCAGAGCGCGCTGCGGCTCAAGGGCCGGCTGCTGTTCACCCCGGGCGTGATGGTGACCTCGGTGCCCTACCAGTTGCAGTCCTCCGAGGCCGCCAAGCGGCGGGCCCGCAGGCGGCAGGACTGGGCGGCACCGGGCTCGGTGCGCCGCGGCCCGGCCGAACGGGCGAAGGACTCCTCCCCGCACACGTAGACTGGTGGGCTGTTGTCCCGGGCCCCCGAGGGGCCGGTCCGCTCTCGATGTTGTGGAGTCACCCCGCCATGCAGGCAGAACCGAGGAAATCACTGGTGGGGCAGGAGTACGAGGTCGAGGTCGGCCCCGTCGCCCACGGCGGCCACTGCATCGCCCGTACGTCCGAGGGCCAGGTCCTCTTCGTCCGGCACGCCCTGCCCGGCGAGCGCGTGGTCGCGCAGGTCACGGAGGGCGAGGAGGGGGCCCGCTTCCTGCGCGCGGACGCGGTGCGGGTGCTGGACGCCTCCAAGGACCGCATCGACGCCCCCTGCCCGTACGCCGGACCCGGCCGCTGCGGCGGCTGCGACTGGCAGCACGCCAAGCCGGGCGCGCAGCGGCGCCTGAAGGGCGAGGTCGTGGCGGAGCAACTCCGGCGCCTGGCCGGGCTCACGCCCGAGGAGGCCGGCTGGGACGGCACGGTGATGCCGGCCGAGGGCGACAAGGTCCCCGCGGGCCAGGTACCGGCCTGGCGCACACGGGTGCAGTACGCCGTCACCGCCGACGGCCGCGCGGGCCTGCGCCGCCACCGCTCGCACGAGGTCGAGCCGATCGACCACTGCATGATCGCCGCGGAGGGGGTCAGCGAGCTGGGTATCGAGAAGCGGGACTGGACGGGCATGGACTCCGTCGAGGCCATCGCGGCCACCGGTTCCCAGGACCGCCAGGTCGTCCTCACCCCGAAGCCCGGCGCCCGCCTCCCGCTCGTCGAACTGGACCGCCCCGTCTCGGTCCTGCGCGTCGACGAACGCAACGGCCAGATCCACCGCGTCCACGGCCGTCCCTTCGTCCGCGAACGCGCGGACGGCCGCACCCACCGCGTCGCGGGCGGCGGCTTCTGGCAGGTCCACCCGAAGGCCGCCGACACCCTCGTTACCGCGGTCATGCAGGGCCTGCTGCCCCGCAAGGGCGACATGGCCCTCGACCTCTACTGCGGCGTCGGCCTGTTCGCGGGCGCGCTGGCCGACCGGGTCGGCGAGGCGGGCGCGGTCCTCGGCATCGAGTCCGGCAAGCGCGCGGTCGAGGACGCCCGCCACAACCTCGCGGACTTCCCGCGCGTCCGCATCGAACAGGGCAAGGTCGAGTCCGTCCTGCCCCGCACCGGCATCACGGACGTCGACCTCGTCGTCCTCGACCCGCCCCGCGCCGGCGCCGGCCGCAAAACGGTGGCCCACCTGTCCTCCCTGGGCGCCCGCAGGATCGCCTACGTGGCCTGCGACCCGGCGGCCCTGGCCCGGGACCTGGCGTACTTCCGGGACGGGGGGTACCGGGTGCGGACGCTGCGGGTGTTCGACCTGTTCCCGATGACGCACCACGTGGAGTGCGTGGCGATTTTGGAGCCTGCTGCAAAGGGGCTCTGACCTGCGGTTTTCCTGGGTTTCTCAGACGCGGCCCGTTGTGCTCGACGTGTTTCCCCGATGGAAACAGGTCGAGGCGTGATGGCGTGGCCCTATGGGCTCCGGCCTGGGCTTTTCCGGTGCGGTGGCGGATGGTTGCCTGGTCTGCGGACGGGGCGTCCTGGAAGTCCTGACGCTGGAATGACGCTCGTTCTGACGGACTTTCAGGTGGGGTGGTGCGCAGACATGGGCGGCTGTCAGGGGCGGGGCGGGCGGTGAAGCGGGTGGCCGAGACGCTGCGGCCGAACTCGTCGTCCGTATCGCCGACCGGCTCGACTTCCCCAGCCCACCCACTTCAGCAGGTTCTTCCACCGGCACACTGGCCGGTCCCAGATCTGGACTCCGGCGGCAACCGGGAGCCGACGCTGAACGCCCGGCTGGTCAGGTCGGTAACCGGCCCGTCCTTGTCGATGCCGCGGCGGAAGGATGACGCGGTTTCACGTGCCGCCCATGTGTCGACGTCGACGAGGGAGCGAGGAAGTGTTCGACCTTCCGTCGCACGTCGGAATCCGCAGGTCGGGGATGGCGTATCCGCCGTCCCGAGGGTTCAACTCGCCTCGGCGGGGCGTCTCGTGGTGTGCCGCCTCTACGGAGATCGGTCTGGGGCCGTGCGCCGGAACGCGCAACGCTGGACCCTCCGCGCCACGACGCGGGAAGCAACCCAGTGGGGTACCGCTGTGCAGCCGGTTCGGCCGGCGCGCTTCGGAGGGGGCATGTCCCTTTACGTGGTGTAGGGGATCAGTCGTTTGATGCGGTCGGCAGGACGGTCGTGTCGTCGGGATAGAGGGCATCCATGCTCTCGTTGGAGAAGCGCCCCGCCGTTCTTCCGAAGGGGCCGATGACCTGCGGTTCCGTATGTGTCGGAAGTCCGATGCGTCTCTGGGGATCTGGGGGAGGCGATACCGACGGGGCCGGCCGCGGGAACCTGACGCTCGATTGACGCCGCTCCTGTCGCAGGGGCGCGTCCGGTGCGGTTCAGATCCCGTGAACCTCGGTGCCCAGATCAACGGAGCCTGGCGGGGCCCGGTCGGGTTTCACGAGAACCACCGCCCCCTTCACGCGCGTCTGTTCTACGGTGCCGTCAGTCACCTTTGGCACCGTGACGAGGGAGGGGTCGTGGAGCAGCCCAGGACGGCGTTGGCCGAGCGAATAGCCGAGCAGAGGGCGGGGCTTGGTGATCCTCGTGCGCTGGTGGGGGAGATGCGGCGGTCGGTGCTGCTGGTGCCGTCGGTGGACGGGCGGTTGTGGAGTGCGCACTCGGGTGGGGTGCGGTGGGTGTGTGCCTTCACGGACGAGACGGCGCTGGCCCGGTTCGCGGAGCAACGGGGGTTGACGGAGCGGCCGTTGGGTTATGCGGCGTTGCTGGGTGCGCGGATCGTGGACGAGATCGTGCCGGGGATGGGGGAGCCCGCCGGTCTGGCGGTGGACATCGCGACCGAGGACGGGTCGATGTTCTTCCCGCCGGTCGCGGGCATCGTCCCGGACGGGGCCGCCGTCGACGCCGGGGCTGCCGGGGCCGTCGGCTCGGACGGGGAGGGGGACGGGCGTGGCCGCTGACGATGTGGATCTGAACCTCGATGCCGCCTCGGTGGCGAAGTTCACCAAGGGGGTGGGCGCGACCATCGACGGGCTGGGGGAGTTGGGCGGTGCCACCGGCTCGATCATGGGCAAGGGCTTCTCCGGGCTGTCGATGACGGGGATGGAGGCCGGGCACCACGGCCTGTCGGTGGACTTCGAGGACTTCTGCGAACGCTGGGAGTGGGGTGTGCGCGCCCTGGTGAACGACGCCAGTCAGATCGCGAATCGGCTGGGCCTGGCGGCGGGGACGTTGTGGGAGCACGACCAGTACGTGGCCGGGTCGCTGAAGGTGGGGGTCAACGCCCTGATGGGCGGTAACCCGCACGCCTCGGAGGAGGAGATCGTCCAGCAGGGGTGGGGTGAGGTGTTCACGCCGGACGCCTTCGACCCGGACTGGAGCCGGGAGTCGTTCGAGCGGGCCGGTGAGGAGATCGAGCAGACCTGGAAGGACACCGGCCGTTCGCTGCTGACGGAGGGGCGGGGCGGACAGCAGGCGGAGTGGCTCAACGAGCGGCTGGGCATCGACGAGAACGAGTGGAACCGGGCGTTGGACGAGACGTTCGGTCCGTCGCTCGAGGAGCGCGCCCAGCAGGCGCAGCAGCAGGGCGGTCCGGGTGACGGCGGGGGCAACTGAGCGTGGGCATCGGCGACTTCATCAAGGACATCACTCCCGACTCGGTCGAGGATGCGGTCGAGGAGGGTGTCGAGTGGCTCGGTGACAGGGTCGAGGGCGCGGGCAACTGGACCGCGGACCGGCTGGATGACGTCGGCTGGGAGTCCGGCGCGGACTGGGTGCGCGAGCAGTCCCGTTCGGTCGCGAACCGGATGGGCGCCGAGGTCGACGAGATGGACCTCGGGGACACCGAGGACAAGACGAAGCTGGTCTATGGAAGTCCGGACAAGATCCGCTCCACCGCCGAGAAACTCCGGGGCTTCCAGGAGGCGTTCGACGACGCGGGCGGTGGACTGAAGGGGCTGGACCCCTCCCGCTTGAAGGGGGAGACGGCCGAGGCGCTGCGCACGGCGGTGAGCACCCAGCCGCCGAAGTGGTTCGAGGGCGCCGACGCGTGCGAGAAGGCGGCCGCCGCGCTGGAGTCGTTCGCCTCCACCGTCACCTGGGCGCAGGGGCAGGCGCAGACGGCGATCGAGAAGTGGAAGGACGGCGTGAAGGCGTCCGAGGACGCCGCCGACGCCCACCGCAAGAAGGTCGACACGTACAACAAGGCCGTCGACCGCTACAACGCCCTGCCCGCCGACAAGCGCGACCCGTCCACGCTTCCGCCCTGCCCGGCTCCGACGTTCGACGACCCGGGCAAGAAGCTGATGAAGGAGGCGCAGGAGATCCTGGCCGAGGCCCGCAAGCAGCGCAACACCGCGGCCGAGACGGCCCGCACAGCGGTGCGCGCGGCCCGGGACATGGCGCCGGAGAAGCCGTCGTACAAGGAGCAACTCGGCGACGGCCTCCAGGAGTTCCAGATCATGGGGGACCATGTCGGCGGCGGCATCATCAAGGGCACCGCCGGCCTGGTCAACTTCGTGCGCGGCATCAACCCCCTCGACCCGTACAACCTGACCCACCCCGCCGAGTACGCCACCAGCCTCAACAGCCTGGCCGCGGGGCTGGTGCTGGCCGCCAACGACCCGGTCGGCACCGGCAAGCAGATGGTCAGCGACTTTATGAAGGACCCCTACGAGGGCTTCGGCCGGCTGCTGCCGGACGTGGCGCTGACCGTGGCCACCGGGGGCGGCGGCGCCGCTGTCAAGGGTGTGCGCGTCGCCGCCGACGCGGCCGACGCGGCCCGGGTGCGCCGGCTGGTCGACGACGCCCCTGACGGCACCCACAACCGGCCGGACGCAGACCGCACGACCGACGGCACCGACCCGGTCGACCTCGCCTCGGGCCGTATGTTCCTGCCGCAGACGGACGTGGAGATTCCCGGCATCCTGCCGCTGGTGTTCACCCGCCGTACCGAGTCGGGCTGCACGGCCGGCCGTTTCCTGGGGCCGTCCTGGACCTCCACCGTCGACGAGCGCCTGGAGGTCGACCCGGTCGGCATCGTCCACGTCACCGCCGACGGGCTGCTGATCACCTATCCGCACCCCGCCCCCGGCACCCCCACCCGCCCGGAGTCCGGCCCCGCCCGCACCCTGCTGGCCCGCGACGCGGACGGCGACTACACGCTCACCGACCCCGACACCGGCCTGATCCGCCGCTTCACCGCCCCGCCCGACGCCGAACCCGGTGGCGACGGAACCGCCTGGC
>KL568537.1:34047-34310 GCA_000715605.1 Streptomyces speibonae | reverse complement strand
ATGTGTATAAGAGACAGACCGTCGACCGCGCCGCAGACGGCCTGCCCACGGCCCTGGTCCACTCGGCCGGCCGCCGGATCGACCTCGCCTCCGCCGACGGCCTGATCACCGCCCTCACCCTCGCCGACGCGGGCGAGAACGGCGCCAGCCTGCCACTGATGGCCTACGGCTACGACGAGGACGGCAACCTCACCACCGTCACCAAACCCTCCGGCGCGACCACCACCTTCGTCTACGACGACCGCCGCCCTGTCTCTTATACA
>KL568537.1:27292-33794 GCA_000715605.1 Streptomyces speibonae | reverse complement strand
CGCTACGACTACGTCTACGACGACCGCCACCGCGTCATCGCAGAAGGCGGCGAAGCCGGGCACGTCCAGATCACCCTGGCCTACACCGAACCCGACCCGGACACCGGCCACCGCACCACCACCCTCACGACCGCCGTCGGCCACGCGACCCGCCACCTGATCGACCACCGCTGCCGGGTGATCGCCACCACCGACCCCCTCGGCCACACCACCCGCTTCACCTACGACACCCACGGCAACCTCCTCACCCGCACCGACCCCCTCGGCCGCACCACCGCCTACACCTACGACGACAACAGCCGACTGCTCTGCGTGGTCCGCCCGGACGGCAGCAGACTCGAGATGAAGCCCGGTCCGTTCGGGAGGTACACGGAGCTCTGTGGCCCGGACGGCGCCCGCTGGCTCCAGGACTTCGACGAGCGCGGCAATCGAGTTGCAGTGACCGATCCGGTCGGCCACGCCACCCTGTACGCCTACAACGCTTGGGGGCACCTGACGTCGGTCACCGATGCGCTCGGGGCCGTCACCACAGTCCAATGTGACGCCATGGGCCTGCCCCTGCAGGTCACCGACCCGGTCGGCGGGACAACCGTGTTCCATCGCGACGCCCTGGGCAACGCGATACGCGTCACCGACCCCACAGGCGGCGTCACTTGTATCGGGTGGGACAGGGACGGCAATCTGATTCGCCGGGTGACCCCGGACGGCGCCACCGAGTCGTGGACCTACGACGGTGAGGGCAACCGGCTCACCCACAGCGACCTGGGTGGCGGGGTTTCCCGCTTCGAGTACACCCACTTCGACCTACTGGCAGCTCGCACTCATCCGGACGGAACCCGGTACGAGTTCGAGTACGACGCCGACCTACGGCTCACCGGGGTCACCAACCCGCAGGGCGCACGCTGGACCTACGAGTACGACGCAGCCGGTCGGATGGTGTCGGAGATCGACTTCGACGGCCGGGCGCTCACCTACCGCCTCGACTCCACCGGACGACTCGTCTCCCGAACCGACTCGCTCGGCAGGACCATCTCCTTCGAACGCGACCAACTGGGCCAGGTGGTCCGGAAGGAAGCCGACGGGCAGGTGACCACATACGGCTACGACCGGGCCGGGCGTCTCCGACAGGCATCAGGCCCCGACGGCGAACTCCTCTATGTTTACGACCGCCGGGGACTGGTCAAGTCCGAGCTTGCTGACGGCCGGACCATGAGTTACGCGTACGACGCCGTGGGCCGTCGCACTCGACGTATCACGCCCACCAACCATGTGACCACCTATGCGTACGACGCCGGCGGCCGCCCCGAACGTCTGACCACCGGTGGATGCCCGGTCATGTTCACCCACGATGTCGCGGGCCGCGAAACGACCCGTGCCTTCGGGGACTTCGCCGACGCCCTCACCATCACCACGGCTTGGGACGAGGCCGGGCGGCTGGCCGGCACACACTTGGCGGTCGGCGGCCACACTCTCAATAGCCGGACCTACTCCTACAGAGCGGACGGCCACCTCAGCTCTGTCAGCGATCTCTTGTCGGGTACCCGCACCTTCGATCTGGACGCAGTCGGCAGAGTCACCGCCGTCCACGCGCCGAGCTGGACCGAGCGGTACGCCTACGACGCGACGGGCAATCAGACCGAGGCGTTCTGGCCCGCTTCCCACCCCGGTAGCGAAGCCACTGGACCGCGGTCCTACGCCGGTACGGCGATCACCCGTGCGGGCGCCGTCCGGTTCGAGCACGACGCCCTCGGCCGCATCACCTTGCGACAGAAGACCCGCCTGTCTCGCAAGCCCGACACCTGGCGTTACGAATGGGACGTCGAGAACCGCCTCACGTCGGTGATCACCCCGGATGGAACCCGCTGGCGCTACCGCTACGATCCCCTGGGCCGCCGTATCGCCAAGCAGCGCCTGACTGACGACGGCGAAAGCGTGGCGGAGGAGACCCGGTTCACCTGGGACGGTATGACCCTTTGTGAACAGACCGTATTGCAGACGGAATTCGCCCACTCGGTCGCCCTGACCTGGGATCACCGGTCCGGCATCCCTCTCTCACAGACCGAGCGAATCTTCACGGCGGACGCTCGCCAGGACGAGACGGACCGGCGCTTCTTCGCTATCGCCACCGATCTCGTAGGAGCCCCGACCGAGTTGATCGGCCAAGACGGCGACATCGCCTGGCGCGCCCGAGCCACGCTCTGGGGCACGACTGCCTGGGCCACCTCCAGCACGGCATACACTCCACTCCGCTTCCCCGGTCAGTATTACGACCCAGAAACCGGCCTCCACTACAACCTTTTCCGCCACTATGACCCCGAGACCGCCCGGTATCTCACCCCCGACCCCCTCGGGCTCACTCCCGCGCCGAACCCTGTCGCGTACGTCCACAACCCGCACTCCTTGTCCGACCCCCTTGGGCTCAGCCCTTATCCGCGGGGAGAAAAAGGAAATCCGTTCAAAAACCGTGCGGATGCGGAAAAAGCTGCATTCGAACTCGCCGGCGTTCGTTTCGGCGAAGAACCCATCGCCGAGTGGGTGGTCACGGGAGACAAGAGCTTGAAGCACGCACCGGGCTACATCTATTCGAAGGACGAGGCGCACTGGGGGAACTTCCGACAGTTCGAGACAGATAGCGGCTCGCGTGTGGTCGTCGAGCACACCCATGATCCGGCAGGCCCACATTTCCATGCCGGGAAGCCGAAGATCGATGACACCCGGAACTTCGTCAACTTCGGCTGGGACAATGGCAGGGTGCAGCGGCCCGATGGCAGCGTCGGCTATCCGGAGTCCATGGAGAGGTATGCCAAGATAAACAAACAGGGTGGCGATCATCACCTCTTCTACGAAGGTCACTGAACGGACTACGGGAACCGATGAAAGGTCAGGAATCATGACGGACCGGCAGGCACCGGATTGGCTGGACGTCCTCGAGCGCTGCGGTCTGCAATTCGCAGGGAAGGCGGAACAGGGCGGCCCGCCTGTGAACTCCGCCATCTACGCGGTCACCGGACTCGAGGTGGAGCCGGCCGTGACGATTCCCGCCTCCAGTCCCCGCGCCGCCGACGAACTGGACGCGGCGTGGCACCACCGTGCCTCACAGGTTCGACTGTATGGGAGGGACGGCGAGTTTCTCATCCTGCCGCCAGTACCGGGGGGAAGTAAGGTCGGATGGGTACGCGTAAAGGATCCGGTCGGCAAGAACCTTCCGTCCCGTGTCGGCAGAGTGGCGGGTTCACCCGAGTTCGTAGCCGTTTCGCCGGATGGTCGCCGCCTGTGTGCTGCCTCGGTCGAAGATGACGACTACTGGGTGGTGTTGCACGAATTCTGAGCCCAGCTCCTCCCCAGGCCAATGGTTGAAATGCTGGTATTGCTCGGGCTGTTCGCTGTGGTGGTAGTAGGTGGCGCACGAAGTGATGGACCGGAACCCGGCCACCTTGGCCCGCCTCCAGGCCGCCGACAAGGCCCTGCGCGACCAGCGCGAGGACCGCCACCGCGCAGACTCCCTGCTCGCGCTCATCAGCAACCTGGTCGAGGACTACGCCGACCGGCCAACCGGGCGGGAGCCGTGAACCACCAGCAGGATGACGACGGCCGGGTCCCGATTGAGGAACGAGACGTCGATGACGGCGAGACTCGAGTTCGACGGCAGCTGGTCCGCGGCGGTGACAGGTGATCCGCTCGACCTCGTCCCTCGTTTCATCGGCATGTCCCTGATCGTGTCCCCTTGTGCGGACCGGGAGGAGCGGGAGACATTCTTCGCGGACACGTTCGGCAGTCAGGACTGGCTGTGGGACCTCCCCGACGTCTTCCGCTTCGCCCCGGGCGGCCGGATGCTGGTCGGAGCCGTGTTCCGCATCCCGGAAGAGGCCGCCTCGGCCGAGGACTCGGCCCGCGTTCCCGACGTGCCCGCAGTACGCCCGGGCGGTCTGCGGGCGGACGAGGTCAAGGACTTCCGGCACGAGGTGTGCACGGTGCTGTGCCGCGCTCCCGGTGACGCCGTGCTGACCTGCCTGCGCGACCTCGACATCCTGGACGAGCCTCTGGAGGCCCGCATCGGCATCGCCCCCGACGTGGCACTCCTCGTCCAGCACGGCACTGTCGTCGGCTGGAGCATCACGGACCCCGCGCGCTACCTGACCACCGGCTTCGCCGCCCCCGACCCCGCTCCCCCCGTCCCGGCCACCCGCCGCCTGTTCACTGAATGCCTGGACCTGGTCACCGCGGTGCCGGTGGTCGACGGCCTGGTCGACGGCGAACCGGCCGCCCTGGCCCGTCTCCAGGCCGCCGACAAGGCCCTGCGCGAGCAACGCGAGGACCGGCACCGGGCCGACGCCCTGCTGGAGTTGATCGCCACCTACGTGGAGGACTACGGGAACTGGTGAGTGGGGGGAAGGTGCCAGGGAATGATCGACAACGGGTTCGTGCGGTGACCGGTCCAGAAGGCGGGAAGTCATCGGGGGCCCGGGCAGGGTGCTCGATCCGGACGGCACCTTCACGTCGTCCTGGCTGCGGGAGAAGTCGGTGGCCCCGATGCCCGTGGGAGCGCACATCGACGCAGCGCTGGCCCGCAGGATCAAGGCTGGCTGTCGTGCCGTGGGAGCCTCGCACCTCCTTGCCACGAGTCTCGCCGACGCGCCCGGGCGACGTCCCGGGTTCCCGCGGACGCGGACTTCACGGGCTTGCGCCCACCCGTCTTGCTGCGCACGCCCGACGCGCAGGGAGCCGTCCTCTTCCCTGCGGAAGGCTACGCGCTGATCGCGGGGACCACCGTTTTCATGGCCTCGGCAGTCAGGGAGGGCACTGACACGGCACGCGCCCGCTTCGGCCGTTACGCACGCACGCTCCTGGAACGTCACCCTTCGCTCGCACCCGTAGCTGCCTCCCATCCGCCCGGTCACCGCGCGTGGTCCAGGCTCGGCGATGTCGACCCGGCCGGCGCCACGGCACAACAACTGGCACTACTGGAGGCGTTCACCGAGGCCGGAGCGTGCAGCGCACCGGACTTCGCCCACGGCTGGTGGGAGGCCCGGCGGGCCTCCCACCGGTCCCGACAGACCGTCCACGAGCGCCGTTGTCACGGGTCCCGGCCGGAGGGAAGGGACCTGTCCGCCCCCGATGCAGGGGTTTTGGAAACCGAAGCCCGCTCGTCGGCAGCGAGTGCCTCCGGTCGACCGCGATGACCGTCGCGCCGCCGCTCGCTCCGCGCCCTGCCGACCGGTGCCGAGCCGGTACGTTCGGTGCCAGGTGATGAGGCCACATGTGATTCGGTCGACATGATGACCCGGGCCGTGCCGCTCGTTTGCCGCTCCGGGCGCCCGTACGCGGGGCAGCAAGCCGAGAAACTGGTCCTGACCTGGGCGATCCTCGAACCGGTGGACAAGCGGTCCTGACCCGAGCGACCTCGGGGGCCGGAGAGGTCGGACACACCACGAACACGTCGGCACGCGCCGATGCTCGTGGGCACGGACCTCGCCTGCGGGCGTCACGCTCGTCCGCCGCGCGCCCGGGCCGAGGGGTGGCCGCTCACCGAGTCGAGTAGGGCAGGAGCGCCATCTCCCGCGCGTTCTTGATCGCCGCGGCGAGCTGCCGCTGCTGCTGGGCGGTGACGCGTGTGACGCGGCGGCTGCGGATCTTGCCGCGGTCGGAGATGAACTTCCGCAGCAGATCGGTGTCCTTGTAGTCGATGTACGTGATCCCTGCCGCGTCCAGCGGATTGGGACGGGACTTGACCGGCCTGCGGGGACCCTGACGGGGGCTCATGGTGCTCCTTCTGTGCTGTGGTGGACGGGGCAGTGTCACGCGGCGGGACCGAGCAGGGAGCCGAAAGCGGCCGGCAGTCGTTTCCATGCTTCGGGGCCCGCCGCGTATTCGGCGTCGGTGAGCAGGCAGGACTCCAGCACCCGCGCGAGCCCGTCGCGGTCCAGACCGGGTGAGGTGAAGACGAGGTGCTGGCAGCGGTCGCCGTGCTCGGGGTGCCAGTCCAGCGCGGCGGCCGCGCGGCGTACGGGCGGGACCATCTCCCAGGCGGCATCCGGAAGGGAGGCGAGCCACGGGCCGGCGCTCTCCACGCACAGGGCTCCGCCTGCGGCGTCCCAGGCGAGCAGGGTGTCGGGACGGTCGGCGAGCCAGAACCGTCCGCGGCTGCGGGCCGCGGCGCAGCAGAGGTCTTCCAGCGCCTGGTGGAGGCGTCCGGGATGGAACGGGCGGTGCCGACGCCAGACGAAGGTGGTGACGCCTGCCTCGTCGGCTTCCTGGGGGAGCAGGGCGCAGGCCGGGTGCTGGGCCGCGGCGGCCGCTTCGGCGTCGAAGCCGGCGTAGGCCAGCCCGGCGAGCTCCGGGGAGTCGGCGCTCACCCGACGGGCCGTGGGGTGCAGTTGGGCGAGGAGCGCCCGGTCCTCGTCGTCGGCGTCCTCGTTCTCCAGGACGGCGAGGACGGGGGCGTACTCCAGTTGCCGGGCCCAGGTGTCGCCGACCGTGCGCCTGTCTCTTATACACATCTCTG
>KL568537.1:23829-27097 GCA_000715605.1 Streptomyces speibonae | reverse complement strand
CCTCGGCCAGGTCGTCGCCGTTGCCGAGGCAGGGGAGGACGAGAGCGGGATCGACCGCCGTGATCACGTTGGTGAGCCGGACCGCGTCGGCACCGTGCTGGACGAGGACCTCGGCCATCCCCTTGGGTTCGACGGAGTCCCACAGCTCGAGGACGGCGAGCCGGGTGAGGCCGGCGTCGGAGAGCCGTTCCAGCTCGGGGACCACGTCCTCGCGCAGCGCGCAGCATGCGCAGTCGTTGACCAACGGGGCCTCGCCCCGGGACAGCTCGCCGGAGGCATCGCGCACCTGGCGCAGGACGGTGCCGTCGGCCGCCGTGGAGAGGTCGTGATGGAGAGCGACGCTGTCGGGCACCAGGTGCAAGAGGTGCTCCACGACCTTGCGGCGTGCCTCGGAGTGGAGCCCGGCGACGATGACGACGGGGAGTCCGGATCCGCCGCGCATCAGTTGGCTCCGCGTCGGCCGTACCGGCGCTCGAAGCGCTCGACCCGCCCTGCGGTGTCCATGACCCGGGCGGTCCCCGTGTAGAAGGGGTGGCTGACGTGCGAGACCTCGACGTCGACCACCGGGTAGGTGTTGCCGTCCTCCCACTCGATCGTCTTGTCGCTGGTCATGGTGGAGCGGGTGAGGAACGCGTAGTTCGCGGCACGGTCGCGGAACACGACGGGACCGTAGGCAGGGTGGATTCCGGGCTTCATGGGACTCCTTGGGTTCGGGGGCCGGTGGCGGAGCGGCGGGAGGTCAGCGTTCCTCAGCGTTCCTCGCGGAAGTCGACGTGGCGCCGGGCGATCGGGTCGTACTTGCGCAGCACCAGGCGGTCGGGGTCGTTACGGCGGTTCTTGCGGGTGACGTACGTGTAGCCGGTTCCCGCGGTGGATCGGAGCTTGATGACCGGGCGTACCTCGTTGCGTGCCATGGACGCTAGTATATGACAATGATTTCCATTATCGAAAACTGACCGTCCTTGAGAGAGGCAGGTACGACCTTGTCCGCCCACTGCCAACTGACCGGCTCCCAGCCGGGCTTCGGCAACACCGTCTCTCACTCGCATCGGCGCACTTCGCGCCGCTTCGACCCCAACATCCAGCGCAAGCGCTACTGGCTGCCCGGCGAGGGGCGGTATGTCCGGCTGACGCTCAGTGCGAAGGCGATCAAGACCGTCGACCGCATCGGCGTCGAGGCCGCCGTGGCCCGCATCCGCGCCCGAGGGGGGAAGGTCTGATGGCCAAGAAGAGCAAGATCGCGCAGAACGAGAAGCGCAAGGCGGTCGTCGCGCGGTACGCGGTCCGTCGTGCGGAGCTGAAGGAGATCATCCGCCGGCCGTCCTCCACCGACGCCGAACGCCGGGCCGCCGTGGAAGAACTGCGGCGCCAGCCCCGCGACGCGAGCGCGACCCGCGTGCGCAACCGGGACAGCGTGGACGGGCGGCCGCGGGGTCACCTCCGGAAGTTCGGCCTGTCACGCGTCCGCGTGCGTGAGCAGGCCCACGCGGGCTTCCTGCCGGGGGTCACCAAGTCCTCCTGGTAGTGGCTCCGCTCGCGCGACGGGCTACGAGTCCGGCTGTGACTCGGCGGAGTCATGGCCGGACCTCCGGCTGAGCCTGCCTGCGCATGTCAGGGCGGACGGAAGCCGGGGCCGGCGGTGTCCAGAACCGGCAGGGCGCCCGGTGCCCGCGGCCTCGATCCCGATGAGAACGGCGCCGGCTGTCCGAAAGAGGAGGGCCGGTTCCTCCAACCGGGGCGCGGAGCAGGTAGCCGTGGACGTCATGCAGCGGGTGGTGGCAGGCATGATCGTGAGGATGGCGGCCGCGTAGACCGTGCCGCTGACCGGGTGTCCGTCCGGGAACCTGACCACTGACTGGTCGTCAGGAGCGCTCGAGGGGCGTGCTCTCAAACCCCGGGACGCTCGAAAGCGCCTTGATCACCCGCGCCGCACGTCTCCATCGCTCAGTTCGTCATGCGCCAACCTACGGGCTGATGGCAGCGTTGTTGATCACTGCCGCCCACATGGCCGGTGTTCCCGGATCCAGGGCGGCGCCGGCTGTGCTCGTGGCGCAGGGGCCGCTCGCCGCAGCCCCGCTGGATCTCCTTCGCGGGGCTGCTGAGAGCGGGATGCCATTTCGGCGGGGCTCAGCGCTCCTCGTAGGGGTCCGACGGCTCGGCGATGGCGCGGACGGTCGTGGCGTCCAGCGCGGGGGGCCAGGCCGCGTCCGTGCCCAACTCGCCCCGGGGGTGCCAGGTGCCCGTCACCGTCACCCACGTGTCGGTCGCCGGTGCCTCCGCGCCGCGTATCTCGGCCTTGACCGTCGTCGCGTCGGCGGCGCAGCACGTCACCAGCAGCCGGGTGACGTACCAGGTGCCGCCGTCGCCCCTGGTGACGAACCCGGTCAGGCGCACCGTGCGGCCCTTGAGCGAGTACGTGCTGTCGTAGGCGGCGCGGCCGCTGAACTCGGCCAGGGTCAGCTCCACCGGGTCACCGGCCGGCAGCGCGGGAAACGTGCCGACACCGGCGTACTGCTCGGCGCTGCGGGTCTCCTCCCGCGCCGCGCTGTACGAACCGAGCGCCGGGGGCGGGAAGCAGAGCAGGGCGAGGGCGGGGACGGCGAGCAGCCAGGCGACGCGCGGACCGGCCGCGTGGGAGTGATCGTGGTCCGATTCGTCCTCGGCGGGGTGATCGTGTCTGTCGTCGGGAGTGTTCTTCTTCCGCGCCGTCAGCGCGGTCCGCGTGCCCGCCGCCAGGGCCAGCAGGATCAACAGCACCCCGGAGGCGACGAGATAGGGGCGCAGGCCTGCCTGGACGTAGCGGAGGTAGAGGTCGCTGAACAGCGAGATGCGCAGTACCGCGGCGCCGACCAGCAGCAACAGCATGGCGGGTCCGTACTTGCTCACAGCAGCCACCACCCCACGAGCACACTGCTCACCACCGCGGTCACCCAGGTGACGCTCGAGAACCGGAGGGCGAACTCCCGTCCGAACGTGCCCGCCTGGAGCGCGAACAACTTGAGGTCGACCATCGGGCCGACCACCATGAACGCCAGCTGGGCCACCGGGCCGAACCCGCTCAGCGACGCGGCGACGAAGGCGTCCGCCTCGCTGCACACGCACAGCACCACGGCGAGCAGCGCGAGGAGCAGTACCGACACCCAGGGGGACGCCGCGAAGACGTCCAGCAGTGCCTTCGGCACAGTGATGTTGAAGTTCGCCGCCGCGGCCGCCCCGAGCACCAGGAAGCCCCCGGCGTGCAGGAAGTCGTGCTGCAACGCCGCCATGA
>KL568537.1:21562-23570 GCA_000715605.1 Streptomyces speibonae | reverse complement strand
CGGCAGCCGGAGCCACTCCGAGCGGCCGTAGCGCGCCCAGAGCCAGCCCATGGCCACGGCGGTGGCGAGCGAAGCGACGAACCGGCCCGCCACCATCATCGGTTGGCCCGGAAACGCGAGCGACGTGGCGACGAGCACGACGGGATTGATCGCGGGTGCGGAGAGCAGGAACGCCAGCGCGGCCGCCGGGGTCACCCCGCGCCGTATCAGGCTGCCGGCCACCGGCACGGAGGCGCACTCGCACCCCGGCAGCACCACCCCGGCCGTGCCCGCCACCGGTACCGCGAGAGCCGGATGGCGCGGCAGCAAGCGGGTGAAGACCCGCTCCGGCACGAGCGCGCCGACGGTCGCGGAGACCAGCGCACCGAGCAGGAGGAACGGCACCCCCTGGACGACCACGGCGGTGAAGACCGTCCACCAGGCAGCGACGGACGGTGTGTAGAGGTCGAGCGCGAGCAACGGCCCGAGCACCGCGGCGGTCGTGACGATGGTGAGGAGCGCGAACCCGCCGAGCAGGACCTGCACCACGCTCCGCGCGGTCAGGCGCACGCCGTCGGCGAGCCCGCCCGGTTTCCCCGTGTCCACGTGATCGCTCACGTCAGTGTGCTTGTGATCGCTCGTCACTCGCTTTTACCGTTCGCATGCATGGTTCCCGGTCCCAAGACCGGTATGTGCGCACCGCGTTGGCGGAGCACCGGGCTTGTTGAATATGGATATCATATTAGAGTCTTGGGGGGGGCTCGGTGGCGTTTCGCCTTCACTTCACGCGTGACGACCTGCTGCGGGTGTCCCTCGGGGACGGGCCGGATCTTCTGCACGAAACGGTGAGCAGTCTGCGGATCCTGCAACTGCGCAACCCCGGCCCCGGGTTGAGGCGCTGGCAGCGCTGGGCGCGTCAGCGGGTGCCGCCCTCCGCGCGCCGCCTGCAATCGCTGATACCTCCGCACGGATTCATGCCGGACTTCCTCACCCCGCTGGTCTCCACCGACCTGGACACCGGCCTCGACGCACTGCTCCACACGCCGAACGCGTTCCTGCGCGGCGACATGGGGAACTTCACCCGGTTCACGGGCAGACCGCTTCCGGCCTGGGCGGGCGCCGTCGCCGACGGCTCACCACGGGCGCTGGAGACCGTGGAGCAGGCCGTGCGCGAGTGGCACGGCGCGGTGATCGCCCCTGTGCGGCGGCATCTGCACACCGGGGCCGAGGCAGCCCGGACGTCCGCGGCGCGCACGCTGCTGACCGAGGGACTGGACGCGATGCTCTCGCGGCTGCACCCCACCCTCACCTGGACGCCGCCCGTACTCGAGGTGTTCTCCCCCGACTACGACGAGGACCTGCATCTCGAAGGGCGCGGCCTGCGCCTTGTCCCGTCCCTCTTCTGCGGCCGTCGGCCGGCCCTCCTGCTGACCTCCGAGCAGCCCGTCGTGCTGTTTCCCGTTCCGCACGACACCGTCCGGATCCCCGAGCCCGGCCGGCCGGGGGAGCGCCGGCCCGACCCCCTGGAAGCCCTCCTCGGCCGCAGCCGCGCCCAGATGCTGTACCTCATCGCCACCGGACAGGGCGTCACCACCACCGACCTCGCCCGGCGCACCGGTGTCTCTGCGGCCACCGTCTCCCACCACACCGCCGTGCTGCGCGACGCCGGACTGATCATCACCCACCGCACCGGCCCGCACGCCCATCACCTGCCCACCCCGCTCGGCACCCGCCTCGTGCACCGGGGAGGCGCCTGAACAGGCCCTTTCGAACAGCGTCGAAGCTCCTGGCCGCGGTGGGGCGGAGCACACAGTATGGGCGTCCGGGAACCGGTCGACAGACGGAGGAGTACGGATGGGCAAGCGATTCGCCGCGGCGCTGTTCCTCGCCGCGACTGTGGTCGGAGGCATGGCCCCGGCGGCGTCGGCGCTGGCGAGGCCCTGGGACAGCCACCGGGTGGCGCCCGACATCACCGGGGGGAACGTGGCGCCCGACATCACCGAGGGGCACTGGGAGGCGAACGGGCACA
>KL568537.1:20725-21389 GCA_000715605.1 Streptomyces speibonae | reverse complement strand
GAACGTGGCGCCCGACATCACCGAGGGGCACTGGGAGGCGAACGGGCACATCGACGGCGGAGTGGCCCCCGCCGGTCACTTCGAGGGCGGCTGACGGCTCTCCGCGGCATCCCGGGCGGGCCGGTGGAGCGGGCCCGTGGTGCGTGAGAGGGGGACGCCGGAGGCGCGGTGGGTGTGGGCGACGATCTCCGCGGTGATGCAGATCGCCGTCTCCTCGGGGGTACGGGCACCGAGGTCCAGACCGATCGGTGAGCGCAGCCGGGCGAGCCGCTCCTCCGGTACGCCGGCCTCCCGCAGCAGCTCCAGGCGGCGGGCGTGGGTGCGGCGGGAGCCCATCGCGCCCACGTAGCCGACGGGGAGGCGGAGGGCCAGGTCCAGCAGGGGTACGTCGAACTTCGCGTCGTGGGTGAGGGAGCAGACCGCGGTGCGGGCGTCCACCGCGGTGGCGGCCAGGTAACGGTGCGGCCAGTCGGCGACGACCTCGTGGGCGTCCGGGAAGCGTGCCTGGGTGGCGAAGACGGGCCGGGCGTCGCACACGGTGACGCGGTAGCCCAGGAAGCGCCCGGCGCGGCTGAGGGCGGCGGTGAAGTCGACCGCTCCGAAGATCAGCATGCGGGGCGGTGGGGCGTGGACGTGGATCAGGAGGGTGAGTCCGTCGGGGCAG
>KL568537.1:19009-20511 GCA_000715605.1 Streptomyces speibonae | reverse complement strand
GGGCGGTGCGTCCGGTCCGCACCTGGGCGCGGGCCCGGTCCGCCGCCGCCCGGTCCTGCCGCTCGTCGCCGCCCAGTGTCCCGCCGTACGCCCCGGGGTCCCCGTCGTCGAGGACGGACAGGGTGCGGCCGAGGAGTTCCCGCGGACCCTCCACGACCCGGGCCACGGCGGCGGACCGCCCCGCCGCCACCGCGCCGAGGACCGCGACCAGGTGGGGCTCGGCCGTGGGGTCGACGCGCTGTACCAGGACGTCGAGTTCGCCGCCGCAGGTCAGGCCCACGGCGAAGGCGTCCTCGTCGGAGTGGGCGAACCGCTCCCGCACCGCCGGGGGTCCGTCCGTCTCCAGGACACGGCGGCACAGGTCGTAGACGGCGCCCTCCACGCAGCCGCCCGAGACGCCGCCGACCGCGTTCCCCTCGGCGTCCACCGCCAGCGAGGTGCCGAGCGGCAGCGGCGCGCTGCCGCCGACCCGGACGACGGTGGCCAGGGCGAAGGGGCGTGCCGCACGGCACCAGGCGTGCAGCTCGTCCGCGATGTTCAGCATGGTGTGGGGTCTTCCGGTAGGGGGCGGCCCGGTGACGGGCCGCCCCGGGGTCACAGCAGGGCTTCGAGGGTGATCGGCAGCTCGCGCACGCGGCGGCCGGTGGCGTGGAAGACGGCGTTGGCGAGGGCGGGCGCCACGCCGACGGCCACCACCTCGCCCAGCCCCTTGACGCCGATGGGCGCGGCATCGAGGTCCTCGCCGCCGTCCAGGTAGACCGCCCGCAGGTCGGGGACGTCCGCGTTGACGGGGACGAGGTAGTCCGCCAGGTTCGCGTTGACGATCCTGCCGTCGCGGTGGTCGGTGACCGTGTGCTCCAGGAGCGCCTGGCCGATGCCGCCGACCATGGCGCCCAGCGCCTGGCTCTCGGCGAGCTTGGGGCTGATGATGCGGCCCGCGTCGTACACGCCGAGCATCCGCCGCACCCGTACCGTGCCCAGCCGGGCGTCGACGGCGACCTCGGCGAACGTCGCGGCGAAGGCGTACATCGACGACCGCGCGGACCCGGAGGGCCGTGTGGAGGCGCCGACCACCTCCAGGTGGGTGCGGTGGTTGCGGGTCAGGAGCCGCTCGTAGGTCTCCGTGCGCGCCGGGTTGCCGCGGACGCGCAGCCGGCCGCCGAGCACGACGACGTCGCCGGCGTCGGCGCCGTACAGGGGCGAGTCCTCGTCCCCGACGGCCAACTCGATCGCCTGGCGCCGCAGCCGGTCGCATCCGTCCTGGACGGCGGTGCCGACGCTGGCCATGGTGACGGAGCCGGTGTGGGGAGGAGACGCCGGCATGCGGGAGTCGCCGAGTCGGAAGGTCACTTTCCGGATGTTCAGGCCGAGAGCGTCCGCGGCGAGCTGGGACATCGAGGTGTAGGTGCCGGGGCCCATGTCACTGGACGCGGACTCCACCAGGGCCGTGCCGTCGGCATCCAGCCTGACCCGGGCCTGGGCCTCGAGCTGCAGGGTGTGGT
>KL568537.1:16424-18776 GCA_000715605.1 Streptomyces speibonae | reverse complement strand
GCCGGTGCCGATCAGCAGGTCGCCGTCACGGGTGGCACGCGGCTGCGGCGCACGCCGGTCCCAGCGGAAGGCATCGGCACCCACCCGCAGGCACTCGCGCAGCCGCCGCGTGGAGAACGGCAGCCCGTTGGAGGGGTCCTGCGCCGTCTCGTTGCGCAGCCGCAGCTCGATCGGGTCGATGCCCAGTTCGTGGGCGAGTTCGTCCAGTGCCGACTCGATGGCGAACGCGCCGGTCGCGTAGCCGGGGCCGCGCATGTAGGTCGGCGTGTTCACGTCGAGCGGCACGGTCCGGTACGTCTGGCCGACGTGGGGGGTGGCGTAGAGCATCTGGCCCGGCGTCATCGTCCCCTCCAGGAATTGCTCGTACGCCGACGTCTCGGCCCTGATGTCATGGACCGCCGCGGCCAGCCGTCCGCTCCGGTCGCTGCCCAGGCGGAGTTCGTAGGTGTAGGCGGGCCGGTAGCCCACCCCGTGGTAGAGCTGCTCGCGGGTCAGCACGAGCTTCACCGGACGGCCGGTCACCCGGGCGGCCACGGCCGCGACGGTGGAGTGCGGCCAGACCCGCGCCCCGTTGCCGAACGCGCCGCCGACGAAGGGCGAGATGACACGCACCGACTCCCACGGGATGCCGAACACGGCGGCGAGTTCGTACTGCGTCCCCTGCACCCACTGGGTCTTGTCCCAGACGGTGAGCTCGTCGCCGTCCCAGCGGGCGATGGTGGCGTGCGGCTCCATGGCGTTGTGGTGGACGCGGCCGAGCCGGTAGACGGCCTTCAGCCGCACCTCCGCGGCGTCCAGTGCCTCCTGCGGGGTGCCGCGTTCGTAGCCCTGCGGGGGCAGGTCGGACGCCGGGAGGCCGGGGGAGGTCAGGTCGGTGGAGGGCCGCTCCGTCCGGTACGAGACACGCACCAGCCGCGCGGCGTGCTGGGCTCCCTCCAGCGTCCGGGCCACGACCACGGCGACGGGCTGCCCGAAGAACCGGACCCGGTCGTCCTGGAAGACGTGCAGGCGTTCGCCGGCCGGGTCCATGAACGCGTGGTCGTTGTCGTCGTACGCCAGCCGCGGCGCGTCGAGATGGCTGATCACCTTCAGGACGCCGGGCTGGGCCATGGCGGCGCGCGTGTCGACGGCCGTGACACGGCCGAGGGCGACACGGCTGCCGACGACGACCGCGTGGACCACGCCCTTGACGTCGTGGTCGGCGGTGTACTCGGCCCTGCCGGTGACCTTCAGCCGTCCGTCCACCCGGGACAGCGGCGCTCCGACAGCCGCGTGCGGCTGGGTGCTCATCGCGTACCCCCTACGATGCGGAGCTGGCGGGCGACGGTGCGTTCGAGCAGGCCGATCTTGAAGCGGTTGTGCTCCAGCGGACGGGCTCCGTCGGCCGCCCGTCCGGCGGCCCTGGCCCACAGGGCGTTCGAGGGCCGTTCACCGGCCAACTCCCGTTCCACCGAGGGAAGCCGCCACGGGACGGTGCCGACGCCGCCGGCGGCGACCTTCGCCTCCCGGATCACCCCGCCGCGGATGTGCAGTGCGACGGCCGCGGAGGTGAGGGCGAACTCGAACGACTGCCGGTCACGCACCTTCAGATAGCCCGACCGGAGCGGGCGCGGATGAGCCGGGACCTCCACCGCCGTAATCAACTCGCCTGCCTTCAGGGCCTGTTCTCGGTGGGGAGTGCGACCGGGCCGCAGTAGAAAGTCGGTCAGACGCACGCGTCGTTCGTGCCCGTCCGGGTCCAGCAGGTGCACGCTCGCCTCCAGCGCCGCGAAGGCCACGGCGGCGTCGGAGGGGTGGGTGGCCACGCAATGGTCGGAGGCGCCGAGGATGGCGTGGGTGCGGTTGAAGCCGTCCCGTGCCGCGCATCCGGTGCCCGGGTCGCGCTTGTTGCAGGCGGCGGTCACATCGCGGAAGTACGTGCAGCGGGTGCGCTGCATGAGGTTGCCGCCGATGCTGGCCATGTTCCGCAGCTGCGGGGCGGCGCTGACCTCCAGTGCCTGCGAGAGGACGGGGTAGGCGGTGCGGACCTCGGGGTGGGCGGCGGCCTCGGCCATGCGTACCAGGGCGCCGATGCGCAGGCCCCCGCGTTCGGTGCGGGCGACCTCGCGCAGCGGCAGTCCGTCGATGTCGACGAGCCCGCGGGGCCGCTCGACGGTCTCGCGCATCAGGTCGACCAGGGTGGTGCCGCCGGCGATGTACCGGCCGCCGCGCCGCCCGGCGGCCAGCGCGCCCCGGGTGTCAGAGGCCCTGGTGTAGGAGAAGGGATACATGGTGGCCGGCCTCATTTCCCGTGTGCGGCGGCCTGGCCGACCGCCTTGACGATCTTGGCGTAGCAGCCGCAGCGGCAGACGT
>KL568537.1:14200-16194 GCA_000715605.1 Streptomyces speibonae | reverse complement strand
GTTGCCGCTCATCCACTCGCGGATCTCCTCCGCGGAGCCTGCGTGGCCCTCCTGGATGCACCCGAGGCCGGACATGATCTGACCCGGCGTGCAGAATCCGCACTGGAGTGCGTCCTGCGCGATGAACGCCTCCTGCAGCGGGTGGAGTTCGCCGTCCTCACCCGGGGCCAGGCCCTCGATGGTGGTGACCTCGGCGCCCTCCAGGCGTATCGCCAGCGTCAGACACGCGTTGACGCGACGCCCGCCGACCAGGACGGTGCACGCCCCACAGGCCCCGGCGTCGCAGCCCTTCTTGGTCCCGGTCAGACCGAGCCGCTCGCGCAGCAGGTCCAGCAGCGACGTCCGGTGGTCGACCGTGACGGTGTGCCGCTCGCCGTTGACGGTCAGCGAGACACGGCCGCTCGACGGCCCGCCGGCCGTCTCCGGTACGGCGCCGAGCGCGGGCGCGGCCCCGGCCAGACCACCGGCGACGGCGGTACCGCCCACCGCGGTGGTCGTCACGATGAACGTGCGCCGGGACGGCGGCGGGGAGCCGTCCGACGGAGGAACGGCCGGCCCGGTGGGGTCATGGGACATGTGTGTGCCTTCGGTTCGGTGGTGGGGGGTGCGACGCGGCCGCGTTCGCGCAACGCCGGGAACTGCGGCCGACGGGCGGGTCACCGCGAGTGTGCCGCCCGACCGGGCCCGCAAGGTAGGTCTCACAGACCCAGGCAGACGAGAACGCCGGAACGTACCTCACACGGAGTGCCCGGCCATTGCGGAGCCGGCGGATGAGGGGGCGTGACCTGCGATGTGCACGGCAACGCTCACCGGGGTCCGTTCCGCCTGTTCACGGACACACACCGGCCCGGCCGAGGCGCGGGACGCGGAGTCGTGGGGGGCGGTGGGCGGCCTGGAGAAGAGCCTGGCGTTCCATCTTTCGGGGCACATCCTGCACTCGGTCCACTGGCAGAACATGACCGGTCCGAAGGACGGTGGCGGCGAGCCCCTGGTCCAGGACGGGGTCGGGGAACTGGCCGACGCGATCACCGAGTCCTTCGGTTCTTTCGCCGGTTTCAAGGCGCAGCTGTCCAAGGCCGCCGCCACCACGCAGGGCTCCGGCTGGGGCGTGCTCGCCTACGAGCCGCTCAGTGGCCGGCTGATCGTCGAGCAGGTCTACGACCACCAGGGCAACGTCGGCCAGGGATCCACCCCCGTCCTCGTCTTCGACGCCTGGGAGCACGCCTTCTACCTGCAGTACAGGAACCAGAAGGTGGACTTCATCGAGGCCATGTGGCGGGTCATCAACTGGCAGGACGTGGCGAGGCGGTACGCCGCGGCCAAGGAGCGGGGCGACAGCCTGCTGCTCAACCTGTAGCCGCGACAGACGTCCTGCTCGTGATCGTCCTCAGGCGGTGACCCGGCCGGGGTCCTGGACGAACCGACCCACCGCCAAGGGAGCATGAGCGGGGCTCCGCGTGCACGGCCCCGCGCATCTCGGCGCGGGTGTTCGAAAGTTTCGTCTTACGTGCTCGTGATTGCGGTGCTATGCATTCACATCGCCGTGCGGTGAAGGGGCTGTATCGCGCCGAAGGTCGCTTGAACTGCGAATATGCCGTTGTTCAACGCTCTCCACGTGAAGGCAATGTTTCCGAAACTTGGTCGAAACTGTTGACAGGCTCATGGCGGTCTACGAAGACTTCCCTGCAAGGCCCGCGGGCAGGCCCAAGCCGCCCGCCCCCCACCAGCCTTCATCGGGAGGACGCATGCACAAGGACGGCACGCAGCAGGACCAGCTTCAGCAGAACCCCGCTCCCTTCGGCGGCCTGAGCCGGCGAGGCTTCCTCGCCGGCGCCGGCACCGCCGCGCTCGCCACCGCGTCCGGACTGCTGCTGCCCGGCACCGCCCACGCCGCCACCACCATCACCACCAACCAGACCGGCTACGACGGCATGTACTACTCGTTCTGGACCGACGGCGGCGGTTCCGTCTCCATGACGCTCAACGGCGGCGGC
>KL568537.1:13663-13949 GCA_000715605.1 Streptomyces speibonae | reverse complement strand
CTACAGCACCCAGTGGACCAACTGCGGCAACTTCGTCGCCGGCAAGGGCTGGGGCAACGGCGGGCGCAGGACGGTCCGTTACGACGGTTACTTCAACCCGTCGGGCAACGGCTACGGCTGTCTCTACGGCTGGACGTCGAACCCGCTGGTGGAGTACTACATCGTCGACAACTGGGGCAGCTACCGGCCCACCGGCGAGTACCGGGGCACCGTCTACAGCGACGGCGGCACGTACGACATCTACAAGACGACGCGCTACAACGCCCCCTCCGTCGAGGGCACCCGC
>KL568537.1:9486-13426 GCA_000715605.1 Streptomyces speibonae | reverse complement strand
AGTCGAAGGTGATCGGCTCCGGCACCATCACCACCGGCAACCACTTCGACGCCTGGGCGCGCGCGGGCATGAACCTGGGCGAGTTCCGGTACTACATGATCATGGCCACCGAGGGCTTCCAGAGCAGCGGAAGCTCCAACATCACGGTCAGCGGCTGACGTTCGTCCCGCGCACCGGCGGACGCGGGCCCCGTCATCGGGACGGGGCCCGCGTCACGTGTTCTCCCCGGTGCTGTCGTGCTTGCCGGCGCCGGGGCGGTCGTCGCGGTGGCGGGTGCCGGGGAGCAGGTCCTGGACCTTGGCCTTGAGGCCCTGTTTCACCATCGAGCCGCGGTCGCTGTCGCCCTTGAGGATCGCGGTGGCCGCCGCCTCGATCTGGTCGAGCGAGGCGTGCGGCGGGATCGGCGGGACGGCCGGGTCGGTGCGGAAGTCGACGACGAAGGGCCGGTCGGCTGCCAGCGCACGGTCCCACGCGGCCTCGACCTGCTTGGGCTTCTCCACGCGTACGCCGTCCAGGCCGATGCGCTGGGCGATGTCGGCGTAGGGGAGGTCGGGGATGTGCTGCGACTCCTCGAACTGGGGGGCGCCGGACATGGCGCGCATCTCCCAGGTGACCTGGTTGAGGTCGCCGTTGTTCAGCACCGCCACGATCAGCCGCGGGTCGGACCACTCGCGGTAGTACTTCGCGGCGGTGACCAGTTCCATCATGCCGTTCATCTGCATGGCGCCGTCGCCGACCAGGGCGATCGCGGGCCGGTCGGGGTGGGCGAACTTCGCGCCGATGGCGTACGGCACGCCGGGGCCCATGGTGGCCAGGGTGCCGGACAGGGAGCCGCGCATACGGCCGCGCAGCCGCAGGTGCCGGGCGTACCAGTTGGCGGCCGAGCCGGAGTCGGCGGTGAGGATGGCGTCGTCGGGGAGCTTGCCGTCCAGGGCGTGCACGACGTACTCCGGGTTGACCGGGTCCGCGCCGACGGCGGCCCGGCGCTGCATGATCTCCCACCAGCGGGCCACGTTCTTCTCGATCTTCTCCCGCCAGGCCCGGTCCTGCTTGCGGTGCAGCTTGGGCAGCAGGCGGCGCAGGGTCTCGCGGGCGTCGCCGACGAGGTTGACCTCGTTCGGGTAGCGCAGGCCGATCATGTGCGGGTCGATGTCGATCTGCACGGCCCGCGCCTGGTCCAGCTCCGGCATGAACTGCGTGTACGGGAAGCTGGAGCCGATCATCAGCAGGGTGTCGCACTCCTGCATCAGCTCGTAGGAGGGGCGGGTGCCCAGCAGTCCGATGGAGCCGGTGACGTAGGGCAGGTCGTCCGGCAGGGCGTCCTTGCCGAGCAGGGCCTTGGCCACCCCGGCGCCGAGGACGTCCGCCAGCCGCTCGACCTCCTCGCGTGCTCCGCGTGCGCCCTGCCCGATGAGGACGGCGACCTTCTCGCCGGCGTTCAGCACGTCGGCCGCCCGCTGGAGGTCCTCCTCGGCCGGAACCGGCGCGTACCGGCCGAGACCGAGGCTCGAGGGCACCATCTTGAAGGCGTGCGTGGGCGGGCTGTAGTCCAGTTCCTGCACATCGCCGGGGACGATGACCGCGGTGACCGTGCGCCGGGCGTACGCGGTGCGCAGGGCGCGGTCGATCAGGTTCGGCAGCTGCTCGGGGACGGTGGCGGTCTCGCAGAAGTCGGACGCGACGTCCTTGTAGAGACTGGCGAGATCCACTTCCTGCTGGTAGGAGCCGCCCATGGCGCTGCGGTTGGTCTGCCCCACCAGGGCCACGACGGGGACGTGGTCCAGCTTGGCGTCGTACAGGCCGTTCAGCAGGTGGATCGCGCCGGGTCCCGAGGTGGCCGCGCACACCCCCACCTTGCCGGAGAACTTCGCGTAGCCGACGGCCTGGAACGCCGACATCTCCTCGTGCCGGGCCTGGACGAACTTCGGCTGGTTGTCCGCCCGTCCCCAGGCCGCCAGCAGACCGTTGATGCCGTCGCCCGCATAGGCGAAGACATGATCGACATCCCACTCGCGCAGCCGCTGGAGGATGTAGTCGGACACCTTGTTGCCGGCCATGCGAGCTCCGTTCCGATCCCGTCCACGGTCCACGGTTCACGGTCCCCGGCGTCCGGCCCGTGCACGGGGACGCGCGAGGACACGACCCTTCAGGGGTAACCGCGCGGGTGCGGGCAAAACGTCAGCGGTTGACGTCAGCGGTTGCTGAGCTGCGCGTCGATGGCCTCGGGGGCGAGGAGCTGCTCGGAGGCGAGGGTGGCCGCGCCGATCAGGGCGGCGTCGGTGCCCAGGAGGCTGTGGGTGATCCGCAGATCGCGCGTGGCCAGTGGGTGGGAGCCGGCGTAGACGGCCTCACGGATGCCCGCCAGCAGGGTCTCGCGCGCCTCGGCGAGCGCCCCGCCGACGGCCACCACGGAGGGGTTGAGGACGCCGACGAGGTCGGCGACCACACTGCCGATGACCCGCCCGGCCTGGCGCACCAGCCCGACCGCGTCGGGGTCGCCCCGGCGGGTGAGCGCCACGATGTCCGCGGCCGTCCGCGCCTCACGGTCCATGCTCCGCAGATCACGGGCGATCGCCCAGCCGGCCGCCTCGGTCTCCAGGCACCCGATGCTGCCGCACCGGCAGACCCGGCTGCCGCCGCGGTTGAGATGCCCGATGTCCCCGGCCGCGCCGAGCGACCCGCGGAAGAGCCGCCCGTCGAGGACCAGCCCGCTGCCGACGCTCATCCCGGCGTCGACCATGAGCAGGTCGGCGGTGTCCGGCCACCGCTTGCGCTGCTCGCCCAGCGCCATGACATGGGCGCCGTTCTCCAGATGGACGGGCACCTCCGCGAACCGCTGCGCGAAGAACGCGTTCAGATCGAACTCGTACCACTTTCCCATCATGGTTGGTGAGTTGACGCGGCCCGTCGTGGTCTCGACGAGCCCCGGCACGGCGACGGCGATGGCCCGCACGTCGCCGGCCGCCGCGCCCGACTGCTCCAGCACGGCCGTGAAGTGCCGGTCCACCTCCCGCATGACCTGTTCCGGCCCGGCATCCATGTCCACCGGTCCGCCGGCCGACGCCAGGATCCCGGCATCCAGGTCGGTCACCGCCACCCGGCAGTGGTCGAGCCCGAGGTCGGCGGCGAGGACCGTGCCGGAGCGCTGGTTGAACTCGAACACCTCGGCCGGGCGTCCGACCGAGGCCGAACCGGGACTGCCCGCCCCGTAGACGATGTATCCCGCCTCCAGCAGTCCCGTCAGCCGGTTCTCGACGGTGGCGCGGGCCATGCCGGAGGCGCGGACGAGCTCGGACCGGGTGCGGGCCCGCTTGTTGCGGATCATGTCCAGGAGGTGACCGGCCCCCGCCGCAGCTCGGCCGTTGCGAATCCCCATGCCAGTCATTATGCCAATCGTGTGCACTAAATCCGTTCGACGATGACGGGAAGCCGGGCGGTGGGACGAAGCGCTCGGCCGGTGATACGAAGCGCTAGGGAGCGACCGCCAGCTGCGCGCCCAGCGCGGTCACGGCCTCCCGGGCGTCCGCGCCGCGGGCCTCGATCCGTACCTCGGAGCCGCGGTCCGCGCCCAGGCCCAGCACGGCGAGCATGGCCTTGGCGGCGGCCCGCCGGCCGGCCACGTCCAGGGTGATCTCGGAGGCGAAGCGCTGGGCGGTCGCCACCAACTGCGCGGCGGGGCGGGCATGCAGGCCCTCGGGGTCGGCGACGGTCACGGTGACGGACCAACCGCCCCCGTCCCCGTCCCCGTCCCCGTCACCGTCCAGCGGCTCGGCGGTGACCGGCGGGGCGGGCTCCAGGAGGGCGCGTACGGCGTCGGCGTCGTCCGCGTGCGCGGCGCGGCCGGCGAGTTCCGTGGCCTCGGCGCCGCTCAGGGCGCCGATCGCGCGCGCGGCGTCCGGCAGGCGGGCGGCGGTCATGGACAGTTCGTCCACGCCGAGGC
>KL568537.1:8790-9334 GCA_000715605.1 Streptomyces speibonae | reverse complement strand
TCATGGACAGTTCGTCCACGCCGAGGCCGACCAGCAGCGGCTGGATCGCCGGGTCGCCCGCGGCCTCGCCGCACACGCTGACCGTGATGCCGTGCGCGTGCGCCGCCGCGACGACCAGGCCGATCGCGTGCAGCAGGGCGGGTGTGTGCGGGTCGAGCAGACGGGTGACGCGGGTGTTGTCCCGGTCGGCGGCGACGAGGTACTGGAGCAGGTCGTTGGTGCCGACGGAGAAGAAGTCGGCCTCGCGCGCCAGGGCCGGTGCGCAGAGCACGGCGGCCGGGGTCTCGATCATGACCCCGAGCCCGACCGGACCGTGCTCGACTCCGTTCGCCGCCAACTCGGCCCGTACCGCGTCGAGATGACCGCGTACGGCGCTCAGTTCCGCGGTGCCGGAGACCATCGGCACGCAGATCCACACCTCTCCGTGCGCGGCGGCGCGCAACGCGGCCCGCAGCTGGGTGCGCAGCACGTCCGGGGCGTCGAGCAGCAGCCGCACACCGCGGTGGCCGAGCATCGGGTCTGTCTCTTATACACATCTCTGAGC
>KL568537.1:6623-8613 GCA_000715605.1 Streptomyces speibonae | reverse complement strand
TCGGCGGCGGTCAGCGGCGGCAGCGGCTTGTCGCCGCCGACATCGAGCAGACGGATCGTCACCCGTCCGCCGTCCAGAGCCCGGACGGCGCCGGCGTACGCGGCGAGCTGCTCCTCCTCGTCCGGCAGGCCGTCCGCGGCGAGGAAGACGAACTCGGTGCGGAACAGGCCGACCGAGCGGGCGCCGGCGCGATGGGCGCGGACGGCCTCGTCGGCGGAGCCGACGTTCGCGGACAGCCGGACGCGGTGGCCGTCGCCGGTGGTGGCGTGGGGCAGTGGCTCGGAGGCGGCGGTGTCCCGGGCGCGGGCCGCCGCGGTGGCGCGGGCGACCTCGTCGGGGGAGGGGTCGCGGGTCACGGTGCCCCGGTCGCCGTCGACGAGGAGCGGCGCGCCGGGCCGTATCGCCTCCAGCCCGGACACCTGCACGACGGCGGGGATGCCGAGGGAGCGGGCGAGGATCGTGGTGTGGGCGGTCGGACCGCCGCCGGAGAGGACGAACGCGCGCAGGCGGTCGCGGTCCAGGCCGATGGTCTGCGACGGCGTGAGGTCCGTCGCCACGACGACGGCGTCCTCCGGGAGTTCGGGCTGCCGGGTCTGCCGGGCGGCGCCGAGGGCGGTGAGCAGGCGCAGGCGCAGGTCGTCGACGTCGGTGGCCCGCTCGGCGATGCGCGCGCTGTCGGAGGCGCGCAGGGTGTCCGCCTGCTCGGTGAGGACGCGCTGCACCGCGGTGGGGGCGTCCACGAGCCGGTCGCGCACCGCCGCCGTCAGGCGTTCGCGCAGGCCGGGGTCGGCCAGCATCGCCAGATGCGCGGTGAGGACGCCCTGCCCCTCGGCGCCGGACACGGCGGATCTGAGGGTGTCGAGCTCCTGGGCGGCGGTGTGCAGACAGCTGTCCAGCCGGGCCAGCTGGCCGGCCACCTGGTCCGCCTCGATGCGGGTCTCCGCCAGGGGCGCGTCCGGGTCGTTCCACAGCACTGCCGTGCCGCCGGCGATGCCGGGGGAGGCCGCGATCCCGGTGAGCGGGGTCGCCGTGGCCGGTACGGGGGGTGTTGCCATCAACGGTCCTTGGGTCGGGGCGGCCGGTCGCCGCGGTTGCCCGAGTGTCAACCCGGTTTCAGTTCAAAGTCAACAGACTTATGTCTAGCGCTAGGCAGAATTCCTGTTTACGCTGCCGTCACCCGCCGCACTCATCCGCATCGGGTGCCACTACCGACCAGCAAGGTGCCTCTCATGTCCGACACCCTGTCCCTGCTGGACCTCCTCCCCGAGCAGTCGGTCCAGGTCGACGCCTCCGCCGACGACTGGCGGACGGCGATCCGCCTGGCCGGCGAGGGGCTGATCCGGTCCGGTGCCGCCACCGCCGAGTACAGCGACGAGATGATCGCGACCGTCGAGCAGCTCGGCCCGTACATCGTCATCGCCCCGGGACTGGCCCTGGCCCACTCCCGTCCCTCACCCGCGGTCCGGCGCACCGGACTGTCGTGGGTGTCCCTGCGGACCCCCGTCCGCTTCGGTCACCAGGACAACGACCCGGTCCGCGTGGTCGTCGGCCTGGCCGCGACCGACCACAGCCGGCACACCGCGGCGCTCGGCGGCCTCGCCCAGCTGCTCGGCGCGCCCGGCCGGCTGGAAGAACTCCTCACCGCCCCCGACGCCGCCACCGTGCGGCGCCTGATCGGCAGCTTCGAACCGGAGGTCCAGTCATGAAGATCCTCACCGTCTGCGGCATGGGAATCGGCAGCAGCATCATCCTGAAGATGAACGTCGAGAAGGCCCTGCGCCGCCTCGGCGTGACCGCCGACGTCGAGGTCGCCGACATCGGCACGGCCCGCGGCGCCGCCGCGGGCGCGGACCTCGTCGTCACCTCCGGCGAACTCGCCCCTCAGCTGGGCGAGGTGAAGGCCCGGATCGTGGTGATCGACAACTTCGTGAACGTCGACCTCATCACCACGTCGCTCGCCGACGCCCTGCGCGAAGCGGGCTGACGGGCG
>KL568537.1:497-6453 GCA_000715605.1 Streptomyces speibonae | reverse complement strand
CGTCGCTCGCCGACGCCCTGCGCGAAGCGGGCTGACGGGCGCGGCCGCCGCACCCCGCTCTCCCCACTGCCGCCCTACGCCCCCACGCCCCCACCCCCCCACGCTCCCCAGATTCCCCGCTCCCCCCGCCCGCTCCGAGGAGCAGACCCATGGACGTCATCGTCGGCACCGCCGAGTTCATCGTCAACAACGTTCTCAACGAGCCCGCCTACCTGGTCGGCATCATCACCGCGATCGGCCTGCTCGCCCTGCGCCGCAGCGTCGGCCAGGTCATCGGCGGCGGTCTGAAGGCCGCGCTGGGATTCCTGATCCTCGGCGTCGGCGCCGCCACCGTGGTCAGCGCCCTGGAACCGCTCGGCGAGCTCATCCTGGGCGCCACCGGCGCCCGCGGTGTGGTCCCCACCAACGAGGCCGTCGTGGCCCTGGCTCAGGAGGAGTTCGGCGCCCAGGTCGCCTGGGTGATGATCGCCGGATTCGTGGTGAGCATCCTGCTGGCCCGGTTCACCCCGCTCAAGTACGTCTTCCTGACCGGCCACCACACCTTCTTCATGGCGACCATGATCACGGCCCTGCTGGCGCTCGCCGAGCTGTCGGCGGTGTGGATGATCGCCGTCGGCGCCGCCCTGCTCGGCACGATCATGGTCGTGATGCCCGCCTTCGCCCAGCCCTGGACGCGCAAGGTCACCGGGGGCGAGGACGTGGCCATGGGGCACTTCGGCACGGTCGGCTACATCGCGGCCGGCACGGTCGGCCGCGTGGTCGGCAAGCGCAGCAAGAGCACCGAGGACATGAAGTTCCCCGACGGGCTGAAGTTCCTGCGCGACTCGATGGTCGCCACCGCGCTGTCGATGGTCCTCATCTACACCGTGGCCGCCGTGGCCATGCTCGGCCGGGTCGGCAAGGAGAAGGCGTTCGCCGTCATGGACGCCGAGTCCGTCGGCGACTACATCATGGCCGGCGTCATGCAGGCCCTGCTGTTCGGCGTGGGCGTGGCCGTCATCCTCTTCGGCGTCCGCACCATCCTCGGCGAACTCGTCCCGGCCTTCAACGGCATCGCGGCGAAGGTGGTCCCCGGCGCCCTCCCGGCGCTCGACTGCCCGGTCGTCTTCCCCTACGCGCCCAACGCGGTCCTGATCGGCTTCATCGCCAGCTTCACCGGCGGCCTGGCCAGCCTCGGCGCGCTCATGGCGTTCGACGCGCCGATGGGCCTGGCGCTGATCCTGCCCGGCATGGTCCCGCACTTCTTCACCGGCGGCACGGCCGGCGTCTTCGGCAACGCCACGGGCGGACGCCGGGGCGCCGTCGTCGGCGGCTTCGTCAACGGCGTGATCATCACCTTCCTGCCCGCCCTGCTGCTGAAGGTGCTCGGCTCGCTCGGCCTCGCCAACACCACGTTCGGTGACGCCGACTTCGGCTGGTTCGGCCTGTCCGTCGGCTACGCGGTCAAGCTCGGCCCCGTGGGCGGCACCCTCGTGATCGCGCTCATCGTCCTCGTCCTGCTGGGCGCCGCCATCACCTTCCAGCGCCGGGTGGTCGACCGCGGCTGGAACCCCGCCGCCGCGCGCGAGGCCCACTTCGCCGAGCCCGGCAGGGACACCAAGGACACGGGCACGCCCTCCGTGTCCGCCACCTCCTGACCCTTCCTCGCCCCGCCCGCCCGCCGGACCGCTCCGGTGGGCGGGCGGGGGGGACGGCCCCACTCCGCCGACACGCATGACCACCACTCCTGGAGCCCCCTTGACGACCGACGCACTCGAGCACCTCTCCGACGCGGGTGTCGCGATCTGGCTGGACGACCCGCACCCGAGGTCGTGAGCTCTCGTAACCTGACGGTGCATCAGCCCAGTACACTCAGAAACCCGGACCAGGGTCTCCTTTGTCGCGCGGGCATCTCAGCGTCCAGTCGGTCAAGGGCGTCACGAACGCCCGCTGAGCGCCATCCAGAGAAGGCCTGCAGTTGAGGTCACTGCACAAAGGGCAAGGGCGGCGTCGGCGTACGGAGATCGCGTCCAGTTGGTTCGGGTGTGGAGGTCAGCAGTTGATGAGTGAGGGGCGTTCAGCCAGGCGGTTATGGCGTGCGCTGCTTCCTCGCTCGTGCCCTTGAAGCGGTCGACAAGTGAGCCACCGAACGCGAATGCCGGAAGGGGCTTGTCGTCGCGGTGCAGGTGCAGGTGCAGGGTGCCGTGGTCGTCCACATCGGCTCGGTTGAGAGCGGACCACGGGATCGTGTGGGTACGCAGGGGGTTGATGAGGACCAGTGTGGCCTCGTACAGCACGACCTTGCAGGTGGCGATCCGGCCCAGGAGCGCTGCCAGGGCCAAGTAGACGGGGATTCCCTGCCAGCCCATGCGGAAGCCGTTCACCGAGGTGACCTTCCAGACGGCCGCCAACATTCCGATGCCCAGAGCCGTGATAGCTGTAGCGCAGAGGACGGGCCAGGAACGGCGGCGAAGTACGCGTTCTTTCCGTGGTGATGGTCTTCTCATCGCTCTCTTCCGCTCCTGGCCCTCGACGGTGCCTCTCAGGGGCACGCGAGGGACTGCGAACGGCTCATCCAGCATTCCGAGACCCTGATCAGGCGAGGCGCCTGGCCATGAGGGTGATGCTCGACGCGGAACGATCCACCAGGCACACGTACTTACCGCCATTCCAAGACGTATCCGGCGCTCATTGCCTCTTCCGCACGTGGTTCGCTGATCTTCTGTGGGCTGGCGCCGGGGGCGGTTGAGGAAAGGTGGTACGTGAGGCGGGAGCCCTGGAGAGAAGCGAAGATCATCTGCTTTCCGTCCGGCGAGATGGCCTGCACGGTGTTCTCCCGCTCCGTCGCCGGGATGATCGGCTCACCCATCGCGCTGTCCGGGACTTCATCGACACCGGCGAGGCCGGACGTGTCCAGCGTGAAGAACGAGTTCTGCCGATCCGGGTCTTCCGCCGAACCACGCGGCCCGCACAGCACCCTCACCTCGTCGACCCAGCCGTAGCAGTTGATGTCAAAGGAGATGTAGGACCCGTCCGTCTCAGCGCCGAGCACGGCACTGCGCTGGGGGAGGTCGACGATGGAGTAGCCGTCGATGTGTGCGAGCGCCTTCCGTCCATCCGGGCTGATCCGCACATCCACCCCATGGACGCCGCGCGCCGGATCGCCAACGGTCGCGAGGCGCGCGTTCATGTCGTTCAGGGCACCGCTGCCCTGTTCGGTGCGTGCGTGGTCTCCCGAGACGGAGCGGCTGGCGATCCGTACGGTGCCCTCGTCGAACTCGGTGAACCAGACGGCACTGCCGTCCTCGGAGAAGACGGCATTCTCCTCCTGAGGTACGTCTGCGAATTCTTCCGCTTCTTCAGCGGACAGCTCGGTTACCTTGCCGCTGGTATCGACGTAGCCCACGCGCGTGGCCTCGGTCTCGCGGTCGATGAGCACGACCGCCATCCGGGTGTAGTCCTTGTCGAAGAGCCGTCGCAGAGAGGACTGCGGAATAGGGCGAGGGCCGTCATCGGTGACGCCGATATCGTCGAGGGCATTGCTGCACAGGTCTGCCAGGGGCGAGTCGGCCATCCGAGTGAAGTAGCCGGAGTCGTCCACTGCCGCAGCAGGGACGGGGAAGGTGCGCGACGCGGTCGGCTCCCAGGTCTGCGCATCCCAGCCCGTGACAGTGACGCGAACCTGGTCATCCGAGGGCTTAGAGCATGATGCTGTGACAATCAAGCCTCTGTCGGGGAAAGCCGTGGGTTTGGATTTCTGGTCTCCGTCTCCGTCGCGGCCCTGCCGTTCCTCTGTGTCGTTGGAGTTCCCCGAGCCACCGCATGCCGTGACAAGGGTGAACAGCAATGTCGTGATAGCCAGTCCCACCCTACGTCGCGGTGCTTGTTTGCTGCTGTCGGTTCTGCGCACTCCTCCTCCGCGCATGCCCTGCCCTCTCGAGGGTCTCGCACTTGACAGTGTCCACACAATCGTAGGACGGAAAGACCGGATGGGCGTCGACGTCGTTCAAGGCTCCTCGATATTGGCCACAGGGCGTGGTGGGATGGCCGGATCGGACCGATCGGGGAGTGTGAGTGTCTGCCACGGCAGGCACGGCGGCTGACGGCAGGTTACTCAGAACCGGCGATCAGAAACGCGCACGCAGACAAATGCTGTTGCTGGATGTGAACGAAGCCAGGCCGTGAAAAGCAGCGGTGCCGCCGGGGAGGAGACGGAGTCAACGGCGTCGGCTATGGCTACGGCTCCCAGGGTGTGCAGGTCGTGGAGCGGCCGGCCGGACCGATCCCGTACGGCCACCCGCTCCTGCCGACCGTCCTGGCCTCCCAGATGGTGCGCCGGCTCAGCTCCTTCTGGCTCATGGGTCTGGACGAGCTGTTCTGGGAGTTGGAGTGTGCCGGATAAGACCCCTGCTTGGCGGCTCGGTTGTCCCCCGGCCGGGCCGCCGGGCAGGCTCGGAGAGGTGCACAACTGTGCAAGAACGATCTTGGCCAGTTCAGTGCCGCCTTGCGTTCCTGTTCTCGGAGCGGGGCGCCGGGCAGGAGTTTCCTCTTCGGGCCGAACAGCATGGGCCGGAGCATGTCGGGGGAGAACAGGCGGGTCGGGGGCTCGAGCAGGCTCATGACGTCGAGGAGGGCGTTGAGGGCGCGGGGGTTGGCGGCGCCGGTCTCCACGCAGCGGTCGACGTAGCGGGCGAGGAGCTTTTCCACGGCGGTGGGCGGGGTGTCGGAGGCGCCCGGGTAGAGGGCGTCCTGACCGACTGCGAACTCGGCGAGTGAGGCCGCGGCCAGGAGTCCCGAGGCGCTGGCGCCGATGACGACGGCGGTGGGCCGGCCGGTGATGGCTCTGTCAGACATGAACGGTCACGCTCTTTGTGCTGGTCGCCCGCTGGCGTACGCGGTCGAGGAGACGGGGTCGGTACAGGGGTTTGCCGACGGCGTCCAGGTGCTCGGTGACCGCGGGGCCGATCAGCTCAAGGCCGGCGTGGCGGCCGCAACAAGTACCACCAGTTCAGGCAATCGATGACTGCATCCGGCTGCGGGTCCTGAAGATCTATCCGACGCTCAACCAGGCCACCGCCATCCAGTTCGTCGACTACGTCCTGCAGAGGCTGCCGTTCCAGGTGGAGGTGATCCAGACGGACAACGGAGCCGAGTTCCAGTCCGTCTTTCACTTCCACGTGCTCGACAAAGGCATCGGCCACGCCTACATAAGGCCCCGCACACCGCGGCTTAACGGGAAGGTCGAACGCTCCCACCGGAAATCTTGGCTGGACGGGGCGGCGGCCCCGCCGGAGGCGGGGCCGCCGCGTTGGTCGAGGTGCTGATCACGAAGCTTCTGCCGCTTTAGTACCAGCGTTGGAGTTTGTAGTAGGTGACGGCGCTGCCGCCGGAGCAACGGAGAATCCAGCCTGTTTGAATCTCAAGACTGGTCTTAGCGGCTTCGCACTCCCAGCCCCAGAAGAACTCGTCAAGGGTGTGCCAGGAGGCGGTGGCGCCTGTGGGCGCCAAGACGGAGGTGGTTCGGATGTCCTTGTCGGCGTCGGCCGCTTGAGCGGGTGCGCCGGCAATGCCAACAGCGAGTGCTGCTGTTAAGGCTGTGGCAGCGAGAGCAGGACGAATGCGCATCCATCTACCTTTCGATCGGAGGTGTGGCAAGCCTGAGCAAACGAGCTGTCCCAGGCAAGGCCTTTGCTGTCCGGGACTTGTCCCGGACAGTGGCAGCTGCCTGACCTGCGATGTCCGGACATCCGGCAGTGCTGGACGAAAAGGCTGTTGCGTGCCGGTCAACGTCGTCCGGCTGCCTTCTGCGCTGTCGTTGAGCGGGTGAGGCGGCGGGTCATGAGGGTGATGAGTGCCCAGGTGAGGTGGGCTTCGGAGCGCTGGGGCAGGCGTTTACTTCCGACGGTCAAGAATTGAGGCATCGCTGCTGGCATCTTCGGCCTTGGCCGTGGGTGTGGCTGTCTATTACCTCTTTAAC
>KL568537.1:0-256 GCA_000715605.1 Streptomyces speibonae | reverse complement strand
CCTCGCGCTTTCACGAGTGGGCCTGTCCGAGTCTTGATCAAATAAATGGAGAGTGCTGCTGACCTGCAACGATGGGACTTGTCGAGGGTCCTGTCACTGCAAGGAAAGAAGCACTCTCCAGGTGAAGAAGCGTAGCGGGTCGTACCCGCGTGTCCGTGTCGAGGGCGGCGGCCGGTCAGTCGTTGCCCAGGCCGGGGCCGTGCTGCTGGTCGAGACGGTCCGCAAGGTGGGCCTGGACACCGCGATATCGGCGGCA
>KL568536.1:167862-170157 GCA_000715605.1 Streptomyces speibonae | reverse complement strand
GCCACGGTCCCGGTCCCGGTCGCGGTCGTCACGGCGCTCGCGCCGCTCGTACGGGGCCGGGGCCTCCGTGCGCTCGACGTCCCGCGCGGTCGGCTGGGCCGGCAGGGACACCTCGGCGTCGGCCGACGCCGCCGCCTCGGCCACCGCCGCCTCGGGGTCCTCGCCGCGCTCCCGGGCGACCCGGGCCACCAGCCGGTCGGCCTCCTCGCGCAGCTCCGACGCGCGGCGCTGGGCCCGCTCCAGCTCCTTGGTGAGCTGGGCGACCTCACGCTCGGCCTGCTGGGCGGCGTTGCCCGCCGACTCGGCCTGCACCTCGGTCATCGACCGGGCGCCGGTGATCTCGGCGACCTCCGGGTCGAAGGCCGCGCCGCCCTGGATGATGTGGCGCGTGGCGTCGACGCCCGCGTCCTCCATCAGCCGGAAGATCTGGCGCCGCTGGTGCGGCAGGGACAGGGAGACGACGGTGCCGGTGCGGCCGGCGCGCGCCGTGCGCCCCGCGCGGTGCAGGTAGTCCTTGTGGTCGCCGGCCGGGTCCACGTTCAGGACCAGGTCGATGCCGTCGACGTGGATGCCGCGCGCGGCGACGTCGGTGGCGACCAGGACGTTGACGTAGCCGTCCTTGAAGTCGGCGAGGGTGCGCGTGCGGGCGCCCTGGGTCATGCCGCCGTGCAGCGCGTCGGCCTTCACGCCCGCGTCGCGCAGCTGCTCGGCGACGCGGTCGGCACCGAGCTGGGTGCGGACGAAGATGATGGTGCGGCCCTTGCGGGAGGCGATGGCCGCGGTGACCGGCGCCTTGTCCTTGGGCTTCACGACGAGGATGTGGTGCGACATGGTCGTCACCGCGCCCTGCGCCGCGTCCACCTCGTGCGACACCGGGTCGTTGAGGTAGCGGTCGACGAGGGTCTTGATCTCGTTCTCCATGGTCGCGGAGAACAGCATGCGCTGACCGCCCGCCGGGACCTGGTCGAGGAGTTCGGTGACCTCGGGCAGGAAGCCCAGGTCGGACATCTGGTCGGCCTCGTCGAGGACGGCGATCTCCACGTTCTCCAGGGAGCACGCGCCGCGGTTGATGATGTCGCGCAGGCGGCCGGGGGTGGCGACCAGGATGTCGACGCCGCGTTCCAGGGCGTAGATCTGGTTGCCCATGGAGGTGCCGCCGCAGACGACCTTCATCCGCAGGTTGAGGACGTCGCCGTAGGGCTGGAGCGCGTCGGCGACCTGCATGGCGAGTTCACGCGTCGGCGTCAGGATGACGGCGCGCGGCTTGTGCTTCTCGGTGCGGCCGCCGGCCAGCGTGGCCAGGGTCGGCAGTCCGAAGGAGAGGGTCTTGCCGGAGCCGGTGCGGCCCCGGCCGAGGATGTCCTTGCCTGCCAGGGCGTCCGGGATGGTGGCCGCCTGGATCGGGAAGGGGGTGGTCACGCCGTTCTGCGCGAGCTTGCGCACGACACCCTCGGGGAGGCCGAGGTCGGCGAAGGTGATCTCGGGCGCCGCCACGTCGGTGGTGGCGTCGATGTCGGTGTCCTCGGTGTTCTCGGGCACGACGACGTGATCAGTACTGGCGATGGGCATACGAATGCGAAACCTTCCGGAGTCTCTTCGGCACGCGCCCGTCAACTCCGTGATTCGCGATTCGCAATAACGACCGCCTCGATGCGGTCCACCACGGTAAGGGAGAGTACGCGCCACACGGCGCGCTCTGCAGTGGCGCCGGGCAAATAGGATCAAACGATCTGCCACCATACGCACTCCGGCACCCCGAGAGCAAATCTGCAGGTGAAACAGGGGTCCGTCGAGTGCGAGCGGTCTCGGGGGAGTCTAGACCGGCGCCCCCGCTTCCGGCGCCGGTTCCCGCTGCGCCAGCTGCGTGTCCGGCGGCGGATGCGCCGACGAGGAGGGCTCCGCCTGGGTCGGCTCCGGGGTGACCGACGGCTCGTTGGGCGGCGTCGGGGTGGGCTCCGGGTCCGGCGTCCGCGAAGGCTCCGGCGGGTTCTGCCCGTCGTCGGGGCCCGGTCCGGGGCGCCCGCCGGGACCGCCGTCGGGCGGCGCGGACCCGCTCGCCTCCGCGGACGGCGAGGCCTCGTCCGGCGCGGACTTCTCCGCCCCGCGCTTCTTCTTGCCCTTGCCCCGCCCGTCCTTGGCGCGGTCGCCGCGCTCGCCGTCGGCCGCCGCCGCTCCGTACCCGGCTCCGCCGCCCGGCCCGGCCGCACCTCCGTCCGGTGCCTCACCGCCGGAGCGCCCGGCGGAGTGCGACGGTACGGCGGTCCGGCCGGCGTCCTCACCCACGCTCACGCATCC
>KL568536.1:165322-167693 GCA_000715605.1 Streptomyces speibonae | reverse complement strand
TGTATAAGAGACAGGGCCACGACCGTGGCGGCCAGGCGGACGGGTACGTACAAGCGGCGCACGGGGCCACCTCCGGTTGGAGTACAGGGTCAACAACCCCAACTCCCGCCACCCGCAAGAAGACACGCGAATGGCTCAGCCGTAGCCGAGCGCGTGCAGCCGGGCGTCGTCGATGCCGAAGTGGTGGGCGATCTCGTGCACCACCGTGATCTCCGTCTCGGCGATCACGTCCTCCCGGGACTCGCACATCCGCAGGGTCGGCCCCCGGTAGATGGTGATCCGGTCCGGCAGCACCCCGGCGTACCACTCGCCCCGCTCGGTGAGCGGGGTCCCCTCGTACAGGCCGAGCAGCTCCGGGTCGTCCGCCGGCGGCTCGTCCTCGACGAACACCGCGACGTTGTCCATCAGCCGCGTCAGCTCCGGGGGGATGCGGTCCAGCGCCTCGGCGACCAGTTCCTCGAACGTCTCGCGCGTCATCTCCAGCACAGAGCCATTGTCGGGTACGAGCCGTCCGTACGAGATGCGCGGGAGACCCGCATATCCGGGTCGCGACTTGGGCATACGGGACCAATGGTCCGCGTCCCCTCCCCCGTCGCGAACGTCGCCCAGCGCGTCCGACGGCTCCCGCGTGCCCTCACCCGCCGCCACCGCTCCCCACGGCCCACGGCCCCGACGGCCTCCCTCGCCCCGCAGCAGCGCCCCTGGACACGGGCGCTCGGGCTGGTCGTGGTGGTCATCCTCGGCGCCTGGCTCGGCCTGCTCGTGGTCGGCAACGTCCGTGTCCCCGTGGGTCCCATGGACACCACGATGACCCTGCGCCCCTCCTTCACCGGTGGCACCAAGATCAACGTCTCGCCGCTGGGCGCGCTGCAACTCGACAGCCACACCGCGCCCGTGCGCCTCGACGTCAACGTCGACCAGCTCGACCCCGAGCGTTCCCAGGCCCTCGTCGACCACCCCGAGCGCCTTTCCGGCCTCCAGGAGGAGGTCGCCCGGGACATCACCCACGGCACCGCCGACCTCGCCGTCCGCTCCTGCGTCGCCGTCGTCACCGGCGCCACGGCCCTCGGCCTGGTCGTCTACCGCCGGCCCCGCCGCGCCCTCGCCGCCGGCGGACTCGCCCTCACCCTGCTGGCCGCGTCCGGCGGCACCGCGTTCGCCACCTGGAACCCCGACTCGGTCCTGGAGCCGAAGTTCTCCGGCCTGCTCTCCTCCGCGCCCTCCCTCGTCGGTGACGCGCGCAGCATCGTCACCGAGTTCGACGTGTACCAGAAGGAGTTGGCCCGCCTGGTCACCAACGTGACCAAGCTCTACGACGCCACGTCCACGCTCCCCACCTACCAGCCCGACCCGACCACCATCCGGGTCCTGCACGTCTCCGACATCCACCTCAACCCCGCGAGCTGGAAGATCATCGCCTCGCTGGTGGAGCAGTACCAGGTGGACGTGATCGTCGACTCCGGCGACACGATGGACCACGGCACCGCCGCCGAGAACGGCTTCCTGGACCCCATCGAGGACCTCGGCGCGCCCTACGTCTGGGTCCGGGGCAACCACGACTCGCGAGTCACCCAGCGCTACCTCGAAGGACTGGACAACGTCCACGTGCTCGACGACGGCAGGGCGCAGACCATCGGCGGGCTGCGCTTCGCCGGCATGGGCGATCCGCAGTTCACCCCGGACCGCTCCGACAAGAACGGGGCCGAGCAGTCCCAGGAACTGGCGGGGGCCCGTCTCGCCTCCGCGCTGCGCGACCAGCGCGCCGCCGGCACCCCGGTCGACGTCGCGGTCGTCCACGAACCGTCCGCGGCCCGTGAGGTCGACGGCACCGTCCCCCTGGTCCTGGCCGGGCACCTCCACCACGAGGACAGCGAGGTCATGGAGTACGGCACCCGGCTGCGGGTCGAGGGCTCCACCGGTGGCAGCGGCCTGCGCGCCATCGAGGGCGAGTACCCCGACCCGATCGAGACGTCGATCCTCTACTTCGACCGCGACACCCGCCGCCTGCAGGCCTGGGACTCGATCGAACTGGGCGGTCTCGGGCTGACGACGGCGGAGGTCAGCCGGCACCTCCCCGAGGAGAACCAGCCGGGCGCGAGCACCCCGCCGTCCCCCACCGGCGGCACCTCCGTCACCCCGTCGTCGCCGGGCGCCCGGACCCCCTCCCCGACCGCGCCGTAAACCGTTTTGGCGAAGTCTCCCGCCATCCCATATGCTTCTCACGTCCCCGACGCGCTGAGAAGCGCCCAGGCGGGCCGATAGCCCTCATCGTCTAGCGGCCTAGGACGCCGCCCTTTCAAGGCGGTAGCACGGGTTCGAATCCCGTTGGGGGCACGCACCACCCTGTGCGACACTGTCGTACGACACGCTT
>KL568536.1:163726-165088 GCA_000715605.1 Streptomyces speibonae | reverse complement strand
ATCCCGTCAGGACCGCTGGTGTTTCACGTGAAACATCGCGGCTGGGTAGCTCAGTTGGTACGAGCGTCCGCCTGAAAAGCGGAAGGTCGCCGGTTCGACCCCGGCCCCAGCCACAGCGAAGGCCCCGATCCCCGATCGGGGCCTTGTTGTGTGCCCCGGCAAAATCATTGGCCGCGAATTTTCGCGGGATGAGATCCTGGAGTCCGTATGTCTACGCACTCTGCCCCCGCTTTCGGCCCCCTTGCCTCTCGCCTCACCGAGCTGTCGCTGCGCGATGCGCACCGGCTCGGGCGGCGACTCGAGGGCGCACGCAGGATCCGCAAGCCGGAGGCCCGCGCCTCCGTGCTCGCCGAGATCGAGACGGAGATCACCGGGGCCGAGGAGCGGATGGCCGCGCGACGGGCCCGGGTGCCGCGGGTGCGGTATCCGGAGCAGCTGCCGGTCAGCCAGAAGAAGGACGAGATCGCCGAGGCGATCCGTGATCACCAGGTCGTGATCGTCGCCGGTGAGACGGGTTCCGGTAAGACCACGCAGATCCCGAAGATCTGTATGGAGCTGGGCCGGGGCCTACGCGGCATGATCGGCCACACCCAGCCCCGGCGGATCGCCGCCCGTACGGTGGCCGAGCGCGTCGCCGAGGAACTCGACACCCCGCTCGGGGAGACCGTGGGCTGGAAGGTCCGCTTCACCGACCAGGTGAACCCCGACGCCACGTTCATCAAGCTGATGACCGACGGCATCCTCCTCGCGGAGATCCAGACCGACCGCGAGCTGCGCGCCTACGACACGATCATCATCGACGAGGCGCACGAGCGCTCGCTCAACATCGACTTCCTGCTCGGCTACCTCGCCCAGCTCCTCCCCAAGCGCCCGGACCTCAAGGTCGTCATCACCTCGGCGACCATCGACCCGGAGCGCTTCTCCCGGCATTTCGACGACGCGCCGATCGTCGAGGTCAGCGGGCGTACGTATCCGGTGGAGGTGCGGTACCGGCCGCTGCTGGAGGAGGATTCCGACGACGCCGACCGGGACCAGATCACGGCGATCACCGATGCCGTCGAGGAGCTGATGGCGGAAGGGCCCGGCGACATCCTCATCTTCCTCTCCGGCGAGCGGGAGATCCGGGACACGGCGGACGCGCTCACCAAGAAGCGGTACCGGTCGACCGAGGTGCTGCCGCTGTACGCGCGGCTCTCGCACGCCGAGCAGCACCGGGTGTTCCAGCAGCACACCGGCCGCAGGATCGTTCTGGCCACCAACGTCGCCGAGACGTCCCTCACCGTGCCGGGCATCAAGTACGTCATCGACCCCGGGTTCGCCCGTATCTCCCGCTACAGCCACCGCACCAAGGTGCAGCGGCTG
>KL568536.1:161502-163515 GCA_000715605.1 Streptomyces speibonae | reverse complement strand
GCCTTGCCAGCCCGCTCAGAGATGTGTATAAGAGACAGCGCAAGGGCCGCTGCGGCCGTACCTCGGACGGCATCTGCATCCGGCTGTACAGCGAGGACGACTTCCTCGTCCGGCCGGAGTTCACGGACGCGGAGATCCTGCGCACCAACCTCGCCTCGGTCATCCTGCAGATGACGGCCGCCGGCCTGGGGGAGATCGAGAAGTTCCCCTTCATCGACCCGCCGGACCACCGCAACATCCGCGACGGCATCCAGCTGCTCCAGGAACTGGGCGCGCTCGACGCGGCACAGAAGGATCCCCGCAAGCGGCTGACACAGACCGGACGGAAGCTGGCGCAGCTGCCGGTGGACCCCCGGCTGGCACGCATGGTGCTGGAGGCGGACCGCAACGGCTGTGCCCGCGAGGTCATGGTCATCGCGGCCGCCCTGTCCATCCAGGACCCGCGGGAGCGGCCGGCGGACAAGCAGACCCAGGCCGACCAGCAGCACGCCCGGTTCCGCGACGAGACCAGTGACTTCCTGGCCTTCCTCAACCTCTGGCGGTACCTCCGCGAGCAGCAGAAGGAGCGCGGTTCGTCGTCGTTCCGGCGGATGTGCAAGCAGGAGTACCTGAACTTCCTGCGGATCCGCGAGTGGCAGGACATCTACACGCAGCTGCGGACGGTCGCCAAGCAGATGGGCATCCGCCTGAACGAGGACGACGCCCCCGCGGACCGCATCCATGTCTCGCTGCTGTCCGGTCTGCTGTCGCACATCGGCATGAAGGACGTGAAGGAGTCCAAGGACTCCGGTCAGGGCGGCGGCCGCAGGGACGGCGGACGCAACGAGTACCTGGGCGCGCGCAACGCCAAGTTCGCGATCTTCCCGGGTTCGGCGCTGTTCAGGAAGCCACCGCGGTTCGTGATGTCGGCCGAGCTGGTGGAGACGTCCCGGCTGTGGGCGCGGGTCAACGCGAAGATCGAGCCGGAGTGGGTCGAGCCGCTCGCGGAGCATCTGCTCAAGCGCACCTACAGCGAGCCGCACTGGGAGAAGGACCAGGCGGCCGTGATGGCGTACGAGAAGGTGACGCTGTACGGCGTACCGATCGTGGCGCAGCGCAAGGTGAACTACGGGCGGATCGATCCGGAGGTCTCCCGGGAGCTGTTCATCCGCCACGCGCTGGTGGAGGGCGACTGGCGTACGCACCACAAGTTCTACGCGGACAACCGCCGGCTCCTCACCGAGGTGGAGGAGCTGGAGCACCGGGCCCGGCGCCGGGACATCCTCGTCGACGACGAGACCCTGTTCGACTTCTACGAGCAGCGGATCCCCGAGCACGTGGTGTCCGGCGCCCACTTCGACTCTTGGTGGAAGCACAAGCGGCACGAGCAGCCGGACTTCCTCGACTTCGAGCGGGAGATGCTCATCCGTGAGTCGGCGGAGGCGGTCACCAAGGCCGACTATCCCGACTCATGGCGGCAGGGCCCGCTCAAGTTCCGGGTGACGTACCAGTTCGAGCCGGGTGCGGACGCCGACGGTGTCACGGTCCACATCCCACTGCAGGTGCTGAACCAGGTGACCGACGAGGGGTTCGACTGGCAGATCCCGGGTCTGCGGGAGGACGTCGTCACCGAGCTGATCCGTTCGCTGCCCAAGCCGATCCGGCGGAACTACGTGCCGGCGCCGAACTACGCGAAGGCGTTCCTGGAGCGGGCGGTGCCCTTGCAAGAGCCGCTGACGGTCACGATGGCCCGTGAGCTCAAGCGGATGGTCGGGGTGCCGTTCGAGGCGGACGACTTCGACTGGTCCCGCGTTCCGGACCACTTGAAGGTGACGTTCCGGATCGTCGACGAGCGGCGCCGCAAGCTCGCCGAGGACAAGGACTTGGAGGCCCTGAAGCTCCGGCTGCGTCCGAAGGCCCGCAAGGCGCTGTCGCAGGCGGCGGCCGCGACGGCGCAGCGCCAGGGCGGGGAGTCGCTGGAGCGCAAGGGGCTGACGGACTGGACGATCGGTTCGCTCACCCGGGTGTTCGAGA
>KL568536.1:160353-161329 GCA_000715605.1 Streptomyces speibonae | reverse complement strand
AAGGGGCTGACGGACTGGACGATCGGTTCGCTCACCCGGGTGTTCGAGACACGCCGGGCGGGTCAGCCGGTGAAGGCGTTCCCTGCCCTGGTGGACGACGGCGACTCGGTCTCGGTCCGGCTGTTCGACTCTGAGGCCGAGCAGGCGGAGGCGATGTGGAAGGGCACCCGGCGGCTGATCCTGCTGCGGATCCCGGTGAACCCTGCGAAGTTCGCATCCGAGAAGCTGACGAACGCGCAGAAGCTCGCGCTGTCCGCGAATCCGCACGGTTCGGTGCAGGCCCTGTTCGACGACTGCGCGACCGCCGCGGCGGACAGGCTCATCGCCGACTTCGGCGGCCCGGTGTGGGACGAGGAGTCGTTCCGGAAGCTGTACGACAAGGTCCGCGCGGACATCGTCGACACGACGGTCCGCGCGGTGGACGGGGTGCAGCAGGTGCTCGCCGCGTGGCAGGCCTGTGAGCGGCGCCTCAAGGGTGTGCGGAGCCCCGCGCTCCTCCCGAACCTCCAGGACGTGCGCAAGCAGCTGGACGGCCTCGTGCGGCCCGGCTTCGTGACGGAGGCGGGGCTGCGGCGACTGCCGGATCTGATGCGGTATCTGGTGGCCGCGGACCGCCGGCTGCAGCAGATGGCGGCGAACGCGCAGCGGGACACGACGCGGATGGCCAAGGTCCATGAGATGCAGGACGAGTACGCCTGGCTGCTGGAGCAGATGCCGCAGGGGCGGCCCGTGCCGCGGCAGGTCCTGGACATCCGCTGGATGATCGAGGAACTGCGGGTCAGCTACTTCGCCCACGCGCTCGGCACGGCGTACCCGGTGTCGGACAAGCGGATCGTGAAGGCGATCGACGCGGCAGTGCCGTAACGGGACCGGCACGCAGGGTGAGTTCGACCGGGGGCTCAGGCTCCTGTACAGTCTCTTCTCGCAGCGCAACGCAGGAATGGCGCTGCGAAACCAGGTCCTGTGGAGCAGTTTG
>KL568536.1:151894-160049 GCA_000715605.1 Streptomyces speibonae | reverse complement strand
CCGCATCACGAGCAGGCCCGCACCCACAAGGGTGCGGGCCTTCTGCATACCCAGCCCGCCCACCCCCGGGCCGCGCCCCGCGGCGGAGCCCCGCGCAGACACAGCAAATCCCGTCAGGACCGCACCCCTTCTGCCCACCCCCCGACCCTGCCCCGCAGCAGAACCGCGCACGACACAGCGCACCCAGTCAAGACCGCACCCGCAAGGGACGGCCCTCCCCGGTCGACCCGCGCCTCCGGGCCCCGCCCCCCGCCGGGCCGTGTACGGACACAGCGCCCCGTCAAGACCGCACCCCGAGAGGGGGGTCCGGGGGCTGAGCCCCCGGCGTCGGGACGGGAAGGGGCGGCGGGGGCGAGAGAAGCCCCCAGGGCGGAGTCCCGGCCGGCGTCCGGGCGTTGGGCGGCTTCGGGCCGCTGTGCGCCCGTCAGTGCCCCTCGCGCCGTCTTGACGGCCCCGTCACCCCCCGGTACCTCAAGAAGCAGGGCACGACTCCGTGCAGCCCCCTGGAGGTGGCGTATGGCGGCATCGGCTAGGCACGAAACGCGGGCCCTGCTCCGCGCACATCTGTCCGCCGCGTCGTCCTACCGGCATCTGACCCGTCACTGCCCCATCTGCCACCGCCTGTTGCGACTGGCGCTGGACTCCCCGCCCGGCTCTCCCTCCGCCCCGCCGGAACCACCTCGGGAACAACCCACCCCCAAGACCCGTTCCCTTTAGCGCATATGCCATCGGCTCAACAAGCCGACTGGTATGTGACGGGTGTCACCGCATGAGTTTTCAGAGGTGCGGCACTTACACCTCTCCTACAACGGGTCAATTTAATATGTGCCATTGCACTCTCGCCGCCCCCTCGGACAGCTCCGCTCACCAGAGTCCGACAACCCCGCGCACAGACCGTCTCCCCGCCCCACCGAGGCACACCGCCGGCCCCCACCAGCGCACAAAAAAGATCGCGCTGGACCCGGCGGAGTCCAGCGCGATCGACGACGCACCCTGTGTTCAGTTGCCTGTGAAGCTCTGATCGGCTTGGGCGAAGGGCCTGTTGGGGCAGTCCCCGCGTCGCTTGGAGCCAGTGTTCCCGGGCGTCTCGACCAGTGGGGGACCAGTCGGTTCTGCCCGGTTCATGCAATTGTTCAGGCCTCGCTGCGCTGCTGCGGAATACCCGCGAGCAGTGCGCGAACCTCGGCTTCGCGGTAACGGCGATGCCCGCCGAGCGTGCGGATCGACGTGAGCTTGCCTGCCTTCGCCCAGCGCGTGACCGTCTTGGGGTCGACGCGGAACATGGTGGCGACCTCAGCCGGGGTCAGCAGCGGCTCGGCATCAGGGGTGCGAGCGGTCATGAGCGGCCTCCTCGGGAGAACCGAACCTTCTCGGTTCTTTCCTCTAAATTCTGCACCTTGACCCGCGTTGCCCGAAATGGCGGACGCGAGTCGAGTCGGTTATAGGACGAACGGCTTGTCCTCGGCACTACAACTACACCATCTGTCCAGCCACGTCGGCCAAACCGATGGAATTGCCCTCCCAGGTGTTCATCAGCCGCGGAAGCCGATGGACCATGCCATAGCGGACAGTCACGCTGCTGTGACGATCAGTCACAGCAGCGATCAGGAGTCACCAGACCCCCCAAAGCGTGCAATGCTGAGATTCCGCCCATAGTCGAGCACAGCAGGACGGAGGAGCCCTCCCCGGACTCCTTGTCCTATTTTGGCATGAGGGTGGGCAAGGGGCGCAAGGGCCGCGTACGTGCGGTCCGTCACGCTTGACGCGCTTGAGCCATACGCCCGGATCGACAACTACGTCCGTTCTCGGGCCCTCACTGACAGAACCTCAGACACCTCAGGGCGAAGACAAAACCCCAAGAAGGGCGTTTGGTCAAACGTCAGTTCGCCGAGCGCAGGTCACGCACCGCCCGCCAGCGCTCCACGAGACGCCCGTAGGCCTCCCCCGCGCCCTCCCCGTCGCCCCTCCGCAGCGCCGCGATCCCCTCGGCCACGTCCGCCGCCGAGTGGTCGTCCTCGAGCGTGCCGGCCGGCAGGGCGTGCACCAGTCCGCCGTAGTCCAGCTCCACCAGCGAGCGCGGGTGGAACTCCTCCAGCCAGCGCCCGACGTCCACCAGACCGTCGATGAGCAGGCTCTCCTCCATCGCGTCCCGCAGCGCCCGCAGCCCGCGCGCCACCCGCCGGCGGGCCTGGACCATGGGGGTCCGGTAGCGCAGCACGGGGGCCTCGGCCGCCGAGCCCTTGTCGTACTCCCGCTCGTCGTCCGCGAACAGCACGAACCAGTTGATCGGCACCTGCCAGGTCGAGGTGCGGATCCACGGCCGGGCGTCGGGATGGTCGGCGAGCCAGCGCTCGTAGTCCTGGGTGGCCTGGTGCCGTACGACCGGGGGCAGGAGCACGTCCAGGACCGACAGCGGGAAGTCCTCGGCCAGCTCGCCCAACGCCTGCCAGCCGCGCAGCCGGGTGCGCCACGGACAGACGCAGACCACGCCGTCGGCCTCCAGGACGAACGCGTCGTCGCTCTCGTGCACCGGCACCGGCACCGGCGGGGTGGGCGCCAGGTCCATCAGCGACCGGCGCAGTTCGTCCTGGTAGGAGGGGCGGTCGGGGCGGCGGGCGTACCGGGCCCAATGGTCGCGTTCCGGTTCGGGGAAGGCGGCCAGCGGCTCGTACACACGCAGGTACGCCGCGTACGGGACGATCACCGAGGACACCTTGGGCACGCCTGCTCCCTCCCCCGCGGACCACCGCGAAAACCTGCCGGACCCCCGCTCGGGCGGGTGGGAAACCCATCCAAATCGTCGCACGGCGGTACTCCGGACGGAGGTGATCTCGGACACGGTGCCGCCGTCGGGCGCGGAAGGATCTACTCTCATGCCACAGCCCCCGCCACGTCCCCCTGCCACAAGCGATTAGGGGATCATCGGGAGCCGACCCCACCCGCCGCGACTACTCAGGAGTCACCACAGTGACCGACGTATCTGACGGCGTCCTGCACACCCTGTTCCGCTCGGACCAGGGAGGGCACGAGCAGGTCGTGCTCTGTCAGGACCGTGCCAGCGGCCTCAAGGCCGTGATCGCCATCCACTCCACCGCCCTGGGCCCCGCCCTCGGCGGTACGCGCTTCTATCCGTACGCCTCCGAGGAGGAGGCCGTCGCCGACGCGCTGAACCTCGCGCGCGGGATGTCGTACAAGAACGCCATGGCCGGTCTCGACCACGGCGGCGGGAAGGCCGTGATCATCGGCGACCCGGAGCAGATCAAGTCCGAGGAGCTGCTGCTGGCCTACGGCCGGTTCGTGGCCTCCCTCGGCGGCCGGTACGTCACCGCCTGCGACGTCGGCACGTATGTCGCCGACATGGACGTCGTGGCCCGCGAGTGCCGCTGGACCACCGGCCGCTCCCCCGAGAACGGCGGGGCGGGCGACTCCTCGGTGCTCACCTCCTTCGGCGTCTACCAGGGCATGCGGGCCGCGGCCCAGCACCTGTGGGGCGACCCCTCGCTGCGCGACCGCAAGGTCGGCGTGGCGGGCGTCGGCAAGGTCGGCCACCACCTGGTGGAGCACCTGCGGGCCGAGGGCGCCGAGGTCGTGATCACCGATGTGCGCGAGGACGCCGTGCGACGGATCCTCGACCGGCACCCCGAGGGCGTGTCGGCCGTCGCCGACACCGAGGCGCTCATCCGCACCGAGGGCCTGGACATCTACGCCCCGTGCGCGCTGGGCGGGGCGCTGAACGACGACACCGTGCCGGTGCTGACCGCCAAGGTGGTCTGCGGTGCGGCCAACAACCAGCTCGCCCACCCGGGCGTGGAGAAGGACCTCGCGGACCGCGGGATCCTCTACGCGCCGGACTACGTGGTGAACGCCGGCGGTGTGATCCAGGTCGCCGACGAGCTGCACGGCTTCGACTTCGACCGGTGCAAGGCGAAGGCGTCGAAGATCTTCGACACCACGCTCGCGATATTCGCACGTGCGAAGGAAGACGGGATTCCGCCGGCCGCCGCGGCCGACCGGATCGCCGAGCAGCGGATGGCGGAGGCGCGTCCGGTGCGTTGACGTGCGCGGGGGCGGACCCCTTCCGGCCGCCTTCGTACGTTTGAGCGGTACCCGCCGGCGGGCACTTGGAGAGAACTCTCACTTCTCCCGGCGGGTCGACCGCCGATAAGTGCCGAAAATCGCGGTTGACCAGCGAGAACGGGGTGTCTCGACGGACCCGGGCGCGGGCACGTCATGCGGGCGACGTACCGTATGGGCGCGGGCTCAGGTACCGTGGAAGCCCTACGGACCGGACTCTCCGCGGAGAGTCCGTTCTGGACCATGAACGCGTGTCAAGACTCTGGGGCCGTCGAGCCCCGTCGTTGAGGGGGTCGAGCCATGGGGCGCGGCCGGGCCAAGGCCAAGCAGACGAAGGTCGCCCGCCAGCTGAAGTACAACAGCGGTGGGACTGATCTCTCACGCCTGGCCGAGGAGCTGGGTGCATCGCCTACGAGTCAGCCACCGAACGGTGAGCGTTTCGAGGACGATGAGCAAGACGACGACCTGTACGCACGGTACGCCGACCTCTATGAGGACGACGACGAGGACGAGGACGGCCCGTCCTCGCAACAGCGTCGCGGCGCTTGACCTTGCGCGGAGCATGAGCCCGGTGGGTGACCTCGGTCACCGGCCGGGTTCAGTGCTGCCCGGGACCGCGGGGCCACCCTCGCCACCGGGTGTGCTGCCCGCCCGTCCCCGGCGCGGGCAGCGTCCGGCTGCTCAGTTCGCGTAGTCATCGACGAGGGCCGCGCCCGTGGTGTGCTCGCCTCGGTCGGTGATCTCACCGGCCACCCAGGCGTCCACTCCGCGGTCGGCCAGTGTGGCCAGCGCCACGTCGGCGGACTCCTGCGGCACGATCGCGATCATGCCGACGCCCATGTTCAGCGTCTTCTCCAGCTCCAGCCGCTCGACCGCACCGGCCCTGCCCACCAGGTCGAACACCGGAGCGGGGGCCCAGGTGGAGCGGTCGACCGTGGCGTGCAGCCCGTCCGGGATCACCCGGGCCAGGTTGGCCGCGAGTCCGCCGCCGGTGACATGGCTGAAGGCGTGCACCTCGGTGGTGCGCAGCAGCGCCAGGCAGTCCAGCGAGTAGATTTTCGTGGGCTCCAGCAGCTCCTCGCCGAGGGTGCGGCCCAGCTCGTCGATGCGCGCGTCCAGGGCGAGCCCGGCCCGGTCCAGCAGGACGTGGCGGACGAGTGAGTAGCCGTTGGAGTGAAGTCCGGAGGACGCCATGGCGATCACCGCGTCACCCGTACGGATGCGGTCCGGGCCGAGCAGCCGGTCGGCCTCCACGACGCCCGTACCGGCGCCGGCGACGTCGAAGTCGTCCGGGCCCAGCAGTCCCGGGTGCTCGGCCGTCTCGCCGCCGACCAGGGCGCATCCGGCCAGCACACAGCCCTCCGCGATGCCCTTGACGATGGCGGCGACGCGCTCGGGGTGGACCTTGCCGACGCAGATGTAGTCGGTCATGAACAGCGGCTCGGCGCCGCACACCACGATGTCGTCCATGACCATCGCGACCAGGTCGTGGCCGATGGAGTCGTAGACACCCATCTGCCGCGCGATGTCGACCTTGGTGCCGACGCCGTCGGTGGCGGAGGCGAGCAGGGGGCGCTCGTAGTGCTTGAGGGCGGAGGCGTCGAAGAGGCCGGCGAATCCGCCGAGGCCGCCGAGGACCTCGGGGCGCCGCGTCTTCTTCACCCACTCCTTCATCAGCTCGACCGCGCGGTCGCCCGCCTCGATGTCGACGCCCGCCGCTGCGTAGCTGGCGCCGCCCTCGGAAAGAGGTGTCTGGGACATGGCTGTGAGAGCTTTCGTGTCGTCCGTCAGGGCTTACGGGCGGCGGATCGCGTCGACCGCGGCCGGGGCGGCGGTGCCGGCGGCCAGTTCGGTCTCCAGGAGCTGCTTGCCGAGGAGCTCGGGGTCGGGCAGTTCCATCGGGTACTCGCCGTCGAAGCAGGCGCGGCACAGGTTGGGCTTGGCGATGGTGGTCGCCTCGATCATGCCGTCGATGGAGATGTACGCCAGCGAGTCGGCACCCAGCGAGGTCCCGATCTCGTCGATGGTCATCCCGTTGGCGATCAGCTCGGCGCGGGTGGCGAAGTCGATGCCGAAGAAGCAGGGCCACTTCACGGGCGGCGAGGAGATCCGGATGTGGACCTCGGCGGCGCCCGCCTCGCGGAGCATGCGGACCAGGGCGCGCTGGGTGTTGCCGCGCACGATCGAGTCGTCGACGACGACCAGGCGCTTGCCCTTGATGACTTCCTTGAGCGGGTTCAGCTTCAGGCGGATGCCGAGCTGCCGGATGGTCTGCGAGGGCTGGATGAACGTACGGCCGACGTACGCGTTCTTGACCAGGCCCGCGCCGAAGGGGATGCCGGACGCCTCCGCGTAGCCGATGGCGGCCGGCGTGCCCGATTCCGGGGTCGGTATGACGAGGTCGGCCTCGACCGGGGCCTCCTGGGCGAGGCGGCGGCCCATCTCGACGCGCGAGAGGTACACGTTCCGGCCGGCGATGTCGGTGTCCGGACGGGCCAGGTACACGTACTCGAAGACACAGCCCTTGGGCTTTGCTTCCGCGAATCTTGACGTTCGCAGGCCGTTCTCGTCGATGGCGACGAACTCGCCCGGCTCGATCTCGCGCACGAAGCTCGCGCCGCAGATGTCGAGGGCGGCGGACTCGGAGGCGACGACCCAGCCGCGCTCCAGCCGGCCGAGGACCAGCGGGCGGATGCCCTGCGGGTCGCGGGCCGCGTACAGGGTGTTCTCGTCCATGAAGACGAGGCTGAAGGCGCCCCTGACCTTCGGCAGGACCACGTGCGCGGCCTGCTCCACGGTCACCGGCTCGCCGTCGGCGGCGCGCTGGCCGGCGAGGAGGGCGGTGATCAGGTCGGTGTCATTGGTGGCCGCCACCTTGGGGGCGCGCCCGTTGTCCTGGGGGAGTTCGGCGACCAGCTCGGCGAGCTGCGCCGTGTTGACCAGGTTGCCGTTGTGGCCGAGCGCGATGGATCCGTGCGCGGTGGCGCGGAACGTCGGCTGGGCGTTCTCCCACACGGAGGCACCCGTGGTCGAGTAGCGGGCGTGTCCGACCGCGATATGACCCTGGAGCGAACCGAGCGAGGTCTCGTCGAAGACCTGGGACACCAGTCCCATGTCCTTGAAGACGAGGATCTGGGAGCCGTTGCTGACCGCGATTCCCGCGGATTCCTGGCCCCGATGCTGGAGGGCGTAGAGCCCGAAGTACGTGAGCTTGGCGACCTCTTCGCCCGGAGCCCAGACACCGAAGACGCCGCAGGCGTCCTGAGGGCCTTTCTCACCGGGGAGCAGGTCGTGGTTGAGTCGTCCGTCACCACGTGGCACGTCTCCGAGTGTAGGCGAGGTCGACCACTGGTCCGAATGCGGGATAGGGACCCCGTGGTGGATCAGCTCTGCGCGACGGCCCGTACACGGGTGCCGTTTTCGCTGGTCAGCGTGAGGGTCTGGCCGTCGATCCGGTAGCTCACGGTGCCGTTGAACAGCTTTGTGAGGGCCCGCTCGCTGTCCATGAGTGAGTCTTCGCACATCATTCGGGTCAGGCCGGGCACGCCGAGCGTGATATGCCCGTCGCGCACCGTGGCCTCGGCGTTCACATGGTTGCAGCCGAGGCTGCCGGCGACGGTGCCCTCCTCCTGGTCGAAGGTGAGGTGGGCACGCTTGCCGGCGGCGGGGGTGGTGACGGTCCACTCCGTGCCGTGCAGCGGGCTGTCCTCGGTCCTGCTGAGGCGTACGGTGTCGCCGCCCTCGGTGGTGAGAGTGAGGCGGCCGTCGTCCACGCGGGTCCGCAGGGCGCCGTCGCCGAGGGTGCGGGCGAGGATGCCCTCCAGGTCCATGAGCTGCTTCTCGCAGGCCCGCAGAGTGGTCTCCCGGTCCTTCAGCCGGATCCGGTCGCCCTCGAAGACGGCCCGGCCCTTGAACAGGTTGCATCCGTAGGTGCCCTCGACGCCGCCGTCGTCGTCGACGGTGAGATGCGCGCCGCCCGGGACGCGGTGGGTGGCGCCGCCGACGGTGACGCTGTCGATGCTCCAGCGGACGCCGGTGACCGGGTCCGCCGGCCCGGCGGACCCGCTGCCCGCGCCTGCCT
>KL568536.1:151018-151699 GCA_000715605.1 Streptomyces speibonae | reverse complement strand
ACCTTGTCGCTGCCACAGGCGGCCGCGAGCGGGACGACGAGCGCGGCGACGGCCGCCAGGGTCATGCGCTGCTGGTGCTTGTGCCGGTCCATGCCGATGCGACGCGGCCCAGGAGCGGGCGGTTCCCCTTCCACCGGCGGGATCAGCCCAGCAGCGGCAGATACGGGCCGAGGTCGGCCCGCTCCCCACTGGCGCTGACCAGGGCGTCGGCCACGGCGTCGGGCCAGGCCGTCCGCCCCGCGGCCAGCCGGATCCAGGTGAGCGGGTCGGTCTCGACGACGTTCGGCGGGGTGCCCCGGGTGTGCCGCGGCCCCTCCACGCACTGCACCACCGCGAACGGCGGCACCCGTACCTCGGTGGAGCCGCCCGGCGCCTTCTGGGCGAGTGCGTCGGCCAGCAGCCGGGTGCAGGCGGCCAGGGCCTGACGGTCGTACGGGATGTCCAGGCCGGGGACGGCGGCGTTCAGGTCGTCGGTGTGGACGACGAGCTCGACGGTGCGGGTGACGACGTAGTCGTCCAGCGGCAGCGCGCCCGCGTTGGTGGGGAGCAGTCTGCTGCCCGGGTGGGTGCCGAGCCGGGCGGTGAAGCGCTGCTCGACGTCCGCGAGGTGGGCGTCGAGGTCGGGGTGGTCCGCCGCCAGCCTGCGCGCGGTGGCGGCGATGGCGCCCGCGTCGGCGGCGA
>KL568536.1:144895-150803 GCA_000715605.1 Streptomyces speibonae | reverse complement strand
CATCCCGGTGTGCGCGACCAGCTGCCGTACGGTCCAGTCGCCGAGCCGCGTCGGCAGGGCGAGCTGCTCGGGGGTGAGCGTGCGCACCGCCGCCCGGACGTTGCCGAACTGGGCCAGGACGGCGGCGCGGGTCCTGGCGGGGTCGTAGGAGCGGGGGCGCTTCTTGGCCGGTGGCATGGCGGCAGCCTAGGCCGTCACGCGGACACGGCCGGAGCCGGACCGGGGACGTCGAACACCTCGCCGTTGCGGGGGACGGGCATGCCGTGCCAGGCGAACGGTATGCCCCGCGCGGTGTCCGGGTCGGGGCCGTCCATGAGCTGGAAGTGCAGATGCGGCTCCGTGGAGTTGCCGGAGTTGCCGACCCGGGCGAGGGTCTGGCCGGCGCGCACCTTCTCCCCCTCGCGGACGGTGAGCGAACCGCGCCGCAGGTGGGCGTAGGCCGCGTACGTACCGTCGCCGAGGTCCAGCACGAGGTGGTTGCCGAGGATCCTGCGGACCCCGGACAGCTCGCGCAGCGATCCCTCGATCAGCATCAGGTACAGCAGCGTGGGCAGGGAGGTGCGGCTGAGATGGTCGCGCTGCCGGTCGTCGGCCCGCACGACCGTGGCGTCGGCGACCGCGTGCAGCGGGGCGCCGTACGCGGGGAAGGCGGAGCTGCGGCGGGCGAGCGGCCACAGGAGGGAGAACCGGGGGCGGGCGCCCGGCTCGGGCTCGGCGACGAGGTCGATGGCGTAGGTCTGGCCGTAGGCGTGGACACCGTGGCTCGGGGTGCGGTCGGCCGGGCTGTTCAGCGCGGACCATCGGCCGGTGACGGGCGGGGCGACCTCGACGGGCTCGCGGGCGGCACGCGGGGCGTCCGGGGCGCCGCCCCACCGGTTCACCGTGATGATCAGGGCGTACGCCAGGCCCAGGGGCAGCAGGTTCCACCAGATGCTGTGGTCCCAGCCGAAGGCGATGTGGGCGATCACCAGCCCGATGAAGGCGAGCTGGAGGCCGCGGAACGCGGCCATGGCGAGTTTGCGTGCGGACATGGTCTCCCCCTTGTCCTCGGTGCCGGGCGGCGGTCAGGGGCGCGCCGCCGACAGCGTCACCAGCAGTGGTACGACCCGGCCGGGCGGCACCTCGTAGCGGCCGCGGCCGGTGGTGTGCAGCCAGCCGGTGCCGGTGAGCTGGCGCAGATGGTGGTAGATCTGGCCGGTGGTGCCGATCCCCTCCAGTTCCGCCAGCTCCGCGGCGCTGCGCCGGCCGCCGACTATCTCGCGCAGCAGGCGGAGCCGCACGGGATGGCCGAGTGCGGCGAGCGCGTCGGCGGCCTCCGGCCACTCGATGTTCAGCAGCCCTTCGGTGAGCGCGCCGTGCTGCCACTCGTACTGCTCTCCGGTCGGCATCCGGACCGCTCCGGTGAACAGCACTCCTCCGTCCTCCGCTCTCAGCTCGGCGAGCTGCTGCTTCAGCCCTTCCAGGGCCCAGAAGTCGCCCTCACCGAAGCGAGGGGCGGCCCGCTCCGTCGCCTCGAGCGCCGCCAGCCGGCGCTCAAGGCTCGTCATTCGCTCTTCGAGTTCCACAGGTTCGAGATTACGTAACTACGTAATCCCGCGCAAGACCCTGTGGACGAGCACGGCCGCACGGTCCCGGAACACGCCGCAGCCCCGCCCGGCGGACCGGGCGGGGCTGCGTGCGGGAGGGTGCGAGAGGCGGACGGTCAGGCCAGCAGGGCCGGAATCGTCGCCTCGTGGACCTCGCGGAGTTCGGCGAGGGAGAGGGCGAACTCGCCCTGCACCTCGACCGTGTCACCGTCCACGACGCCGATGCGGGTGGCCGGCAGGCCGCGCGCACCGCACATGTCGTTGAAGCGGACCTCCTCCGAGCGCGGCACGGCGACGACCGCGCGGCCGGCCGACTCGGAGAACAGGAAGGTGAACGCGTCGAGCCCGTCGGGCACCACCAGACGCGCGCCCTTGCCGCCGAGCAGCGCCGACTCGACGACCGCCTGGATCAGACCGCCGTCCGACAGGTCGTGCGCGGAGTCGATCATGCCGTCGCGGGAGGCGGAGATCAGGATCTCGCCCAGCAGCCGCTCACGCTCCAGGTCGACCTTCGGGGGCAGGCCGCCGAGGTGGTCGTGGACCACCTGGGCCCAGGCCGAGCCGCCGAACTCCTCACGGGTGTCGCCGAGGAGGTACAGCAGCTGGCCCTCCTCCTGGAAGGCGACCGGGGTGCGGCGGGCCACGTCGTCGATGACACCGAGGACCGCGACCACCGGCGTCGGGTGGATGGCGGCCTCGCCCGTCTGGTTGTAGAGCGAGACATTGCCGCCGGTCACCGGCGTCCCGAGCTGCTGACAGCCGTCCGCCAGACCGCGTACCGCCTCCGCGAACTGCCACATGACGGCCGGGTCCTCCGGCGAGCCGAAGTTCAGGCAGTCCGAGACGGCCAGCGGCTTGGCGCCGGTCGTCGCCACGTTGCGGTACGCCTCCGCGAGGGCCAGCTGCGCGCCCGTGTACGGGTCGAGCTTGGCGTAGCGGCCGTTGCCGTCGGTGGCGATCGCGACGCCGAGCCCCGACTCCTCGTCGACGCGGATCATGCCGGAGTCCTCGGGCTGGGCCAGCACGGTGTTGCCCTGCACGAAGTGGTCGTACTGCTGGGTGATCCACTGCTTGGACGCCTGGTTGGGCGAGCCGACCAGCGTGCGGACCTGCTCCTTCAGCTCCTCGCCCGTCCGCGGGCGGGGCAGCGTGTTCGCGTCGTCCGCCTGGAGCTCGTCCTGCCAGGACGGGCGGGCGTAGGGGCGCTCGTAGACCGGGCCGTCGTGGGCGACGGTGCGCGGGTCGACGTCGACGATCTTGCCGCCGTGCCAGAAGATCTCCAGCCGGTCGCCGTCGGTCACCTCGCCGATGACGGTGGCGATGACGTCCCACTTGTCGCAGATCGCGAGGAAGCGGTCGACCTTGTCGGGCTCCACGACCGCGCACATGCGCTCCTGCGACTCGCTCATGAGGATCTCCTCGGGCGAGAGCGTGGAGTCGCGCAGGGGGACGTCGTCCAGCGTCACGCGCATGCCGCCGGAGCCGTTGGAGGCCAGCTCGGAGGTGGCGCAGGACAGACCGGCGGCGCCCAGGTCCTGGATGCCGACGACGAGCTTCTCGGCGAACGCCTCGAGGGTGCACTCGATGAGGAGCTTCTCCTGGAAGGGGTCGCCGACCTGCACGGCGGGCCGCTTCGACGGCTTGGCGTCGTCGAAGGTCTCGGAGGCGAGGATCGACGCGCCGCCGATGCCGTCGCCGCCGGTCCGGGCCCCGTACAGGATGACCTTGTTCCCCGCGCCGGACGCCTTGGCGAGGTGGATGTCCTCGTGCCGCATGACGCCGATGGCACCGGCGTTGACCAGCGGGTTGCCCTGGTAGCAGGCGTCGAAGACGACCTCGCCGCCGATGTTGGGCAGGCCCAGGCAGTTGCCGTACCCGCCGATGCCGGCGACCACGCCCGGCAGGACGCGCTTGGTGTCGGGGTGGTCCGCGGCGCCGAAGCGCAAGGGGTCCACGACCGCGACCGGGCGGGCGCCCATGGCGATGATGTCGCGGACGATGCCGCCGACGCCCGTGGCCGCGCCCTGGTAGGGCTCGACGTAGGAGGGGTGGTTGTGCGACTCGACCTTGAAGGTGACCGCGTAGCCCTGGCCGACGTCGACGACACCGGCGTTCTCGCCGATGCCGACGAGGAGGGCGTCGGACTCGGGGGCCTTCTCGCCGAACTGGCGCAGGTGGACCTTGCTGCTCTTGTACGAGCAGTGCTCGGACCACATGACGGAGTACATGGCGAGCTCGGCGCCGGTCGGGCGGCGGCCGAGGATCTCGACGATCCGCTCGTACTCGTCCTTCTTGAGGCCCAGTTCTGCCCAGGGGAGCTCGACGTCGGGCGTGGCGGCCGCGTGCTCGACGGTGTCCAGGGGCGTGCGGCTCATGCGTTGACCAGCTTCTTGAGGATCGACGTGAAGAACGGCAGGCCGTCGGTACGGCCCGTACCGATCAGCGGATCGACGGCGTGCTCGGGGTGCGGCATCAGGCCGACGACGTTGCCGGCGGCGTTGGAGATGCCGGCGATGTCGTTGAGCGAGCCGTTCGGGTTGCCACATCCGTCAGCGGCTTCGCCGCGGGCCACGTAGCGGAAGGCGACGCGGCCCTCGGCCTCCAGCTCGTCCAGGGTCCGCCGGTCGGCGACGTAGCGGCCGTCCATGTTCTTCAGCGGGATGTGGATCTCCTGGCCGGCCGTGTAGTCGGTGGTCCAGGCGGTCTCCGCGTTCTCCACCCGCAGCTTCTGGTCGCGGCAGATGAAGTGCAGGTGGTCGTTGCCCAGCATCGCGCCGGGGAGCAGGTGCGCCTCGGTGAGGATCTGGAAGCCGTTGCAGATGCCGAGCACCGGCAGTCCGGCCCTGGCCTGGTCGATGACGGTGCCCATCACCGGCGAGAAGCGCGCGATGGCTCCGGCGCGCAGATAGTCGCCGTACGAGAAACCACCGCAGAGCACCACGGCGTCGACCTGTTTGAGGTCCTTGTCCTTGTGCCAGAGGGCGACGGGTTCGGCGCCGGCGACACGGATCGCGCGCCGGGTGTCCCGGTCGTCGAGGCTGCCCGGGAAAGTGACGACGCCAATACGAGCGGTCACTTCGCGGCCTCCGCGACTTCCTCGACCCGTACGGTGAAGTCCTCGATCACGGTGTTGGCGAGGAAGGATTCCGCAAGATCGTGGATACGGGCGAGCGCGGCCTCGTCGACCGGCCCGTCAACTTCCAGTTCGAATCGCTTTCCCTGGCGGACGTCCGAGATCCCTTCGAAACCCAGTCGCGGCAGTGCGCGCTGCACCGCCTGGCCCTGGGGGTCGAGGATCTCCGGCTTGAGCATGACGTCGACTACGACGCGTGCCACTGGCACTCCCGGTGTGTGGTGCTGAGCAGGTTCCTTCAGACTACCCGCACAAAATTTCTACGCGGGTAGAGTTGTAGGAATCTACGTGAGCACCATCACGATCCGGCATCGCGGGGAGGCGACTGGTAAAAGATCCGGGAAAGATCCGCGATCGCCCGCACATCTCTATTGCGCAGCGGACACGCGGACAGATTTAGTCGGGCTTCACATTCCAATGCCGGGCACTGTACAAATGAATTGTCATTAGCAGATACTTTGCCCGATTACAGGCGGACAGCCGACATCTCGGCGACGTACCGGCACGTCATCAGGACGGCCGGGCGAGAGGTTTCGCACGAAGGGACCGATATTCGTGGCGCAGAAGGTCGTGGTCACTCTCTTTGACGACATCGACGGCTCGGAAGCGGCGGAAACGATCGCCTTCGGACTGGACGGCAAGTCGTACGAGATCGACCTCAATGAAACCAATGCCAGGAAACTGCGGCAGGCGCTCGAGCCCTACGTGGACGCCGGCCGCAAGCGCTCGCGCTCCGGCAAGGCCTACCGGCAGACGCAGGTCGCCCCCGACCCGTCCGCCGTGCGCGCGTGGGCGCAGGCGAACCGGATGGACGTCCCCGCGCGGGGCCGCATCCCCAAGAAGGTGTACGAGGCGTTCGCCGCGGCGCAGTGACCCGGCCGGGTGGCCGCCTTCGGGGCGCATGGCCGGGCGATCCCGACGGCCGGTCACCCGCCCTGTGCGTCAACCGACTTGCGCAGCACCCCCGCTGATCAGCTAGAGTCTGGAGCACGCCGAGGGGCAAGGCCGAAAGGCCCGGTCCACGGAGTACATGCGGGTGTAGTTCAGTAGTAGAACATCCCCCTTCCAGGGGGAAGGCGCAGTGTGCAATTCCTGTCACCCGCTCTGCATCGCCGTACCGACGACCCCGGTCGATCGGGTAGGCTGGTGACTGCGCCGATCGGTGAGAGCCGGTCGGAGGCAATGCGGA
>KL568536.1:140636-144649 GCA_000715605.1 Streptomyces speibonae | reverse complement strand
GTTGAGGTCGCGAGTTCGAGCCTCGTCGTCCGCTCGGGAGAATGACCCCGGTCCCTCGGACCGGGGTCTTTTCGCATGTCCGGAGCCGCCGCCCTGCTGCCCTGTCCGTACCCGCCACCCGTTCGCGGACCCGCCGCCCGTTCGCGGCACCGCCGCCGTCTGACATTTGTCATGTCCGGTGGTGACAGCACGCACTGCCCGCGCGCCCCGGCGACCGGGATGCTCGAGGCATGGAAGCGAACGAACACGAACACGTGATTGAGGTCACCGACCTGCGACGTGTCTACGGGGGCGGGTTCGAAGCGGTGTGCGGCATCGACTTCTCCGTACGGCGCGGGGAGGTCTTCGCCCTGCTGGGCACCAACGGCGCGGGCAAGACCTCCACCGTCGAACTCCTCGAGGGACTCGCCGCCCCGGCCGGCGGGCGGGTCCGGATCCTCGGCCACGACCCGTACACCGAGCGTGCCGCCGTACGGCCCCGCACCGGTGTGATGCTCCAGGAAGGGGGCTTCCCCTCCGAGCTGACCGTCGCCGAGACCGCCCGGATGTGGGCGGGCTGTGTGAGCGGCGCCCGGCCCGAGCGGGAGGTGCTCGCCCTGGTCGGCCTGGAGGCGAAGGCCGATGTGCGGGTGAAGCAGCTGTCCGGCGGCCAGCGGCGCCGTCTTGACCTCGCGCTCGCGCTGCTCGGCGACCCCGAGGTGCTCTTCCTCGACGAGCCGACCACCGGGCTCGACCCCGAAGGCCGCCGGGAGGCCTGGGACTTGGTCGGCGCCCTGCGCGAGGCCGGGACGACCGTGCTGCTCACCACGCACTACCTGGAGGAGGCCGAGTACCTCGCCGACCGGCTCGCGATCATGCACGAGGGCCGCATCGCCGTGACCGGCACCCCGGCCGAGGTGACCGCCACCGAGCCGTCCCGGATCTCCTTCGAACTGCCCCACGGCTATCACGTGGGCGATCTGCCGCCGCTCGCCGCACTGGGTGTGAGCGACCACACCACCGACGGCCGGACCGTCCGGCTGCGCACCCACGAACTGCAGCGCGCCGCCACCGGACTGCTCGTGTGGGCGCAGCAGGCCGGGGTGGAGCTGCGCCGCCTCGATGTGCGCTCGGCGTCCCTGGAGGAGGCCTTCCTGTCCATCGCCAAGGACGCCTCCGCGGACGCGGCGGCGACGAAGGAGTACGCGGCATGAGCACGACCGTGACCACACCGATGAGCCGGATGACCGCGCTCGCCCGCGCGGAACTCACCCTGCTGGTACGGAGCAAGGGCACCCTCGTCACCGCCCTGTTCGTGCCGCTGGTGCTGCCGGTCAGCGCCCACCAGGCGGCCGGGGAGATGGACCTCGCCGAGGCCGGGCTCACCATCGGCGAGATGGTGCTGCCGGCCGCCATCGGCTTCTCGCTGCTGTTCGCCGTCTACGCGGCGCTCGTCGGCTCCTTCGTCGCCCGCCGCGAGGAGCTCGTCCTCAAGCGGCTGCGCACCGGGGAGCTGCGGGACGCCGAGATCCTGGCCGGGGCCGCGCTGCCCGCCGCCGCGACCGGCCTGGCCCAGTCGCTGGTGCTGGCGGCCGGCTGTGTCGCCCTGCTCGACATGAAGACCCCGCCGGCCGTCCATCTGTCGGTGCTCGGCGTACTCCTGGGCCTGGTGCTGTGCACCGCGCTCGCGGCCCTCACCGCCGCCTTCACCCGCACCAGCGAGAGCGCGCAGGTCACGACGCTGCCGCTGCTGTTCGTGTCGGCGATCGCCTCCGGGATGATGATCCCCCTGGAGATCCTGCCCGACCGCATCGCCTCCGTCTGCGAACTGCTGCCCCTCACCCCCGTCATGACCCTGGTGCGCGGCGGCTTCACCGGCGACCTGTCGGCGTACTCGGCACTGGGAGCCGTGGCGACGGCGGTGGCCTGGATCCTGCTGTCGGTGTTTGCTGTACAGCGCCGGTTCCGCTGGGAACCGAGGCGCTGACACGGTCGGGAGCGGGAACGGGGACGGGGACGCGTGAAGATGAACAGGCCGGGCGGCTGGTGGCGGCGCAAGAGCACACCGGCGAAGTTCGAGACGTACACGCGGTGGTCGTTCCACGGGCTCGCGCTGACCGAGTTCTCGGTGGCCGGCGGGATGATGCTCGGCCAGATCGGCTCGCGGTCGGCGGCGCTGCTGCTGGCCGTCACCGCCCTGCACAGCGTGGCGTGCGCCGTCACCGCCTCGCGGGCCCTGGACTGGCACCGCGGCCAGCGGGACCGTCCGGTGCGCACCCTCTGGGCGTTCGGCGCCACAACGGCGGTGATGGCCCTGGCCGCGCTCGCCGTCGCCCGGTACGGCCCCGGCGGCGAGGTCGAGAACGCCGCGGGCGGGGTCTTCGGGCTCGTGACGGTCTTCGGCGCCGGGACGGCCGGCGTCGGTGTGCACGGGTGGCGGCGGGTGTCCGCCGTGACGGCGGGCCTCGCGGTGACCACGGGTGCCGCGTCCGCCGCCGCCGGACTGCCCTGGGCCGTCGCGCTGGTCACGGCGCTGCTGGTGCTGGCCGGCGGCGGCTTCTTCGCCTTCACCTACGCCTTCTCCGCCTGGCTGCTCAACGCCGTCTACGAACTCGACGACGCCCGCGAGACCCGCGCCCGGCTCGCCGTCGCCGAGGAGCGGCTCAGGTTCGGGCGCGATCTGCACGACGTGATGGGGCGCAATCTCGCGGTGATCGCGCTGAAGAGCGAGCTGGCCGTCCAGCTGGCACAGCGGGAACGGCCGGAGGCCGTGACGCAGATGGTCGAGGTGCAGCGCCTCGCCCACGAGGCGCAGCGGGAGGTGCGCGAGGTGGTGCGCGGCTACCGCGAGGCGGACCTCACCACCGAACTCACGGGCGCGCGGGGCGTGCTGTCCGCCGCCGGCATCGACTGCACCGTCACCGGCCCGGTGACCGGATTCCCCGCACCGGTGCAGTCTGCGCTCGCCTGGGTGGTACGGGAGGCGGCCACGAACGTGCTGCGGCACGGCGACCCGCGGTGGTGCGCGATGGAACTGCGGGTACGGGAGGGGCACGTGGTGCTGACGGTGGAGAACGACGGGGTGCCGGAGAGCGACGGCCCGGGCGGCCGGGGGTCCGGACTGATCGGGCTGCGCGAGCGGCTGGCGGAGACCGGGGGCACGCTGCGGGCCGGGCCGGCCGGGGACGGGCTGTTCCGGCTGACCGTCGAGGTACCGCTGCCCGCGCATCTGGGCGAGGCTCCGCCCGGCGCCGTACCGGCCCCTCTTTCCTCGCCCGAGGAGACGTGGGGGCCCGGAGAGACATCGGCACCCGAGAAGACGTGGACGCCCGGAGAGACATCGGCACCCGAGAAGACATCCGTTCCTGCGAGCGAGGCGGCATCGTGACGAGCTCCCGGCCCGTGCGGCTGCTGCTGGCCGACGACGAACACCTGATCCGGGGCGCGCTGGCCGCGCTGCTGTCGCTCGAGGACGATCTCACGGTCGTCGCCGAGGCGGCCTCGGGACCGGAGGCGCTGGCGATGGCGCGGGCGCACACCCCCGACGTCGCCGTCCTGGATCTCCAGATGCCCGGCGCCGACGGTGTGAAGGTCGCCACATCCCTGCGGACGGAACTGCCCGACTGCCGGGTGCTGATCGTGACCAGCCACGGGCGGCCCGGCCATCTGAAGCGGGCGCTCGCGGCGGGGGTGCGCGGGTTCGTCCCCAAGACCGTCAGCGCCCAGCGGCTCGCGGAGATCATCCGCACGGTCCACGCGGGAAACCGTTACGTCGACCCCGAGTTGGCCGCCGACGCGATCGCCTCCGGAGACTCCCCGCTGACCGCGCGGGAGGCCGAGGTGCTGGAGCTCGCGGCCGATGGGGCGCCCGTGGCGGAGATCGCCGAGCGGGCCGCGCTGTCCCCGGGGACCGTGCGCAACTACCTCTCCTCGGCCGTCTCGAAGCTCGGCACGGAGAACCGCCACGCGGCGGTGCGCCTCGCACGGGAACGAGGTTGGGTATAGTGGTTCCCGCGCCACGGCGCATGCGAACG
>KL568536.1:137585-140388 GCA_000715605.1 Streptomyces speibonae | reverse complement strand
TTCGAACCTCGTCGTTCGCTCAGGGACAAGGCCCCGGTCATCGACCGGGGCCTTCGTCGTATGCCGGGTGCTCAGCCCCAGGTCGTGCCGGTCAGCCGCTCGTAGGCCTCCACGTACTTGGCGCGGGTGGCGTCCACGACGTGCTGCGGCAGCGGCGGCGGGGGCTGCTCGCTCCTGCGGTCCCAGCCCGACTCGGCCGAGGTGAGCCAGTCCCGCACGAACTGCTTGTCGTACGACGGCTGCGGGCGGCCCGGCTCCCACTGGTCGGCCGGCCAGAAGCGGGAGGAGTCCGGGGTGAGCACCTCGTCCGCGATGACCAGGGTGTCGCCGTCGAAGCCGAACTCGAACTTGGTGTCCGCCAGGATGATCCCCCGGTCCCGGGCGATGTCGCGGGCCCGGGAGTAGGCGGCGAGGGTCGCCTGGCGCAGCTGGGCCGCGGTGTCCGCGCCGACCTGACGGGCGACCTCCTCGTAGGAGACGTTCTCGTCGTGCTCGCCGACGGCGGCCTTGGTGGCCGGGGTGAAGATCGGAGCGGGCAGCTCGGAGCCGTCCACCAGGCCCTCGGGGAGGGCGAGCCCGCAGACCGTACGGGACTCGTTGTACTCGGCCAGGCCCGAGCCGGTGAGATAGCCGCGGGCCACGCACTCCACGGGAACCATGTTCAGCGACTTGCACACGAGGGCGCGGCCGGCCCAGTCGTCGGGGGCGCCGGCCGGCAGCTCCGTGCTCAGCACATGATTCGGGAGCAGATCGGCGAGCTGCTCGAACCACCACAGGGAGAGCTGGGTGAGCACCCGGCCCTTGTCGGGGATCTCGGTCGGCAGGACCCAGTCGTAGGCGGAGATGCGGTCGCTGGCGACCATCACGAGGTCGCCCGCCTCGTTCCGGTACAGCTCGCGCACCTTGCCGGTGTGCAGATGCACCAAGCCCGGAACCTGGATCGGCTCGGGCTTTTCGACGAATCCGGACACGGTTCCTCCCCGTGGTTCTGTATGAATGCCTTGATTCTCCCGCACGGGGTGAACGGTCGCGGCCCGGGGTCAGTCGCGTTTGCAGATGCGGTCCAGGAGATTGGCGGTGGCGCGCTGAACCCGGGGGTCGACGTGGCCCGGCCGGTCCAGGGCAGGGGACCAGGCGAAGGTCCCGGATGCGAACACCCAGGCGCCTGAGGGGGCCCGGTAGAGGGAGGTCTCCTGGTGCCGCCGGGCGCCCGCCCGGTCGGTGTACGGGGAGTGGGCGAGCAGGACGCGCTCCTCGTAGGCGGGCAGCGGGGTGCGCGGGTAGTAGCGGTCCGCCTCGCCCGCGACCATGCCCTCGATCCGGTCGCCCTCGCCCGCGCCCGTCGCCTCCCACATCCAGTGGTCCGCGTTGCGCACGATCAGCGGGTGGGGTTCCGGGACGGGCCCGGCGTACTGGATGCCGAGCAGCTGCTGCTCCGCGCGGTCGATCTCCCGCCACAGCGCCGATTTGCCCGGGCCCTGGCGCTTGCGGCAGGTCAGCAGGCGGTCGGGGCCGGACGGGGAGGGGGCGAGCTCCACCTGCCAGTACAGCGTGTTGGCGGAGAGGAAGACCAGGGACGTGCCGTGCGCGCGGGCGCGTTCCACGGCGGCGCGCATGGGCACCGACCAGTACTCGTCGTGGCCGGGGAAGATCAGGCCCCGGTGGCGGGTGGGGTCGACCCGGCCGGCGTGCAGATCGCGGGCGTCGGCGTAGGCGAGGTCGTAGCCGTAGCGCTCCGCCCAGCGGATGACGTCGTAGGCGTGCCCGACGTGCAGCGGGAGGCCGGCGCCCGCGTAGGGGCGGTCGAAGGAGACGGTGGTGGCGGCGTCGGACTCGCCGAGCAGCCGGCCCTGGTCGTCCCAGGCGTGGTAGAGGCTCGCGCCGGTACGGCCGTCCTCCGGGTAGAGGTTGTAGGCCTGCCACGTGATGTCGGGCAGGACGAGCAGGAGGTCCGCGGGACGGTCGTCGCGGACGGTGAACGGGATGTGCGAGCGGTACCCGTCGGCCGTGGTCAGTACGGCGACGTACGCGCCGACGCTCCAGTACGACGGGACCGGTAACCGCCAGGACAGCCACCAGTGGTGGCAGGAGACGGTGCGGTCGGCGGTGAGCGGCGGAGGCTGCACGATGCCGGAGAGGCGGGGGCTCGAGGTGATCTTGGTGGCGCCGTCGCCGGCGTAGTGGCCGATGCGGTAGACGTCGACGTCGAACTCCTGGGGCGGGTCGAGGGTGACGTGGAAGTCGATGGCCTCACCCGGGGCGACGGCGCCGGTGGAGGTGAACCCCTTGATCTGACGGTGCACGTCGTCGGCCGCGCGGGGGCCGCCGGAGGACCGTGCGGCGGGGACCCGGGGGCCGCCCTGCCGGGGGACGCGGGGCGCGGCGGCGCCCCGGGACGGGACGGTGCCGGGGCGCGCGCTGTCCTGGTCCACGTACCAGGGGACGACCTGGCCCGTGTCGCCGAAGTAGGTCTCACTGCCGCGCAGCCACGGGAGGGGGCCCTGCCCGAAAGGGTCGTTCACGGCGTGTGCCAGCGCTCCCGACTCCCAGCGACGGATCTGCTCCGAGCCCATGATCGCTCCCCATCCCTCGTACCCCGGTTGCGGTGCGGCGCGTGGTGCTGTCCGGCAGACGCCTGACGGGTGAGGCCCGGCGACGGTTATGTGCTTGTCGTATGTCCCGAGCCCTTGCCCGCGGGTCCGAACGGTCCAAGCACATCACATAACGCACCCGCTCCGTCACCGTTCGTTTTGAATTGACCGAAAGCGGAAGGGTCTGCTCCGGGCGGGGCGGTGTGCGGCGG
>KL568536.1:136971-137300 GCA_000715605.1 Streptomyces speibonae | reverse complement strand
ACCGGCTTCTCGGCGCGTATGCCGTGCTCGGTCAGCCAGCCGCGGAGGGCCGAGGGATCGCCGTCCTCGATCAGGGCCAGCACCTGGGGGGACAGATCCGCCGCCCGCAGACCGCCCAGGAGGAGGGTCGGGCCGTCGAGCCAGTCGAGACCCGGCGTGGCGCCGGCGGTGTCCATCGCCGCGCAGCAGACCATCGCCGTGATGTGGTCGGCGAGCAGCTCGCGGCCGGTGCGCGGGGGCTGGAGGGGGAAGAGCGGGAGGGCGCGCTCGTCGCGGAGGGGAGCGGGGTCCCCGGGGCCGTGCGCCGGGGTGCCTCCGGTGACGGCGCT
>KL568536.1:134741-136750 GCA_000715605.1 Streptomyces speibonae | reverse complement strand
GTGTATAAGAGACAGCCTCACGGGCCAGCTCGGCGCTCAGCCGGGCGGCCAGGGCGGCACTGCGCGCGGTGGTACCGGACAGATCGTCGTCTTCGGTCCCGTTTTCGGTCCCGTCTTCGGACCCGTCTTCGGACCCGTCTTCGGCTTCGTCGTCCGGACGGAGGCCGGAGGGCGCCGCCGGGTCCGCGAACGGGGTGGATGGTTCCGCTTCCGGCAACGGGCCCGATGGTTCCCCCGGGCCGGGGTGGGCCGTCAGGTGGATGAGGACGCGGGTGAGGGTCGGGCCGTCCGGGGCCGGAGGGGCTCCCTGGTCCGGGGGTGCGTGGAGGGCGTCCAGGACCCGGTGGAGGCGGGCGGCGTCGGTGCGCCACTTGCGGTCGACGACCTCCTCCGGATAGTCGCCCCAGTGGACCGGCGCCCAGTCGGGTCCCGTCTTCGCGGGCCCTCCGTGGAACAGTCGCGCGGCGAGCAGCGAGGCGGCCTCGTCGACCGCGCCCGGCTCCTCGAGCAGGTCACAGGCGGGACGCTCGCCCAGGCGGGAGGCGAAGCCCTCGGCCAGCCGGTCCCGGCGGGACAGCTCCGTGAGCGCCGCCACCACTCCCGCGTTGAGCCGGGAGGGCCAGCGGCCCATCCGCCAGGCGGGCAGCGCGACCCGGGTGAGCAGCCGGTCCCACCCCGCGTACGCCAGCCCCACCTGCTCCTGGGCGACGATCCGCAGCCCGTAATCCACAGCCTGTGCGCGGTCGGCGGCCGCGGCGGCGACCCCGCGCTCCATCTCGGCGGCGTGCCCCCTGCACCCGCGCAGCAGCAGCCTGACCACCCAGCCGACGGCCGCGAACCCCGCGCGCACCACCGGCCCGCGGTGCGGCCCCGAAGTGACGGCAACCGCCGCGTCCAGCCCCTGCACGAAACGCCGCGCGGCGGCTATGTCCGGGTGGGCCGACGGTCCCGTACCGGCGACGACCGGGGCGAGCACCGCGCGCAGCTCCCCCACCCGCATCCACCACAGGAACGGGGAGCCGATCACCAGCACGGGCGGGACGGGCGTACGGCGCGGGGGCCGTGCCGTGCCGGCTATGTCGTCGTGCTCCTCCGGCGGCGGGGGGCCGTGGGTCGGGTGGGTGCGGTCCTCCAGCCAGCTGTCGCAGTCCGGGGTGAGCGCTATCGCGGACGGCGCGGGAACGTCGAGACGATCGGCGAGGTCGCGCACCATCCGGTACAGGTCAGGGGCAGCCTCCTCGGCGATCGGCACGGTGGGGCTCATGGCGGGCCGGGCGCGGGCGACGACCAGGGTGACACCGGCGGCAAGGAGCAGCACGAGCACCGCCACCGGGGTGACGAGCCAGCGGGCCAGGTCCCAGCCGGTGCCCGGGAAATGCCCGGTGGAGGCGCCGACGAGCAGGATCACGGCGACGCCGGCCGGCAGCAGCGCGGCGGCCAGGGCCCGGCTGCGGACCCGCAGCACGGCCAGCGCACGGGACCGCGCGCTCTGTCCGCCCGCGCCCGCTCCCATTCCGCTTCCGCTCATGGCCCGACCTCACCCCCTCCCGGCTCCGGACACTGTCCTGGCGTTGCCCATGCCCCCCACTGTGACACCGGCCACTGACATCGCAATGCCGGTGGGCCAAGTGCCGGAATGCCTGCGCGGCACCCTAGTTGGGGCCCCGGGTCACGTCAGCCGGATGGCTCATCGCTCACTCGATGGAATGGCTTTGGGGAAAGGTGGATGACGGACGGCAAGGGCGTGGCCCCGCATCCTGAGACGGATCCGGGGCCTGGGGGGTTCATCGAACGGGGGCCGAGCGGCGCCGGCCCGGCGGGGTGCCGGGGGCCGACGGGCCGGAGACCCGCCGGGGCCGTCGGTGGTCGGACCGATGCCTGCGGGCCAAAGGACCGGAGGACCCGAGGACGCCGGACCGAGGGCCCGACGGACCCGTGGGGCCAGCGGCCGGGACAGGCGGCCGAGGGCCCCATGGCCGGAGGGCCCGGAGTATCAGGGAACCGGAAGA
>KL568536.1:134067-134589 GCA_000715605.1 Streptomyces speibonae | reverse complement strand
GGCCGAGGGCCCCATGGCCGGAGGGCCCGGAGTATCAGGGAACCGGAAGACCGAAGAGAAGCCCGCGGAACGGGGACCGAAGGGCCGGGGCTGATCTCCCCCGGCCGTCCGAAGCCGACGGACCCCCCGACTGGCCGACCCGGAGCCCCAGGGAGCCGGAAGACCGGAGAACCAGCGGAACGGCGGAACGGCGGACGGGGGAACCGAAGAGGCCGGAGACCGACTGTCCCGGGCCGTCGGAGCCGAGAGACCGAAGGCCTCGGGGCTAGCGGGCCCGCAGCCCTGGGAGGCCGGAAGTCGGAGCGGCCGGAGAGGTCGAAGGCCGGTCCAGTCCGTCGGCCCTCCGAGGCCGACGGGACTGGATGAGCCGCAGCCGGCGAGCAGCGGCCAAGGGGCCAGTGGCCCCGCGGACAGGTGGCCGGCGGACCGGAGGACCGGGGTCCAATAGGGGGACGGTGACCGACGGGTCGGCCATGGTCCGTCGTTTGGATCACGACGCAGGACACCGGCAGCGCCCTGTCA
>KL568536.1:132247-133829 GCA_000715605.1 Streptomyces speibonae | reverse complement strand
CACCAGGCCCCGCGTCTGCGGCGTGATCCGAACGACGGGCCTTATGCCTCCTGTGCCGCCTTCGCCGCGATGTCCGTGCGGTGCTGGCTGCCGTCGAGGCCGATGCGGGAGACCGCGCGGTAGGCGCGGTCTCGGGCCTCGGTGAGGTCCTTGCCGGTCGCCGTGACGGACAGCACCCGCCCGCCCGCGCTGACGATCCGGTCACCGTCGCGCCTGGTGCCGGCGTGCAGGACGTACGCGTGCGGGGCGTCCTGGGCGGCGACCTCGTCCAGGCCGGTGATCGGGTCGCCGGTGCGCGGGGTGCCGGGGTAGTTGTGCGAGGCGACGACCACGGTGACGGCGGCCTCGTCGCTCCAGCGGGTCGGCTCCAGATGGGCGAGGTTGCCGGTGGCGGCGGCCATCAGGAGCCCACCCAGCGGAGTCCGCAGCCGGGCCAGGACCACCTGGGTCTCGGGGTCGCCGAAGCGGGCGTTGAACTCGATCACGCGGACACCGCGCGAGGTGATCGCCAGCCCGGCGTAGAGCAGGCCGGAGAACGGGGTGCCCCGGCGCCGCATCTCGTCGACGGTCGGCTGGAGAACCGTCTCCATGACCTCGTCGACCAGCTTCGGGTCGGCCCACGGCAGCGGGGAGTAGGCCCCCATGCCGCCGGTGTTCGGGCCCGCGTCGCCGTCCAGTGCTCGCTTGAAGTCCTGGGCCGGCTGGAGGGGCACGACGGTCTCGCCGTCGGTGATCGCGAAGAGGGAGACCTCGGGGCCGTCGAGGAACTCCTCGATGACCACGCGGTCGCAGCCGCGGGCGTGCGCGCGGGCCGCCTCGATGTCGTCCGTGACGACGACGCCCTTGCCGGCCGCGAGCCCGTCGTCCTTGACGACATGGGGGGCGCCGAACGCCTTCAGGGCCGCGTCGACCTCCTCGGGCGTCGTGCAGACGTAGCTGCGGGCGGTGGGCACACCGGCCGCCGCCATGACGTCCTTCGCGAAGGCCTTGGAACCCTCGAGCTGCGCGGCCTCCTTGGAGGGGCCGAAGACGGGGATGCCCGCGTCGCGCACGGCGTCGGCGACACCGGCGACCAGGGGCGCCTCCGGGCCGACCACCACGAGGTCCGCGCCGAGCCGCGTGGCCAGCGCCGACACGGCCGCGCCGTCGAGGGCGTCGACCGCGTGCAGCTCCGCCACCTCGGCGATACCGGCGTTGCCGGGGGCGCAGTGCAGCGCGGTGACGTCGGGGTCGAGGGACAGGGAGTGGCACAGGGCGTGTTCGCGGGCGCCGCTACCGATGACGAGGACCTTCACGGGGGTCAGCCTAACGGGAGACGGCGGGTTCCCTTTGTGCGGGCTGCTGAGTGCGGAGGGAGAGATGCCTTGTCGCTTCCTCCAAAGACACCACGGACACCATGCCTCGTCGGCCCGGCCGTCCCCTACTCGTTGGCGATCTCCTCGACGACTGTCGCCCCCAGCTCCCGTACGAGCAGCTCCTGTCCGGAGAGGGCGGACTCGTCCAGGTCGGGGTCATCGTCCTCGGGAACGTCGTCCTCGGGCGAGACGGGCGGGGGCGGCTGCGGTGCGGGGGGCCGGGGGGC
>KL568536.1:131538-132016 GCA_000715605.1 Streptomyces speibonae | reverse complement strand
CCGGGGGGCCGGGGTAGCGGGACTGGGCGCGGGCGCGGCCACCGCACCGGGGGCGCTCTGCGGCTGTGCGGGGGCGGCCGGCGCGGGAGCCTGGGGCGCGGAGGGACGCTGCCCTCCCCCCGGACCGCCGGAACCGCCGGAGCCGAACCCGGCGCCGCCGCCACCCCCGTACCCGCCGCCGTTGCGACCGCCGGGCGGGCCGGACGGAGGGGGAGCCCCCGCACCGCCGCCGGACGGGTCGACGACCGCCTCGATCTTCCACTGCACGTTGAACTGCTCGGCCAGCGCCTGACGCAGCACGTCCTCGCTGCCGCTGCTGAGGAAGTTGTCCCGGGCGCCCGCGTTCACGAAGCCGAGCTGGAGGGTCGTGCCGTCGAAGCCGGTCACCTGGGCGTTCTGACTGAGCAGGATCCATGTGAAGCGGCGACGGTTCTTGACCGTTTCCAGGATGTTGGGCCAGAGCATGCGCGGATCGAGC
>KL568536.1:125773-131318 GCA_000715605.1 Streptomyces speibonae | reverse complement strand
GGGCGGGAGCCGGTGCGGGCGGCGCGGGCGTGGGCGCCGGCCCCGGCGGGCGCACCGCGGCCCGGGCGGCGGCGGCACCGCCTCCCGGCTCGATGCCGCCCTGCCCCTGCGCTCCCCCATGGGCCTCCGGCCCGGGGACGTATCCCATGGCGGGCATTCCGGCAGCGCCGGCCCCCGCCGAGAAGTTCACCCCGCGCTCGATCCGGTCCAGCCGGGCCATGACCGAGCGCTCGTCGCCGTACGCGGCGGGAAGCAGCACGCGCGCGCAGATCAGCTCGAGCTGGAGACGGGGCGAGCCGGCGCCGCGCATCTCGGTCAGCCCCTCGTTGACGATGTCGGCGGCGCGGGTGAGCTCGGCGGGTCCGAAGGTGCCGGCCTGGGCCTGCATCCGCTCCACGACGTCGGCGGGGGCGTCGATCAACCCCTTCTCCGCGGCGTCGGGGACGGCGGCGAGGATGACGAGGTCCCGCAGCCGCTCCAGCAGGTCCGCGACGAACCTGCGCGGGTCGTTGCCGCCCTCGATGACCCGGTCGACGACCTCGAAGGCGGCGGCGCCGTCCCCGGTCGCGAAGGCCTCGACCACGGAGTCGAGCAGCGAGCCGTCCGTGTATCCGAGCAGGGCCGTGGCCATGGCATACGTCACGCCGTCCGCCCCGGCACCGGCGAGCAGCTGGTCCATGACGGACATCGAGTCACGCACGGACCCGGCACCGGCCCGCACGACGAGCGGCAGCACGCCCTCCTCGACGGGGATGTCCTCCTTCCCGCACACCTCGCCCAGGTACTCGCGCAGGGTGCCGGGCGGTACCAGCCGGAACGGGTAGTGGTGGGTGCGCGACCGGATCGTCCCGATCACCTTCTCGGGCTCGGTGGTCGCGAAGATGAACTTGAGGTGCTCAGGAGGCTCCTCGACGACCTTGAGCAGGGCGTTGAAACCGGCCGACGTGACCATGTGGGCCTCGTCGATGATGTAGATCTTGTACCGGCTGGAGGCGGGCCCGAAGAACGCCTTCTCACGCAGGTCACGGGCGTCGTCCACACCACCGTGGGACGCGGCGTCGATCTCGATGACGTCGATAGAACCGGGCCCGTTGCGCGCGAGGTCGCGGCACGACTGGCACTCCCCGCACGGGGTCGGCGTGGGCCCCTGTTCGCAGTTCAGACACCGCGCGAGGATGCGCGCACTGGTCGTCTTGCCGCAGCCGCGCGGACCACTGAACAGGTACGCGTGATTGACCCGGTTGTTCCGCAGCGCCTGCTGCAACGGGCCGGTGACATGCTCCTGCCCGATGACCTCGGCGAACGACTCCGGGCGATAGCGGCGGTACAGCGCGAGAGACGACACGCCTACGAGGTTATAGGCGCCCACTGACAACCGGCCCGGCCCACCGCACACGCAAGCGCCCCCCACGCACCCGCCAGAGCCAACCTACCCTTGCTGCCTTCCGGCCCTGGGGGAGTTCAGTCAGATAGCGCCGCGTGAGGGGCTACGCAGAGGCTACCCCATGTCCCGGCCCCGGAACGAGTTCGCGAGCACTCCTCTCGGTCATGTAATGTTTCCGGCGGAGGATTCGCCTAGAGGCCTAGGGCGCACGCTTGGAAAGCGTGTTGGGGGCAACCCCTCACGAGTTCGAATCTCGTATCCTCCGCCAGTGCCTCACCGGGCACGATGTCGAAGGGCCCCCTGGAAACAGGGGGCCCTTCGTTGTTGTCCGTCGCGGCGTCCCTGTGCGGACAGGCGCCTCTTGCTGGGCACCGTTCTCAGCCCGGGGGTGGGTTCCCTCCGTGGGAGTCGGGGTGCAAGCTGGAAGGGAGGCCGTCTCGTCGTGTCGGGCGCGGGCTCGTGGGCGCGCGGTCTTGCCACTCCGAGTGAGCCGTTCCGGCTCGGCGGGAGGGAAGCGAGATGAGCGATCACGCCACCGCCGATCACGTCGGCACCGGTACCCGCTGGCATCTCACCGGCGACTGGTTCGACGTGTGCAAGTGCGCCATACCCTGCCCCTGTACGTTCGCCCAGCCTCCGACGTACGGCGACTGCGAGGGTGTGCTGGTCTGGCACGTGCGGGAAGGGAGCTTCGGGGATGTGCGGCTCGACGGGCTGAACGTCCTGATGATCGGTTCCTTCACCGGCAACCCCTGGGAGGGCACCCACACCGATCCGTACGCCGCGGTGTTCCTGGACGAGCGGGCCGACGAGCGGCAGCGGGCCGCGCTCGGGGCCATTTTCGGCGGGGAGGCCGGCGGGTGGCCGGCGCGGTTCGGGGAGATGTTCCACCCGGAGATGCGCGGCATGGACGTCGCGCCCGTGCGCGTGGAGATCGACGAGGACCTCGGCGCCTGGCGGGCCGAGGTTCCCGGCCGGGTCACGGCCGTCGCCGAGGCGCTCAGCGGCCCGACGACGCCCGAGGGCGCCCGCGTCCAGGTGCTCAACGCCCCGGGTGCCGAGGTCGGGCCGGGCCAGGTCGCCACCTGGGGCCGGGCCACGACCGACCGTGCCGAGGCGTTCGGCTTCTCCTGGGAACGCTCGGGGAGGTCCAGCAAGCACTTCCCGTTCGAGTGGAGCGGGCCCGATGAATGACGGGTGATGAATGACAGGTGATGAATGACGGGTGAGGCCCACTCTCCGGGTGGGGCCCCACTCTCACATGTCGTTCGTCATCGGCATCGTTGCCTGAAGTCCCGGGAGCAGCCAGTCCTGGGTCGGGGCCAGCGCGGCCAGGACCAGGAAGGTGATGCCCACCGCCCTGGCCAGCAACGGGCCGCGGGACCACAGCTTCTCCACGAAGATCACCACGGCCAGCGCCGCCATCGCCGCCACGTTCATCACGCCGAGGGGCACCAGGACGACCATCAGCCCCGCGCAGCAGCCCACGCAGTAGGCGCCGTGGTGCAGGCCCACCCGGAGGTCGCGGGCGGGCCGGCGGAACCCGGCGTAGCGCACCAGGTGGCCCATGGGGTCGCGGCAGTGCCGCAGACAGACGTTCTTGAGGGGGCCGAGCTGGTACAGGCCCGCGAGCAGGAAGGCGGCCGCTGCGATCCAGCGCCCGGCGGTGGGGTGGTCCTCCACCAGGCCGCCGGTGACGGCCAGGGCCGCGTAGGCGAGCAGGCCGAAGGCGGTCCACACCAGCAGGTAGCCGCCCACGAACTCGGTGGTGCGCGCGGTCCGCGTCCAGCCGGAGGACCGCCGGCCGATCGCGCGGACCCAGGTGACGGCCACCGGCGCCATGGACGGCAGCATCATGGCCGCCATCATCGTCACCCACAGCAGCAGGAACAGCGGCAGGGCCGTGCCCATCGTGCCGGGTCCGACCCCCATGTCCCGGGCCTGTCCGATCGTCAGTACCCAGGCGGGCACCGTGATCAGGACGATCAGCAGCCAGGCGGCGGCGAGCCGGCGGGCCGGGAGCAGCGCCCCGCCCGCTCCGGTCGGCGCGGGCGGCCGCGGGGCGGAGGCGACGGTGGGGATCCGGGTGTGGCGCATCGGCGCGTACTCCTGCGACTGCTTCCAGCACAGCACGGATCCCAGGGCCCCGCGACCGCGCCGCCGCAGGGTGAGGCCGTGGGTCACTCACGGAGCCGGGCCGGCCGGTGGGGCAGCGTCGTGGTGAAGGGGACGGCCGGGCGGCGGGCCGGGCGCGGGGCGCTCTCGAAGCGGCTGGGGAAGGGGTACTTGCGTTCCAGGAAGGCGTGGAGGGCGGTCCGCGCCCGCGCCCTGTCCGCCGGGGCGGTGTCCACGTCGTTGAGGCAGAAGAAGTCGACGTCCTCGCCGGCCGCGAGACGGGCCAGGCGGCGCCGCATGTCGGGGGTGCCCAGCTGCACGTAGCGGAACCGGTAGTCGGCCGGGACGGCGCGGCCGGTGGCGATCGCCCAGTGGTGGTGGAGGGTGGACGCCGGGGCGACGTCGGCGGTGGAGCGGAAGCGGGAGTAGGAGGTCCGGCCGAGTTCGTCGATCCCGAGGCGTTCCATCTCGCGCATGACCGACAGCAGCTGGGGGTGCGGGGTGTGCAGCGCCTTGTGGGCGATGTACCGGCCGTGGAAGCGGCGGATCACCTCGCGGGCGTTCTTGCCCGCGGAGTTCGGGGCCGGCTCGAGCGGGTGCGGGGCGCCGACGCCGATCTTCAGCGGGGACAGCGGGATGCGGGCGATGCCGTTGCCGTGGAAGAAGTGCTCGGCGTCCACGGGGCGGTTGATGAAGACGTCGTCGTTGAAGTAGAGGTAGTGCTCCGACAGGCCGGGGATGTGGTGCAGCCTGCTCTCGATCGCGTGCGAGTTGAACACGGGCAGCGCGTCGGCCGGGAGGATGTCCCGGTGGTCGACCACCGTCAGGCCCTCCGCGTCCGGGTCCAGCCAGTCGGGGAGCTGGGCGTCGGTGACGAGGTGGACCCGCCGGACGAACCCGGCGTACATCTCCAGTGAGCGCAGCGCGTACTTCAGCTCGTCGTGGCTGGTGTAGCGGGAGGGGCCGGTCTCGCGCGGGGCGATGCCGCCGCCGGACGGCGCCCGGTGGGCGCGGCGCTTCGCGGCCAGCACCGGGTCGTCCCCGTCGACCCAGGTGTACACGGCGTCGACGGGGAAGCACACCTCGTCGACGCCCGGCTCGGCGAACGGCGCGAAGGTGGGCACGCTGCGCCGGCGAAGCTCCACCGCGGCCGGGCGCCGCGCCGCCGCCGGGAGCACCTCCGTCACGGGGTTGCGGCGCGGGGCGACGAGAGCCGCGCCGAAGACGTCCGGGAGCCGGCTGCCGGGCACGGTGAGCCACGGGGGATCCCCGTCCCGTCCGGTCTCCAGGTCCCGGCCCCGGCGCCAGAACTCGATGTCGCACCCCGACTCCAGGCCGCTGAGCACCTGTCCCTCCGGGCCGAGGCGCACCGTGCCGGTACGCAGCACGGCGGCCCGGCGCAGCGCCCGCGGCAGCTTCCCGTCGGCCCACAGCACCGCGGTCGTCACGGTGCCGTCCGGTCCGACGGCGCCGACGTACCCGGCGGTGCCCGCGAGGCGGTGGGCGGCCCGGGTGAGGACCGCGTCGCGGTGGGTCTCCTCGACGCCGACGACCTGACGCGGTGCGCCGTGCCCGTGGCCGGTGGGGACCAGGAAGTAGGGGATGCCGAGTCCTTCCAGCAGTCCGCACACCCGCTCGAGGTCGGCCTCGGCGGCCTCCGCCGCGGTGTAGTCGGCGACCGTACGGCCGTACAGCCGCGTCGGCCCGAAGGCGACCCGGCGCAGTCCGGGGACGGCGGTGCGCAGCCGGCGCCGGGCGGGGACCGCGCGCAGCGCCCACAGCAGGGCGGCCGCCCAGGGCGCCGGACGCGCCGGACGCGCCAGGAGTCGCCGGGCGGCCCGCAGACCCGCTCGTGCCGGGACGCGATGACGGATGTCCATGCTCCCGGCCCCCCTCACCGTTGCTTCTCGAAGGGGCTCGGGAAGGGGAAGTAGTGCTCGAGGAACGCGTTCATCCGGGCGGCGACCCGCTCCCGCTCGCCGGGCGGCACATCGACGTCGTTGAGGCAGAAGAAGTCGAAGCGGCGGCCGCGGCGCAGGCCGGCGA
>KL568536.1:118484-125568 GCA_000715605.1 Streptomyces speibonae | reverse complement strand
GGGGCGGGGGAGCCGCTCCTCGGCGTCCGGGCGGCTGATGTTGACGTACCGGTAGGCGAACTTCCCCGGCACGCCGCGCCCGGTCAGCAGCGCGTACTGGTAGAGCAGCGGGGCCGTCATGGCGATGTCCTGCGGGGAGCGGAAGCGGGACGCCGTGGTGCGGGCGACGTCCTCCCGGAAGAGCTCCTCGAGGGCCCGCAGGGTCTCCCGCTGCTGGGGGAGCGGGGTGTGCATGAAGTTGTTCGTCGTCATCCGTCCGAACCGGTCCAGCAACAGGCGGCGGACGTTCTTGTTCGCGGAGTTGGTGGCCGTCTCCTCGGCGTGGGGTTTGCCGACGCCGATCTTGAGCGGGGAGACCGGGATCTTCATCAGGCCGCTGCCGTGGAAGAAGTGCTCCGCGGTGACCCGGCGCCCGACGAACACGTCGTCGTTGAAGTACAGGTAGTGCTCGGACAGGCCGGGGATGTGGTGCAGCCGGGTCTCGATGGCGTGCGAGTTGAACACGGGCAGCACGTCCGGCGGGAAGATGTCGCGGTGGTCGACGACGGTGATGCCGGGCGCGTCCTCGTCGAGCCAGTGCGGCTTCTGGCCGTCGGTCACGAGGTAGATGTGCCGGACGAAGTCGGCGTACATCGCGAGCGAGCGCAGGGAGTACTTCAGCTCGTCGTGGCTGGTGTAGCGGGAGGCGTTGGTCTCCTTGTCCAGGATCTCGGCGATGCCGCCCTCCTGGTGGCGGGCCCGCGCGGCCCGCATCCGCGGATCGTCGCCGTCCACCCAGGTGTAGACGACGTCGACGGGGAACGTCACGTCGTCCAGGGTGGGCAGGGTCAGCGCGGCGAAGGTCGGCAGCTCCCGCTCGCCGATCCGCACGGTGGCCGGCTGCTGCTCGGACGCCGGGAGGACGTCCGCGACACCGTTGGCGCGCGGCGCGACGAGGGATTCGGCGAAGACGTCCTCGGACCCCTGCGGCTGCACCCTGGCCAGCCGGCGGGGCCCGTCGGGCGAGGCGAGGAGCTGCGCCCCGTCCTCCCAGAATTCCACGTCGCAGGCGAGTTCCGGACCGCCCAGGGGCTGGCCGGCGGGCCCGAGGTGGATCTCCCCGATCCGCAGGACGGGCGCGGTGCGCAGCGCGGAGGGCAGCGCCCCGTCCATGAACAGCGCGGGATGCTTCAGCAGCCCGCCGGGCAGCGGTCTGCCGATGAACACCGGCCGTCCCGCGTACAGCGTCTCCAGCGCGGCGAGGAGACGGTCCCGGTCGACGGCGTTCACACCGACGGTGTGACGGATGCGCGAGGCCGGCACCAGGAAGTACGGGATGCCCTCCCGCTCGAGTGCGGCGACCACCAGACCGAGGTGGGACGCGGCCGCCTCCGCCGCGCCGAACCGGGTCACGACCCGCCCGTGGAGCGCCTGGCCGCGGACCGTCACCGGGCGGAACGCCGGGTCCGCGGCCGCGGCTCTGCGACGGCGCCGCAGGGTGCGCAGCCGCCACAGTCTCTCGGCCGCCTTCCGCTCGGCCCGCCGCCCCACCCGCCGGACGAAGGTACGCATGGTCATGTCGCTGAGCCCCTCTTCATGGACGCCCGGAACACCCCTGCGTTAGCCAGACATGCGCCCGCCACGGAAGGTTGTAGAAGAGTCGCCGGTGAATTCACCAACTGGGCTTGTTGATCAGTGCAGTTGATGTTGCTGCCGCACGACCGCGGGCGGTCAGCGGGTGATCGGCACCTGCCGGGTCTCGGTGATCTGGTCCAGTTCGGAGACCCGGATCGTCAGCTTCATCGTCCACGTGCCCGCGAGGGGGAGATTGAGGTCGCTGGTGGCCCAGTAGCCGCCGCGGTCGGTCACCTTCGCGTCGATGGGTCCGATGTCCTTGGCGGCGAGGGTGAAGGAGATCCGGACTTCCGGGACGAAGGTCAGGGCACCCTTGGGACCGAACACGACGGCCTGGAGCCCGTTCTCCCCGACCCGGCCCGGGTCCATCGTGATCTGCACCGTGCCCTTGCCGCCGGGCGTGCCGACGTCGTAGGGGACGGTGAACGCCTCGGCCCCGGGCAGTCCGGCCACCTGCGGCCGGGGCGCCTCGGCGGCCTCGGCCTCCGCGCGGGCGGGAAGGGTGCCGGTGAGCACCGAGGTGATCAGCAGCACGACGACGCCGACGAGCACCTCGGCCAGCACGGAGCGGCGCAGGGCGCGGCGGTAGTGGCCGGCGGTCGGTGCGGGCGGCTCCGGCGGTGTGCCGGGCGCGTCCGTCCCCCCCGCTCCCGGTCCCCGCCCGGGGGCGGCCGCACCGGAGGCGCCCACCAGTGCGGGCACCCGTGCCTCCGACGTCGCCGGAGTCTGGGCCGCCGCCCGGCGCACGAGCAGCGCGGTCCAGCGGCGCGACAGGCCCGCCGCCAGCAGCAGGAAGCCGGTCGCGGCGAGTTTGGCCGTCAGGGTCCGGCCGTACGCGGTGTCCGTGAGGGCGGCCCAGGAGCCCAGGCCGCGCCAGGACTGGTAGACGCCGGTCACCACGAGCACGGTGACGGAGAGGAAGGCCAGGCGGGAGAAGCGGGTGATGGTGGCGGGCGGGGGCGGGGTCTGCGCGCGGTACAGGGTGAGGAGGAGCGCGGTGAGGCCGCCGAGCCAGCAGGCCATCGCCAGCAGGTGGAGGACGGACGACGTCATCGCCAGCGGCACCTGGATCCCGGCGGAGGCGTGCTCGGCGGCGGCCCAGGTGAGGGCGAGCGCGACGGACACGGCGGCGCCGGTCGCCAGGCGGGTCCGGGGGCCGCGGCGGCGGACGAGCGGCACGAGGACCGCCGCGGTCAGCAGGAGCAGGGCCAGCCGGGTCAGCAGGGCCAGCCCCGGGCGGCCGGTGAGGGCTTCGGAGAACGCGGAGAGGTCGAGGGCGGTGGCGGGTGACGTGCCCTTCTCGTACGGGGCGCGCAGGACGAGCAGCGCGGACGTGGCCGTGACGAGGGTCCACCAGCCGGTGAGCAGCGCCGGCCGCAGCGGGGCGGTGTCCGGGGGACGGCACAGCCCGGCGAAGGCCGCGGCGCCGATGAGGAGGGCGGCGGCGATGTACGCGAGGTAGCGGCCGGTGTCGTAGAGGCTCTTGGTGACGGGGTGCTCGGCGTGGTCCGCGGGCGCGGCGGGCGGGTGGGGGGAGGGCGCACCGATGGAGAAGGTGAAGGCTCCGGAGACGGGGTGACTGTCGGCGGATATCACCCGCCAGGCCACCGTGTAGGTGCCGTCCTCGAGGCCGCGGGGCAGGACGGCGCGGGCGGTGTCGGATGCGCCGTCCGCGTGCTGCGGCTCGCCCAGGTCGACGCGGCGGTTGTCGGGGCTGTAGACGCGGAAGGAGTCGTCGAGCAGGCCGACGGACTCGGTGAAGGTCAGGGTGATGTCCCGCGGGGCGGACTCGACGACGCTGTTGTCCTTGGGGTCGCTGTCCCGGAGGGCGGCGTGGGCGCTTGCGGGGGCGGCGCTGCCGAGGAGGAGCAGGACCAGCATGGTGCCCAGCAGCACCAGCCCTTGAAGTCGCCGGGTTCCGCAGCGGGCTGCGGTCCCTCTCGGTCCGCCATCGCCCGCCGCCTCGCTCCGCCGTCGCTCCACGTCGTACCCGCCTCCCGGCCATCCGGCTACGGGTTACGTACGGATGGCGGGGCCGTACTGCTCACCGGCGCCCGGGGCGGAGCGGCGGGAGCTTGCCGAGGGGGAGGAGATCCACGCCCGGGGGACGGTCAGGTCACCGACGGGCCGGAACCCGCTCCCGGCGCGGCCGCGTCCGGGCCGGAAGCGGGTTGAGCGCGGCCGCGTCCGGGCCGCCCGGCCCCCTTGCACGGGTGCACACCGATCGACAGCCCGCTCCCGCCAGGCCGACGACCGGCCGACCGGTGTCCGACGCGACCCGCCGCCCGGCACACTGCGCCCGCCCGCGACCGAGGGGCGGCCCCGCCCTCCCGACGCGCGCCACCCGGCAGCACACACACCACGCATCTCCCAGGAGCGACCGGTGCCCGACCGACCCGGCACAGACGGCCACGCCCGCTCGGCGCGCAGCGCTCCCGGACGAGCCACGGCCCGGTCGGCCCTCCCACGCCCCCGGCACCCCGGGCGCCCGGCCGCCGTGGGCGCGGCACCACGCGGGCCCTCGACGGTCGAGGTCCGCGCGCCCGCCCGCGACCGAGGGGCGGCCCCGCGTGGTCACCAGGTCGGGTTGGTGGACGCGCCGCCGTCCACGAGGAGGTCGTGGCCCGTGATCCAGGATGCGAGGCCCGAGGCCAGGAACACGCACGCGTCGCCGACGTCCTCCGCGCGGCCGATGCGGCCCAGGGCGGACGCCTCCCGCCAGCGGCGTACGCCCTCCGGCCAGGCCTCGTCGAGGCCCTCCCGTTCGATCAGGCCGGGCGAGACGGTGTTGACGCGCACGCCCCACGGCCCGTACTCCGCGGCCGCCGCGCGGGCGTGCATCACCACGGCCGCCTTGGCGGCGCTGTAGTGGGCGTGCCCGGGTGCCGGGCTGCGGGCCTCGACGGAGGCGATGTGGGTGACGGAGCCGCCGCCGTCCTGGTCGCGCATGTGCCGTGCCGCCGCCTGGGTGCAGGCGAAGACGCCGGTGAGGTCGGTGTCCACGACCGTGCGCCACTCGGCCGCGGTCATCCCGGCGAGCGGCCGGACGGGCTGGATGCCGGCGTTGTTGACCAGCGCGGTCAGCCGGCCGCCGCCCCACTCGGCCGCGTCGGCCACCACGCGGTGGCAGGCGTCCTCGTCGGTGAGGTCCGCGCGGAGCACGACGGCCGTGCCGCCCGCCTCCCGGATGCGTTCGGCCGTCTCCCGCGCGGGCGCGACCGAGGTGCGGCAGTGCAGCGCGACGGCCGCGCCCTCCTCGGCGAACCGCAGCGCGATGCCCCGGCCGATGCCGCCGCCCGCGCCCGTGACCAGGGCGACCTGCCCCCGGAGCAGTCCCTGGCCGCTCACGGGCGGCACAGCTCCGCGATGAGCGCCGCCCGGTCGGGATGGCGTGCCGTCAGTTCCGCCGCGTCGCCGTGCTCGTAGCCGTCGAAGGTGAACCCGGGCGCCATCGTGCAGCCGAAGAACGTCCAGGAGCCGCCCGCCGCCACCCGCGCGCCCATCCAGGTGCCGGCGGGGACGGTGAGCTGGACGTGCTGGCCGGCGAGGACGTCCGGGCCGAGGACGGGGGTGCGGGAGGTGCCGTCGGGGGCGAGGAGGAGCATCTGGAGCGGGTCGCCGAGGTAGAAGTGCCAGATCTCGTCCGTGGGCAGCCGGTGCAGCGCGGAGTGGTCGCCGGGCGCGTCGGTGAGCAGGGCGACGATGGCGGTGCCCTCGGGCCGGCCGTCGGGGCGTTCGGGACCTGCCCAGGTCTGCCGGAACCGTCCGCCCTCGCGGGGGAGCGGCTCCAGACCGTAGTGGGCGACGAGGTCGTCGGGGGTCACCCGCCGAAGGCTACCTCGCGGCTGAGGAAGGCGAGTTGCGCCTTCTTCTCCGGGAGGTGCACGTCGGGCAGGTCGACCTCCGGCAGGACGACCGTGGGACCAGCGGTGAAGCCCTGCTTCAGGAAGCGGGCGATCGCCTTCTCGTTGGCCACGTCCGGGTCGACCACCACGCGCCCGCGGTCCAGCACCACCAGGATGTACGTGGCGATCGCGGCGACCAGCCCGCCCGTCCAGCCGGAACGGGCGCCCTCCGGCGCGGCGGGGGCGAGGAGCAGGTGGACGCCGATGTCGCCGGGTTCGACGGAGTAGACCTCGCCGACGCGGTCGGCGTGCGGTTCATACGTCTGGAGCAGTGCGGCCGGGGTGCCGTCCTTGAGGACGAGATACGCGTGGTGGGTGTCGAGGGTGTCCAGGTGGGCGTAGATCTCGGCGACCCGCTGCTCACAGAGGCCGTTCATGCCCCAGAAGGCGGCGCGTTCCTCGCTCACCCAGCGGTGCAGCAGGGGCGCGTCGGCGGCCGGGTCCAGGGGCACAATGCGTACGGAGCCGAAGCCGTCGACCTCCTGTTCGTGGACGGCGGTGCGGGAGGCGTACGGGTCAGACATCGGTCTCCTTCGTCAGCTGCGCCCAGTCGGTGAGGACCGGGGCCAGGTCACCGGCGAGCCAGAGGGCCTGCTGGTCGCGGTGGTGGGGTGAGCCGGGGACGCCGCAGGCGCCGAGCGGCACCACCCAGCGGCTGTCCTCGCGCCGGGCCAGGTCCCAGACGTAGCGTGCGGCCGGGCCGCGCGCGGCGCGGTCGGTGAGGCCGGGCACGGGCGAGGTGCACAGCACGCAGTCGTGGTCGCCGGACAGGCCGGGTTCCTCCTGCGGCGTCTCCGGCGGCAGGGCCCGCCAGGGGGCGAGTCGGTGGGTGTCGCCCCAGGTGCCGGCGGGCGGCCGGGCGGCGACTTCCTCGAGCGCGGCGCGGACGGCGGCCGGGCGGTCGATGCCGTACAGCTCGTCGGCGGTGAGGAGGTGTTCGAGGGCGTGGCCGACGCGCGGGACGAGCGCGAGCCAGGGCCGGAACACCTCGGGGTACGGGGGTGGCGCGGCCGTCGCCGCGAAGGCGGGGTCCGCCGCGAGCCGGCGTACGAGCGCGCTGCGGACGGCGGCGAAGGCGGCCGCGTCGGCGCTGTCGGCGTCCATGTGCCGGTTCCAGCGCAGCAGGCGGTCGCGCAGGGCGGCGGCGGGCTCGGTGAGGGTCCCGGGGGCGAGGGCGGCCAGGTGGTCCAGGAGGGGGGCGGCGGAGGCGAGGTGGGTGTCCCTGTGGATGGCGGACATGTCGGCGGCGGACCAGTGCGTCCGCTGTGCCAGCAGGGTGGCGATGCGGTCGGCGCGGTGCGGCGGGGCGAACTCGACGCCGAGGGGGGCGGAGGGGCCGCGCTGGTTCGCCATCACGGCGACACCGTCGGTGAGTCCGTCGCGCGGGGGCGCGTGCCAGCCTCGCCACTCGTGACCCGGTTCCCACGCGGGGACCAGGCGGGTCCCGTTGGCCTCCGCGCGGAGGGGGACCCGGCCGGCCACCCGGTGCAGGGTGCCGCCGTCGGTGTCGGCGGCGAGGACGACGTTGACGGGTTCGGCCCACAGGTCGACGGCCCGGTCGACGT
>KL568536.1:117455-118247 GCA_000715605.1 Streptomyces speibonae | reverse complement strand
GAGCGGGGGTTCGCCGGGCTCGGGGACACCGTCGTCCAGGCCCTCGGGGCCGCCGATGACGACGGGGCCCCGGTCGGTCTCGATGACCTCCACCTCGACCGGGTCCTCGCCCGTCACCTCGACGGTCTCGGTGTGCCGGGCGGCCCGCCGCCATGTCCCGTCCGGGCCGAGCGCCTCCACACCGGCACCGGTGCGGCGCAGCCGTTCGCGGTAGAGGTCCTGGTAGTCGGCCATGGCGTTGGTGATGGCCCAGGCGACCGTGCCGGTGTGCCCGAAGTGGGCGACACCGGGGATACCGGGCACGGCGAGGCCGACGACGTCGAACTCCGGGCAGGACAGGCGGATCTGCTGGTAGACGCCGGGGTCCTCGATGAAGCGGTGCGGGTCGCCGGCGATCACGGCCTGTCCGGTGACCGTGCGCTCCCCGGCGACCAGCCAGCCGTTGCTGCCGGAGGTGCCCGGGCCGTCGGCGGCGAACAGGCCGACGGCGTCGGGGCCGAGGTGCGTACGGACGTGCTCGCGCCAGAGCTTGGCGGGAAACCCGGCGAAGAGGATGTGCGTGGCCAGCCACACGGCGAACGGCGTCCACACCTCCCACCGCCCGGGTACGACCCCGGCCCGCACGAACTCGGACGCGGCGCCCGTGCCACCGGCGAAACCGCCCACGCTCCCCGGCCGCCCGCCCGGCCCATCGCTCCGCACCCCCGCACCCCCGCCGTCCCCCGGCCCGGCGGGCCCCGCGTCGCCCGCGGGACCACCACCCCGCACCCCGGCCTCCCCGACGGGCGAGGA
>KL568536.1:117070-117208 GCA_000715605.1 Streptomyces speibonae | reverse complement strand
CTCCCCGGCGGGCGAGGGCCCCCGCCCGGGACCGCCGCCCCGCACCCCGGCGCCCCCAGCGGACGGGGCCCCCGGACCACCAGCGGCCCCCTGCGCCCCCGCACCGGGCCGCACCCCCGCCTCACCGCCGGCCACCGG
>KL568536.1:110944-116819 GCA_000715605.1 Streptomyces speibonae | reverse complement strand
CCGCCGGCCACCGGCCCTGCGGGCCCCGCGTCACCCCGGAGACCGCCGCCCCCGGTGGGCGAGGACCCGCGTGCGCCTCCCTGACCGACGTCGGGACCCTGCGCCCCCGCCTCCCCGGCGGACGCCGGGCCCCGTCCGGTACCACTTCCCGCGGAGCCCGCCTCCCCTTCGGGCGCCGGGCCACGACCGGCACCGTCCGCCGCGTCAGCAGCCGGGTCGCCCTCACCCGTCCGTGACCCGGGTTCCCCCGCAAGCCCGGCCGGCCCTCCGCCGGACGTGCCCGCCCCGGTCCGTGTGACCGTCTCCCCGGCCGTGCGGGTCCCGGGTCGGAGGGACGCCAGGCCCTCGTTGACCCCGGTCACGTACGCCCGGATCCACTCCGCCGTCTCCGGGTCGCGCCGTTGCAGCTCGGCGTAGCAGCGGCGGGCCGTGTCGGGCAGGCGGGCGCGGCGGACGAAGCGGTCCCAGGGGAGGGCGTCGGGGCCCAGGAAGGAGGCCGAGGTGCCCTGCGCGCGATGGCGTTCGACCTCGAGCTGCCAACCCCGGTCGAGGGCGGTGACCCGGCCCTGGACGCGCGCGAGTTCGTTCACGCCGTCGGCACGCAGATGCGGGATGCCCCAGGGGTCCCGGAAGATCTCGCCGGTCACTGTGCCCTCATTTCACTTTAGGTTAGGCTTCCCTAAGTAAACCGTGGCGGAATCGTACGCGAAGGGTGAAGAGGCGATGGGTCAGGGGCGGGGTTGGGAGGGCGCGGTCCTCAAGTTGCTGCGCGCCAAGGACTTCACGTTCACCGTGACGGACAGCGAGGACGTCACCGTCGGCTACCGGCGGGTGCACTTCACCGACGGCGGGCTGCTGACGGCGACCGGTGTCCATCCCACCATGTGGGTGCGGCTGTGGTTCGACAACGCGGGCAAGCCGCATCAGCGCGCCTACACCCTGGTCGACCCGGACCCCGCCGCCGGCACGTTCAGCCTGGAGTTCGCGCTGCACGAGGGGTGCGCCAGCGACTGGGCGCGGACGGCGAAGCCCGGGGACACCATCGAGGCGACCGTGCAGGGCACCGGGTTCGAGAACCCCGACCCCGCGCCCTCCCACGTCCTCGTGGTCGGCGACCCGGCCTCCCTCCCGGCCATCAACTCCCTGCTCGGCACCCTGGGCTCCGCACCGGCGACGATCTGGTTCGAGGGCACCCTCGACGGACTGCCCTGCCGCGCCGAACCCGGCCGGCACGAGGTGCGCGAGGTGCCCCGGCAGCGGGCGGGCGCGGAGCTCGTCGACCGGGTGCGGGCCGAACTGCCCGAGGCGCTGCGGGCCGGCCCCGACCCGTACGTGTGGATCGCCTGCGACACCACGACCACCCGGGCGCTCTCGGCGTTCGTGCGCAAGGAACTCGGCGTGCCCAAGCAGCGGCTGCACGCGCTGGGGTACTGGCGCGCGGCCTGAGAAGCCCGGACACGCCCCCCGGGGCATGGACGCCCCTTTCACCTCGCCCGGGGTCCCGCCGCCGACGTCCCGCCGGGCCGCACGCGGAAGGCGCGGTCCCGGCCCGTGCCCTGTTCCCCACATCGGCCCGATGCCCTCCGGTCCGCCGACGGCCGAGGCGTACCCTTCCTCTCCTCCCACGTGGCGAACGCCTGGCGCGAGGTGATCGGGCCCTACCCGGCCGAGGTGCTACGACCGGCCACGTCAGCGCAGCCACGAGTGGCAGCGGGACAACGTAGCCGCGGACCCTCTTCGGCCGCTGCCGGCAGACCCGCCGGCCCGCGACGGGCGGCCCGGGCCCGGACGCGCGATCATCGGGGCATGGACGTCACTCTTCACCTCGCCCAGGACCCCGACGCCGACGCCCTGCTGGGCCGCAGCCCGCTCGCCGCGCTGACCGGGATGCTGCTGGACCAGCAGATCCCGATGGAGTGGGCGTTCAAGGGCCCGGCGACGATCGCCGAGCGGCTCGGCGCGGACGATCTGGACGCGCACGAGATCGCCGCGTACGACCCCGACGCCTTCGCGGCGCTGCTCTCCGAGAAGCCCGCCGTGCACCGCTACCCGGGCTCCATGGCGGGCCGCATCCAGCAACTGTGCCAGTACCTCGTCGAGCACTACGACGGCGACGCCGAGGCCGTGTGGCGGGGCGTGGACGACGGCAAGGAGCTGCTGAAGCGGTTGCAGGACCTGCCGGGGTTCGGCAAGCAGAAGGCGCAGATCTTCCTCGCCCTGCTCGGCAAGCAGCTCGGTGTCCGGCCCGCCGGCTGGCGGGAGGCCGCGGGCGCCTACGGCGAGGACGAGGCGTTCCGCTCCGTCGCCGACATCACCGGGCCGGAGTCGCTGGTCAAGGTGCGGGCGCACAAGCAGGAGCTGAAGGCCGCGGCCAAGGCCGCCAAGGCGGCGAAGAAGCCCGGCGCGTAGCCCGGCTCCTTTCGGGGGAATCGGTCACCGCACGCACGCGATCGGGCCCGGAACACCTCGCGGGCGTCGCCGTGCGGCGGACACGCCGCGCCGGTGAAGACCCTTTCCACCCGGTTTCACACACCTTTTCCGGCGTCGCACTGCGTCGCCATGGCTGCGCCCGGAACGTCTTGACCGGTAGGCTTTCCGTGTGATCTTCAAGCGCATCGGAAACGGCCGGCCGTACCCCGACCACGGCCGGGAAAGCACCCGGCAGTGGGCGGACGTCGCGCCACGCCCGGTTCGCCTCGATCAGCTCGTGACGACCAAGCAGCAGCTCGATCTCGAGACCCTGCTCGCCGAGGACTCGACCTTCTACGGCGACCTCTTCGCGCACGTCGTGAAGTGGCAGGGCGATCTCTACCTGGAGGACGGACTGCACCGCGCCGTGCGGGCGGCCCTCCAGCAGCGCCAGGTGCTGCACGCGCGCGTGCTCGAGCTGGACTGAGGGCCGCGGGCCGCAGACCGGGGCACCCCGCGGAGCCGGTCCGCCCCATACCCGTTCAGGACCCGTTCCGCCCGCCCCGGCGCCCGTTCGGAAGCCTTTCCACGGCCGGTTTGGCCCTTTCGGGGCGGACTGCACCCAGTCGAATGATCATCTGGTAGGCACGGACGCCCGGGCGCACTACGCTGCGCTCATGAGCATGCTCACTCCACCCGGCATGGGCGGCCAGTACCGGATCACCGGCGACAGGTACCCGCGAATGCGCCGGCCCCGCCGGCGCGGGAGGATCATCGCGCTGACCGTCGCCTCCGTCGTCGTCCTCGGCGCCGGCGGCTGGGGCACCCTGCAGCTCATCGACGTGTTCACCGGCGGCGGCGACTCCGCCTCCGCGGCGGGCACCAAGGCCGCGTGCGCCACCGACGCGACCCCCGCGGCGGCCCCCAAGGCACTCCCCGTGCCCGGCACGATCACGGTCAACGTCCTCAACGCCACCACCCGCAGCGGGCTGGCCCAGAAGACGGCCGACGAGCTGAAGAAGCGCGGCTTCAAGATCGGCGATGTCGCCAACGCGCCCGAGGAGTACGACAAGAAGGTCAAGGGCACCGGCGTACTGCTCGGCCCGTCCTCCGCCCTCGACACGGCGCTGCCGGTGCTCGGCACCCAGCTCCCCGGCGCCGAACGCCGCACCGACCCCGCCCGCAAGGGCGGCGAGCTCGACCTCATCATCGGCGACGGGTTCCGGGAGCTGGCGAAGAAGACGGACGCCGACCGGGCGCTGACCGCACTGGCCCACCCGGATCCGACGCCCGCCTCGAAGAAGAAGAACTGCTGAACGCGCGGCAGAGCCGCCGCCGGGCGCCCGGCGCGAGGAACTACTCGGCCGCCCCGTACATCCGGTCCCCCGCGTCGCCGAGGCCCGGCACGATGTAGCCGTGCTCGTTGAGCCGCTCGTCGACCGACGCCGTCACGACCGTCACCGGCGTTCCGGCCAGCTCCCGCTCCATGACCTCGACGCCCTCGGGCGCGGCCAGCAGCACCACGGCGGTCACGTCGTCCGCGCCGCGCTTGATCAGCTCCTGGATCGCCGCCACCAGCGTGCCGCCGGTGGCCAGCATCGGGTCCAGCACGTAGACCTGACGCCCGGAGAGGTCCTCCGGCATCCGCGTGGCGTACGTCGAGGCCTGCAGCGTCTCCTCGTTGCGGATCATGCCGAGGAAGCCCACCTCGGCGGTCGGCAGCAGCCGGACCATGCCGTCCAGCATGCCGAGACCGGCCCGGAGGATCGGCACCACCAGCGGACGCGGGTGGGAGAGCTTGACGCCCGTGGTCCGCTCGACCGGGGTCCGGATGTCGACCTGCTCGGTGCGCACGTCGCGCGTGGCCTCGTAGGCGAGCAGGGTGACCAGCTCGTCGGCGAGACGGCGGAAGGTCGCGGAGTCGGTGCGCTCATCGCGCAGCGTGGTGAGCTTGTGGGCGACCAGGGGGTGGTCGACGACGTGGAGACGCATGCCGTCAACAGTAGCCGGGCTCCCCGGCCCCGGCGTCAGGAGCCGGGCCCCGGGACCCCGTCATCCGCGCGCACGGCAAGCGCTCGGGGTCCCCGCCACCCGTTCGCTGGCGTCAAACCACCCGTCCGGGGGAAGGTGGGAGGGACGGACTGGGGTGATGAACCGATGCCTGAGCAGGAAGAGCGGGACGATCCGTCGCTGCGCGAGACACCCGGCCCGGCCGCGAACGGGACCGGCCCCGCGGCCGGTGCCGCGGCCGAGCCGGAGGCCGAGCGACGACGGCGCCGCGCCCGGTTCCTGCGCGAACTCGCCGAGGCCCGCGCACTGCGCGAGCGGGTCCAGCCGCGGCGCGCCAAGGCCGCCCGGCTGCGGCACGCGATGCGCATGCGCACCTTCCGCTGGTAGACGTCACCACCCGGGTCAGCCCGGCCACGCCGCCCGAGTGCCGCACGAGTGCCGCACGGGCACGGCGGGCGGCGCCGCGTACGATCCGCACGTGGCGGCAATCGGCCCGCCGGTGAGCCCTTCGGGGGCGCACACGGCGAACTGCGATCGAAACTGGCGGACACAGGCAGCGGAAGGCATCCCCTGACGGCCTTGTTTCTGCCACGATTCCCCATGGACGGGGCTCGGCACACCGACCTCGTCCGCACACCTCCGCCGGGGGGATTCCCAACCGGCACGCCTATGACCAGTGGGAGAGTCACGGTGTACTTCGCCGCACTGCTCGCGCGCACCGAAGACGGGTGGGAAGCGAGCGACACGGAGCTCGACGATGTGGAAACCCTGTCGGATCTGGCCGACCTGGCCCGGGAAGCCTCTCCCGACGAGGACACGGTGCTCGTGCTGATCGAGCAGGAGGACGGCTGGTTCGGCGTCGTCCGGGTGGACGGCGAGGAGGACCCCCGGGTCTACGTCTCCGACGCCGCCGCGGCCGCCCGCAGCAGCTACGGCGAGATCCTGCTCACCGACGAGCTGCTCGGCCGTGAGCCCGGGGACGACGGCACGGACCTGGACGCCCTCGACCTCGACGGCACCGAGGACGGCGAACCGGACGACGAGGACGCCGACGACGGCGCCGCGTCGGCCGGCTCCGCCGACGCCGTGCCGCACGGACCGGTCGGTGACGCGCAGGTCCTGGAGGACCTGGGCGTGAGCGAGAAGGAGCTGCGTTCGATGACCGGGGACGCCGTCAACGAGATCGCCGAGTCCCTGGGCGCCTCGGAGGTCCTGGAGACCGTCCGCTGACCGTGCCGTCCTCCACCACCGCCGCGTCCGGGCCCCCGGACCCGGTACGCGACCGCTGGCGGGCGGCGATGCTCCTCGCCCTGGACGAGGCCGCACGGGCCGTCCGGGGCGGGGACGTGCCCGTCGGCGCCGTCGTGCTGGCCGCGGACGGCAGCACCGTGCTGGCCGCCGCCCACAACGAACGCGAGGCCGCCGGCGACCCCACGGCGCACGCGGAGGTTCTCGC
>KL568536.1:107435-110727 GCA_000715605.1 Streptomyces speibonae | reverse complement strand
CAGAGATGTGTATAAGAGACAGGGGCAGTGGCGGCTGGCCGGCTGCACCCTGGTGGTGACGCTGGAGCCGTGCACGATGTGCGCGGGCGCCATCCAGCAGTCCCGGCTGGACCGGCTCGTCTACGGCGCCCGGGACGAGAAGGCCGGCGCGGTCGGCTCCCTGTGGGACCTGGTCCGCGACCGGCGCCTCAACCACCGGCCCGAAGTGATCGGGGGAGTGCTCGCCGAGGAGTGCTCCCGGCAGCTGACGGACTTCTTCCGCGGGCGCTGAATACTGATTTCGAACCACGCGGCACCGTGCTGTAAGGTCTCCCTCGGTAGCGTGTCCGAGCGGCCGAAGGAGCTCGCCTCGAAAGCGAGTGTGGCGCAAGTCACCGAGGGTTCAAATCCCTCCGCTACCGCTTGTGAAGGGCCTCGTCGTCAGACGGGGCCCTTCGTGCGATCATGGGCCCGTTCACGCGCGTGACGGCAGCGCACAACTGGGACAGGGGAGGGCCGCGATGGCGGTGAACGCGAAGAAGGTCGCTGTCTACGTCGTCGTGGTCTTCGTGCTGTATTTGATCATCACGGACCCGGAGAAGGCCGGTGACTACGTCACGGTCGGGTTCGAGGGCATCTCGGACGCGGCGAAGGCCATCGGCGACTTCATGACCTGGCTCGCCAACGGAGGCAAGTGATGATCCGGCACCTGGTGCTGTTCCGGCTGAACGAGGGCGTCGAGCGCGACGACCCGGCGGTCGTGCGGGGCGTGGAGGCCTTCCGCGCGCTCGAGGACAAGATCCCGGAGATCCGCTTCTGGGAGTGCGCCTGGAACATCAGCGACCGTCCCATCGCCTACGACTTCGCCATCAACTCGGCGTTCGACGACGCGGACGCGCTGCGCCGGTACGTGGAGCACCCGGAGCACCAGGCGGGCGTCGCGCTGTGGCGCGAGTTCGCCACCTGGGTGATCGCCGACTACGAGTTCTGAGGCGCCGCCCGGCCACGGTCCCGGGCGGCGCGTGAGGGCCCCCTGCGGTGACGGCAGGGGGCTCCGGTGCGTCAGCGGTCGCACCCACTCCCTCAACACGGAACATGCGGTGCTTGCACACAGTGAGTCAGTCTTGTGATGCTATGACCGCTTTTGCCGGATGAGTTGACGGGCGATGTGAGCGATGAAGAGGTGGCGTTGACCGTGTCGGCCAGTACTGCGCCGCCCCAGGACGAGGTGTCTCCCGACGCGGTCCGGACCCCCGCCAAGCGACGCGGCGCCGACACCCGGGCGCTGACCCAGGTGCTCTTCGGACAGCTCAAGGATCTGGAGCCGGGCACGCCGGAGCACACCCGCGTGCGTGCGGCGCTCATCGAGGCGAACCTCCCGCTCGTGCGCTACGCGGCCGCCCGGTTCCGCTCCCGCAACGAGCCGATGGAGGACGTCGTCCAGGTCGGCACCATCGGGCTCATCAACGCCATCGACCGCTTCGACCCGGAGCGGGGCGTGCAGTTCCCGACGTTCGCGATGCCGACGGTGGTCGGCGAGATCAAGCGGTACTTCCGGGACAACGTCCGCACCGTCCACGTACCGCGCCGGCTGCACGAGCTGTGGGTGCAGGTCAACAGCGCCACGGAGGACCTCACGACCGCCTTCGGGCGCTCCCCGTCGACCGCGGAGATCGCCGAACGGCTGCGCATCAGCGAGGAGGAGGTGCTGTCCTGCATCGAGGCGGGGCGGTCGTACCACGCCACCTCGCTGGAGGCCGCGCAGGAGGGCGACGGGATGCCGGGGCTGCTGGACCGGCTCGGCTACGAGGACCCCGCGCTGGACGGCGTCGAGCACCGCGACCTGGTCCGGCATCTGCTCGTCCAGCTGCCCGAGCGGGAGCAGCGCATCCTGCTGCTGCGTTACTACAGCAATCTCACCCAGTCGCAGATCAGTGCGGAACTCGGTGTCTCGCAGATGCACGTCTCCCGCCTACTGGCGCGTAGCTTCCAGCGACTGCGGTCCGCAAACAGGATCGACGCGTAACCGGAACGAGCGAATCGCTCACGAGTGCCCTTCTGTGGACTTCTGCTCCGAAAGCCCGTCAGACCCCGTGTTTCCAGGGCTGATTCGTATCTCAGATGTCGACATGTCACTACAGCGCGTTGCCGACATGTGACATTCTGCGGGAAGCGCGTTTGCCGGAGCTCCGGCGCCGGTATTCAGGTGAAGGCTGCGTTCCTCCCATCGGAGCGTGCGCCGCGACCGTCCCGCGACCCAAAGGGGGTGGCATGTCCGCAGAACAGGGCAGCTCGAAGGTGCTCACGCTCACGGAGAGCGAGGCAGCTCCCCATGCTCTCGACGCACTCGGCCCCATCGACGAAGGCCAGGCCGCACCGGTCCCGGAGCTCCCGGACACGCCGGAACTCCCGGACACGGCGGCCCTCGACACCCGCACCCTGTCCCGCTCCCTGTTCCTGCGGCTCGCCGTGCTCGACGAGGACAGCCCGGAGCGCGCCTACGTCCGGGACACGCTGATCGAGCTCAACCTCCCGCTGGTGCGGTACGCGGCGGCCCGGTTCCGCTCGCGCAACGAGCCGATGGAGGACATCGTCCAGGTCGGCACCATCGGCCTGATCAAGGCGATCGACCGCTTCGACTGCGAACGGGGCGTGGAGTTCCCGACGTTCGCGATGCCGACGGTGGTCGGCGAGATCAAGCGGTTCTTCCGCGACACGTCGTGGTCGGTGCGGGTGCCGCGCCGGCTGCAGGAGCTGCGCCTGGCGCTGACGAAGGCCAGCGACGAGCTGTCCCAGAAGCTGGACCGCTCCCCCACGGTTCCCGAACTCGCCGCCGTGCTGGGCGTGTCGGAGGAGGACGTGGTCGACGGGCTCGCGGTCGGCAACGCGTACACGGCCTCCTCGCTGGACTCCCCCACCCCCGAGGACGACGGCGGCGAGGGCTCCCTCGCGGACCGCCTCGGCTACGAGGACACGGCGCTGGAGGGCGTGGAGTACCGGGAGTCGCTCAAGCCGCTGCTCGCCAAGCTGCCGCCGCGCGAGCGGCGGATCATCATGCTGCGCTTCTTCGCCAACATGACCCAGTCGCAGATCGGCGAGGAGGTCGGCATCTCCCAGATGCACGTCTCGCGGCTGCTCACCCGCACCCTCGCCCAGCTGCGGGAGGGTCTCATCTCGGACTGAGGCAGCGCGCAGCGCGGAGCGCCGACGAGGACGCTCCGCGGGCGGATTCCCCAACGGGGATCGCGGATTCGTGGCCGCCGGGGCGTCCCGCAGGGGCGCCGGCGGCCGCCGCGTTGTCGCGGGCCTGGGG
>KL568536.1:105258-107298 GCA_000715605.1 Streptomyces speibonae | reverse complement strand
GGCGCCGGCGGCCGCCGCGTTGTCGCGGGCCTGGGGTGTCGTGCCGGCCCGCGCCGGTTACTTCAGCGCGAGCCAGGCGACGGCGGCGACGACCGCCACGGCCACGACGACGCCGACGATCAGCCCGATCCGGGGCCCGGAGCCCGCGGACGCGGCCTGCCGTCCCTGGGGTGCCTCATCGACGAACGCGCGGAACATCTGGGTGCTGCCGGCGGGGTCGTGCTGGCCCTGCGGGCCCTGGGTGTCAGCCATGGCACGAGACCCTAGCGAATCACCGACGGACGGCCCAAGCGGGGCAGGGGAGGAGCGCACCGGCGGCAGCGGGCGTGCGGGCCGCGCTGGCCGCCCACCCACGCGACCTGCGTGTTTACCCGCGTAATTACTTGCCTTTGTCAACTTTTTGCACCTCGCCGCCCCACTTTGTTTGCCTGTAGCAACCATCGATATTTATGGTTGCTTCGAGCAACGAAATGGGAGGTGTCATGGCCGAGCCGGCGCGGTACGAGGAGCTGGTCCGGCAGTTCAGCGCCTTCGGCGTCATCAAGCGCGAGCTGAACCGGCTCATGCCGGCCGACTGCCACGGCGGCTCCGCGTCCGTCCTGACGGTCCTCGGCCGCCACGGCGCCATGCGCATGAGCAGACTCGCCGAGCTGCTCTCCGTGGACCTGTCCGTCACCAGCCGCCACGTCGCCCATCTGGCCGAGCGCGGCTGGATCGAGCGCTCCCCCGACCCGGCCGACAAACGGTCCCGCATCCTGCGGCTCACCCCCGCCGGCCAGGACCGGCTCGACGAGCTGTTCCGGCGGACCACCGAGCTCCTCGCCGAGCGCCTGGACGGCTGGTCCGAGGAGGAGGTCGGCCTGCTGACCGAGCTGCTGGCCCGGCTCAGGGACAGCTTCGGCGAGGGCCGCGCCGCGCCCCGGCCGGTGCCTCCCGCACGCGAAGAGACCGTCCGTACATCCGCAAGCACGTAAGAGAAGGACGCCCATGGCAACGACCACACCCAGTGGTGTGCGGGCTCATGCCAAGCACGGGGGAGGCTCCTCGGGAGACGCTCCGATGACCCACCGGCAGATCATGGAGGCGCTGTCCGGGCTGCTGCTCGGCATGTTCGCCGCCATCCTGTCGTCGACCATCGTCACCAACGCCCTGCCGGAGATCGTGGGCGACCTCGGGGGCGGCCAGAGCGCCTACACCTGGGTCGTCACCGCCTCGCTGCTGACGATGACCGCTTCCACCCCCCTGTGGGGCAAGCTCGCCGACCTGTTCAGCAAGAAGGTCCTGGTCCAGATAGCCCTCTGCGTCTTCGTCGCCGGCTCCGTCGTGGCCGGACTGGCGCAGAACCCGGGGATGCTCATCAGCGCGCGTGCCATCCAGGGCCTGGGCGCCGGCGGTCTGTCCGCCCTGGCCCAGATCATCATGGCCGCGATGATCTCCCCGCGTGAGCGCGGACGCTACTCCGGCTACCTCGGCGCCACCTTCGCCGTCGCCACCGTCGGCGGCCCGCTGCTCGGCGGGGTCATCACCGACACCAGCTGGCTCGGCTGGCGCTGGTGCCTCTACGTCGGCGTGCCGTTCGCGCTGATCGCGCTGGTCGTGCTGCAGAAGACGCTGCATCTGCCCCTGGTCAGGCGCCGGGTCAAGGTCGACTGGGCGGGCGCGTTCCTCGTCACCGCCGCGGTCTGCCTGCTGCTCGTCTGGGTCACCTTCGCCGACGACAAGTACGCGTGGATGTCCTGGCAGACCGGTGCGATGGTGGGCGGCTCGCTCGTGCTCACCCTGGCCTTCCTGGCCGTCGAGAGCAGGGCCGCCGAGCCGATCATCCCGCTGCGGCTGTTCCGCAACCGCACGATCACCCTGGCCTCGCTGGCCTCGCTGTTCGTCGGCATCGCGATGTTCGCCGGAACCGTCTACTTCAGCCAGTACTTCCAGCTGGCCCGGGACAAGTCCCCCACGATGTCGGGCGTCATGACGATCCCGATGATCGGCGGCCTGTTCGTGTCGTCCACGGTCTCCGGAATCATCATCACCCGGACCGGC
>KL568536.1:104349-105017 GCA_000715605.1 Streptomyces speibonae | reverse complement strand
GTATAAGAGACAGGCTCGGCACCATCCGCCACGACACGCCGTACTGGCACGTCGGCGTGTACATGGCCCTGCTGGGGCTCGGCGTCGGCATGATGATGCAGAACCTCGTGTTGTGCACGCAGAACCAGGTGGCCCCGAGCGACCTGGGCGCGGCCTCCTCCGTGGTGACGTTCTTCCGGTCGCTCGGCGGAGCGGTGGGCGTCTCGGTGCTCGGCTCGGTCATGGCCGGGCGGATCAGCGGCTACGCCCGGGACACCATCGGGCAGCTCGCCCCGCAGGAGCGGGCGGCGGCCGCGCAGGCCTCCGGCAACGGCGCGATCCCCGACATGGACCTGCTGCCGCCGTCCATCCGCACCTGGCTGGAGAGCGCGTACGGGCACGGCATCGCCGACATCTTCCTGTACGTCGCCCCCATCGCCCTGCTGGCGTTCGTCGTGACCCTGTTCATCAAGGAGGTCCCCCTGCGCACGACGGGCGCTCTGGCCCAGGCAGCGGCGGAGGAGACACCGGCCCCCTCGGACGAGGACGAGGCGGCCCCGGCGAGCGGGACCCCGGCCCCCACCGGCACCGAGGCACCCGCCAACCGCCCGCCACGCTGATCCCACCCGACGCGCGCCGGGTAGCGCCCAGTCCCCGGCACCCGCCGCACGCCGGGTACCGGCCACCTC
>KL568536.1:103913-104143 GCA_000715605.1 Streptomyces speibonae | reverse complement strand
CCACCTCGACGGGCCGGGCCGAGGGCGCTGCCGCCCGCGGCGACCACGGCCCCCGGCCGGCACGGCGACAACCAGCACGAACCGGGGGAGTACGCCCCCGCCCGAGGCCGGAAACACCGGCCCCCCTCGGACCGAAATCCCGGATCCCGCCCGACGGGCGCCGGCCACCTTCACGCACGCGGGACACGGACCGCGCCCAGGACCCGGCACCCGCCGCACGCCGGGTACCG
>KL568536.1:103367-103660 GCA_000715605.1 Streptomyces speibonae | reverse complement strand
CGCCGGGTACCGGCCACCTCGACGGGCCGGGCACGAGGGCGGTGCCCAGCGGCAGTGCCCGGCCCGGCGGCGACGACTGGTGCGGACGGGGCGTACACCACCGCCACCCACGCCGGTCGCCACCACGCCGGCGCGACCCCCTCAGTGAGGACCCGGCGAGCGAGACCCCAGCCACCACCGGCACCGAGGCGGCACCCGACCAGCCGCCACACTGCCCCCGCCCGACGGGCACCGGGCGCGGGACACGGACCGCGCCCAGGTTCTGTCTCTTATACACATCTCTGAGCGGGCTG
>KL568536.1:97864-103150 GCA_000715605.1 Streptomyces speibonae | reverse complement strand
CACGCCGGGTACCGGCCACCTCGACGGGCCGGGGCACGAGGGCGGTGCCCGGCCCGGCGGCGACGACCGGTGCGGACGGGGCGTACGCCGCCCCTGCCGGTCGCCACCACGCCTGCCCCCCCTCGGACGAGGGCCCGGTACCAACGGCACCGGGGCGCCCTCCGGTTGGCCGTCACGCGAACTCCGCCCGACGGGAACCGGGCACGCTCACGGGTGCGGGACGCGGACCGGGGCCAGGAGCGGCGTCCGGCCGGTCGCCGCCACGCCGGCGGGCATCGGGAACCCGTCCGTGGCGGGTCGGCGCGTACGTGGTGGAGACGGACGGCAGTTCCCCGTGCCGCAGCCGAAATGAGGCGCGTGTGCCGGGTGGGGCGGCCTACGCTGGCGGTATGGCACCGAATATCGCGACGAACACGCGTGTATCCCTCGACGAGTTGCTGGACTTCGTGCGCCCGCGGCACCGGGCGATCCTGCTGACCCGGCGGGCCGACGGCAGTCCCCAGGGCTCTCCGCTGACCTGCGGGGTCGACGACTCGGGCCGGGTCGTCGTCTCCACCTATCCCGAACGCGCCAAGACCCGCAACGCCAAGCGGGACCCGAGGGTGAGCCTGATCGTCCTCAGCGACGAGTGGAACGGCCCCTGGGTGCAGATCGACGGCGCCGCGGAGGTCGTGGACCCGCCCGAGTCCGTGGAGCCGCTGGTGGAGTACTACCGCAACATCGCGGGCGAGCACCCCGACTGGGACGAGTACCGGGCGGCGATGGTCAAGCAGGGCAAGTCGATCATCCGGATCACTCCCGAGCGCTGGGGTCCGGTGGCGACCGGCGGGTTCCCGGCCCGGCTGGCCGAGGGGCAGTAGGCCGGGGGCAGTAGGCCAGGGAGCAGTAGCCGGGGCGGCCGTCCCGGCTCAGTCCCGGCCGCGCGCCACCATCGCCTCGATGCCCGCGATCAGCAGATCCAGGGCGAAGACGAAGTCCCGTTCCAGCATCTCCTCGACGGTGTCGCCGCCGCGGGCCTTCATGACCCGGGCCGACTCCTCGATGACCCCGGAGGCGTCCGGAGCCTGCGTCGCCTCGCTCATCGCGTGCCGGTGGTACTCGTCGGCGGTCATGCCCGTGGCAGCGACGCGTGCGTGGAACTGGCCCTCGATGGTGCCGTAGCCGTACACGAACTGGAAGACGGCCGCGATGGCCCCGGTCACCCCGTGCGCGGGCAGTCCCGTCTTCCGGATGACCTGCTGGATCACCCGGGAGAACGCCAGCGCGTTGGGCCCGATGTTGAGGAACCGGCCGGCCAGCGGCGACAGCCAGGGGTGACGCACCAGCAGCGCGCGGTACTCGCGGGCGAGGGCGCGCAGTTGGTCGCGCCAGTCCTCCTCGGCGGCCGGGTCGGGCAGCGTGAGTTCGCCGAAGGCGCGGTCCAGGGCGAGTTCGAGGAGGTCGTCCTTGGTGTCGACGTACCAGTAGACGGACATCGCCGTCACGTTCAGCTCGGCGGCGAGGCGGCGCATGGAGAACTTGGCCGGGCCCTCGGCGTCCAGCAGCCGTACCGTGGCCTCGGTGATCCGCTCCCGGTCGAGGCCGGACGGCTGCCCGCCGCCCCGACCCCCGCCGCGGGCCCTGTCCTCCAGCCAGACGCTGATCCGCGGCGCACCGCCGGACCGCTGGGCTGCCCTCACCATGGCGCACCTTCCTCGACATGCCGACACCGGATCCTCCCAGGCGCCCGCGCCCGGGTGCGTACGGATCCGGCTCTCAGGCCTTCTCCCCCGAGTCTGCCCGGTCCGCCCGGTGCAGCAACGCCGCCGCGATCAGCCCGCCGAGCAGCACGGCCACCGACCCGACCAGCAGACTCGTCTGCAGCCCCGAGGAGAACGCGTCGGTGATCCGCGCCCGCTCCCCGTCCGAGCCCGCCGCCGCCAGCGCCACCGGGAGCGAGCTCGCCGCCACCGGTACCAGTGCCGCGAACCGCGCGTTGAGCACCGCGCCCAGGACGGCGACCCCGAGCCCGTTGCCGAACTCGGCGAGCGTGCCGTTGATCCCGGCGCCGACGCCCGCCTTCTCGCGCGGCACGGAGCTCATCACCGCGTGCGCCATCACCGGGCTGCCGATCGCGGTGCCCGCCCCGATCAGGACCAGGCCGAGCAGCGTACCGGCGTAGCCCTGCTCGGTGAGCACGGCGATCGACACCAGCCCGGCCGCCATCAGCCCCATGCCGAGGGCTATCGCGAGCGGAGTGCCCAGCTTCGCCGCCCACTTGGTGCCCACGCCCGTGAAGTTGAGGGCGACGACGGTCAGGGCCATCGGCGCGGTGCGCAGCCCCGCCTCCAGGGGGCCGTAGCCGAGGACGAACTGGAGGTACTGGGTGAGCAGGAAGAGCGCCCCGCCCATGCCGAAGGTGATCAGCACCAGGCCGCCGACCGCTCCGGTGAACCGGCGGTTGCGGAAGAAGTGCAGGTCGAGCATGGGATGAGGGATCCGGCTCTCCCAGTACGCGAAGGCGGCGAGGACCACGGCCGCCACGGTCGCCGTGCCCAGGACCCGGCCGGAAATCCAGCCGTGCTCGGGGCCCGAGATGATCGCGTACACCAGCGCCGCCATGCCGATGGTGGAGAGCACCGCGCCGACGAGGTCGGGGCGGTCGCCCTGGCGGTTGCGGGACTCGGGGACGTACGCGGCGACGGCGGCCAGTGCCAGGACCACGACGGGCAGGTTGACCAGGAAGATCGCGCCCCACCAGAAGTGGTTGAGCATGAATCCGCCGACCAGCGGACCGGCCGCGAAGCCCAGCGAGTTGACGGCGCTCCAGATGCCGATCGCCTTGGGCTGCTCCTCGGGCGTGAAGATCTGCATCACGACGGCGAGGGTCGTGGTCAGCAGCAGCGCGCCGCCCACCCCCATGCCGGCCCGCGCGGCGATCAGCTGACCGGACGATGCGGCCAGTCCGGCCACCAGCGATCCTGCGCCGAACAGGGTCAGGCCGACGAGCAGCATCTTCTTGCGGCCGTAGCGGTCGGCGGCGTTGCCCGCGGTGAGCAGCAGGCCCGACTGCACCAGGGAGTACGCGTTGATCATCCACTGGATGTCGGCGGTGGACGCGTCCATCTCCCGGGTGAGGGAGGGGATCGCGACGTTCAGGACCGTGTTGTCCAGCAGCACGGTGAGCTGGGCGAGACAGATGACGGCGAGGATCAGCCAGCGCCGCGCGTGGCCCCGCGGCGCCGGGTCCGTCGGCGCCGGTGTCCGGTCGGGGGCCTGTTCCTGGGGCGACGTCGTCATGTTGTACACCGTATAACACTTCCCCTATACGGTGTACAGCGGATCAGGACGCCGCGGGTTTGATCATGTAGCCGGCGCCGCGCCGGGTGTGGATCATCGGCTCCCGGCCCGCGTCGATCTTGCGGCGCAGATACGAGATGTACAGCTCGACGACGTTCGCCCGCCCGCCGAAGTCGTACGACCAGACCCGGTCGAGGATCTGGGCCTTGCTGAGCACGCGCCGCGGATTGCGCATGAGGAAGCGCAGCAGTTCGAACTCGGTGGCGGTGAGGTGGATGCCGTCCCCGCCCCGGGTCACCTCGTGGCTGTCCTCGTCGAGGGTGAGGTCGCCGACGACCAGCATCGAGCCGGAGCGGCGGTCGGCCGTCCCGCACCGGCGGATCAGCCCGCGCAGCCGTGCGACGACCTCCTCCAGGCTGAACGGCTTGATGACGTAGTCGTCGCCGCCGGCGGTCAGCCCGGCGACACGGTCCGCCACGGTGCCCTTGCCGGTCAGGAACAGCACGGGCACGTCCGGCAGTTCGCGGCGCAGCCGGCCGAGGGCGGACAGCCCGTCCATGTCCGGCAGCGTCATGTCCAGGACGACGGCGTCGGGCCGGAACTCCCGCGCGGCGCGGACGGCGCCCTGGCCGTCCCCCGCGCTGCGGATCTGCCAGCCCTCGTACCTGAGGGCCATGGAGAGCAGATCGGTGATCGACTGCTCGTCGTCCACCACCAGCACGCGGACGGGGCTTCCGTCCTGCCTCGGCACTTCTGTGCGCCCCCGGGGCGAGATCGTGGTCATACGGCACACGATGTGGGCGGCCCCTGAGAGCACTCTTGCGGCAACCTGTGATTTCCCTGAGAAACGGCACGGGGCCGTCGCGTTGCCGCCGGCCGCCCGCACGGCCGCGCCCTCACCGCCCCGGAAGGCCGAAGAGCGCCGCCGCGTTGTCGTGGCACACCCGCCGCAGCCACTCCTGTCCGAGTCCCAGCCGCTCCAGCGCGTGCAGCTGGTGGACGTAGGGATAGGGGATGTTGGGGAAGTCGGAGCCGAGCAGGATCCGGTCGCCGAGGGCGGCCAGCCGGGGCCGGGCGCGCCGGGGGAACGGCGCCATGCGTTCGCTGAAGTCGGTGAACGCCATCGTGGTGTCCAGCCGCACCTGCCCGTACCGCTCGGCGAGGTCCAGGAAGTCCTCGTACTCGGGCATCCCGAGGTGCGCGATCACCAGCCGCAGCCGGGGGTGCCGGGCCAGCACCCGGGCGACGGGCCCGGGGCCGGTGTGCTTGCCGGGGGCGGGGCCGGAGCCGCAGTGGATCACCACGGGGACCTCCGCCTCGGCGAGCAGTCCCCAGGCGGCGTCGAGCGCCTCGTCGGCCGGGTCGTACGCGCCCACCTGCACATGTGCCTTGAAGACGCGCGCGCCCGCCTCGACGGCGTCCCGGACGTAACCGGCGACGTCCGGTTCGGGGAACAGCGTCGCGGTGTGCAGGCAGTCGGGTGTGCGCCCGGCGAAGGCGGCCGCCCAGTCGTTCAGCCAGCGGGCCATGCCCGGCTTGTGCGGGTAGAGCATGGAGGTGAACGCCCGCACGCCGAACGAGCGCAGGAGTGCCGCCCGTTCGCCCTCCTCCTTCCGGTAGGTGATGGGCCACTCGATCCCGCCGGTCAGCGGTCCGAGCGCGTCGAAGTAGGCCCACACCTTGCGGAGCACCTGCTCCGGCATGAAGTGCGTGTGCACGTCGACGAGCCCGGGCAGCCCGAGCCCCTCCCGGAAACGCCGCACGTCGTCCGCCTCGGCGCCGGTGTCGCGGTGATCGCTCATGCCGTCACGATCACCCGCGAGGGTGCCCGCGGTCCAGGGGCCCGGTCAGAACAGCCCGTCCTGCGCCGCCACCGGCTCCTTCAGCGCCCTGACCGGCACGGCGAACTCCCGCTCCCCGGCCGGGACCAGGCCCCACCCCGTGAGCAGCCGGGTGTCCAGCACGACGACCCCCCGCGCCGTCCGCAGATGGAGATCGGGACCGGCG
>KL568536.1:93927-97622 GCA_000715605.1 Streptomyces speibonae | reverse complement strand
ACCGCGCCCCCGGCGACCAGCTCGGCGACCTCCCCCACGGCCGCGGGCGCCCGTGTCAGCCCGAACACCTCCATGTGATCGACCGGCCGGTACGGCGCCGGGTCGAGCGACTCCGGCCACCCGCTCAGGGCGACCGCCCGCGCGTGCAGCCCGGCGATCTCCGCCGCCCGTTCCCCGCCGGTGGCCGGGAGGGCCGCCCTCGCCGCCCGCTTGCCCGCGTAGGGGATCCGGTCGGGCACACGGAGCGCGGCACGCAGCAGTTCCTCGGTGCGCCGCGCGGCCATCAGCGGTCCGGTGCCCAGCCAGGTGAAACAGACCGCGCCCTGTTCCAGCAGCCGTGCCGTCCCCCGCTCGGCTGCGGTGATCCCGACCTTGACCATGCCGGGCCCGAACCACGCCAGGTACACGCGGTAGGGCCGCGGATCGTCCGCGAGGGTGTCGGCGGCCACCGAGTGCGCCCGGTCCAGCCGGGCGCACTCCTCGCAGCGCGCCCCCGTGCTCCGCGCCGGCACGGAGGCACCGAGCGGACAGGCGTGCCCCCGTGCCCCCACGCAGCTGCGCACTCCCCCTTCCGCGACCCCGAAGGCCACCCGCTTCCCCCGGGTCAGCGCGGAACGCCGCCCGCCGTCCCACAGCAGCACGGGACCCTGAGCCGTCCACCGCAGCCCCGCACACCGCCACATCTGTGCCATCCCCGCCGAGCGTAGAGGCCCCCACTGACAACGGCCCCGGCCGATGGCGCCCGCCCCGGCCCGCTCCGCGCCGCGCCGCTGGCGCGTCGTCGGGGTGCCGGAGCCGATCAGGAGTGCCAGTCTGAAGAAAGGCATCGCACCGCTCGGGGACGTCCGAAAGGTCGACAACATGGCGAGCAATGTCAGCGGTACCCACCGCACCGGGTGGGAGACGGAGAGCCCCTGGGCGACGAGCTGGACGGCCGCCGCCGCGGTCCTGATGACCTTCGGCGGGATCATGGCGATCTTCCAGGGCATCGCCGCCATCGCCGAGGACGACGTCTTCGTCGCCACCCGCGACTTCACCTATGAGTTCAGTCTGACCGGCTGGGGCGTGCTCCATGTGATCCTCGGGGCGCTGGTGGCCGTCGCCGGTCTGTCGTTGTTCAGCGGGGCCACCTGGGCCCGTGCGGTGGGCATCGCGCTGGCCGGGCTCAGCATGATCGCCAACTTCGTGTGGCTGCCCTACGCGCCGGTGTGGGCGATCGTCCTCATCGTCATCGACGGCTTCATCATCTGGGCCCTGTGCGCACCCCGTCGCGGAAGCCGCGAGTCCCGCGCGTAGCGCGCGCGTCGACGGGCCGGGGTGCGGATGCCCTCTGGCCCTGGCTGGTCCAGGCGGCCGGGGTGACGGTGATGGTCGCCGCCTACTTCCTGCTGCCCCTGGACCGGCTGGGCCCGAGCCGCCCGGTGCTGAGCTGGCTCCTCTTCGGACTCGCACTGGGACTGATCGCCGTCCTGCTGCTGCGGCAGGTCGTGCACGTCCTGCTGTCGCTGCGGGACGTCCGCCCGGGGATGGTCATCCCGCCGCTGATGTGCCTGGCCGTCCTGGTCTTCGCGACCGCCTACCTTGCCCTGGCGCAGCGCCCCGGCGAACTCGACGGCCTCGACACCCGCCTGGACGCCCTCTACTTCACGCTGGTCTCCCTGGCCACCATCGGATACGGCGACATCACCCCGCACGGCCAGGCGGCCCGCCTGGTGACCGTTCTGCAGATCCTCTACACCTTCGTCTTCCTCACCGCCGCGGCGACCTCCCTGACCCGCTACCTGCGCGACGAGCTACGCCGCCGCGAGAGCCCCCGCCGGCCGGGCTGACCGCCACCATGTCGCGCACGCGTGTGACCCGCGTCACACTGTAGACAGTGGGGGATGTCGAACTCCGGTCCTGATTCCGGTCCCCGGGCCCCCGGACGAACGCCGGCCGAGGCGCCGCTCCGTCCGCCCGCCGCCCTCCCGTTCCGTCTTCTTCCCGAGGGGTGTCCCGTCATGAGCGGCCTGGACACAACTGCTCTCGACAGCCTGCGTACGTCTTTGCGAGGACGTGTCGTCACACCGAATGACCCGGGCTACGACGAGGCCCGCAGCATCTACAACGCCATGATCGACCGGCGTCCCGCCGCGATCGCCCAGTGCGTGGGCGCGGCGGACGTGCGGACCACCATCGCCTTCGCCCAGGACACGGGCGTCGAGCTCGCCGTGCGCGGGGGCGGGCACAGCGGTCCGGGCCTCTGCCTCGTCGACGGCGGGCTCACCCTGGACCTCTCGCCCATGCGCGGGGTGCGGGTCGACCCGCTGACCGGCACCGCGCAGGTGGGCGGCGGCAGCCGGCTGGGCGACCTGGACCGCGAGGCGCACGCCTTCGGACTCGGCGTACCGTCCGGGATCAACTCGACCACCGGGGTCGGCGGTCTCACCCTGGGCGGCGGACACGGCCATCTGACCCGCAAGTACGGGCTGACCATCGACAGCCTGGCCGGCGCGGACGTCGTCCTGGCGGACGGCAGCGTGATCAGCGTCTCCGAGAAGGAGCACCCGGATCTGCTGTGGGCGCTGCGGGGCGGCGGCGGCAACTTCGGCGTGGTCACCTCCTTCACCTTCCGGCTGCACCCGGTGGACGAGGTCGGCGTCGCGGTGACCGTGTGGCCGGTCGAGCGCACGCCGGACGTGCTCCGGTGGTACCGGGAGTTCCTGCCCGCGGCGCCCGACGACCTCAACGGGTTCTTCGCGGTCATGGCCGTGCCGCCCGCGCAGCCCTTCCCTGAGCCGATCCACGGTCAGAAGATGTGCGCCGTGGTCTGGTGCTACACCGGTGACCTCGCGGACGGGCGCCTGGAGGACGTACTGTCCGTGGTCAACGACCCGGCCCCGCCGGCCTTCCACTTCACCACGCCCATGCCGTACCCGGCCCTGCAGACCATGTTCGACGATCTGGTCCCCGAGGGTCTGCAGTGGTACTGGCGCGGCGACTTCTTCGACGGCATCCCCGACGAGGCCTTCGCGGTGCACCAGCGGTACGGCGAGGCCCTGCCCACCGCCCTGTCGACGATGCACCTGTACCCCGTGGACGCCGCGGCCCACCGTGTCGCCCCCGGCGAGACGGCCTGGGCCTACCGGGACGCCGTGTGGTCGGGTGTCGTCGCCGGAATCGATCCGGACCCGGCCAACGCCGACACGATCCGGCAGTGGTGCGTCGACTACTGGACCGATCTGCACCCGTATTCCATGGGCGGCTCGTACGTCAACTTCATCGGCGAGGCCGAGGGTGCCGAACGTGTCCGCTCCACGTACCGCGACAACTACGACCGCCTGGCCGCGGTCAAGCGGACCTACGACCCGCACAACTTCTTCCACGCCAACCAGAACATCGCTCCCGCCGGCACCTGACCCGCGGCCGCCCGCCGGAACCGTCTCCCACCGCCCGCGCGTGCACACAGCATGGGCGGCGGAGCGGTGAGCGAAGGGCGACGAGGGTGGCGACGACGAATGGCCGGGTGCGGCGGAGCACCATACGTCCGGGCGTGGCGGCGCAGTGGGCGATGGGGACGTTCGTCGTCGCCAACGCGGTGATCGTGGAGGTCCTCTTCCTCACGGGCGGGACCGGCGGGAACACCACGCTCAGGGCGGCCGAGTTCTTCGGCCTGCACGCGGCGCTGCTGATGCCTGTCTCTTATACACATCTCT
>KL568536.1:93267-93680 GCA_000715605.1 Streptomyces speibonae | reverse complement strand
TATCGGCATGGACCGGCTCACCGTGTGGCACCGGTGGGTCGGCTTCACGCTGCTGTGGACCGTCCTCACCCACGCCACGCTGGCCGTGCTCGGGTACGCGCGGCTCGACGGCGTGTCGACGGCGAGGACGTTCGCCGCCCTGAGCGGGGTACCGGCCTCCCTGCTGGGCATGCTGGCGGCGGCCCTCGTCACCGCGATCGCCGTCATCTCGGCCCGGCGCCTGCGCCGGCGGCTGCGGTACGAGACCTGGCACGCCCTGCACCTGATGCTGTACCTGGCCATCGGCCTGGCGTTCGCCCACCAGCTGCTGGAACCCGCGAGCTTCCGTGCGTCCACGGCGGGGACGGTCCACTGGTGGGCCCTGTGGCTGTTCGCCTTCGGCTCCTTCGTCGGCGGGCGGATCGTCCTGCCGG
>KL568536.1:92828-93056 GCA_000715605.1 Streptomyces speibonae | reverse complement strand
GATCGTCCTGCCGGTGTGGCGCAACGCCCGCCACCGGTTCCGGGTCGCGGCCGTGGTGCCCGAGTCGGACGGAGTGGTGTCGGTCCACGTCACCGGACGCCGTCTCGAGCGGCTTCCCGCCCGGGCCGGGCAGTTCGCCATCTGGCGCTTCCCGGGGCACAACCACTGGTGGCTCGCCAACCCGTTCTCGCTGTCGGCGGCGCCCGACGGCCGGTCGCTGCGCCTGAC
>KL568536.1:87350-92609 GCA_000715605.1 Streptomyces speibonae | reverse complement strand
GCCAGGGCGGTCGGCAGCACCAGCGCGGGCCTGCGGCATCTGCCCGTCGGCACCCGGGTCCTCGTGGAGGGCCCGTACGGAGCGTTCACCTCGCTGCACCGCACGCGGCCGGGCGCACTGATGATCGCGGGCGGCGTGGGCATCACGCCCGTGCGCGCTCTGCTGGAGGAGCCCTCGGCCGGCGACGTCGTGGTCCTCTACCGCGTGCGCAGCGCCCACGACGCCGCGCTCGTCGACGAGGTACGGCACCTGGTCGCCGCGCGCGGCGGCCGGCTGCACCTGCTCACCGGCGCGAGCAGTGCGGGGGTCCGGCCGTTCGAGCCGGGGAACCTCCACGCCCTGGTCCCCGACGTCACGGAACGCGATGTGTACGTCTGCGGGCCGCCGTCCATGACGGCGGCCGTGCTGGACGCGCTGCGGACGCTGAAGGTACCGGCCCGCCAGGTGCACGCCGAGAAGTTCAGCCTAGCCTGACGCGCGCCCCCGGGGAGGCCGGGTTCACGGCAGGTCGCGCAGGGGCGCGTAGGCGCGCTCGTACAGGGCGCCGGCGCCGAAGCGGAGCGCGAGGTTGCGCACGAACGTGGGCGCGCCCATGCGCGGGCGCTTGCCCTTCAGGCCGTCGAAGAAGTTCTTGTACGCGGTGTCCAGGTCGCGCAGGGACTGCTGGAGGACAACTGCGGAGACCTCGCCGAGCCAGGCCCGTTCCGGGGTGTTCTTCGCCTCGGTGATCAGCCGCTTGGACAGGTCGCCGGTCCTGGGGACCGGCAGTCCCTGGCTGCGGGCGGTCTCCCGAGCGCGAAGCGCGTCGTTGTCGACCACCCGCGCACACCCGAACGCCCTCGCCAACACGCTGCGCCGACCGGCGCCCGGGTACAGGCGGAAGCTGTACCGAAGCTGCACGCCGATCATGACACACAGTTGGTTTAAGGGTACCGATGAGAACGTCCGTACAGGTCGCCACTGCGTCTTCCGCATGCATGCCCACTTGGTTTTCGTGACGAGTACCCGCACTCCGTCTTCGCCGACCGGCATCTGACGCGGTGCGAGGAGATCATGCGCGCCGTGTGCGAGGACTTCGAGGCCGAGCTGGTCGAGTTCAACGGCGAGAACAACCAGTCCACCTGCTCGTGAACTTCCCGCCGAAGGTCGCCGTGTCCAAGCTGGTGAACTCCCTGGGGGGCGTGTCCTCCCGACGCCTCCGTCAGGAGTTCCCCGAACTCGTCCGCCACTACTGGCGGGCACAACGTCTGTGGTCCGGCTCGTACTTCGCCGGATCCGCCGGCGGCGCACCGCTCAGCATCGTGAAGCAGTACATCGAGCAGCAGAACCAGCCGCTCCGACCCGGGTCGAGGTGAACAGTGCGAATCCGTGCAGACAGCTGAGGTCAGAGCAGTTCTCAGATTCGCTTCACCACCGGGCTGAAGCCCGGTGGTGAAGCGAAGAGAACCGGTAGCCGGGCGGCGCGGCATTCGGGAGGCATGTACTTCAAGTCTTGAAGGAGTTTCCATGGTGCTGGTGGCCCGTCCGCTGACCCTGCGCAGCGGCATGACGTTGGAGAACCGCGTGGTGAAAGCCGCGATGGAGGAGCAGCTCGCCGGGACCGGGCAGCAGCCCGACGAGCGCATCGAGCGCCTCTGCCGCCGCTGGGGCGCCGGCGGAGCCGGGCTCCTGATCTCGGGGCACGTCATGGTCGACCGCCGGGCTCTCGCGCAGCCCGGTGACATCGTGCTGGACCACGCCAGCGATCTCGCGGCGTTCCGGCGGTGGGTCTCGGCGGCCGCCCCCACCCCGCTCTGGATGCAGATCAACCACCCGGGCCGCGTGGTCCTGCGCGACACCGGAGCACTCGCCCTGGCGCCCTCCGCGACGCGGGTGGACATCGGCACGCTGTCGTCGTTTTACCCCACCCCGAAGCCGATGTCGGCTGGCGCCGGTGACGACGGCTACCTTGCCCGTGAGATCCGTCAGGACTGGTTCCCCTTTTCCCTCTTTCCGGCGTCCCGCAGCTTCCGTGCGGGTCCGGAACCGATACCGAGCGCGCCGCCGGTGATCGAAATGCTGTCGCCGTTCCTGTACCGGGTCGTGAAGAGCGGCCCGGAGCCCGGGCCGCTCCTTTTCAGGCGCCGGCGCCGCCGTCGACCGGGACGATCGCGCCGGTCACGTACGAGGCCCGGTCGCTGAGCAGCCACGCGGCCGCCTCGGCGACCTCGCGGGGCTCGGCCATGCGACCGAGCGGTGTCCCCGCGGTACTGGCCTCGATGATGCCGGGGCTCGCCGCCTCCCACTCCTCCATCATGTCCGTGGCCGTGCCGCCGGGAGTGATGCCGTTCACCCGGATGCCCTCCGGGGCCCAGGTCACCGCAGCGGTCTCGGTGAGGCTGTTGAGCGCGCGCTTCATGGCGCCGTACGCGGGCAGGGGCGGTACCGCGCGGCGGCTGCCGATGCTGGAGGTGTTGACGATCGCCCCGCCGCCGTTCTGCCGCATGAGCGCGGCCTCGGCGTTCATGGCGGTCCAGTGCGAGCGGAAGTTCACCGCGAACTGCCCGTCGATGTCCGCGTCGCTCGTGGTGTCGAGCGGGCCGGGCTGCTGCTGGACGATCGCACCGTTGTTGAAGGCGCCGTCGAGCCGTCCGTGCAGTTCCTCGGCGCGGTCGACGGCGGCGCGGATGCTGGCGGGGTCGGCGAGGTCCAGGGTGACGGCGTCGGCGACGCCGCCGTCGGTGCGGATCTCCTTCACGATGCGGTCCAGGGCGTCGGTGCTGCGGGCGGCGAGCACGACGGCGGCGCCCTCGGAGGCGAAGAGCCGGGCCGCGGCCGCCCCGATGCCGCGGCTGGCGCCGGTGATGAACAGGACCTTGCCGGTGAGCAGGCCGATGGGTGCCCTGTCAGTGGTATTCGTGTTGTTCGTCATGACACCCAGCGTCCGGCCGGCTGCCGGCCGGATACAGGCACAGTCTGTGCCAGGATCTGCCGTCGTGCCGCGCGCACACTGGGCGTATGGACAAACAGGAACTCGGGGCGTTCCTCCGCAGCCGCCGCGAGCGGCTCCGCCCGCAGGACGTCGGCCTCCCCTCCGGCCCGCGACGCCGCACACCAGGTCTTCGCCGCGAGGAAGTGGCGGTCCTCGCGCACATCTCCACGGAGTACTACATCCGGCTCGAGCAGGGCAGGGGGCCACGTCCCTCGGGCGACGTCCTGGCCGCCATCGCGGGCGCGCTGCGGCTCACCGACGCGGAGTCCGACCACCTCCACGTCCTCGCGGGCACCGCGCCGAACCGGACCGGACTGCACCGGCGCGACGTCCGCCCCAGCGTGCTCGCGCTCCTTCAGCGACTGCCGCAGACGGCCGGCTTCGTGATGTCCGCCGCGTGTGAAGTCCTCGCCTGGAACGACCTCGCCGCCGCGCTCATGGAGGACTTCGCCCCGCTCGCCCCCGAGGACCGCAACCTCGCGCGCCGGGCCTTCCCCGGGCCGCAGCGCACCGATGCAACGCTCTACGGGGTCTCCGACGCCGCCGAGTTCCGCCTCAGCGTCGTGATGCAGCTCCGCACCACCCTCGCCCGCTACCCCACCGATCCCGCGGTGACCGGCCTCGTCGACGAACTCCGCGACGCCAGCCCCGACTTCGCCCGGCTCTGGGAACGGCACGACGTGCAGGCCGCGCCGATGCTCACGAAGACCTTCCGCCACCCGACCGTCGGCGAGGTCGCCGTCGACTGCGACACCCTCACCCTCACCGACCGCGACCAGTACCTCGTGCTCTTCAGCGCGCCGCCGGGATCCCCCGGCGCCGAAGCCCTCGCTCTGCTGAACGTCCTGGGAGCAGAGGCCAGTCACTACCCGCGGTAGCGCCACAGCCGGCCACCGCGAGCACCAACGTCGGCAGGGATGACGGCCGATCCGGTCGGCCGTCTACTCGTCCAGGTGGCGATCTCTTGTCGGCACTCCGGCACCCGCCAAGCGCGCTCTGTGGGTACCGAAGGCCGTATGCCCCGGCCCGGCGATGCACCCAGACCTACCTCACACCACCAACATCACCAGACACCGAGCCAACGTGGCCGATCCCGACCCCTATTACACCCCTCGGCTCGTTCCGGCGAACCGAGCAGCTCTAACCCCGACCGGTCCAGCAGTCGCTACACCGACCCCAGCACGGCTGTGGGCCTGTGGAAGAACTACGTCCACCGGCCCGAGCGGGATCTGTGGCACGACTACGAGTGGGGCCACGTGCATTGGTACTGCTGCGGCAACCCCCTCGAGGCCCGAGCCCTCCTCGACACCGTAATGCATGCCATATCACCCCAAAGCGCACACGAACTTCGCAAGGCTGTCGGCCGGTCGGACGCCGTCTGGAACCTCCAACCCCGCCCCATGACCCGGACGGTGGATAAAGAACAAGCTGAGGCGGAGCGGTACAGCGCGCGGTCGTGGGCCGGATCGAGGGCCTCGGAGCGGAAGCTGCCGACGCAGGTCACGGCGGGCAGCACCTCCACCGGACCGAAGGCGCCCGCGTACTGGTCGGGGTACTCGCGCGGGGGCGGGATCAGATGCACCGGGGTGCCGGGGAAGGTCTGCTCGGCCGAGCGGAACACGCGATCCGGCGGTCGTTGAGGTTCTTGCACGGGTAGCCCTCGAGCGGCCCGCCGCCCGTCGACGACATCCGCAGCTCGGAGAGGTCGACCGAGCGGCCGGAGGCGAGGGCGACGCGGGTGAGTGCCATGGTCGGCACCTTGTTGCGGTGGTGCATCCGGGACTTTCGGTTCTCTGGGCGTGGTGAACGAGGTCGGGGGTGTCGGAATCACGGCCGGCGCGACGTCATGCGGGCGGCCGACGCGATCGTCGCGCGGGCCTCGTGTGCGGACAGGCCCGTGCTGACGGCGGCGTCGGCCAGGGAGTCCGCCAGCGCGGGGCCGATGCCGTCCTCGTAGGCACGGCAGGCCGCCCAGAACAGGCGGGTGTTGCGCTGGCCCTCGTGTGCCGCGAGGACGAACTGGACCAGGCCCTGGCCGTGTCCGCCGGTGGACGGGGGCGTCGGGTGGTGGGCGCGGGGCGGCGGGAGGAGCAGGCGCAGGAGGGCGGGCGGGCACGCGGCCGGGGCGAGGTGCTCGGTGCCGGGCGCGGTCGTGTACGTGCCGTGGGCGGTACGGGAGCCGGGGCCCACGAGGTATCCGCCCGCGCCCCTGATGTCGATGCCGGGGGCCAGGCGGCCGGCCGAGTTGGGGACGACGACGTCCGGCGGGCCGCTCAGCCACAGGTGGC
>KL568536.1:85320-87130 GCA_000715605.1 Streptomyces speibonae | reverse complement strand
CAGAGATGTGTATAAGAGACAGACTGGGGGTCAGCACGACCACCGTGGCGGGGATCGTGAACAGGTGGCGTAAGGCCAGTTCGCGCAGGGCCGCGGAGGAGTCCGTGCCGCTCTTGGTGTCCAGGTCGACGCCGATCAGGTGGTGCGGGGGACGGCCGCAGGCGATGCCGTAGCCGGTGGCGCGGGGTGCGGCGGCGAACAGCGCGCGGATCCGGGCGGGGTCGGTCGAGGCGTCATGGACCCCGTGGCTGAAGCGGCCGCACTCACCGTGGCAGGGCACCCCCGCCGGATCGGTGGTGCCGCGGTGCGGGGAGCGCAGGGCGGGGAGCTTCGTCGGGGAGAGAGGGATGACGGGCAGTCCGCGCTCGGCGGCTGACAGGGCGTGTGCGAGGGCCAGCGTCGTGGCCTGCCGGTCGGTGGTGGCCATGGCCCCATGTTCGTACACATGTTCGAGTAAGGGAAGGGGGAAGCGCCGCGACACGCCGCGACGCGCCGGGGCGAGGCCGTCGGCGGGGCATGGTGCCGGAACGCTGCACCCCGTGCGGCGCACGGGGTGCGGACATTCCTGCCGGGGCGTCGTCCCGTCATCGGAGGCCTGAAGGGGTTTATCGGCCTGTCGTCACGCTTGCGTGCGAACTGCGGCCTTCAGGACGGTTCGACGGTGAATCGGTGGGCAACTCTGATCTCGCGACGTCGCGAACAGCACCGGGGCGGGGGGAAAACGTCCCTGGTCACATGGGTCTTTGTTCTGGAGGGAACACAACATGGCAAGCATCCGTACCGCCCGCGTCATCGCCGCGGCCTCCGCACTTCCGCTCGCCGCCGCTCTGTTCGGCGGCGTCGCGACGGCGGACAGCGGCGCCCTCGCGGACAACGGATCGAACGCGACGGCCACGCACTCCGTGGCCGACGCCCTCGGCAGCGGTGTCGGCGGCGACAACTTCGGCAACTCGGCCACCGCACAGCAGCAGGCCACCGGCTCCGGTGCCACGAACCAGAGCAACTCCGCCCAGGTCAACGGCTCCGCGTTCACCGCCGTCAACCAGGGCACCGACAACGTGGCCATCAGCTTCACCCCGCTGTGGTGGTGAGGGCGGCCGCCTGACCGCCGGGGGGTGAGCTGTCAGGGGGGCGTGCTTTCGTGGGGTGCAAGGCGTCCGCGCGGCGGTACTTCGGTGCCGCCGCGCAGGCGTGCGCGGAGGTGTGCGCATAAGCGTCCGCGGCAGCGTGCGCGGGAGCGGGCCGCCGCGGTGCCGGGGCCGAGGCGCCCCCGGACCCCCTTCGCGGCGGCCCGCTTCCCGGGTGGCGGCCTTCGCCGGCGGCCCGCTTCCCGTGTGGTCCTCCTCAGGGATGCACCCGCACTACCCCCTCATCCGCACGTCCACCTTCAGGAGGTGAGGCCGGCCCCACCCCTACAACCTGAGGGGGATCCGGCTTCGCGACCTGCGGCCGATCCGCAGAACGGGGCCCGCTCCTAGCGTTGAGGCATGACCACACTCGTCTGCACCGGCGCTTCGAACGCCGCTGCTCCACCGACGCAGACCGTCCCGTATCCGTCGTTCTCGTCGTACATGAGGGCCCGCCACCCGGTGCTCCTGCGTACCGCCCGATCGCTGACCGGGAACCCGAGCGACGCCGAGGACCTGCTGCAGACCGCGCTCACCAAGACGTATGTCGCCTGGGAGCGCATAGAGGACCACCGCGCGCTCGACGGCTATGTGCGCAGAGCCCTGCTCAACACGCGCACCTCGCAGTGGCGCAAGCGCAAGGTCGACGAATTCGCCTGCGACGAACTGCCCGAGCCCGACCC
>KL568536.1:81855-85092 GCA_000715605.1 Streptomyces speibonae | reverse complement strand
CCCGCTGCCCGCCGGCGACGACCCGGCGGAGCAGCAGGCGCTGCGCGACGCGATGTGGCGGGCGATCATGCGGCTGCCCGCGCGGCAGCGGGCGATGGTCGTCCTGCGGTACTACGAGGACCTCAGCGAGGTTCAGACGGCCGAGGTGCTCGGCGTCTCGGTGGGTACCGTGAAGTCCGCCGTGTCGAGGGCGCTCGGCAAACTCCGCGAGGACGCTGAACTGGGGCTTGTTCGAAAATGAGCCCTACGTGAGGGAAAAAGTCCTCCGGCGGCGGTGATCGATCATCCGCCCCCCTAGTGACATACCGCGCGGTATGCGCGCAGAATCAGCGCAACCTTTACCGACGCGTAGGCGATGTCGCCCAGGAGGACGCCGTGCTGAGCACCATGCAGGACGTACCGCTGCTGATCTCGAGGATCCTGACCCACGGGTCGACGATCCACGGTTCGTCCCAGGTCACCACCTGGACCGGCGAGGGCGAGCCGCAGCGCCGTTCCTACGCGGAAATCGGTGCCCGCGCGGCCCAGCTGGCCCACGCCCTGCGCGAGGACCTCGGTGTCACCGGCGACGACCGGGTCGCCACCCTCATGTGGAACAACGCCGAGCACGTCGAGGCGTACTTCGCGATTCCCTCCATGGGAGCCGTCCTCCACACCCTGAACCTCCGCCTGCCTCCCGAGCAGCTCGCGTGGATCGTCAACCACGCCGCCGACCGGGTGATCATCGTCAACGGATCGCTGATCCCGCTGCTCGCCCCGCTGCTGCCGCACCTGAAGACCGTCGAGCACGTGGTCGTCTCCGGCGCCGGAGACCGTTCCGCCCTCGCGGACGCCGCCGTCCCGGTGCACGAGTACGAGGACCTGCTCGCCGGACAGCCCGTCGCCTACGACTGGCCCGAGCTGGACGAACGCGCCGCCGCCGCCATGTGCTACACCTCCGGCACCACCGGCGACCCCAAGGGCGTGGTCTACAGCCACCGCTCCATCTACCTCCACTCGATGCAGGTCAACATGGCCCAGTCGATGGGCCTGACCGACGAGGACACCTCGCTGGTCGTCGTCCCGCAGTTCCACGTGAACGCCTGGGGACTGCCGCACGCCACCTACATGACCGGCGTCAACATGCTGATGCCGGACCGCTTCCTTCAGCCGGCCCCGCTCGCCGAGATGATCGAGAGCCAGAAGCCGACCCACGCCGCCGCGGTCCCCACCATCTGGCAGGGCCTGCTCGCCGAGCTCACCGCCAGGCCCCGCGACGTCTCCTCCCTCGCCCAGGTCACCATCGGCGGCTCCGCCTGCCCGCCCTCCCTCATGGAGGCGTTCGACACGCTCGGCATGCGGGTCTTCCACGCCTGGGGCATGACGGAGACCTCCCCGCTCGGCACCATCGCCCGCCCGCCGGCCCAGGCCGTGGGCACCGAGGAGGAGTTCGCCTACCGGCTGACCCAGGGCCGCTTCCCGGCCGGCGTCGAGGCCCGGCTCACCGGCCCCGGCGGCGAACGCCTCCCCTGGGACGGCGAGTCGGCCGGTGAACTGGAGGTCCGCGGCGCCTGGATCGCGGGCGCCTACTACAACGGCCCCGACGCCGAGCCGCTCCGCCCCGCCGACAAGTTCAGCGAGGACGGCTGGCTGAAGACCGGCGACGTCGGCGTCATCAGCCCCGACGGCTTCCTCACCCTGACCGACCGCGCCAAGGACGTCATCAAGTCGGGCGGCGAGTGGATCTCCTCGGTCGAGCTGGAGAACGCGCTGATGGCCCACCCGGACGTCGCCGAGGCGGCCGTCGTCGCCGTCCCCGACGACAAGTGGGGCGAGCGCCCGCTGGCCACGGTCGTCCTCAAGGAGGGCGCCACCGCCGACTTCACCACGCTGCGCGGCTTCCTCCAGGAGGAGGGCGGGATCGCCAAGTGGCAGCTCCCGGAGCGCTGGACGGTGATCGAGGCGGTGCCGAAGACCAGCGTCGGCAAGTTCGACAAGAAGGTACTGCGCCGGCAGTACGCCGAGGGTTCGCTGGACGTCACGCGGATCTGACACCCGTACGGCGACGCGCCGGGCGGCGAGGGGTGTTCCCCGCTCACCGCCCGGCGCGCGTCGTATGCCGTGCGCGGTGCGTGGGGCGTGGGGCGGACGCCGGTCAGTTGGTCCCGATCCGCGACAGCAGGTCGACGATCCGCTCCTGCACCTCGGCACTGGTGGACCGCTCCGCGAGGAACAGCACCGTCTCGCCCGCGGCCAGCCGCGGCAGGTCCGCCTGGTCGACGGCGGCCGTGTAGACGACCAGCGGGGTGCGGTTGAGCTGGCCGTTCGCCCGCAGCCAGTCCACGATCCCGGACTGCCGGCGCTGCACCTGCATCAGGTCCATCACCACGAGGTTCGGCCGGAACTGCCCCGCCAGCGACACCGCGTCGCCGTCGCTCGCCGCCCGCGCGACCTGCATACCGCGCCGCTCCAGCGTCCCGGTCAGCGCCAGCGCGATCTCCGCGTGCTCCTCGATCAGCAGCACGCGCGGAGGGTGCTGCTCGCTGTCGCGCGGCGCGAGCGCCTTCAGCAGGACGGCCGGGTCGGCACCGTACGCCGCGTCGCGCGAGGCCTGCCCGAGCCCGGCCGTGACCAGCACCGGCACCTCGGCGGCCACCGCGGCCTGGCGCAGCGACTGCAGCGCCGTGCGCGTGATCGGACCGGTCAGCGGGTCCACGAACAGCGCGGCGGGGAACGCCGCGATCTGCGCGTCGACCTCCTCGCGCGAGTGCACGACCACCGGCCGGTAGCCCCGGTCGCTCAGCGCCTGCTGGGTCGAGACGTCCGGCGCGGGCCACACCAGCAGCCGGCGCGGGTTGTCCAGCGGCTCCGGCGGCAGCTCGTCGTCCATGGGCTGCGGACGCGGCGGGTCCGCCACCTCCACGGCGCCGCCAGGACCGTCCAGCGGCTCGGGCCCCTCGGCGGCGTTCGCGTCGGGCGCCCCTATGGCGTACGAACGCCCGGTGCCCTCGGTCCCGGGCGCGAGCCGGGACTGGCCGGCGAGCGAGTGCTGCGGCTGGGGCTGCGCCGGTGCCTGGGCCGGGGCGGGGGCCTGGGCGGCCGCCGGGGTGCCGTTGCGTTGGGCCGGTGCCTGCGCGGCGGGCGCGGGCTCGGCCGGCGGGTGCGGGCGGGCGTTCTGCTCGCCGGACGCGGCCGGGTCGGGCCGTGTACCGAGCTTGCGCCGCCGCCCGGACCCTCCGGGCTGGTGCGGAGGAGGCG
>KL568536.1:80612-81622 GCA_000715605.1 Streptomyces speibonae | reverse complement strand
CTGCTGCACCTGGGCGGCCTGCCGGTCGAACGGCACGCCCTGCCCCAGCGTGCGCACGCTGATCGCCCGCCCCTGTGTGGAGTCCGGGTCCACCGGCGCGGCGGCCTCCGCGGGCAACGGCTGCGCCGCCCGCTGCGGCGTCGCCGCCGGGCTCTCGGGCGGCAACGGGGTACCGGCGGCGGGCGTGGCCTGCAGTTGGGACTGGGACTGGGGCTGGGGCTGGGGTACGGGTGTACCTGCGCCGGAGCTGTCACCGGCCGCGGGCCACGACTGCGGGGCAGGGGTGCCCTCGGCCGGGGTGCCCTGCGCGGGCGGCGCGGGTGGCGCGGCTTCGGCGGGAAGCGGCTGCGCGGCGGGAAGCGGTGCCGCGGGCGGTGCGGGCGCGGGCGTGTACTCCGCGGCGACGGCCTGGTTCTGCGCAGGCTGCGACGGCTGCGGCACCTGTGCCGCGGGCACCTGCGGCGCAACGGCCCCCGGCACGCCCTGCCCGGGCCCGGAAGCCGCCCCGTCCGGCGGAACAGGAGCCCCCTGCGGAGCCACCGGACGTCCCTGCGGAGGCACAGGCCCCCCTTGCGGAGGAACCGGACCTCCCTGCGGAGCCACGGGACCCCCCTGCCCTGCCACCGGAGTTCCCTGCCCGGCAGTCCCCTGCCCAGCCACCGGAGTTCCCTGCTCCGGCACCGCAGTCCCCTGCTCCGCCGCCGATGTTCCCTGCGGAGGCACTGCCCCCCACTGCTCCGGGTTCCCCGGCGCCGGAACGACCGGCACCTGCCCGGCCTCCGCCGGCGGGGCGGCCACCCGGCGCCGGCGACCGGTCGGGGCGCTGGTGGGATGCGGCTGCGGCGGGGTGTGGTCACCGGCCTGGTCGTGCGGTACGGCGTCGTGGCGGCCGTGGTCGGCCATGACGTCCCCGGGGGCGGCGGCCCCGCCCGCACCCGGCTGCGCGGCCTGCCCGACGGCCTCGGCCTGACCGGCCGGCACCGCCTGGTCCGCCTCGGCCGGCGGCAGCG
>KL568536.1:80015-80350 GCA_000715605.1 Streptomyces speibonae | reverse complement strand
CCCCGGAGCCGGCCGGAGCGGGCAGCGCCGCCGGCAGCGCGTGCTGATCGCCGGACGCGCGCCGGGCACGCCGCCCGGACGGCGCGGGCACTCCCTGCGGCGGTACGGTCCCGCCCAGTGCCGTGTTCGACGCGGCGGCCCCCGCCGCGTGCTCGGCGGCAGTGACGACGGCGCCCTCGGACACCCCGGCACCGGCGAGTTCGAGCTGCCCGCCGGCCGGCGCGTCCTCGGCGGGCCGGCCCCGACGGCGACCGGTGCCGCCCGAGACCGCCGCCCCCTCGGCGGACGCCTGGGCCGGAAGCTGTGCCTGCGCGGGCTCGGCGGCCGCCGCGCGG
>KL568536.1:78536-79769 GCA_000715605.1 Streptomyces speibonae | reverse complement strand
GGCCGGGACCGGTGCCTCGGGAGCCGCCACGGCCCCCGCCCCGCCGCCGATCGGCACCTCGAGGACGAACGCGCTGCCGCTCATGCCCGGCACCTCGTGCGTCTGCAGCACGCCGCCGTGGGCGCGGACGATTCCGCGCACGATCGGCTCGTGCACCGGGTCGCCGCCGCTGTACGGCCCGCGCACCTCGATGCGGACGACCTCACCGCGCTGGGCCGCCGCCACCACGACGGTGTTGTCGAGATAGCCGCCCGCCGACAGAGGGGTGTTACCGGTCGCGTCGACGCCCGCGACGTCCGCGACCAGATGGGCGAGGGCGGTCGCGAGCAGCCGCGGGTCGACCTCGGCCTCGATGGGCGGCGCGTGCACGGCGAACTGCACCCGGCCGGGACCGATCAGCTCCACCGCGCCGTCGACCCCGGCGGCGACGACGGCGTCGAGCATCACCTTCGTACGGGCGACCTGCTCGGCACCGGTGTCGAGCCGCTGGTAGCCGAGGACGTTGTCGATGAGCGTGGTGATCCGGGCGTAGCCGGCCGAGAGGTGGTGGAGCACCTGGTTGGCCTCGGGCCACAGCTGTCCGGCGTCGTCGGCGGCCAGCGCGGACAGTTCGCGGCGCAGTTCGTCCAGCGGGCCCCGCAGGGACTGCCCGAGCAGGGTGAGCAGCTGGTCGTGCCGGGCGGCGAGGGCCTCGTAGCGGTCCTTCTCGCGCTCGCCGAGCGCGGCGTAGCGCTCCTCGTTGGCGGCGAGCTCCTCGGCGTGCCGCTCGTTGAGCTGCTCCAGCTCGGTGACGTGGCTCTGGCGCAGGGCGGTGAGCTCGGAGCCGTGCTCCTCGGCGAGCCGCTCCAGTGCCTCGGCGTGCTCCTGCTCGCCCTTCTCCTTCTCCTTGAGGAGGGCGTCGTAGGGGCGGCGGTCGAGGAAGGTCATGACGGCGCCGACGAGCTGGTCGCCGTCGCGCACCGGCGCGGTGGTCAGGTCGACGGGCAGCTTGTCGCCGTTCTTGGCGTAGAGCACCTGTCCGCGCACCCGGTGCTTGCGCCCGGAACGCAGCGTGTCGGCGAGCGGGGACTCGTCGTAGGGGAAGGGGGAGCCGTCGGCGCGGGAGTGCAGGACGAGGGTATGCAGCTCGCGTCCGCCGAGTTCGCCGGCCCGGTAGCCGAGGATCTGGGCGGCGGCCGGGTTGACGAGGACGATCCGTCCGTCGGTGTCGGTGCCGACGACGCCCTCGGAGGC
>KL568536.1:76355-78363 GCA_000715605.1 Streptomyces speibonae | reverse complement strand
ACGAGGACGATCCGTCCGTCGGTGTCGGTGCCGACGACGCCCTCGGAGGCGGCGCGCAGGATCATCTCGGTCTGCCGCTGCGAACGCGCCAGCTCGGCCTCGGTGTCGACGGTGCCGGAGAGGTCGCGGACGACGAGCATCAGCAGCTCGTCGGAGGTGTATCCGTAGTTGTCGTACGCCTGCTGGCCGGTCTCCAGGTTCGCGCTGGTGACCTCGACGGGGAACTCGCTGCCGTCCGTGCGCCGCGCGATCATCCGCGTCGGCTTGGTGCGCCCGCGCGGGTCGATGTGGTCGGGGCGCCGCATGGAACCCGGGATGAGCTTGCTGTCGAACTGCGGCAGCAGATCCAGCAGCCCCCGCCCCACGAGGGCGGTGCCCGGGGCCTCGAAGGCCTCCAGGGCGATGGTGTTCGCGTTGACGACGGTTCCGTTGGCGTTGACCAGCACGAGGGCGTCGGGAAGCGCGTCCAGTATGGCTGCGAGGCGAGCAGCGCCTCGGGATGGCCTGCTGCTCACGAGACGCTTCCCTCCTGTTACCGCGATGTGCCGACCGCTCGGGCCATCTTGCCAATCCGCCCGCAACGTGTCACGGGAGGGAGTCTAAGGGCTGGGGGTACGCCAGGGACGCCGGATGGGCCGGACATTGCATCAGGAAGTGACCGCAATGTGACGCCCGGTACGCCCGGAACGCGCGCGGCCTGCACCGACGCGACCGGAACCTTCGCGGGACCTTTACCCCCCCTGCGCCCCGTCGCCGCGCGGGGCTTTGCCCTGTGGGCTTCCTGCCTAGTACCGTGGGCACCGATTGGTGACACCCCACGCGGTTGTGTCATCATCGGCACGCACCGACCCGCTCGCGCTCACGCGTGGAAGGCCTGTGCATGGAGGCGTCGCCTAGTCCGGTCTATGGCGCCGCACTGCTAATGCGGTTTGGGTCTTAAAGCCCATCGAGGGTTCAAATCCCTCCGCCTCCGCCCCCACCACGAAGCCCCGGCCCCAGCGGCCGGGGCTTCGTCCGTACCTCCTCCGAAACCACGTTTACGCAGGTCACAAGGGGTGCACCAAACGGATTTCACATGGCGGCGGCAGTCATGTAATGTTCTTCCTGTCGCCGCGAGCGGGCCGCAAGGGCCGGGAGCGGCGAGAAAACTGAAAAGCCAAGCACTCGTAGCTTAACGGATAGAGCATCTGACTACGGATCAGAAGGTTGCAGGTTCGAATCCTGCCGAGTGCACACAGCTGAGAGGCCCCGGAGAGATCCGGGGCCTCTCGCGTTTCCGGAACGTACAGGTCGCGCGTTCCCCTTCCGTGCCCCTCGCGTGCCCGGTCGACCGGAGAGTCGCAGGGAACGGCGGGGAGCCGAGGGAGCCGGGCACGGGAAAGGCCCCTGACCAGTTTCCTTCCGGGTCAGGGGCCGTTTTCAGTGCTTGATGCGCGGAGGCGGTGGGATTTGAACCCACGGTGACATCGCTGCCACGACGGTTTTCAAGACCGTTCCCTTCGGCCGCTCGGGCACACCTCCCCGCGCCTGCCGGTGATCGGCGGCGCGGGGACCAGGGTAACGGGTTCGGGCGGCGGGGGTGGGGTCAGTTGTCGCCCACGCGGGAGCCCAGGGTGAGTTCCGTGGTGCGCTCCTTGCCGTCGCGCTCGTAGGTGATCGTGACCTCGTCGCCCGGCTTGTGCGTCCAGATCTCGCCGATCAGGGTGGGGCCGGAGTCGATGACCCGGTCGTCGAGCTTGGTGATGACGTCGCCGGGCTGGAGGCCGGCCTTGTCGGCGGGGCCGCCGGGGTCGACGGGCTCGGAGCCGCCCGCTCCCTGTTCGGTGATCTTCGCGCCGCCCGTCGTCTCCTCCAGGGAGACCGACGCGCCGATCTTCGCGTACACCGGCTTGCCCGTCCTGATCAGTTCCTGGGCGACGTACTTGGCCTGGTTGATCGGGATGGCGAAGCCCAGGCCGATGGAGCCGGCCTGGCCGGTGCCGAAGCCGCCGTTGCTGGTGGACTGGAT
>KL568536.1:75508-76127 GCA_000715605.1 Streptomyces speibonae | reverse complement strand
GGTGGACTGGATCGCGGAGTTGATGCCGATGACGTTGCCCTGCGCGTCCAGCAGCGGGCCGCCGGAGTTGCCGGGGTTGATGGACGCGTCGGTCTGCAGGGCGCTCATGTAGGAGGCCTGGCTGCCGTTGCCGTCGCTGGAGGCCACCGGGCGGTTCTTCGCGCTGATGATGCCCGTGGTGACCGTGTTGGACAGGCCGAACGGCGCGCCGATCGCGATCGTCGAGTCGCCGACGGCCACCTCGTCGGAGTTGCCCAGGGCCAGGGGGTTCAGGTTCGAGGGGGCGTCGTTGAGCTTGATGACGGCGACGTCGTAGCCCTGTGCGTGGCCGACCACCTCCGCGTCGTACTTCTTGCCGTTCGGGAAGGTCGCGGTCACCTTGCCGCCGTCGACGGCCTCGGCCACCACGTGGTTGTTGGTGACGATGTGGCCCTGCTTGTCGAAGACGAACCCGGTGCCGGTGCCGCCCTCGCCGCTGCGGCCCTCGGCCTCGATGGTGACGGTGCTGGGCAGCGCCTTGGCGGCCACGGCGGCGACCGTGCCCGGTTCGCGCTTGACATTGCCGCCGCTGGTGGACGACGAGACGGTCGTCGAGTCGCTGCTGTCGTTCTCCTTGGCC
>KL568536.1:72502-75195 GCA_000715605.1 Streptomyces speibonae | reverse complement strand
GGTACGACGAGCCCCATCCGCCGTGTCCCGCGCCGCCGTCGCCGAAGGACGGGGTGGACGGCGGCGGGGGCGGGGGCCAGGACGCGTCGGGGGCGGAGGAGGCGTGCGCCCCGGCTGGGGGGCCGGCGGGCGTGGCGCCGGGGGAGGCGGGGTCCTGGTTCGGGTCGCTGTCACGGGGGCCGTACGCGGCGGTCCCGGCCGTCGGGGGCTGCGGGGCCGTGTCGTGTGTGGCGGTGTCCGCGGCCGGTGCGCCCGCGGGCGGAGCCGGAACCGCGCCCGGGGCGGCGTACCCCTGGTGCGCCGAGGCAGCGGGAGCATCCACCGGCGCGGGCGGCGGTGCGGACGGGGCCGGGGGTACCGCGGTGCCCTCGTTCTCGGTGCTCACAGCTTCTCTCCTCGATCCACGGCTGTTGTTCTCGGTCGCACTCGGTCCGGCTCGTTCACGCACGTCCACGAGTCCGGCGCGATGCAGCTGTGCACGTCCCTTTGTATGACGTCAGCCTTTCCCACGGGCCGTCAGGGCACGATAAGCCGTGCCTGTGGGTCCGGGGGCACTCTTTATATAGGGCATTACTCACGTACTTTATATAGGGCATTGCACACATAAGGCGCGCTACCCCGATGCCTCCGACCGGACGTCGAGACGGTTCACGCCACTCCGTGCGCTCGTCCGCCCGCACGTGGTGGCACCATGACGCGGTGACCCACGCACGTCAGCACCCGACCCAAGTCGTCGCGCACCGCGGGGCCTCCGAGGACGCTCCCGAACACACCCTGGCCGCCTATCGCAAGGCGATCGAGGATGGTGCGGACGCGCTCGAATGTGACGTGCGCCTGACCGCCGACGGTCACCTCGTGTGCGTTCACGACCGCCGCATCAACCGTACGTCCAACGGGCGCGGTGCGGTGTCGGCGCTCGAGCTCTCCGACCTCGCCGCCCTGGACTTCGGGTCGTGGAAGAGCCGTGGCCCCGCGGGCGGGCCGCGCGTCGAGGAGCCCGACTGGGAGCACCGTCCGGAGGACCGGGAGGCCACCTCCGTCCTCACCCTGGAGCGGCTGCTCGAGCTCGTCTCCGACGCCGGGCGCCGGGTCGAGCTGGCGATCGAGACCAAGCACCCCACGCGGTGGGCGGGACAGGTGGAGGAGCGGCTGCTGCTCCTGCTCAAGCGGTTCGGCCTGGACGCGCCCGCCACCCCCGAGGACTCGCCCGTGCGCGTGATGAGCTTCTCCGCGCGGTCGCTGCACCGCGTGCTGGCGGCGTCGCCGACGCTGCCCACGGTCCACCTCACGCAGTTCGTCACACCGCGGCTGCGTGACGGACGGCTGCCCGTCGGTGTGCGGATCTCGGGCCCCTCGATCCGCATCGTGCGCAGCCACCCGGCGTACATCGAGCGTCTCAAGCATGCCGGGCACCAGGTGCACGTGTGGACGGTGAACGAACCGGAGGACGTGGACCGCTGCGTGGACCTGGGCGTCGACGCCATCATCACCAACCGTCCCCGCGCGGTGCTCGACCGGCTCGGACGCTGAACCGGGCCCGACGACGGCCCGGACCGGCGGGCGGCGGGCCGGACCGCCGGACGACGGGCCCCGACCGGTGAGCGGCGCGCCCTGCCGGCCGCCTCGCGATGGGTCCCCTCGTGTCACATCCTTCCCATCCGTCCCGGAAATTCCCCGCAGGTGTCTTGACCGCGTACTGCGGCCGGGAGCATCCTCACATCTCGGCCACACCGACGAATTCCAGCCACACGGCTACAGGAAGTGCTCCGGCGCGTTCAGTGCGTGTTCACTCGTTCCGAGTGCGTCACCGCTCATGGATTGGCCGGTTTCCGGTTCAGGCCATTGGGGCATCCACACCGTGGCGTGGGGCGAAGGAGGTCTCGGGGGTGGCGTTGGTGGTGGCACAGGAGGTGCCCACGTCGTCGAGCATGGCCGTACCCCATGGCCCTGCGGGCGTGGGGAAGGCGAGGCGCCGTATGCGCGCGCAGTTGCGCGACGGGGGCGTGCCGGATTCGGTCATCGACGACGCCGTGCTGATTCTTTCCGAACTGCTGAGCAACGCGTGCAGGCACGGCCGGCCCCTGGGTGACGCCCTGGCCGGGGACGGCGACGTGCGGGCCGCCTGGCGGGTGGATCCGTGCGGCAGGCTCGTCGTCGAGGTCACGGACGGCGGCGGCCCGACCCGTCCGGCGCCGGCCACGCCGTCGGTCACGGCGCACGGCGGCCGCGGGCTCAACATCGTCACCGCGCTGGCCGACGACTGGGGCGTACGCGACGAGGTTCCGGGCGAGGTCACGGTGTGGGTGGTCGTCCACGACGACGTCCACGACCCGGACGCCTCGGCCGGACACCGGCGCGAGGACTTCGCCGCGCGGGTGACCGCTCCCCCGGCCTCCCGCCTGCCGGAACTCGATTTCGCGGACGTCTTCGACGACCTGGGCTGACGGCCCACCGGCCGCGGGCGGGAACCGCACGCCGCCGTCCGCCGCGCCCGCGGGGTGCGCGGTCCGGCACGTTGTCCACAGGTTCCCGACGGCCGTGGCGCGAACGGCTAGGCTCGCGCGGGTACGAGACGAGCCGTAACCGGGAGACACCCACGATGGCCAAGAAGCGACCCCAGACGAAGGCCAAGCGCCCGCAGCTCACGGACGGGCAGATTCCGGTCGTCGGCGCCCGCGAGCCCTGCCCCTGCG
>KL568536.1:62675-72264 GCA_000715605.1 Streptomyces speibonae | reverse complement strand
CGGCCGCGCCGCCGCGCACGCCGTGACCGAGCTGGTGCACCGCCCCTTCGAGGGCCTGCCCGGCGAATGCGACTGGGTGGCGCTGCGCGAACTGGTGCCGGCCGCCACCGTCGAGCTGACGCTCAAGGACGGCCTGCCCGAGGGAGTCCCGTCGGTCACGCTGGCCACGGTGCTGCCGATGGCCTGGCCCGCGCTGCGCCGCGACGACGGCTCGGTGCTGCTCGGTCTGCAGAACGACACCTCCTCCGGCGACATCAGCCGCGATCTGGCCGACACGCTCCAGCGCGCGCTCACCGCCGACCCGGGTACGCCGGTGCAGGGCCGGCGCGCTCCCGCCGACGGGCCCCGGCTGCAGGATCTGCTGGCGCCGGAGGGCGCTTTCGAGCCGGTCGTGCACAGCGGGTTCGAGTTCTGGGTCCCCGACCCGGAGAGCGCCACGCCGGACGTCACCGCCTCCCTGGAGCGGGCCAACGCCGCCGCCATCCCGACGGTCAAGCTGTCGGGCGTGGACTCCGCGTACTGGTGCGAGACGCCCGAGAAGAACCACCTGCGGTGGGTCATGCCGCACCCCGAGGAGCGGCTTCTGGACGCTCTCGCCCGGCTGCACGCGGCGGGGCGGTCCTCCCTGGGCGAGGGCACCCGTCTCGTGGGCTCCTTCCGCGCTCACGGGCTCACCGTGCCGGTCTGGGACCTGCCCAGCGGGGTCGGCGCCGAGGACGTGGAGAAGCCCGCGGCCGAGTTCGCGGAGCGGCTCGCCGAGGCCCTGGCGACGGACACACCGCTCACCGCGGACGAGCGCCGGGCGCGCGGCGGTCTGACGAACCGCCAGGTCACCCTCAACTGAGGCACCGCGCGGCAGGGGTTCCGCCGGCGGCCGGCCGGCGGAAACGCCCGGGCGCGCACCACCCGCCCCATGGGCAACTCCCGTCACGGACAAGCAAATCGGTGACCGGAAAAGCCGAGATCGAATTTGCGAACAGCCGATCTCTTGTTACCGTTCCCATAGCCCGGTTGCTGGTGCATCCCCCGTCGCCAGCAACCGGGTCTTTGTGTGCCGGTTCTCCGCGCACGCGACGCGACCCGCCTCCGGGCACTCGGCCGTGCCGTGGGCGGCTCCCGGTCCCGCGGGACCGGGCACCTCGTTCCGGCTGCTCGGGACCTCCGTTCCCTCGATTCGGGGCCCTCTTTCGATCGCCCGGGATCTTCGTTGCCCGGGGCCGGATGACCCGCGTTCCGGCCGACCGGGATCTCCGTTTCGGCGTGCCGGGTGACCCGCGTTCCGGCTCCTCGGGACGCCAGTGCGTCGGGCCGCGCTTCCCGTTCCGGCCGCCTGGGACTTCCATCCGCCGGTCGGAGACCCCCGTTCCGCAGGTCGGAAACCCCCGTTCCGGACGTCCGGGGTTCCCATTCCGCCAAGTCGGCTCTCCCGGCCCCGTCGGCGATTCCGGTGTCCGCGGGGCAACGGCTCGTCCCGGGCGTTCAGTCGCTCCCCGCGCGCAGCAGCAGTGTCCCCTGCCCCGCGTGGTGGGCGAACTCCGCCACGGCCGTGTGGCGGGCGAGGTCCGCGTGGCCGCTCTCGCGCGGTGTCTCGCACAGGGCCGGTTCGTCGTCGGCGGACACGGCGCACCGCGTCCGGACGGTACGGCCGCCGGGCCCCGTGAGGCTCAGCGCGGCGGACCGCGCCTCTCCCGTGGCGTTGCGGTAGTACGTCCGTGCCCAGATCTCCTCGCCCTGCGCCACCACACAGGTCTGTGCCTCGATGCCGTCGGGGGAGGAGACCGCGGGACCGCAGCGCAGGGCGGTCGACAGATGCGGGCCGGGTGGCGACGGGGCGGCGGCGCCCGGAACGGGTGCCTTGCCGTCACCGCGCGGGGCGGGCCGTACCACGGACTCCACGGCCGTCGGCAGTGCGAACGCGCACGCCGCCACGACGCCCGCGAGGACGAGCGGGCGAGCTCTTCGGAAGGCCCGGGCGCGGCCCCCGGCATGACGCGGCATGCCCCGGGAAGATAGCCGCCCGCGGCGGCCCCCCGGGCGCGGCACGCGCCGGGACGCGCTACATCTCGGGCGCGCTCACACCCGTACGGGTGAGGGCCTCGACCACGGCGTCCACCACGGCCTCGACACCGGGCACCCAGGGTGTGGCCGAGCCGGGCAGCGGCGCGCGCTCCCAGCGGACCCCGCCCTGGGCGGTCTCGGACGGGGGCAGGACGAGGTAGCCGCCCTCACCGTGGAAGCGCAGGGAGCCGGGGACGAAGTCCTTGGCGTACAGCAGCTCGCCCAGCTGCTCCATGGAGTACGGCTGGACGAGGATCGCCCAGCGGTCGGGGGAGGCGACGACCGGGCCCAGCCGCATGCCCCGGCGGTCGAGCGCGGCCAGGGCGCGGGCGGCCGGCACGGCGGGCAGCGAGACCGCGCACGGGGCCCTGCCGCCGGTCGCGAGGACGATGGGCGCCGTCGGCCGGTTGCTCCACCACCAGCGCACCATGCGGGCGTCGGTGGTGGCGGCGAGGAGGCCGGGGTCGAACGGGTGGGCGCCCGGCACTGTGCATTCGGGGTCGGGGCAGCCGCAGCGGGACCGGCCCTGCGGGTCGGCCGCCACGCCGGGGAGTACCGGCCACTGCCACTGCGCGGCGTAGGTCAGGGCCGCGCCCATCAGCTCAGGCCCTCCGTCGCCGCGTCGGGACAGGAGCCTGCGTCGCCTTCCGAGGATCTCGCGCATGAGCGCTCGTTCCTTTCCGTTGCACGCCTGGCAACACCGTGGTCCACATCACGTCATGTGTCGATCACTTCACTGTGCGTACCTGTTGGCGCATCACACCCCCGCGCCGGGCAGGGGGAACCCCTCTGGGCCGAGCTTGGGCTGCCTCCGCGGCCGTTCCACCCATACTGCGTCTATCAGAAGTACGGGTGTGGCGTGGGGGTGGCGAAGTCTGGCGTTTAACGTCGCGCGTGGTTCTCTCCGCCTCCGCCACGGGAGGATGGGGCACGGTCGTCGGTGGTTAAGACGCCCGGGTCCGTCGCCAGGTTCCCGAGCGGTTTCCAACCACCCCTGGCCTTCACCGAGTACGTACCCATCACGACCGCTGTGACGCTTCCGTCGAGCAAGGCCAGTCGACCGCAATATGCCTCCCCCTGAGGCAGTTTCAAGCCAACTTCATATTTCGGCAAGGGGTCTGCGGGGAGTTCCCTTCAACCCCACGGACACCAGGAATCCCAGCAGGACAATGCTGGACATCTCCTCACGAGTACGTGTACATGTGGAGACACTGCCGGCGACGCAGAATGACATGGGGGTTTGCGATGCTTTTGAGCAGTACGTACCGGTCGGAAAGCCGGACGCCATGAATGCCCCGCACCCTCCGAAAGTGGCCGGAATCGATTCTACGGTTCCCGCACCGGCACACACTGTCGCGCCCGTCACGGGTACCTCATCCGCCCCTCCCGCAACCCCCCAGAACGCCCCGGGCGCACTGCTCCAGGACCGGCTCGCCGGCTGGGTCTCGGACCTGACGACCCTCCACGAACTCACCGAACGCCTCGTCCGCGCGGGCACACTCGACGAAGCGCTCCAGGAACTGCTCCGCGCGGGAGCCGCGCTGGTCGGCGCCCGACGCGGCCTCGTCGCCCTGGAACCCTCCGACGGACTCGGCCCGGTCACCTCCATCGGCCTGGGACTGGCCCGCTCCGACCTCGGCCACATCGAGACGGTGCCGCGCAGCTCGCTGTCGTACGGCAGGATCCTCGACGGGCTGCCCGCCGACGACGGCATCGCCGAGCCCGACCTGCTCGCCGAGAAGGGGCTCGACCCGCGCCACCGCGAGGTCGCCGCCCGCCTCGGCTACGCCGCGAGCTTCGCCCTCCCCCTGGGCACCGGCGCCTCCGGCCGTCTGGGCGCCGCGGTGTGGCTCTACGACGAGCCGGCCGAACCGGCGGAGCGCCAGCGCCATCTCATCGGTCTGTACGTCCGCCACGCCTCCGAGCACCTGGCCCGGCTCCTCGAACTGGAGCGCACGCGCACGCGCATGGCCACGATGGCCGAGGAACTGCTGCCCTCCCGGCTCCCCCGCGTCGCCGGCGTCCAGCTCGCCGCGCGGCACCGCACCTCCCCGCGCGGGGGCGGCGACTGGTACGACGCGCTGCCGCTGCCGGATGCCGCGCTCGGCCTCGCGGTCGGGTCCGTCACCGGGTCGGGGCCCAGCGCCGTCGCCGCGATGGGACGGCTGCGCGCCTCGCTGCGCGCGTACGCCGTGATGGAGGGCGAGGATCCGGTCGCCGTTCTGTCCGACCTGGAACTGCTGCTGCGACTGACCGAGCCGGCCCGGTCGGCCACCGCGCTGTTCGGCTACTGCGAACCCGCGCTGCGGCGGATCACGCTCGCCGGGGCGGGCCACAGTCCGCCGCTGCTGCTCGGCGAACACCGCGCGGAGTTCGTCGAGACGTCGGTCTCCGCCCCGCTGGGCATGCTCGCCTGCTGGGAGGCGCCGAGCGTGGAGGTCCAGGCGGAGCCGGGAGAGACGGTGCTGCTCTACACCGACGGGCTGCTGCGCCGTACGGGCGATCCGACGGACCGCGCCTTCGCGCGGCTGCACGCCGCGGCGGCCGGGGTGCCCGCCCCGCTGCGCCGTGACCCCGGCGCCGTCGCCGACCACGTCCTGCGCGCGGTGCTGCCGGAGGGTGCGGACACCGGGGATTCGCCGGAGGACGTGGTGCTGCTGGCGGCACGGTTCGAGTAGCGGCGCACGGTTCGACCGGCCGACGACGCGAAGAGCCACGCCGCACCGGCCCGCACGGCCCGCCAGACGAACGCGGGCGGCATCGCCCGGCACTGCTGTCCAGCCCGGCCGAGCGTGGCCCGCGCGGCCGAGCACGATTCGCCTGGCCGAGTTTCGCGGCCCCCCGTCGCTGCGCCGGGCCGCGTCCGAGCCGGTTCCCCCATCCCGGGCAACAGCACGGCCCGCGCGGCCGAGCACAGACCGCATCGCCCAGCCCGGTCCGTGCGGCCGAGCACGGCCTTCGTCACCGAGCGCAGACGCGTCCAGGCCGGGTCCCTCGTGCACGGCCCGGCACAACCCCCGTCGCCGCGTGCAAGCGGTTTGCCCGGGCCCCAGGCAAGAGCACGTTGCGCCCGGCGAACGCGGTCCACGCCACCCAGCACAGCCCGTCCGGCCGAGCACACCCCCCGGTCACCGCGCGGGGCCGCGGACAGGTAGGTCCCCTTCCCCACAGCCCGCCCGGCGAACACGGTCCGCATCGCCCAGCCCGGTCCGTGCGGCCGAGCACGGCCTTCGTCACCGCGCGGGGACGCGTCCAGGCCGGGTCCCTCGTGCACGGCCCGGCACCACCTCCGTCGCCGCGCCGGCCGCGTCCAGGCCGGTTCCGTTGCGTCCCAGGTGGCAGGTCCTTCGCCGGTTCGTCCGTTTCCGCCCGACCGTACGATGGGGGGTGGTCCAGTGCCGTATCGAGGAGGATGACCGTGGCGGAGGAGCTGCCGGAGACCCCGGAGACTGCCGAAGAGGAGCCCGTCAAGCAGCGCAAGAACGGCCTGTACCCGGGCGTGTCCGACGAGCTGGCCGAGAACATGAAGAGCGGCTGGGCCGACACCGAGCTGCACGATCTGCAGCCGATCCCGCAGGCCGCCCGGGCCGCCGCGCGCCGCGCGGCGCTGTCCGCCCGCTTCCCCGGTGAGCGTCTCGTCGTCCCCGCGGGCAACCTGAAGACCCGCTCCAACGACACCGAGTACCCCTTCCGCGCGTCGGTCGAGTACGCGTACCTCACCGGCAACCAGACCGAGGACGGCGTCCTCGTCATGGAGCCCACGGCCGACGGCCACCGGGAGACGATCTACCTCCTGCCCCGGTCGAACCGCGAGAACGGCGAGTTCTGGCTGGACGGCCAGGGCGAGCTGTGGGTCGGCCGCCGGCACTCCCTCACCGAGGCCGGAAAGCTCTACGGCATCCCCGCCTCCGACGTGCGCGAGCTGCCCGAGGCGCTGCGCGAGGCCACCGGCCCGGTCCGGGTGGTGCGCGGTCACGACGCCGGGATCGAGGCGGCGCTCACCGACAAGGTGACCGCCGAACGCGATGAGGAGCTGCGCGTCTTCCTCTCCGAGATGCGACTGGTCAAGGACGACTTCGAGATCGGCGAGCTGCAGAAGGCCGTCGACTCCACCGTGCGCGGCTTCGAGGACGTCGTGAAGGTCCTCGACAAGGCCGAGGCGACCAGCGAGCGCTACATCGAGGGAACGTTCTTCCTGCGCGCCCGCGTGGAGGGCAACGACGTCGGCTACGGCTCCATCTGCGCCGCCGGCCCGCACGCCACCACCCTGCACTGGGTGCGCAACGACGGCCCGGTCCGCTCCGGCGACCTGCTGCTGCTCGACGCGGGGGTGGAGACGCACACGTACTACACGGCCGACGTCACGCGCACCCTGCCCGTCAACGGCCGCTACACCGAGCTGCAGAAGAAGATCTACGACGCCGTGTACGACGCCCAGGAGGCCGGCATCGCGGCGGTGAAGCCGGGCGCCAAGTACCGGGACTTCCACGACGCCGCCCAGCGGGTGCTGGCCGAGCGGCTCGTCGAGTGGGGCCTGGTCGAGGGACCCGTGGAGCGGGTCCTGGAGCTGGGTCTGCAGCGCCGCTGGACGCTGCACGGCACCGGTCACATGCTCGGCATGGACGTCCACGACTGCGCCGCCGCGCGGACCGAGACGTACGTCGACGGCACGCTGGAGCCCGGCATGGTGCTCACCGTCGAGCCGGGCCTGTACTTCCAGGCCGACGACCTGACCGTGCCCGAGGAGTACCGGGGCATCGGCGTCCGCATCGAGGACGACATCCTCGTCACCGAGGACGGCAACCGGAACCTGTCCGCGGCCCTGCCCCGGCGGTCGGACGAGGTCGAGGCGTGGATGGCGGGTCTGAAGGGCTGACGCGCCACGCGACACACCGCACGACGGCGGCCGGGCACGCGCGCGTGCCCGGCCGTCACCGCGCCGCCGCTACACCGCCACCAGTGGCGCGTCCTCGCGCCACTTGAGGATCTTGTCGAAGCTCACCACCGCGCCGCCCCGTCCCGGCTTGTTGCCGAAGTGGACGTGGTCGGCGAGCTCCCGGATGAGGCACAGCCCCCGGCCGTGCTCCGCGTCGGACGCGGCGGGGCGGGCCGGCGGACGGGCCCACGCCCCCGTCACCGCGGGAAAGCCGGGGCCCGCGTCGGCGACCTCGATACGGCACTTCTCCCCGTCGAGATAGGCGGTCACCCGGTATGCCTCCGAGGTACCCTCGCGCGCGGCGTCCCCGCCATGCTCGACCGCGTTCGCGCACGCCTCGCTGAGGGCGACGGACAGGTCGTAGGAGATGTCGGGGTCGACGCCCGCGGTCTCCATGGTGCCGAGCAGCAGGCGCCGGGCGAGCGGCACGCTGGCGGCATCACGCCGCAGATGGAGTGACCACCAGATGCTCATGCTCCAGCCTCCTGGCTGCGGCTCGACATACCGTTACGTATTGCCCTGAGTCCTCGCTCGTAAGCGTGGCGTTGACGTGATACCGCCCATACGGCGGGTGTGCGACGGAGCCGAACGGTGTATGTGGGGCGGCCCGTACCAGAGGTGATCTACCGGTCGTACCTCATCTTGCGGACCTGCCGTACGGCGGACAGGGGGCCGGTGCGATGATGAGCCCGCCATGTCTGCCCCCCACCCGCGCACGAGGCGCTCCGGACGAGGACTCCGGATCATGCGGGCCGCGGTGTTCGCCGCGGTCTGCGTCGTGCTGGCCGGGGCAGGCCACACGCTCGCCTCCTGCGACGCCGTCCCGCTGTGGACGCTGGGCGCGGGATTCCTCGCCGCGGTCGCCGTCGCCGCGCCGCTCGCGGGGCGCACCCGTTCCATGCCGGGCATCGCGGCGATGCTGGCGTTCGGCCAGACGGCACTGCACACGCTGTTCGGCCTCGGGCAGCACGGCACGTCCGGCACGGGCCCGTCGTCCGCGCTCTCCGACACCGCGCTGGTCGAGCAGGCCGCGCGGCTGTTGTGCGGGCCCACCGCGGCGGGGATCAGCCCGGCGCAGGCCGAGCGGATCCTCACCGACGCGCGGATCCACTCCGGCGGAACGGACCCCCACGCGGCGGACGCCCTGGCGGCCGCCGCGCCCTCCGCGGCCCTGCTGCCGTCGCTGCCGATGCTGCTCGGCCACCTCCTCGCGGCGACGGCCGCGGGGTGGCTGCTGCGCCGCGGCGACCTGGCGCTGCTGCGCCTGGCCGAGCTGTCGGCGCACGGCGTCGCCGAGGGCACCCTCGTACGGGCCCTCCGCGCGGCGCTCTCCCTGGTGCGCGCCCTGCGCTCCGGGCTCCCGGGAGCACCCGACCGGACGCCGCGCGCGGTACGCACCGCGCTGCTCGCGCCTTCGGTGCCCCGTACCCCCGTCCTCCAGCACACGGTGATCCGCCGCGGTCCGCCCGCCGCCGTCGCCGCACTCGCTCTCGCCGCCTGACGCGACCACCACTCCGCCACTGCCGGATCCCCCCGGGGGGAAGGAGCGGAGGCGCTCGCGTGCGGCACGCGCGCGTGCGTTCCGTCGCCGGTGTACGTCCGGGGCGTCCGCATGAGGATCCCTCCGGCCGCGCACGAGGCGCTTCCCCACCGTCAGTGACAAGAACTCAACCGAAGCGGAGTGCTTCTGCCATGAAGGCTTCCCGAATCGCCGCCGCCGGTGCCGTCGCCGGTGTCACCGTTCTCGCCGTGTCCTCCCCGGCCCTCGCGCACGTCAGCGTGCAGCCCGAGGGCGAGGCGGCGAAGGGCGGTTACGCGGTCGTCGGCTTCAAGGTCCCCAACGAGCGGGACAACGCCTCGACCACCAAGCTCGAGGTCACCTTCCCCACCGACCACCCGCTGGCGTCGGTGATGCCCCAGCCGGTCGAGGGCTGGGACGTCGAGGTCACCAAGTCCAAGCTGGACAAGCCGCTTGAGATGCACGGCAAGAAGATCAACGAGGCCGTCTCCAAGGTCACCTGGACCGCCCAGGGCGACGGCATCGAGCCCGGCTTCTACCAGAAGTTCCCGGTCTCCGTGGGCACGCTGCCCGAGGACGCCGACGAACTCGTCTTCAAGGCCCTGCAGACGTACTCCAACAAGGAGGTCGTCCGCTGGATCGAGGTGCCGCAGGAGGGCCAGGAGGAGCCCGAGCACCCGGCACCCGTGCTCGCCCTCTCCGCGGCCTCCGGGGACCACCACGGCGCCTCGGGCGACGACAAGGCCGCCGACGACGCCGCACAGGCCGAGAACGCCTCCGCCGAGACCTCCGGAGCCTCCGAGAGCGACTCCGGCGGCACCGACACCACCGCCCGTGTCCTGGGTGTCGTCGGCATCGTGGTCGGTGCCGCGGGCGTCGCCTACGGCGTCCTGGCCGGTCGCCGGCGCACGACCGCCTGACCCCTCCCTCCCTCTTCACGGAGCGCGCCGGGGCCGTCCAGGTGCCGTCCACGGTCCCGTGGCCCCGGTGCGCTCCGGAGCACACACCTTCAGGAACTTCCATGCGCAAGAAGACCTTCGCGGCGGCGGCTCTGCTGGCCGTCGCCTCCCTGACCC
>KL568536.1:61805-62445 GCA_000715605.1 Streptomyces speibonae | reverse complement strand
CCTGACCCTCTCCGGCTGCGGCAGCGACAGCGACAGCGGCGACCCCGTCTCCCTGGTGTCCGAGGCTCCCGGCTCGGACAAGGCGGGCACGGTGCTCGAGAAGCCGTTCGAGAAGCCGGACCTCGTCCTGACGGACACCCGCGGCAAGGAGTACGACTTCCGCGAGGAGACCGCGGGCCGGCCCACGCTGATCTACTTCGGCTACACCCACTGCCCCGACGTCTGCCCGCTGACCATGAACAACCTCGCGGTTGCCAAGAAGCAGCTGCCCCAGGAGCAGCAGGACCAGCTGCGGATCGTGTTCGTCACCACCGACCCTGAGCGGGACACCCCCGCCGCGCTCGGCACGTGGCTCAAGGGCATCGACTCCCAGGTCGTCGGCCTGACCGGCGACTTCGACACCATCCAGGCCGGCGCCCGCAGCATCGGCATCTCGATCAATCCGCCGCGCAAGGACGAGAACGGCAAGACCGTCTCCGACCACGGCACCCAGGTCATCGCCTTCTCCCCGAAGACCGATGGCGGCTACGTCCTCTACGGCGAGGACGCCACGGTCGACGACTACACCAAGGATCTCCCCAAGATCATCAAGGGGGAGAAGCCGTGAGGTACCGGACGGCCGCGGCCGCGGCCGCGGCCG
>KL568536.1:59817-61584 GCA_000715605.1 Streptomyces speibonae | reverse complement strand
CGCGGCCGTCGTCGGGGCGCTGGCCCTCGCCGGCTGCGGCGGCTCGGACGGCTCGGGCTCCGGCGACGGCCGGGCGGAGCTGTCCGTGAGCTCGGCCTACATGCCCCAGCCGGTGTCGGACATGGCCGCCGGCTTCCTCACCATCACCAACGACGGCGACGGCGCGGACCGGCTGACCTCGGTCAGCAGCGACGCCGCCGGCCAGGTCACCGTCCACGAGACGGTCGACGGCGCCATGCAGGAGGCCGGGTCCCTGGACATCCCGGCCCACGGCAGTCTGGTGCTGGAGAGCGGCGGCAGCCATCTGATGTTCGAGCAGCTGAAAGAGAAGCCCCGGCAGGGCCAGAACGTTTCCGTCGAGCTGCGTTTCGAACGGTCCGCCCCCCTCACGGTCGAGATCCCGGTGAAGGCGGCCACCTACAACCCGAAGACCGGACACTGAGGGAGACACCCCTGTGACCCAGACCATCGCTCCCCGCGTACGGACCCTGGTGCTGCTGTTCCTGGTGGTCACCGGCGCGCTCCTCGCCGGGGCCGCTCCCGCGTCCGCGCACGCCGCGCTGACCGACAGCGACCCCGCGCGGGGTGCGGTGGTCGACACGGCGCCCACCCAGGTCTCGCTGACCTTCTCCGAGCAGATCGCGGTCGGTGACGACGCCGTGCGGGTGCTCGACCCCAAGGGCAAGCGGGTGGACAAGGGCGCCCCGGCCAACCCGAGCGGCACGACCTACACCGTGACGCTGGTCGGCGGGCTGCCCGACGGCACGTACACCGTCGCCTACCAGGTGGTGTCGGCGGACAGCCATCCCGTCGCCGGGGCCTTCACCTTCTCCATCGGCGCCCCTTCCGAGACGTCCGTCTCGGTCTCGGCGCAGGGCTCCGACGACGGTGTGGTCGGCGTGCTGTACGGCATCGGCCGGTACGTGTCCTACGCCGGTTTCGTGGTCCTGGCCGGCGGGGCGGCGTTCGTGCTCGCCTGCTGGGGGCGCGGCGCCGGGGTGCGGGCGGTGCAGCGGCTGGTGGTCTCCGGATGGCTGGCGCTCACCGGGGCCACGCTGGGGCTGCTGCTGCTGCGCGGCTCCTACACCACGTCCGGGGAACCGGCTGACATCTTCGACCTGTCGCTGCTCGCGGACGTGCTCCAGACCAAGACCGGCGCGGCACTGGTCTCCCGGCTGCTGCTGCTCGCCGCGGCCGCGCTGTTCATAGCGGTCCTGTTCGGGGCCTACGACAAGCGGAAGGACGAGGAGAAGCGGGACCTGTCCTTCGGGCTCGCGGTCGGGGGCACGGTGGTGGCGGCCGGGCTCGCCGCGAGCTGGGCGATGTCGGAGCACGCCTCCCAGGGGCTCCAGCCGGGCGTCGCCATGCCGGTCGACGTGCTCCATCTGCTGGCCGTCGCCGCGTGGCTCGGCGGGCTCACCGCGCTGCTGGTCGCCCTCTTCCGGGCGCCCGCCGAGACGCCGGTCGGCCGGGACGCCGTCCAGCGGTTCTCGCGGCTGGCCTTCGGCAGTGTGGTCACCCTGGTCGTCACCGGGATCTACCAGAGCTGGCGGCAACTGGGCTCCTGGTCGGCGTTCACCGACACCCGGTACGGGCAGCTGCTGCTCGTCAAGATCGGGCTCGTGGCGGTGCTGGTCGGGATCGCCTCCGTCTCACGGCGGTGGACCGCGCGGCTGGCGGAGGCACCCGCGAACGCCGTGTCCGCGCCGGAGGACGCCGCGGAGAAGTCCGACACGGACCGGTCCGCGACGCGGGCGGGCGTGGCGG
>KL568536.1:59345-59583 GCA_000715605.1 Streptomyces speibonae | reverse complement strand
GCGGCCGCCGGGGAGAGCGGCGAGGCGCGGGGCACGAAGGCGGGGCTCGGGGACGGCGTCGCTTCGGGAGCGGAATCCGGGGAGGACACGGCTCCGGGAGCGAGGTCAGGGGACGGTGCGGCCTTGGACGTGAAGTCCCATGACAACGCGGCCCCGGAAGCCTCCGGAGACGGCGCCGACCCGAAGGCCGGGGCCGCGCGGGCCGCTCAGCTCGCCCGGCAGCGGGCCGCGATGGAGA
>KL568536.1:54954-59069 GCA_000715605.1 Streptomyces speibonae | reverse complement strand
CGCCGCACCGGCCTGCGTCGCTCCGTACTCGCCGAGGCGGGCGTCGCCGTGGTCCTGCTCGCCGTCACCACCGTGCTGACGCAGACCGAGCCGGGACGCACGGAACAGGAGGCCGAGGCGGCCGGCTCCGCCTCGTCCTCCGCGCCCGCCGCCACCGGCCAGGGCACCGGAGCGGTGACTCTGACCATGCCCTTCGACACCGGCGGCGAGAACGGCAAGGGTGTCGTCTCGATCGACCTCGAGCCGGCCCGGGTCGGTGACAACGCCATGCACGTCTACGTCGACGGCCCGGACGGCCGCCCCGTCGACGTTCCCGAGGTGAAGGTCGCCTTCACCCTCTCCGCCAAGGACCTCGGACCGCTGCCCGTCGTCCCCGACCACATCACCACCGGACACTGGTCGGCGAGTGGAGTGCAGCTCCCCATGACGGGCGACTGGACGATCGAGGTGACCGTGCGCACCTCCGACATCGACCAGGTGACCGTCTCGAAGAACGCGAAGATCGGCTGAACCACCATGGCTGACCAGTCCATTCCACAGACCCGTACGCCACAGGCACCCACGGAGGAGTCCGTCCGGACCACCCGGGGCGGCATCTCCCGGCGCCGGCTGCTCGGCACGGCCGGCGCCACCGGGCTCGTCCTGGGAGCGGCGGGAGGGGCCGTGGGCTACGCGTCGGCGCCCGCCGGAGCCACTCCACTGACCTCGGTCGGTGAGGGCCGGGTGCCGTTTCACGTGAAACATCAGCCCGGCATCACCCAGCCGCTCCAGGCCCGGGGCCATCTGGTCGCCTTCGACCTTGCGCCCGGCGCCGGCCGCAAGGAGGCGGCCGCACTGTTGCGCCGCTGGTCGGACACCGCCCGGCGGCTGATGGCGGGTGAGCCGAGCGCACAGGACGACACCGGGGTGGCGCGCGACGCCGGTCCCTCCTCGCTGACCCTCACCTTCGGCTTCGGCCACAGCTTCTTCGAACGCACCGGGCTGGAGAAGCAGCGCCCGGCCGCCCTGGATCCGCTGCCGGACTTCTCCTCCGACCACCTCGACAAGGCGCGCAGCAACGGCGACCTGTGGGTGCAGATCGGCGCGGACGACGCCCTCGTGGCCTTCCACGCCCTGCGCGCCGTGCAGAAGGACGCCGGTGCGGCGGCCAGGGTGCGCTGGCAGATGAACGGCTTCAACCGCTCACCGGGCGCCACCGCTCATCCCATGACCGCCCGCAATCTGATGGGGCAGGTCGACGGCACCCGCAATCCCAAGCCCGCCGACCCCGACTTCGATCAGCGGATCTTCGTACCGGAGAGCGGCGAGCCCGCCTGGATGGCGAACGGCTCCTACGTGGTCGTACGCCGTATCCGCATGCTGCTGGACGACTGGGAGAAACTGTCCGTCAAGGAGCAGGAGGGCGTCATCGGGCGCCGCAAGTCCGACGGGGCTCCGCTGTCCGGGGGCACCGAGACCTCCGAGATGGACCTGGAGAAGACGGACGCCGAGGGCAACCTGGTCGTGCCGATCAACGCCCACGCGAGGATCACCCGGCCCGACCAGAACGGCGGCGCGGCGATGCTCCGCCGGCCCTTCTCGTACCACGACGGCATCGGCACGGACGGGGTGCCGGACGCGGGTCTGCTGTTCATCTGCTGGCAGGCCGATCCGCTGCGCGGTTTCGTGCCGGTGCAGCGCAAACTGGACCGCGGCGACGCCCTGACGCCGTTCGTCCGGCACGAGGCGAGCGGGCTGTTCGCCGTTCCGGGCGGGACGGCGGAGGGCGAGTATGTGGGGCAGGCGTTGCTGGAGGGATGAGAACGGCCCGGAGTCACCCCTGAGGGGATTCCGGAAGCCGTCCACAGCCGCGGGCCCATTAGGGTGAGGACATGCCAGCGAGCTATGCGTATCTCGGCCCAGAGGGCACCTTCACCGAAGTCGCCCTGCGCACGCTTCCCGAGGCGGCGACGCGCGAGCTGACGCCGTACGTGTCCGTGCAGTCCGCGCTCGACGCGGTGCGGACGGGCGAGGCCGAGGCCGCTTTCGTCCCCATCGAGAACTCCGTCGAGGGCGGGATCACCACCACGCTCGACGAACTGGTCGCCGGCACCCCGCTGATGATCTACCGCGAGGTGCTGCTGTCGATCACCTTCGCGCTGCTCGTCCGTCCGGGCACCAAGCTGTCGGACATCAAGACGGTCACCGCCCATCCGGCCGCGCAGCCCCAGGTGCGCAACTGGCTGAAGAAGCACCTCCCGGACGCCGTCTGGGAGTCGGCCGCCTCCAACGCCGACGGTGCCCGCCTGGTCCAGGAGGGCCGGTACGACGCCGCCTTCGCCGGTGAGTTCGCGGCCGCCCGGTACGGCCTGGAGGCGCTGGAGACGGAGATCCACGACGCCGAGAACGCCCAGACCAGGTTCGTTCTGGTGGGCCGCCCGGCGCGGCCGGCGGCGCCGACCGGTGCCGACAAGACCTCGATCGTGCTCTGGCAGCGCGACGACCACCCCGGTGGCCTGCGCGATCTGCTGGGCGAGTTCGCCACGCGGGGCATCAACCTGATGCTGCTCCAGTCCCGGCCGACCGGGGCGGGGATCGGCAACTACTGCTTCTGCATCGACGCCGAGGGCCATATCTCGGACCGCCGGATGGCGGAGGCGCTGATGGGGCTCAAGCGGATCTGTCTCCAGGTGCGCTACCTCGGTTCCTATCCGCGGGCGGATATGGCGCCGGGGGAGGTACGGCCCCCGTTCCCCGGGACGTCGGACGCGGAGTTCGTGGATGCGGCGGACTGGGTGGCGCGCTGCCAGGACGGCCGGTTCTGAGCAGAGGGTGTTCCCGGCCACCCGGTCCTACCTGCCGATTGTCATTGTCCACAGGAGTTATCCACAGGTCCGCTTCTCGACCTGGGGACAAGTCGATACGGAAGCGCGATTCCGTCGACAAATCGCCCTACAAGCCGTGATCGCATTCATCACCCCGTAGACCACCCTTCACCTCCCTTCGTCCATTGTTTTCCCTTGGTCAACCCTTTGGAGGGAACTCTTTCCACTCAAAAGTAGGGGTGGAGGGGGGTTTGTGCGGGGAATCCCCAGGAGGCGCGGAGCGTTTCGGAGTGATCAATTCCGAAGTCCACAGATCTTCCCCACACCCTGTGGATAACTTGTCCGGGAGTGAGCATCCCTGTGGACAAGCGGCCCCCAAGTCCCGCCCCGCGTAAGGGATTCGGTCAACCGCGCACCCTGGAAGTGACCCGTTCAAGGGGCGGGGCTCCGGCTATTGACCCCGTTGAACACAATGCGCATTCACCCCATAACGGGAAGTGATCATTCCCTCGCCTATAGCCAGTCGTGGACGGCCATCCCGCACCGGTAGCCTTGACCACGTGATTGACCTTCGCCTGCTCCGTGAGGACCCCGACCGTGTGCGTGCTTCCCAGCGCGCCCGTGGAGAGGACGTCGCGCTCGTCGACGCCCTCCTGTCTGCCGACGAACGGCGCAGGTCGTCCGGCGTCCGCTTCGACGAGCTGCGCGCCGAGCAGAAGTCGCTCGGCAAGCTCATCCCCAAGGCGTCCGGTGACGAGAAGGCCGAGCTGCTGAAGAAGGCCGAACAGCTCAAGGCCGACGTGAAGGCGGCCGACGCCGAGCGCGACGCCGCCGCCACCGAGACCCAGGACCTCCTGCTCAAGCTGAGCAACCTCGTCCACCCCGACGTCCCCGTCGGCGGCGAGGAGGACTTCGTCACGCTGGAGACCCACGGCACCGCCCGCGACTTCGGCGCCGAGGGCTTCGAGCCCAAGGACCACCTGGAGCTCGGCCAGCTGCTCGGCGCCATCGACGTCGAGCGTGGCGCCAAGGTCTCCGGCTCCCGCTTCTACTTCCTGACCGGTATCGGCGCGCTGCTGGAGCTCGCCCTGGTCAACGCCGCGATGGCGCAGGCCACCGCGGCCGGCTTCACCCCGATGCTGACCCCCGCGCTGGTCCGCCCCCAGTCCATGGCGGGCACCGGCTTCCTCGGCCAGGCCGCGCAGGACGTCTACCACCTCGAGAGGGACGACCTGTACCTGGTCGGCACGTCCGAGGTGGCGCTGGCCGCCTACCACAGCGACGAGATCATCGACGCCGACCGGCTGGCGC
>KL568536.1:50536-54738 GCA_000715605.1 Streptomyces speibonae | reverse complement strand
CGGCTGCCGCTGCGGTACGCCGGCTTCTCGCCCTGCTTCCGCCGCGAGGCCGGGTCGCACGGCAAGGACACCCGGGGCATCTTCCGCGTGCACCAGTTCGACAAGGTCGAGATGTTCTCCTACGTGGCCCCCGAGGACTCGCAGGCGGAGCACCAGCGGCTGCTGGAGTGGGAGAAGCAGTGGCTGACCTCCCTGGAGCTGCCGTTCCGCGTGATCGACGTCGCCTCGGGCGACCTGGGCTCCTCGGCCGCGCGTAAGTACGACTGCGAGGCGTGGATCCCCACCCAGGGCAAGTACCGCGAGCTGACCTCGACCTCGGACTGCACCGAGTTCCAGTCGCGCCGGCTGTCGATCCGGGTCCGCGAGGACAAGAAGGTGCGGCCGCTGGCCACGCTGAATGGCACCCTGTGCGCCGTACCGCGCACCATCGTGGCGATCCTGGAGAACCACCAGCAGGCCGACGGCTCGGTCCGCGTGCCGGAGGTGCTGCGTCCGTACCTGGGCGGCCGGGAGCTGCTGGAACCGGTCGCCACGTGAGCGGCGGCCTCCCCTACCGGCTCATCGCCACGGATCTCGACGGCACGCTGCTGCGGGACGACCACTCGGTCTCCCGCCGCACCCGTGACGCGCTCACCGCGGCCACCGCGGCGGGCGCGGCGCACCTCGTCGTCACCGGCCGCGCGGTGCCCTGGACGCGCCCCATCCTCGACGACCTCGGCTACACCGGTCTGGCCGTCTGCGGCCAGGGCGCCCAGGTGTACGACGCGGGGGCGCGGCGGCTGCTGACCTCGGTGACGCTGGACCGGCAGCTGGCCGGGGTGGCGCTCGCCAAGATCGAGGCGGAGGTCGGACCGCTGCACCTGGCGGCCAGCCGCGACGGACTCGACGGCGAGGTGCTGGTCGGCCCCGGCTACGAGGTCGTGGGCGCGCTGCCCGCGACCCCGTTCACCGACGCGGCGGACCTGTGGGCGGCGCCGCTGAACAAGCTCTACATCCAGCACCCGGCGTTGACCTCCGACGAACTCGCCGAGGCCGCCACCCGCACCGCGGGCGGTTTCGTCACCGTCACCATGGCGGGCGAGGGCATCGTCGAACTGCTCCCGCTCGGTCTGTCGAAGGCGACGGGGCTGTCCCTGGCGGCGCGCCGGCTCGGCGTGAAGGCCGCGGACACCATCGCCTTCGGCGACATGCCCAACGATCTGCCGATGTTCGCCTGGTCCGCGTACGGCGTGGCCATGGCCAACGCCCATCAGGACCTGCGTGCGGTGGCGGACGAGATCACGGCCTCCAACGAGGAGGACGGGATCGCGGTGGTCGTGGAGCGGTTGCTGGGCTGATGCCCGGCGCTGTGCGGAGGATGCACGGATCGAACGTGCGCGGGCTGTAGACCCGACCACGGTTGAGCAAACCGGTGCCTTACCACTCGGCCAATCCTCCGGGTGGGCGGCCCGCGCGACACGATGCGCGCGCTCGAAGCGGCCGCCCCGGGCGGCTCCCCGTGCGGGGCGGACTCGACGGAGCAGTAGGGATTACTCCGGAGTCCGCCGCGGGCCGCCCCGACGGGAGCTGGACGTACTGCCGTGCATGGACATCGTCCCGCTCCCTTCCGGCACATGGTCGCCGGACGTTCCCGGCGATGCGGACACTCTCACTCTGCCCGCGGCGCGGCGCGGACGCCACCGAATAAATCACCGGTGGCGCCGCTGTCCCGTCGGGGGTCCTGGCCGGAGCGGGTGCCGCTCACTCCTCGCCGGCGAGCGTGAGCGCGCGCAGCTTCTGGCCGGCGTACCAGGTGGCGAGCACGGTGACCACGGCGAGCAGGACCGTCGCGGTCGTCAGGCCCACGTCCGAGGTGACGAGGTCACCGCCGGCGACCTTCTGTGCCACGGCCAGCGACCACTGCTGCACGCTCAGCGTGCGCGCGCCGGGCACCAGGGAGCCGAACAGTGCCTCCCACACCAGCGCGTAGACCAGGCCGAACACCACCGCGTGGCGCGAGACCGTGCCGAGGAGCAGGAAGAGCGCCGCGTACGCGATGGAGGCGACGAGCGCGGCCACCGTGTAGGCGACGGCGACCTGCTGGCCGTTGCCGTTGAGGACGAAGCCCGCGATGAACGTGGGCAGCGCCGAGAACACCATGGTGACGGCGATGGCGACGATCAGCTTGGTGTAGATGATCGTGGGTCGCTTGATCGGCTTGGACAGCAGGTACACGACCGAGCCGTCGTCGATCTCGGGGCCGATCGCCCCGGTGCCCGCGATGACGCCGATGATCGGCACCATGGTGGCCAGCGCGAGTCCGCCGAGGATGTCGGCGGCGGTCTGGTCGTCGGCCCCGGCGAGGGCGCGTACCGCCAGGGAGATCGCGATCAGCAGCAGGGGCAGCGCGCCCAGGATGAGGGCCCGGCGACGGCCGAGCAGGGCCCGGTAGGTGAGCCGGGCGACTGTGGGGTCGTACATCAGGGGCCTCCTACGCCGCGACGAGATACGAGAAGACGGACTCGAGGGACTCGTCGGACGGCGAGACCGTGAGCAGCCGGATGCCGTGGTCGCGCGCGACCTTGGGCAGCAGGGACGTGAAGCGGCCGAAGTCGACGGCCTGGATGCGCAGGGCGCCCTCGGCCACGTCCACCTCGATGCCGGACGTCGACGGGTCCGCGATCAGCGCGGCCGCGAGCGCGCGGTCGTCGCTGGAGCGCACCAGGTAGCGATGCGGACGGTCCGTCATCAGGCGGCGGATCCTGCGGAAGTCACCACTGGCGGCGTGCCGGCCGGCGACGACGACCTCGATGTGCCAGGCGAGCTGCTCGACCTCTTCGAGGATGTGGGAGGAGAACAGCACGGTACGGCCCTCGTCGCCCATGCGCCGCAGCAGGTCCATCAGCTGCATGCGCTGGCGCGGGTCCATGCCGTTGAAGGGCTCGTCCAGCAGGAGCAGCGACGGCTCGTGGACCAGCGCGGAGGCCATCTTCACGCGCTGGCGCATGCCCTTGGAGTACGTGGCGATCTTGCGGTCCTGCGCGTACTCCATCTCGACCGTGGCCAGCGCCTTCTGGGCGGCCTTGGCGCCCAGGCCGTGCAGTTCGGCGTTGGCGACGACGAACTCGCGGCCGGTGAGGAAGTCGTACATCGCCTCGCGCTCGGGGACGATGCCGATGTGCTTGTAGATGGCCTCGTTGCGCCACACCTGCTGTCCGTCGAGGGTGACGGAGCCGGTGGAGGGGGCGAGGAAGCCGGCCATCATGTTGATGAGGGTGGACTTGCCGGCGCCGTTGGGGCCGAGCAGGCCGGTGACGCCGGGGCCGATGGTCATGGTGATGTCGTTGACGGCGACCACGTTGCCGAACCAGCGGGAGACGTGGTCGATGCTGAGCGTGGTCACAGTCCCACCTTCTTGTAGCGGCGCACCAGGAGGCCGTAGCTCGCGGCGATCAGGCCGAGGCAGAAGACGACGTACACGACGCCCTCGGCGTTGGTCGGGCCCACTCCGCCCGGGAAGGCGGAGGTCGCGCCCAGGAAGGCGGACTGCACACCGTCGATGAGGGTGATCGGCGAGAACAGGCCGATCCAGGCGACGCCGTCGCCGTCGTTCTGCACCTCCGCGATCGCCTGGAGCGTGGAGACCGCGCCGTAGGAGATGGTGAGTACCGCGATCACGGCAGCGATGCCGAAGCCGCGGCGCGGGGTGACCGACGCGATGACCAGGCCGATGCCGGCGAAGAGCAGCGAGAGCAGTGCCACGGAGACGAGTCCCTGTGCGAATCCCTTGGTCTGGTCGGTGAAGTCGAGCTTGGCCAGCAGCGCGCCGACGTACAGCACCAGCAGGGGAGCGGCCGTGAGGACGAACAGCGCCGAGGCCAGCGCGGCGAACTTGGCGCGCACGTAGTCGCCGGTCTCGATGGGCCGTGAGAAATACAGCGGCACGGTCTTGAAGCGCAGGTCGCGCGAGACGGACTGGGGCGCCTGGGAGGCGACGTACAGGCTGATGACGGCCTGCATGATGACCGCGTAGCGCGTGTAGTCGACGGGCAGGTCGTTGGCGTTGGTGGCGACGGCGACGGCCACCATGATGGCGGCGGGCACGCACATCACCACGAACAGCAGCATCGGCAGCACCTTGGACTTCACCGAGCGGCCGAGGCCGTAGGCGCCGCGCAGGGACTGCGAGTACAGCGAGCGGGTGGCGTAGCCGCGGCCCAGGC
>KL568536.1:43749-50303 GCA_000715605.1 Streptomyces speibonae | reverse complement strand
TAGCCGATGTTGTGGATACGGGTGTCACCCGGTGCAGTGGCAGGTGTCTGCATGGACTGCTCAGCTGCCATGGCCGACCGCCTCCTTCCGTGCCTCGTCGCGGTTCTCGTCGCTGTCGGTGAAGACCTCGGAGATGTGGTGCCGGCGCTGTTCCATGCGCACCAGGCCGAGGCCGAGGTCCGCGATGACGTCCCGCACCAGGTCGTAGGTCTGCTCGCCCTGCGCGGTGAGCAGCAGGATGTGTCCGGCGCCGGGCAGCCCGCTGCCGTCCTCGGTGTCCACCCCGCGCGCGTGGAGCGCCTCGCGCACCGCGCGGGTGCCGTCCGGGTGCTCGTCGGTGTCGGTGACCTCGATGGCGAGGGTCGTAGTGGTCTGGGTGAAGTCCGTGGTGGAGCTGGAGCGCAGCAGCTTGCCGCCGTCGATGACGACGACGTGGTCGCAGGTGCGCTCCAGCTCGCCCAGCAGGTGGGAGGTGACCAGGACCGAGATGCCGAAGTCGGTGTGGATCCGGCGGATCAGCCCGAGCATGTCGTCGCGGCCGACCGGGTCGAGGCCGTTGGTCGGCTCGTCCAGGAAGACCAGCTGGGGGTCGTGCACGAGGGCCTGCGCGAGCTTGACGCGCTGCTTCATGCCGGTGGAGTAGCCGCCGATGGGACGGTAGCGCTCCTCGTACAGACCGACGTGGCGCAGCGTGTCCGCGGTGCGCTCCCGCGCGGCGGTGGGCGGCAGGCCGGACATGCGCGCCATGTGGACGACGAACTCGGTGGCCGAGACGTCCGGTGGCAGGCAGTCGTGTTCCGGCATGTAGCCGACCCGCTCGCGGATGGCGGCGCCCTTGGTGGCGACGTCGAGGCCGAGCACTTCGGCGCGGCCCTCGGAGGCGGGGGACAGACCCAGCAGGATCTTGATCAGTGTGGACTTGCCGGCTCCATTGGCTCCGACGAGTCCGGTCACACCGGGCCCGACGTCCACGGAGAGCCGGTCAAGAGCGGTCACCCGGGGGAACCGCTTGCTCAGGCTTTCGGTCACGATCACAGTCACGTCCATGACACTAGTGACCCGCGCCACTCCGGTCGTCAGACCGGAGAGCCGTCTTGGAGTCCGCCTGGAGTCGTACGGGCCCGTAGGGGAAGCCCTGCCTGAGAGTTATGCACAGGCTCGGGGCCCTGTTGACGGGCTCTCCGGCCACTGTCAGATTCGCCGGTGTGACGGGACTGGAAGGCGCGCGGGAGCGCCGGGTGCGGACGGACGGGGTCGACCTGTGCGTGGCCGAGCTGGGCGATCCGGGGCGGCCGACGGTCGTCCTTGTGCACGGATACCCGGACAGCAAGGAGGTGTGGTCCGAGGTGGCGTCGCGGCTCGCCGGGCGCTTCCACGTCGTGGCGTACGACGTCCGGGGCCACGGACGGTCCACGGCGCCGCGTCCGCTGCGCGGCGGGTTCACCCTGGAGAAGCTGACCGACGACTTCCTGGCCGTCGTGGACGCGGTCAGCCCGGACCGTCCGGTGCACCTGGTGGGGCACGACTGGGGCTCGGTGCAGTCCTGGGAGTTCGTGACGGCCGGCCGCACCGAGGGGCGGATCGCCTCCTTCACGTCGATGTCCGGCCCGTCGTTGGACCACTTCGGGCACTGGATCGAACGCCGGGTGAAGCGGCCGACCCCACGCCGGGTGGGCCAGCTGCTGGGCCAGGGCGCCAAGTCCTGGTACGTGTACCTGCTGCACACGCCCGTGCTGCCGGAGCTGGCCTGGCGCGGGCCGCTCGGCACGGCCTGGCCGCGGCTGCTCGCACGCCTCGAGAAGGTGCCCCGGGACGGCTATCCGACCGCGTCCCTGCGGTCGGACGCGGCCCACGGCGCCTGGCTCTACCGGGACAATGTGCGGCGCCGGCTGCGCAGCCCGCGCGCGGACGCCTACGCGCACGCCCCCGTGCAGCTCATCACGCCCCTGGAGGACGCGTTTCTCTCGGAGGGGCTCTCGGAGGACCTGGAGCGGTGGGCGCCGCGGCTGACCCGGCGGACGCTGCCGGCCCGGCACTGGGTCCCGCGCAGCCGCCCCGATCAGCTGGCGACCTGGATCTCCGACTTCGTGACGTCCGTGGAGGCGGGCCGGCCGGAGGCGTCCGCCACGGGGCCGTACGCCGACCGGTTCGGCGGGCAGCTGGTCCTGGTCACGGGCGCGGGCAGCGGTATCGGGCGGGCCACCGCGCTCGCGTTCGCGGAGGCGGGCGCACGAGTGCTGGCGGTCGACAGGGACGCGGAGGCCGCGGCCCGCACCGCAGGGGAGGCGCGCCGTCGCGGCGCGGAGGGGGCGTGGGCGGAGCAGGCGGACGTGTCCGACGAGCAGGCCATGGAGAAGCTGGCCGAGAGGGTGACCACCGAGCACGGGGTGGTGGACGTCCTGGTGAACAACGCCGGCATCGGGCTGGGCGGCTCGTTCTTCGACACCACCACCCAGGACTGGAAGCGGGTTCTGGACGTCAACCTGTGGGGAGTGATCCACGGCTGCCGGCTCTTCGGGAAGCGGATGGCGGAGCGCGGGCAGGGCGGCCACATCGTGAACGTCGCCTCGGCGGCGGCGTTCCAGCCGTCCAGGGCGCTGCCCGCCTACGGCACGTCGAAGGCCGCGGTGCTGATGCTGAGCGAGTGCCTGCGCGCGGAGCTGGCGGAGCGGGGCATCGGCGTGTCGGCGATCTGTCCCGGCTTCGTCGACACCGCCATCACCTCCACCGCGCGGTTCGCGGGCGCGGACGCCGAGGAGGAGCGGCGGCTGCGGAGGCGGGTGGCGCGGTTGTACGGCGTGCGCGGCTATCCGCCGCAGCGGGTCGCCGCCGCGGTCCTGCGGGCGGTGGTGCGCGACGAGGCGGTGGTGCCGGTCACCGTGGAGGCGCGGACGGCATACGTCCTGGCGCGGTGGATGCCGGGTGCGCTGCGGCTGATCGCGCGGGTGAAACCGCCGCTGCGGTGACGCCGGGGAGGGACCGCGGGAGGGGACGGCGGGCGGGGACGGCGGGCGGGGACGGCAGGAGGGAACGGCGGGAGGAGGCGGCGGTTGTCCACAGAAACTCCAAATCCCCTGTGGATAACCGCACTTGGCTGTGGATCAAACCTCCGGAGCAAAACCGATCGCGTGATCCGCGTCTCTCCCGGCAATCTGAACGGATGAACGAAAGACGCACCGTCAAGGTGTCGAAGTACCTCGCCAAGCATCTGCGCCATCAGCCCGAGCGCATCGGGCTCACCCTCGACGACGGCGGATGGGTCGAGATCGAGACGCTGATCTCGGCGGCGGCCGCGCACGGCTTCCGGTTCACCCGTGAGGAACTGGACCATGTCGTCGCCACCAACGACAAGCGGCGCTTCGCCGTCGACGGCACCCGAATCCGCGCCAGTCAGGGGCACAGCGTCGAGGTCGACCTCGGGCTCCCGGCCGCCGCTCCGCCGCCGTACCTCTACCACGGGACCGTCCCCCGCAACCTCGAGGCGATCCGTGCCGAAGGGCTGCGCCCCATGAACCGGCACGCCGTGCACCTCTCCGCCGACCGTGAGACGGCGACCCGCGTCGGGGCCCGCCGGGGCAGGCCGGTCGTACTGTCCGTGGACGCCGGTGCCATGCACCGCGACGGCCATGTCTTCCACGTCAGCGCGAACGGCGTCTGGCTGACGCAGGCCGTACCGAGCCGGTACCTGCGTTTCCCCGACGGCAGTGGACGTGCATGATCGGTGGTATGCACCACCTGCCCAGCACCGAGGCCGCCGTGACCGCCCTCCGTGCGCTCGCCGGCACCTACGCGCGCGAGATCGAGGTCAGCCACGACATCGGCGCGGACCAGACCTCACGCCGCACCGCGGCCGGCGTCGGCGTCAGCACGGACCCCGACGGCTCCCTCCCCCATGAGGCCTACATCGAGTTCGGCGGCCTGCCCCAGGTGAGCGTCCGGCTCTACCCCGAGGACGACGCGCTGATCGACGTCGAGGGCGTGGAGTTCCCCGACATCCCCCGGGACGACGTGCCGGCCTTCCTGCGCTCCGTCTTCGACGGACTGGCCTACGTCAGGGCACGGCGCTTCCCTCCGGGCTACTTCCTGATCGTGCCCCTGCCGGGAGACCGGACGCACAAGGAGTTCATCCCCATGATCCTGCTCACCCCCTGGCTGAGCGCCCGCGTGCGGTGACGGACGCGCGGAACGGGTGTTTCACGTGAAACCTCCGGCCTGCCCATAGGCTCGACGGCATGAGCCTGCGCCTGAGCACCGTGATCCTCCCCTACCGCCGCTGGCACGAGGGCAGCCGTACGGCATGGATGCGCGCCGAGGAACTCGGCTTCCACACGGGGTACACCTACGACCATCTGTCCTGGCGCACCTTCCGGGACGGCCCGTGGTTCGGCGCCGTCCCCACCCTGACCGCCGCCGCGTGCGTCACCGACCGGATGCGCCTCGGCACGCTGGTGACCTCGCCGAACTTCCGGCACCCGGTCACCCTCGCCAAGGAACTGATCTCCCTCGACGACATCTCCGGCGGCCGCGTCACGCTCGGCATCGGCGCGGGCGGCACCGGCTTCGACGCCACCGCGCTCGGTCAGGAGCCGTGGACCCCGCGCGAGCGCGCCGACCGCTTCGCCGAGTTCGTGCCCCTGCTCGACCGGCTGCTCACCGAGGACTCGGTCTCCTACAAGGGCGACTTCTACGCGGCGCACGAGGCACGCAACATCCCGGGCTGTGTGCAGCGGCCCCGGCTCCCCTTCGCGGTGGCGGCCACCGGACCGCGCGGGCTGCGGCTCGCGGCACGCCATGGACAGGCGTGGGTGACCACGGGCGACCCCAGGCTGTACGAGAGCGGCACGCCCGAGCAGTCGCTTCAGGCCATCCGCGGTCAGACGGAACGGCTGGCCGACGCCTGCGCCGAGCTCGGCCGGGACGTGACCGGGTTCGACAAGATCCTCCTCACCGGATTCACCCCGGACCGCAACCGTCCGCTGGCGTCCCTGGACGCCTTCGTCGACTTCGCGGGCCGCCACATGGAGCTGGGCTTCACCGAGATCGTCGTGCACTGGCCCATTCCCGACACGGACTTCGCCGCCGACCAGAAGATCTTCGAACGCATCGCCATGGAAGCACCGGTGCAGTTGCGGTGAGCCGGGCCGACCGCAGGCGCGGGAGGACCGCCGGTGACGGCGGTAACCACTCAGATGTGCGGGGTCTCGCACGGTCGTGCGGGCATATGCGGGACAATGGCCGGGTGACCTCAGCGACCCGACAGCCCGACACCCCGGCAGCCCTCGCTCCACCGCGGCTCATCGCGACCGACCTCGACGGCACCCTGCTGCGCGACGACAAGTCGGTGTCCCCCCGCACGATCGCCGCACTGGCCGCCGCCGAGGAAGCCGGGATCGAGGTCTTCTTCGTCACCGGCCGCCCGGCCCGCTGGATGGACGTCGTCAGCGACCACGTCCACGGCCACGGCCTGGCCATCTGCGGAAACGGCGCGGCCGTCGTCGACCTGCACGGCGGCCCCGGGGCCCACCGGTTCGTGAAGGTCCGTGAGCTGCCCCGCAAGAACGCTCTGGACGCGGTCCAACTGCTGCGCGACGCCGCCCCCGGCACCGTGTACGCCGTCGAGCAGACCTACGGCTTCAACCAGGAGCCCGACTACCCGAAGCTGCACATGGAGATCCCGGACACCCTGGCCCCCGCCGAGGACCTGCTGGCTCCGGACTCCCACACCGCCGGCGAACCAGTGATCAAGATCCTCGCCTACCACCCCGCGATCGAACCCGACGCCTTCCTCACCCTGGCCCGGATCGCCATCGGCGACCGCGCCGACGTCACCCGCTCCAGCCCCAGCGCCCTGCTGGAGATCAGCGGTCCGGGGGTGTCCAAGGCCAGCACGCTCGCCCTGTGCTGCGCCGAGCGCGGCATCTCCCACGAGGAGGTCGTCGCCTTCGGGGACATGCCGAACGACGTCGAGATGCTGACCTGGGCGGGCCGCTCCTACGCGATGGGCAACGCCCACCCGGACGTGCTGGCCGCCGCCTCGGGCCGCACCGTCGCCAACAACGACGACGGCGTCGCCGTGGTGATCGAGCGGCTGATCGACGGGCGGGCGTAGCCCGGCCGACGCGCCGGGAGACCACTCAGAGCGACACTCCGTGCCGGGCCAGCCATGACACGGGGTTCACCGCGGACCCCATCTCGGGCGTGACCCGCACCTCGAAGTGCAGATGCGGCCCCGTGGAGTTGCCACTGGTGCCGGACTGGCCGATCCACTGCCCCGCCGTGACCCGGTCACCCTGGTCGACGGCGACCGCGGCGAGATGGGCGTACTGGGTGTAGTAGCCGCCCGCGTGCTCGAGCACGATCTCGATGCCGAAGGGCCCGCCGCAGGACACCTTCACCACCCTGCCGGTCCCCACGGCCCGCACCGGCGTCCCGATCGGCACCGCGAAGTCCTGACCGGTGTGCCGGTTCGCCCACCGCGCGCCGCCGCTGCCGTACGACGCGGACAGCTCGTACGTCTCCACCGGCGCCACCCAGCCTGTCTCTTATACACATCT
>KL568536.1:41478-43536 GCA_000715605.1 Streptomyces speibonae | reverse complement strand
CGCCGCGACCGAGGCGTCCGCCTGGCCCTGGAGCTTCCACCGCGCCGTTTCGAGCTTCGCCTCGATGCGCTGCTTCAGGTCGGCGAGTTCGGCGTTCCGTTTCTCCAGCCTGCGCCATGCCGCCGCGGCCTTCGCCTCGTCGCGGACCAGCCGGGCCTCGGCCCGCTCGCTCCGGCCGATCGCCTTGTCCAGCGTCCCCTCGGCCTGCGCGACCGCCCGCTGACCGCGCATCAGTTCATCGGGGTCGTCCGCGAGCAGCATGTGCGCGGTGAGGGGCAGCCCGCCGCCGTCCCGGTACTGGGAGCTGGCGATGCGACCCAGGCTCTTGCGCAGTTCGGCCATCTCCCGGCGTTCCCGGTCGAGCCGCTCCTCCAGCCGCTGGGCCCTGGCCCGCTGCTCCTCGGCCTCGCGCAGGCCGGCCTCGTACCGCTCCGTCGCCGTGGCCGCTTCCTCGTAGAGCCGCGCCACCTCCGCGCCGATGCCGGATGCGGAGCCGTGACCGGGGACGTGGGAGCCGTCGCCGTCGGTGGGCCGGGCGGCGAGCACGGCGAGCGCGCAGACCAGCACGGCGACGAGCAGCGGATGGCGGCGGGTGAAACGCATGACTGCGATCCTGGCCCCCGTCCCGGCGCGCGGTCCTGTTCATGTCGTACACATGGGGGAGCGCTCACCCCGGACGGCCCATCGATACCGCCGAACAGCCGTCATAAGAGCCGGTTGACGTCGTGTCACACGCGGCGGCCTCCCTTGTTCCTGCGTTCTGACGTGCCACCACCAGCGGCTCCGCTTGCGCCTCCTGCCGCACCATGTCCCGCAACGGACCATCTGCGGCGGTGAGTTGGGAGTACGGCCCGCGCTGGACCACCCGTCCCCCGTTCAGCACGACGACCTCGTCCACCGCCTCCAAGTTGGCGAGCCGATGGGTGATGAGCACGGTCGTGCGGCCCTCGGTGGCCCCGAGCAGATCGGCGGTGAGCGCGTCGGCGGTCCGCAGGTCGAGGTGTTCCGCGGGTTCGTCCAGCACCAGCACGGGGAAGTCCGCGAGCAGCGCCCGGGCGAGCGCCAGCCGCTGCCGCTGCCCGCCGGACAGCCGCGTCCCGTGCTCACCGACGAGCGTGTCCAGCCCGTCGGGCAGGCCGTCGGCCCACTCCAGCAGCCGGGCCCGGCCGAGCGCGTCGCGCAGTTCGTCCTCGGTCGCGTCCTTCCGGGCGAGCAGCAGGTTCTCCCGGATCGAGCTGTTGAAGAGGTGCGCGTCCTGGGCGCACAGACCGACCAGCCGCCGTACGTCGTCGCCGTCGAGGGCGCGGGCGTCCACCCCGGCCAGTGTGTACGAGCCCGCGCCCGGGTCCAGGAACCGCAGCAGCACCTGGGCGAGCGTCGTCTTGCCCGCCCCGGAGGGGCCGACCACCGCGATCCGGCGGCCCCGTTCCAGGGTCAGGTCCAGCCCGGCGAGTGCGTCCCGGTCCTGACCGGGATGCCGGGCGGCCAGCCCCCTCACGACCAGCGGGAACGGCGACACGGGCGCCGACCGGGGTGCCTCCGGCTCCCGTACGGGTACCGGGGCGTCCAGGACCTCGTACACCCGCTCGGCGCTCCGGCGTACCCGCTGCCGGTACTGCACGGCGAGCGGCATGCCGAGGACGGCCTCGAACGCGGCCAGCGGGGTGAGGATCACGACGGCCAGGGCCACACCCTCCAGCCGTCCGCCGGCCACGGCTCCGACGCCGGCGAGCGCGGCGGCCGCGACGGTCAGCCCGGAGATCAGTGCGGTGAGCCCGTCGCCGAGCGCGGTGGCGGTGGCCGCGCGCGAGGCGATCCGGGTGAGCGCGGTGTCGGCCCGGGCCGCCTCGGCGGTCCGCGCGGGCAGGGCGCCCGCGACGGTCAGCTCGGCGGTGCCGGTGAGCACATCGGTGACCCGGGTCGCCAGGACGCCCCGGGCCGGTGCCAGCCTGCGTTCCGCGCGGCGGGCCACAACACCGGTCAGCAGGGGTACACCGGCCCCCGCCGCGACGAGCCCGGCCGCGAGCACGGCCCCGGCCCTGTCTCTTATACACATCT
>KL568536.1:40526-41209 GCA_000715605.1 Streptomyces speibonae | reverse complement strand
CAGCCAGTAGTCCTGGAGGGCGTCCACGTCGGAGACCAGCCGGGTGAGCAGGTCACCCCGGCGGGAGTCGCGCAGCCCCGCGGGCGCCAGCCGCTCCAGGCGCCGGTAGACCGCGACCCGGGTGTCGGCCAGCATCCGCAGGACGGCGTCGTGCGACACGAGCCGCTCGGCGTAGCGGAACACGGCCCGCCCGATACCGAAGGCCCGGGTGGCCGTCACGGCGACCATCAGATACAGCACGGGCGGCTGCTCCGACGCCCGCGATATGAGCCAGCCGGACGTCGCCATGAGGCCGACGGCGCTGCCCAGGGCGAGGCCGGCGAGCAGCAGCGCGAGCGTGATCCTCCCCCGCCGGGCGCCGGACAGGGCGCGGACGCGGGCGAGGACACCTCCCGGCGCCGGTGCCTCCCCGGTACCCGCCGGCCCGCCGGCGAACGGGTCCGGGGCGTGCGTGCTCGCCTCGGCCGGTCCGGCTTCCCGGTGCTCCGGGGAACCGGCCGCACGATGCACGGGTGCCGCGCGGTCCGGGGCCGGAGCCGGTTCGTCCAGCCGCACCACCCGGTCCGCCACGGCCAGCAGGGCCGGCCGGTGCACCACGAGCAGCACCGTCCGTCCGGCCGCCAGCCGTCGTACCGCCGCCACGACCTCGGCCTCGGTGGCGCCGTCCAGCGCGGCCGTCGGCT
>KL568536.1:37509-40292 GCA_000715605.1 Streptomyces speibonae | reverse complement strand
GTCCTCGCCGAGCACGGTGTCCGTGCCCTCGGGCAGCGCGTCCACGAACTCCAGCGCCCCCGCGTCGCGCAGGGCACGCCGTACGGCGTCGTCGTCCGCCCCGGGACGGGCCAGCCGTACGTTCTCGGCGATCGTCCCGGCGTACAGGTGCGGACGCTGCGGCACCCAGGCGACGCGGCCGTGCCACGCGGCGAGGTCGAGCCCGGCCAGATCCGCCCCGCCGATCCGCACCCGCCCCTCGGCGGGCCGGACGAACCCCAGCAGGACGTTCAGCAGGGTCGACTTCCCCGCCCCGCTCGGCCCGACGAGCGCGACCGTCTCCCCGGGCTCCACCGTGAAGGACACGCGGGTCACGGCGTCCGTGTCCCGGCCCGGGTAACGGGCCGTCACGCCCTCGAAGGAGACGGCGCCCTCCGGCACCGCGCCCGTTCCACGGCCGGGGACCGGCGTCTCCAGGACCGCGAAGATCTCCTCGGCCGCCCCGAGCCCCTCCGCCGCCGCGTGGTACTGGGCGCCCACCTGCCGCAGCGGCAGATAGGCCTCCGGCGCCAGGATCAGGATGACCAGGCCCGTGTAGAGGTCCATTTCGCCGTACACGAGCCGCATGCCGATCGTCACGGCGACCAGGGCCACCGAGAGCGTGGCGAGCAGTTCGAGCGCGAAGGAGGAGAGGAAGGCGATCCGCAGCGTGCGCATGGTGGCCCGCCGGTACTCGGCGGTGATCCGCCGGATCGACTCCGCCTGGGCCTTGGCCCGCCCGAACACCTTCAGCGTCGGCAGTCCCGCGACGACATCGAGGAAGTGGCCGGAGAGCCGGGACAGCAGCAGCCACTGACGGTCCATCCGGGACTGGGTGGCCCAGCCGATCAGCACCATGAAGACCGGGATCAGCGGCAGGGTGCCGACGATGATCGCCGCCGAGACCCATTCCTCGGTGACGATCCGCACCAGCACCGCCACCGGCACGACCACCGCGAGACCCAGCTGAGGGATGTAGCGGGAGAAGTAGCCGTCGAGCGCGTCGACGCCCCGGGTCGCCAGGGTGACCAGCGATCCGGTGCGCTGTCCGGCCAGCCACTGCGGTCCCAGCTCCGTCGCCCGGCTCAGCAGCCGTCCCCGCAGCTCCGACTTCACCGCGGCGCTCGCCCGGTGCGCGGCCAGCTCGGTCAGCCAGCCGACCAGACCTCGGCCGACCGCGACAGCGGCGAGCAGGAGCAGGGGAGTGCTGAGGTCGCCGACGGACCGGCCGTCCTCGAACGCCCCCACCACGATCTCGGCGATGAGCATGGCCTGGGCGATGACCAGCACCGCGCCGGCGACGCCCAAGCCGACGACCGCCACCAGGAAGCCCCGGGTGGCACGCGCGTACCGGAGCAGGCGCGGGTCGATTGGTTTCACGTGAAACACACCTCAGTGCACGGGGTCGGCGATGTGCTGGGTGCCGATCCGCTTGCGGAACACCCAGTACGTCCAGCCCTGGTAGACCAGCACCACCGGGGTGGCGATCACCGCGAGCCAGGTCATGATCTTCAGGGTGTAGGGGCTGGAGGAGGCGTTGGTGACGGTGAGGCTCCAGTCCGCGTCGAGCGTGGACGGCATGACGTTCGGGAACAGCGTCAGGAAGAGCATCGCCACGGCGGCCACGATGGTGACGCCGGACAGGGCGAACGCCCACCCCTCTCGCCCGGCCTGGTTCGCCAGCAGTGCGGCGACCAGTGCGGCGACCGCCACGACCAGCGCGCCCAGGCTGGCGCCGTCACCGTCACGGGCCTGGGTCCACAGCAGGAAGGCCCCCGCCGGCGCGGCGGTGACGAGCCCCACGCGCAGGGCCAGCCCACGCGCCCGGTCCCGGATCTCCCCGACCGTCTTGAGGGCCGTGAACACCGTGCCATGGAACGTGAACAGCGTCAGGGTCACCAGGCCGCCCAGCAGGGCGTACGGGTTGAGCAGGTCCCAGAAGCTCCCCACGTACTCGAACTCGGCGTCGATCTTCACCCCGCGCACGATGTTGCCGAAGGCCACACCCCACAGGAACGCCGGGATCAGCGAGGTCCAGAAGATCGCCGTCTCCCAGTTGCGCTGCCAGTTCTCCTCCGGCCGCTTCGCCCGGTACTCGAAGGCCACACCGCGGACGATCAGGCAGACCAGGATGACCAGCAGCGGAAGGTAGAAGCCGGAGAAGAGCGTGGCGTACCACTCCGGGAAGGCGGCGAAGGTGGCACCGCCCGCCGTGAGCAGCCACACCTCGTTGCCGTCCCAGACGGGACCGATGGTGTTGATCAGCACCCGCTTCTCGGCCCGGTTCCGGGCCAGCAGCCGGGTGAGGATCCCCACCCCGAAGTCGAAGCCCTCCAGGAAGAAGTAGCCGGTCCACAGGACGGCGATCAGAACGAACCAGACGTCGTGCAGTTCCATGACAGTACGGCTCCCTCGGCCTAGTACGAGAAGGCCATCGGCTTGTCGGCGTCACGGACGTCGCCGCCGAGCCTCGTGGGCGGATTGAGGTCGGACTCGCTGAGCTCGGGCGGGCCGGCCTTGACGTACTTGACGAGCAGTTTGACCTCGATGACGGCAAGGACGGCGTAGAGCAGGGTGAAGACGGACATCGAGGTGATGACCTCGGCGGTGGACACACCGGGGGAGACGGCGTCCTCGGTCCGCATCACGCCGTAGACCACCCACGGCTGACGGCCCATCTCGGTGAAGATCCAGCCCCAGGCGTTGGCGATGAGCGGGAACGCCATGGTCCACAGGGCCAGCAGCTCTGTCTCTTATACACATCT
>KL568536.1:34622-37258 GCA_000715605.1 Streptomyces speibonae | reverse complement strand
GAGCCGAGCGGCTTCCTCAGCAGCACCAGGTGCGGCACCTCGTCCTCCCCGGTGCGGTGCGCGGCCGGCAGCAGGAACTTCTTACGGGTGAGCCACAGGCCGAGCAGACCGAGCGAGAAGGAGGCCATGCCGAAGCCGATCATCCAGCGGAAGCCCCAGTAGGCGACGGGGACGATGGGCTTGTAGTCACCGGGGCCGAACTGCTCCTGGAGGGCCTCGTTGGTGTCGTTGATGCCCGGTACGTAGGACTCGAAGTCGCTGTGGGCGAGGAAGGACAGCAGGCCGGGGATCTCCAGGGCGACCTCGTTGTGCCCCTTGTCGACGTCCCCGTAGGCGAACACAGAGAAGGGCGCCGGTTCCTCGCCGTCCCACAGGGCCTCCGCGGCGGCCATCTTCATCGGCTGCTGCTCGTACATGACCTTGCCGAGGGTGTCGCCGCTGATCGCGGTGAACAGTCCGCCGACCGCCAGGGTGACGAGGCCGAGCCGGAGCGAGGTGCGCATCACCGGGATGTGCTTCTTGCGCATCAGGTGGAAGGCGGCGATGCCGACCATGAAGGCGCCGCCGGTGAGGAAGGCGGCCGAGAAGCTGTGGAAGACCTGGTTGAGCGTGGTGTTCTGGGTGAGCACCAGCCAGAAGTCGGTGAGCTCCGCGCGGCCCTTCTCCTCGTTGATCCGGTAGCCCACCGGGTGCTGCATCCAGGAGTTGGCCGCGAGGATGAAGTACGCCGACACCAGGGTGCCGATCGAGACCATCCAGATGCAGGCGAGGTGGATCTTCTTGGGCAGCCGGTCCCAGCCGAAGATCCACAGGCCGATGAAGGTCGACTCGAAGAAGAAGGCGATCAGGGCCTCGAAGGCGAGCGGGGCGCCGAAGACGTCGCCGACGAACCGCGAGTAGTCGGACCAGTTCATGCCGAACTGGAACTCTTGCACGATGCCGGTGACCACACCCATCGCGATGTTGATCAGGAAGAGCTTGCCCCAGAACTTCGTCGCCCTGAGGTACCTCTCCTTCCCGGTGCGCACCCAGGCGGTCTGCAGCCCCGCGGTGAGGGCGGCCAGCGAGATCGTCAGGGGAACGAAGAGGAAGTGGTAGACGGTGGTGATACCGAACTGCCATCGCGCCAGGGTCTCCGGCGCCAGAGCAAGATCCACGTCATCGCTCCTTACTCAGCGGTGGTCACAGCGACCGCTTGATCCCGTCGCATCCCTCACATCTCGGGAAAACAGGATGCGCTTGTGAACGCGTTCACATTCACAAGCAATTATGACGTACCGCTTTTCCGACCCGGAAGGGGGGTCCCCTGTGACGTCAACCCCTCTGCACGAAGGCACGCGCCACGCAGCACGCAACACTCAGCACGAAGGCGGCCCGCGGATGCCCGCCGACCGCCCGTGCGCCCCTGGTCCGTGTCCCGGTCAGAGCTCCTTGCGGAAGTCCTCCGTGGTCTTCAGGAAGATGTCGTTCGCCTCGGTCTCCCCGATGGTGACCCGCACGCCTTCGCCGGGGAACGGCCGGACGACCACCCCCGCCTGCTCGCACGCCTGCGCGAACGGCACCGTGCGCTCCCCCAGCCGCAGCCACACGAAGTTGGCCTGGCTCTCGGGCACCGTCCAGCCCTGGCCGCGCAGCGCGTCCATCACCCGGTTGCGCTCGCACACCAGCGAACCGACCCGGCCGATCAGTTCGTCCTCGGCCCGCAGCGACGCGATCGCCGCGTCCTGCGCGATCTGGCTCACCCCGAACGGCACCGCCGTCTTGCGCAGCGCCGCGGCCACCGGCTCGTGCGCGATGGCGAAACCGACGCGCAGCCCCGCCAGCCCGTACGCCTTGGAGAAGGTCCGCAGCACACAGACGTTGGGCCGCTCCCGGTAGATCTCGATGCCGTCCGGCACCTCGGTGTCCCGGATGAACTCGCGGTAGGCCTCGTCGAGGACCACCAGGACGTCATCGGGCACCCGGTCGAGGAAACGCTCCAGTTCGGCCCGCCGCACCACCGTGCCGGTGGGGTTGTTCGGGTTGCAGACGAAAATGAGCCGGGTCCGGTCGGTGATCGCGCCGGCCATCGCGTCCAGGTCGTGGACGTCGCCCGGGGTCAGCGGCACCTGGACGGAGGTGGCGCCGCTGATCTGCGTGATGATCGGGTACGCCTCGAAGGACCGCCAGGCGTAGATCACCTCGTCGCCGGGGCCCGAGGTGGACTGCAGCAGCTGCTGGGCGACACCGACCGAGCCGGTGCCGGTGGCCACGTGGGAGACCGGGACGGCGAAGCGCTCGGCCAGCTCGGCCGTCAGCGCGGTACAGGCCATGTCCGGGTAGCGGTTGAAGGAGGAGGCGGCGGCCGCCACGGTCTCCATCACACCCGGCAACGGCGGGTAGGGGTTCTCGTTGGAGGAGAGCTTGTACGCCACCGGTCCCCCGGCCGCGGCCGGCTTGCCCGGCTTGTACGTGGGAATCCCCTCCAGCTCGGCGCGCAGCTTGGGGCTCGTCTCGCTCACCGCAGTCCTCCTCGCGAAGACCGGCGGCCCAGGACCGCCGCCGTCATCCAATACTGCTCACCTTATGAGGATTCGGCGCCGCTGCGTATAGGCGCGATGGCCGCTCGCTGTCTCTTATACACATCTCTGAGCGGG
>KL568536.1:32189-34425 GCA_000715605.1 Streptomyces speibonae | reverse complement strand
CTTATGAGGATTCGGCGCCGCTGCGTATAGGCGCGGTGGCCGCTCGTGCCTGCCTTCCGCGTCACAGCGGCCGCCTCCTCCGTCACGGAGACAACAGGGGCAACATCACCCGAAGGGGTACGAACGGCGCGCGGCACAGGGGCGCGCCGCACATATATCTATGCGCCGGTAGCGGGCGCCGTGGCGCGCATCCCTCGTGCAGGTGAGTTGAGACCTCTTCGCAACATCGCACCCTCGGCAGGCCCGCATGCGCCCACACGTCAGATCTTGCCATTTGAACGTTCAACACCCTTGGTATCCAAGGAGCTTGACCGTAAACGATCATGCAGAATCGTGCCTGTCAACGCGTGCATATGCGTCCGCCCTACCCCACCTCATGAGCCCTACTATCGGCTCGCCATGACAGCAGCAGGGAAGCACCAGGTGAGCCGCGCGGAAACCTCACGCCGAGGCAGCCGGCCGGGTCGAGCGGGCATCAGGGACGTGGCCGCCGCCGCCGGAGTCTCCATCACGACCGTCTCCGACGCCCTCAACGGCAAGGGCCGGCTCCCGGACGCCACCCGGCGCCACGTCCGAGAGGTGGCCGACAGACTGGGGTACCGCCCCTCGGCCGCCGCCCGTACGCTCCGCACCGGGAAGTCCGGACTCATCGGCCTGACCGTGACGACGTACGGGGATGAACCTTTCACCTTCACCGAGTTCGCCTACTTCGCCGAGATGGCGCGGGCGGCCACCTCCGCCGCGCTCGACCGCGGCTACGCCCTCGTCATCCTGCCCGCGACCTCCCGCCACGACGTGTGGTCCAACGTCGCCCTGGACGGCACGGTCGTCATCGACCCCTCCGACCAGGACCCGGTCGTCAGCGAACTCGTCCGGCAGGGATTACCGGTCGTCTCCGACGGCCGCCCGGCCGGATCGCTGCCGGTCACCGCCTGGGTCGACAACGACCACGAGGCCGCCGTCCTCGGCATCCTCGACCATCTCGCCGACTCCGGCGCCCGCCGCATCGGCCTGCTCACCGGCACCACCACCGACACCTACACCCACCTGTCGACCACCGCGTACCTGCGCTGGTGCGAACGCGTGGGCCAGGACCCGGTGTACGAGGCCTATCCGGCGCACGATCCCTGCGCGGGCGCCGTCGCCGCCGACCGGCTGCTGGCCCGTCCCGACCGCCCCGACGCCGTCTACGGCCTGTTCGACCCCAACGGCACCGATCTGCTCGCCGCGGCCCGCCGCTACGGCCTGCGCGTCCCGGACGACCTGCTGCTCGTCTGCTGCAGCGAGTCCACCGTCTACGCCAGCACCGAGCCGCCCGTCACCACGCTGTCCCTGAAACCGCGCCGGATCGGCACGGCGGCGGTCCAGTTGCTGATCGACGCCATCGAGGGCGTCGATTCCGACCAGCCGGTCGAGCAGGTCATACCGACCGAACTGATCGTGCGCACCTCCTCGCAGCGCCGCCCGCCCCGCACGACGGTCAGCCCGCCGAGGTCGCCGAAGGGGAGCTGAGCCCGGGTCGCCCGCCGGAGCGTCCGCGGCACGGGCCGCAGCGTCCGGGGCCACCGGCGGCGAGCGCGCGGCAGGAACGGCCACAGGGGCGGTCACGGACCGGACAGAACGGGACGAAAGTAACGGAGAATCCGAGTTGCGCTCCGATTCACCACCCCTGGGTCATCACACAGCGCGATCCGCATTCCTATGATGGGCCCACGACACCGCGGGCCGCTGCGACCAGGCAGTCCGATGCGGTGCAGATGCGGCGCGATGGTGGAGGGGTCGATGACTCAGGGGGCCGGTCAGGGACCCGAGGTGGAGCGGACGGCGACGTTGCGCGACTTCCGGGTACCCGCTTACGTCCACGAGACCGGTCCGTACGCCCAGAGCACGCGCCCCGGCGACACCGCCCCGCCCGCGGCCCCGCCCGCCGAGGAGACGTACCCGGAGGGGTACACGCCCACCCAGCGGGACCTCCCCGTCATCAACCGGGGCGACACCGTCCAGGTGAGCGTCGACCCCGTGCCCGCCCCGCAGCCCGTCAACGGCCAGGGCCCCCTGTACGTGGTCGGCGATGTCCACGGCTACCTCGAGGAGCTGCTGGCCGCCCTCCAGGAGCAGGGCCTCGTCGACTCGGCGGGCAAGTGGTGCGCCGGCACCACGCGGCTGTGGTTCCTGGGCGACTTCACCGACCGCGGCCCGGACGGCATCGGCGTCATCGACCTCGTGATGCGGCTGG
>KL568536.1:30853-31961 GCA_000715605.1 Streptomyces speibonae | reverse complement strand
AGATGTGTATAAGAGACAGCTACTGCAAGGCGCTCATGGGCAACCACGAGCTGCTGCTGCTCGGCGCGAAGCGGTTCGGCGACACCCCCGTCAACTCCGGGGCCGGCACCGCCACCTTCCAGGCGGCGTGGCTGCTCAACGGCGGCCAGAAGACCGACATGGACCGCCTCCAGGACCACCATCTGCAGTGGATGGCCCGCCTCGACGCCGTCGAGGAGGTCGACGGCCATCTGCTGCTCCACTCCGACACCACCGCCTACCTCGACTACGGCCGCTCCATCGAAGAGGTCAACGACACCGTCCGCGAGACGCTCACCCGCAACGACGCGGACGAGGTCTGGGACCTCTTCCGCAAGTTCACCAAGCGGTTCTCCTTCCGCGACGAGGGCGGCCCCGAGGCGGTGCGCTCCCTGCTGGACACCTACGGCGGCAGCCGGGTCGTGCACGGCCACAGCCCCATCCCGTATCTGCTGGGCGAAGTCGGCTCCGAGGAGGGCGAGGACGACAGCGGCCCCGTGGTCGCCGGTCCGCACGTCTACGCCGACGGACTGGCCATCGCCATGGACGGCGGGGTCACCATGGCCGGAAAACTGCTGGTCCAGCAGCTGCCGCTGGGCGTCTGAGCGTTCCCGGCGCCGCGTTCGGGCGGCCCGCGGCCCCGCCGCGAGAAACGGCAATTTCGGTAAACCCCCTGTCACCGCGCGCCGTCACCGCTCTACCATCGGCTTATCCGTAGCAGGCTCCCCTCCGTTTCTGCCCGACGGCTCGTCAGCATGCCGAGCCCCAAGCCCTACGGAGCATCGGGGGATGCACATGAACAGCGTTCCGCAGCACCTGCTGAGCGAGGACCGCCAGGAATACGAGCGGATTCTCGATGAGGCGCTGCGCTCCGCACCACACAACCCGGAACTGTCCGCCATAGGACAGCGGCTCAACTCGGAACAACTGCGCACGATGGCGCTCAACGCCACCGCGATCGTCACGGCGGCCGCGGCGGTCGAGTACCAGCACTATGTGAAGGTCCGCGAGGAACTGCGCCGGCCACCGGCGGCGTCCGCCGCGACCGGCCGCGAGTCCGGCTCCGCCGAGCCGGGCACGACAGCGGCGG
>KL568536.1:28336-30655 GCA_000715605.1 Streptomyces speibonae | reverse complement strand
CCGGGCACGACAGCGGCGGGCCTCGCCGCCACCATGGGGGAGGTCGCCGAGACCACCGGAGCGGGCGTCGTGGCCGTCCTGGCGGTCCTGGCACCGGTGCTCGCCGGAACCGCGGCCGCGATCTTCCTGCTCGTCGGCTGGATCCTGGGGCTGCTGGACCCCGGGGCGGCGTTCGCCCGGACCATGCTCACCACGGGGTGGGTGTTCGGCGCGGTGACGGCGGTCGCGATCCTCGTCGCCGCCGTGGGTCTGCTGCTCACCGCGCTGCGCAACAAGCCCTCGGCCCTCGGCGGTACGTACGTCGAACTCGACGGGGAGGTGAAGCGGGCCAGGGACGCCTGGCGGGAGGCACTGCTGGAGCGGGGGATCATCCCGTTCCTGCGGGACGCGCTCGCCGACCCGGCGGCGGCCGCCGCGCTGCAGCACACGGCACCGCCCGCGCCGGCCGGCCGTATGCCGCACCTCGGATACGACCGGCCGGGCTTCTCCAGCCCCGCCGCGCCCGACGAGGGCTCGGCCCGCGGCACACGGCCGAGCTACTCCAGTCCGGACTACTCCAGCCCGGACTTCGGCGGGCCGGAGCACCAGCCGGAGTAGCCGGACAGCCGGACCGGCCGGGGAGACGTCCGGCGCCGGACGCCCGGTACCCGTCCGTCGGCTTGCGCTTCCCGCACCGGGGGCGCGAGCCGGGTGGATGGGGCCGTCCACACCCCGGCCTGCCCTCGGTGCGTTCTCACAGGATGCCCGCGTTCCTCGCGGCCGTGATCCACAGCGGGAACTCGGACAGCAGACGGTCGTACAGCTCCGGGTCCGGCACGGTGGCGATGTCGTCGACGGCGAAGAAGCCGACGTTGTCGACCCGGCGTCCGGGCAGCGTGTCGAACCGCTCGAGCACGCCGTAGTTGGCCTTGCCCAGCCCCACGAACTGCCAGAAGACGGGCTCCTCCACCGCCTCCCGGAGCTCGCGTTCGATCTCCTTGTTGCGGTAGACGCCGCCGTCGGAGAAGAAGAGGACGAGCGTCGGGGCGGACGCCGGGTTGTTCCGGACGAACGCGCGGACCTCGGCGATGACCTTCTGCTCCTCGTTCTGGATGCCGACGTCCCGCATGTCGACCTGGCCCGGCTTCAGCCCCTTCTTCCTGCCGCGCCGGAAGAGACCGACCTCCCCCACGCGTACGTGCAGGCGCAGCCACTCGGGGAGCTCGCCGAGCCGCAGATCCGGCAGCCGGGCCGGGTTCGAGGCGAACGTCCAGGCCTGCATCTCACCGTCGTCGTCCAGCTGGGCCGCGACCGCGGCCATCCGCTCGACGACGTCGGACACGATGCCCTTGGAGTACAGGAAGGACATCGACCCGGAGGCGTCCAGTACGAGGATGACGCGCGCGGTGACCCCGGCCGCCCCGTGCTTGCGCAGACTGACCGCCACCTGCTCCTTGCGCAGGGACAGCCGCTTGCGCATGTCGACGGGCAGCCGCTCCTCGCCCTTGGTGAGACGGGGAGTGTCCGGCTGGGGGTGAGGGGAGGGAGCCGGGGTGGGAGACGCCTGCGCGGGCGGCGAAGACGCCGGGGGCGGCGGAACCGGGGCCACCGCGGGCGCGGGTGCGCTCGTGGGTGCGGGCGCGGGTGTGGACGCGGGTGTGGACGCGGGCGCGGGTCCGGGTGCGCCCGCCGCCGGTGCGGGCTCGTCCACGGTGATGCCGAAGTCCGTGGCCAGTCCGGCGAGCCCGGAGGCGTACCCCTGTCCCACCGCCCGGAACTTCCACTTGCCCTGCCGCCGGTACAGCTCACCGCCGATGAACGCCGTCTCGGCCCCCGCGCTCATGTCGAAGCGGGCGACCTCGGCCCCGCCGGCGGCGTCGAGGAGCCGGAGTACCAGCCCGGGCACCTGGCCGAACGTCCCGCCGTCGGCCGAGGCGCACAGCACGATCCGTTCGACGGCCGGCTCGACCGCGCCCAGATTCACCTCCACGGTGTCGGTCGCGGTCCCGGTGGCGCCGTGCTTCCCGAGATGCGTCACGGCGGCGGACGCGTGCCGTGGCTGGTTGTAGAAGACGAAGTCCCCGTCGTCCCGCACCCGCCCGCCCGCCGTCAGAAGCAGCGCCGAGGCATCGATGTCGGGCACCCCGGGCCCCGCCGCCCAGGCGAGCTCGACCCGGACCACGGACGCGTCGACGGGACGATTGGACCCCTTGCTCATCGAACTCGCTGTCATGGGCCCAGTCTGCCCACCTGCTCCGACGAAGACGAGGGACCCCGCTGCGCGGAAGCGGGGGACGGGCCCGACGGCCCGCCCCCGGCCCGTTCAGTCCGCCAGCGGCA
>KL568536.1:26103-28132 GCA_000715605.1 Streptomyces speibonae | reverse complement strand
GCCAGCGGCAGGTACACCCGGTTCCCGCTCGCCGCGAACTCCTTCGACTTCTGGAGCATCCCCTCGGCGATCTCCTCGGCCGTGGCCCCCTCGGCCGCCCCCGCGCCGAACCGCTCGTTGATGTTCTGGCTGATCTTCATCGAACAGAATTTCGGGCCGCACATCGAGCAGAAGTGGGCCGTCTTGGCGGGTTCCGCCGGGAGGGTCTCGTCGTGGAACTCGCGTGCCGTGTCCGGGTCGAGGGCCAGGTTGAACTGGTCCTCCCACCGGAACTCGAAGCGGGCGTCGGACAGCGCGTCGTCCCACTCCTGGGCGCCGGGGTGCCCCTTGGCGAGGTCGGCGGCGTGCGCGGCGATCTTGTAGGTGATGACGCCGGTCTTGACGTCGTCGCGGTTGGGCAGGCCCAGGTGCTCCTTCGGGGTGACGTAGCAGAGCATGGCCGTACCCCACCAGGCGATCATCGCGGCACCGATGCCGGACGTGATGTGGTCGTACGCCGGAGCGACGTCGGTGGTCAGCGGGCCGAGCGTATAGAACGGAGCTTCATCGCAGATCTCCTGCTGAAGGTCGATGTTCTCCTTGATCTTGTGCATCGGGACATGGCCCGGGCCCTCGATCATGGTCTGTACGTGGAAACGCTTCGCGACCGTGTTGAGTTCCCCGAGCGTGCGCAACTCCGCGAACTGCGCCTCGTCGTTGGCGTCCGCGATGGAGCCGGGCCGCAGGCCGTCGCCGAGCGAGTAGGTGACGTCGTACGCGGCGAGGATCTCGCAGAGCTCCTCGAAGTGCTCGTACAGGAACGACTCCTTGTGGTGCGCGAGGCACCACGCGGCCATGATCGAGCCACCGCGGGAGACGATGCCGGTCTTGCGGTTGGCGGTGAGCGGCACGTACGCCAGACGCACGCCCGCGTGGACCGTCATGTAGTCCACGCCCTGTTCGGCCTGTTCGATGACCGTGTCCTTGTAGATCTCCCAGGTCAGTTCCTCGGCCCGGCCGTCGACCTTCTCCAGGGCCTGGTAGAGCGGCACGGTGCCGATGGGAACGGGGGAGTTGCGCAGCACCCACTCGCGCGTGGTGTGGATGTTGCGGCCGGTGGAGAGGTCCATGACCGTGTCGGCGCCCCACCGGGTCGCCCAGGTCATCTTCTCCACCTCCTCCTCGATGGAGGACGTCACCGCCGAGTTGCCGATGTTGGCGTTGACCTTCACCAGGAACCGCTTGCCGATGATCATCGGTTCGGTCTCCGGGTGGTTGACGTTCGCGGGCAGCACCGCCCGGCCGGCCGCGATCTCCTCGCGGACCACCTCCGGTGAGACGTTCTCCCGGATCGCCACGAACTCCATCTCGGGCGTGATCTCACCACGGCGCGCGTAGGCCAGCTGTGTGACCACCCGGCCCGGCCCGCCCCGGCGCGGCTGGCGTGGCCGGCCGGGGAAGACCGCGTCCAGGTTGCGCAGGCCCCCGCGCGGGGACGTGTGCTTGATTCCGTCGTCCTCGGGACGGACGGGACGGCCCGCGTACTCCTCCGTGTCACCGCGGGAGACGATCCAGTTCTCCCGCAGCGGAGACAGTCCGCGGCGGACATCGGTGTCGACGAGCGGATCGGTGTACGGGCCCGAGGTGTCGTACAGCGTGACGGACTGCCCGTTGGTGAGGTGCACCTGACGGACCGGCACCCGAAGGTCGGGGCGCGAGCCCTCGACGTACGCCTTGTGCCAGCCGATGGACTTCGCGGCCTCCGCGTCCCCCGGGGTCGTGGTGGGGTCCTGCACGGAGGCAGGCGTGCGTGCGTCCTTGTCGGTCATGAGACCTACTCCCTACGCCGGCATTACCCGGTAACAGGTTCGGCGGTCGACGCAGCGGTTTCCGTCCGCCGATGTTCCGTGTGAAACGTCACCCGACTTCGGTGATGTTTCATGTGAAACATCGCTGGGACGGAGGTCAGCGCCCTCTCAGCCCGGTGCTCCGAGCTCCCGCGTGTACAAAAGGTGCCTCCACGCTAGCGTCACCTCTGGCGCGGTGAACA
>KL568536.1:14805-25922 GCA_000715605.1 Streptomyces speibonae | reverse complement strand
CGTGTACAAAAGGTGCCTCCACGCTAGCGTCACCTCTGGCGCGGTGAACAGAGGGCCCCGGTTGTTCTTGCGATGATCGGTCGGTGACCTCGACCCAGCCTCCTCCCTATCCGCCACCCGAACCACCGCACGGCGCAGGCGCCGGAAGCGGCCACGGGCACGGACACAGTCACAGTCACGGCCCCGCGGCTCCTGTGTCCCGGCATCTGCGCAGAGTCATCGCGGCGATCCTGATCCCGTTCGCCGCCGCGGTGCTGGTCGGACTCGCCGTGCTGTGGCCGGGCGGTGCCCCGGCGCACGAGCGCACCGGCGTCGGCTTCGACCGCCAGACGCAGCAGGCCACCGTGACCGAGGTGGTGGAGGTGGACTGCCGGTCCGTGAACGCCTCCGGAGGCGTACCGACCGGCGACACCTCCACCGCCGAGGGTTCCTCCGCCCAGCAGCAGGCGGAGGGGACCTGCAAGAGAGCGACGATCAGGGTCGACACCGGCGACGACAAGGGCCGTACGTTCGAGGAGATCGTGCAGCCGGACCAGTCCCGACAGCTGAGCGAGGGTCAGGAGGTCGTTGTCGCCTACGAGCCCTCCGCGCCCGAGGATCTGCAGTACTCGGTCACCGACGTGAACCGGCGCTTCCCCATGGCGCTGCTCGCCGGTGTCTTCGCGCTCGCCGTGGTGGCCGTGGGACGGATGCGCGGCGTCATGGCGCTGGTCGCCCTGGCCGTCAGCTTCCTGGTGCTGAACTTCTTCATCCTTCCGGCCATCCTGCAGGGGTCGAACCCGCTGGTGGTAGCCGTGGTGGGGGCGAGCGCCATCATGCTGCTCGCCCTGTATCTCTGCCACGGGCCGTCGGCACGCACCTCGGTGGCGGTGCTGGGCACCCTCATCTCGTTGCTGCTGATCGGCATCCTGGGATCGGTCTTCATCGGCTGGGCCGCGCTCACCGGCAACACCGACGACAACACCGGTCTGATCCACGGGCTGTATCCCGGGATCGACATGAGCGGTCTGCTGCTGGCCGGAGTGATCATCGGGTCGCTCGGTGTCCTCGACGATGTGACGGTCACGCAGACGTCGGCGGTCTGGGAGCTGCACGAGGCCAATCCGTCGATGGGCCGGCGCGGGCTGTACCGCGCGGGGATCCGGATCGGCCGCGATCACATCGCGTCCGTGGTCAACACGCTGGTCCTCGCCTATGCCGGCGCCGCGCTGCCGTTGCTGCTGCTGTTCTCCATCGCGCAGAGCGGTGTGGGGACGGTCGCGAACAGCGAGCTGGTCGCGGAGGAGATCGTGCGCACCCTGATCGGTTCGATCGGCCTGGTGGCCTCGGTGCCGGTCACCACGGCCCTGGCGGCGGTGGTCGTCTCCGCCGATCGCCCGGCGGAGCGGGCACAGGGGCGCAACCGGGGTGACGGGCACGCGCAGGTGCCGGAGGCCCGGTCGGCCGCGTCCGGCGGGAGGGGCAGGCGCCGCAAGCGCTGACGGGCCGCGGGGCGGAACGCGCTGAAGCGTTCCGTCACAGGTTCACCCGGCCGGCGGAGCGCCTCAGCCGGCGCTCTGCTCCGCCAGGATCCGGTCCAGCGCGTCGTCGAGGTGGGCGTCGAAGTCGGCGAGCGCCCCCTCCTGGCCCAGCGGCACCAGTTTGTCGGTGCGGTCGAGGAAGGCCACCAGCGGTGCGGTCGACGAGCGGAAGAGCGCCTGGTCGCTGCCGACCTGAAGCCGGATCAGCACCTCGCCCAGCATGTCGCCGTCGACGGGGGAGACACGTACATCCCCCTCGCCGCACGGCCGGCCGACGCCGTCGACCAGCAGTTCCCGGCCGAACGCCCAGGTCACCGGGGCGTCCCCGGGCAAGTGGAAGGTGAGCCGCACGGCGTAGGGATCACAGGTGTCGTACCGCAGCTCCACCGGGATGCGGAAGGACAGCTCCTCCGACACGAGAAAGCTCATCATGACCTCTGCCTGTACGGATGCGCGCATCGCCTACCCCGTCATTCGCCGCGGACTGGCCGGGCATGGACCCTGACACCACAGGGAATCTTGCTGAACGTACACAGCAGATCACAAGGAGTGAGTTTTCAGATACTGATAGACAGCGTGAGCGACCCCAGCAGGCGCCCCAGCTCCGCCTGCAGATGGCGGGCCGCCGGGAGGAGCCGGTCGGCCTGGTGTGCGGGCAGGGAGATGGCCACCGAGGCCGCCGTGGTGCCCACGGTGATCGGGATGGCCGCGCAGACCGTCCCGAGGGCGTACTCCTGGCGCTCCGTCACCAGCTCCGCGTTCCGGCCGTGATCGAGGCGGCGCAGCAGAGCGCGGTCGTCGCGCACGGTGTACGGCGTGACGGGACGCACGGGGTAGCGGTCCAGGTGGTCGCGCCGGGTCTCGTCGTCGAGCTGCGCGAGCAGGCACTGACCGATGGCGTGGGCGTGGCCGGTCTCGCGGAAGTCCGCCCACTCCTCGACCGCGGGGATGCCCGGGGTGTCGGAGACGCAGACGATGTCGATCTCGCCCTCGCGGTACACCGCGTAGTACACGGGGACCCCGATCACGTCACGCCAGCGGGCGAGGGTCTCGACGACCTTGGTGCGACGTTTCTGCTGGGCTCCGCTGCTGCTCAGCCGCTCCGCCGCCTCCCCCAGGAAGAACAGCCCCTTGTCACGGCGCAGATAGCCCTCGTGCACCAGGGTGCGCAGCAGGTGGTAGGTGGTGGGGAGCGCCAGCCCGGTCTCGCGGGCCAGCTGCTTGGCGGGGGCTCCCTGCTCGTGTCCTGCGACGGCTTCCAGCAGGCGCATGGCCCGCTGCACGGATCCGATGAGGGTCGCCGTGGGCGCCGGGGACGCCGGCGAGCGGGGTTGAGAAGGGACCGCGGTCAGGTGTGCGGAGGGGGTGCCAGTCGTGGCCAAGGGTCACTCCCGAAACGCGAGGGGGCGGCCCGTGTGGGGTACACGGGTCGGGGGGTTCGCCGCTCGCGGGGATGGTCCACCCCGCGTTCGAGTTCCGGACTCTAACGGGCTGTCACCGCACGCAGACGGCCCGCCGGAGAAAAGTCCCCCGCCCGAGGGAACCGGTGATTCCTGTTACCGCCCCACCGGTCCCCTTGCGCTCACCAGTCGCTGCGTGAGGAGGAACTCGACGTGAACTTGCGTACGACGTAGATCAGGCCGCCGACCAGCGCCACGAACACCAGCAGTTTGAAGAGCAGCCCGATCAGGAATCCGACCACGCTCGCCAGCAGCCCGCCGAACACCACCAGAGCGATGACCGGCACCGCGATCCACTTCACCCACCACGGGAGTCCCGCGAAGATCTCTCGCATCGCTCTTGTTCCTTACTCTCGGCACTCTCGGCCCGCCGCATGCGGGTCGTCCATCATGTCCTGCATCCGATGCTAGGGCGGCGGGTGGCCCGGCGGGGGCCTCCGATCCCTTGTCCTCCCCTGACCGGTCCCCTAGGGAACCCGCGGGACCCGGCTCAGCTCTCGGGTGGAGAGAACACCACCAGAACCCGCAGGTCCTCGCTGATGTGGTGGAACTTGTGGGGAACGCCGGCCGGCACGTACACGACACTGCCGCGGGCCACCTGCGTGGTCTCCGTGCCGACGGTGATCGACGCGCGTCCGCTGACGACGAAGTACACCTCGTCCTGGCCGTGCGGCTGCTGCGGGTCCTGGGTCCCCGCGTCCAGGGCGTAGAGGCCGACCGACATGTTCCGCTCCCGCAGGAACTGCAGGTACGCCCCGTCGTTGGCGGCGCGTTCCGCCTCCAGTTCGTCCAGCCGGAATGCCTTCATCTCCTGGTCCCCGCCCCTACCTCACTGCTCAAGCGCGATCGTGTCTGCCACGATCAGACACATGATGAATTTCCTAGTCAAGACGATCGCCAACGCCGGCGCCCTCGCCGTCGCGGTCTGGCTGCTCGACAAGATCACGCTGACCGGGGACAGCACCGGCAAGGAGATCGGCACCCTCCTGCTGGTCGCCTTGATCTTCGGTCTGGTGAACTTCCTGGTCAAGCCGGTCGTGAAGCTTCTGAGCCTTCCCCTGCTCATCCTGACCCTCGGCCTGTTCACCCTGGTGGTGAACGCGCTGATGCTCCTGCTGACCTCCTGGATCGCCGACCAGCTCGACCTGAGCTTCCACGTGGAGGGCTTCTGGACGGCCGTCCTGGGCGGTCTGATCATCTCCGTCGTCTCCTGGGCGCTGAACGTCGTCCTGCCCGACGGGGACTGAGCACGATGACCTACCGCGTCTGCTTCGTCTGCACCGGCAACATCTGCCGTTCCCCGATGGCCGCGTCCGTCTTCCGCGCGCGGGTGGCCGAGGCCGGGCTCGACGGCTTGGTCGAGGTGGACAGCGCCGGCACGGGCGGCTGGCACGAGGGCGACGGCGCCGACCCGCGCACGGTGGCCGTGCTGCGGGAGAACGGCTACGGCACCGCACACACCGCCCGCCAGTTCGACCGCTCCTGGTTCGCCCGCCTCGACCTCGTCATCGCGCTCGATTCCGGCCACCTCCGAGCGCTGCGCCGGCTCGCCCCGACGGACCAGGACGCGGAGAAGGTCCGCCTGCTGCGTTCGTACGACCCCGCGGCCGGTGACGATCTCGACGTGCCGGACCCCTACTACGGTGATTCCGAGGGCTTCGTCGCGTGTCTGGAGATGGTGGAGGCGGCCGGCACCGGGCTGCTCGCCGCGGTGCGTGAGCACGTGGAAGGACACGCGGCATGAACGATGCGACGACGAGCGCCGGCCGGGCCTTCCCCGAGGGCGCGGGCGACGGTACCCGCGCGGTGCGCGCCGGGCTGCCCGAGCCGGTCAAGCACGAGCCGACCCTGCCCGGCCCCGTGTTCGCCGCCCACTTCCATCTGCCCGGCGATCCCACCGGCCCGTACACCTACGGCCGGGACGAGAATCCGACCTGGACCCTGCTGGAGCGGGCCATCGGCGAGCTGGAGGCACCGGGGCAGGACGGCGTCGAGGCCCTGGTGTTCGCCTCCGGCATGGCCGCGGTCTCCGCGGTGTGCTTCTCCCAGCTGCGCGCCGGGGACGCGGTCGTCCTGCCGGACGACGGCTACCAGGCGCTGCCCCTGGTGCGCACCCAGCTGGAGGCGTACGGCATCGAGGTGCGCACCGCCCCGACCGGCGGCGACGCCCAGCTCGAGGTGCTCGACGGCGCCAAGCTGCTGTGGATCGAGACGCCCTCGAATCCCGGCCTCGACGTGTGCGACGTGCGGCGGCTCGCCAACGCGGCGCACGCGCGGGGCGCTCGGGTCGCCGTCGACAACACCCTCGCGACACCGCTCGGCCAGCGTCCGCTGGAGCTCGGTGCCGACTTCTCCGTGGCCAGCGGCACCAAGCAGCTCACCGGGCACGGCGACGTGCTGCTGGGCTACGTCACCGGGCGCGACACCGAGGCCATGGCAGCCGTCCGGCGCTGGCGCAAGATCGCCGGTGCGATTCCCGGGCCCATGGAGGCCTGGCTCGCCCACCGCTCGATCGCCACGCTCCAGCTGCGCGTCGACCGGCAGAACGCCACCGCTCTCGCCCTCGCCCGGGCGCTGCGGGAGCGGCCGGAGGTGACGGGGCTGCGCTATCCCGGGCTGCCCGACGACCCCGCGCACAGGACCGCCGCGCGGCAGATGCGGCGCTACGGATGCGTGGTCTCCTTCACGCTGCCCACGCGCGCGCGGGCGGACCGTTTCCTCGACGCGCTGCGCCTCGTGGACGACGCGACGAGTTTCGGCGGCGTACGGTCCACGGCGGAGCGGCGCGGGCGCTGGGGCGGGGACGCGGTGCCGGAGGGCTTCATCCGCTTCTCCGTGGGCGCCGAGGATCCGGAGGACCTGGTGGCGGACGTGCTGCGGGCCCTGACCGCTTCGGCCTCCTGAGCCGCCGGCCGCGCGGACGGCGGCCCGGCGGCGGGCACACCATGGCGGACGGTCCGAGCCTCCCCCCTCGTGGCTCGGACCGTCCTCGGTTCCGCGCGCGAAGAACCGCGCGACCAAGGCTAGTTGACTCAGTGTCAGTGTCCAATCACAGTAGCGACAGCGACCTATCGACTTATTTATAGTTGGCGGCATCCGGCCTGCAGCGGGGGCTGACAAGGGAGGGCGTGCCGTGGATCTGGCCTTGCTGCGGACCTTTGTGACCGTGCACCGGGCCGGTTCCTTCACCCGTGCCGCCGCCCTGCTCGGCCTCTCCCAGCCGGCTGTCACCTCGCAGATCAGGACGCTGGAGCGGCAGCTGGGGCGCCCCCTGTTCCTGCGCCAGGCACGCGGTGTGACACCGACGACCATCGGCGACGAGCTCGCCCACAAGGCCGCACCGCATCTCGACGCCCTGGTGGAGATAGCGGAGTCCGGGCTGGAGGAGGACTCCTTCTTACGGACCCTGCACCTGGCCGGGCCTCCGGAGTTCACCGCCGAGCGGGCGCTGCCGGCGCTCACGGAGCTGGCCGGGAAGGACGGTCAGGGCTTCGCCCTGCGTGCCTCCTTCGGCACCGCCGAGGAGGCCCTGGAGGGACTCGCCGCCGGACATCATGACCTCGCCATCAGCACGGCCCGGCCGCGCGGCGCCCTGCTCACGGCGACCGCGCTCTGCGACGAGGAGCACGTCCTGGTCGCCGCCCCGCGCTGGGCCGAGCGGATCGGCCCCGGCGCGGTCGGCCGCACCGGTCCGTCCGCCCTCGAGCAGGTCCCGGTGGTCGAGGTGCACGAGACGCTGCCGTTCGTCGCCCGCTACTGGGCGTCCGTCTTCGACTCCCGTCCCGTCGCCCCGGGCACGGTCATCGTTCCGGATCTACGCGCGGTGCTGGCCTGCGCCACCGTGGGGGCGGGGCTCGCGGTGCTGCCGCGGTACCTGTGCGCGGGCGCGCTCGAGCGGGGCGAGGTGGTGGCGCTGCACGAACCGCCGGTGCCTCCGCTGCGCACCTACTTCCTGGTGGTGCGCACCGGCACGCTGGCGATGCCGCACATCGCCCGGGCCCACGAGTGGCTGGAACGGGCGGCCACCGACTGGTGCTGACCTGCCGGAGCGCCGCCGGGGCGTGTCCTGCCGGATGATTCCGGCCGGTGCGGCCGTGCGATGTTTCACGTGGAACCAGCCGGGCCACATTTCCCCCATGACCGTCCGACCCGTGGTCAAGCGCACCGCCCGAGCCGTTCTGCTCGACGGCGAGGACCTGATTCTGATCAAGCGCACCAAACCCGGCATGGATCCCTACTGGCTCACCCCCGGGGGCGGCGTCGAGCCGAAGGACTCGACCGTCGTGGACGCCCTGCACCGGGAGGTGTACGAGGAGCTCGGCGCGAAGATCACCGATGTGGTGCCCTGCTTCGTCGACACCGTGGAGCACATCGGCGAGGACGGCGGCGCCACCGGCGTGAAGGTGCAGCACTTCTTCGTCTGCCGCCTGGAGTCGATGGACCCCTCCCTGCGGCACGGTCCCGAGGTCGAGGAGCCGATCGGCGAGTACGAGATCGTCCGTGTGCCGTTCACCCGGGTCGGCATCGCCTCCGTTCACCTCGTGCCGCTGTCGCTGCGGCACTATCTGGACGGCAACATCGAGGGCGTGCGCGCCATGCACGCGCCCGACCTCGGCTGACCCCCGCCCGCGCGGGTGGCCAAAAGCTCGTACGAGTCCATCGAAACTGGTGGACGCCGAGGGCTCCCGTCGGACAGCCTGACCTGCGTGCCGACACCTTCCCTTGACGCTCTACCCATCCGCCGTCTGACGCTCCGCGATCTCACCGCCTGCGCCGACTTGTCCGAGGACCGGGGGTGGCCACGGGAAGAGCACAAATGGGGACTCCTGCTGGCGTCCGGGAAGGGGTACGGCATCGACGACCCCGGCGGTGGTCTGGTGAGCGCCTGTGTCGTCACCGAGTACGGGCCGCAGGAGCGGCCCGCGCTCGCGGCCGTCGGCATGGTCCTGGTCGCCGAGCGGCATGCCCGCCGGGGTGTGGGACGCCGGCTGATGCGGCACATCGTCGCCGAGGCGGGGACCACGCCTCTCACCCTGCACGCGACCCCCTCCGGCCGTCCGCTCTACGAGGGCCTCGGCTTCAAGGTCACCGGCCGGGCCGAGATGCTGCGGGGCCGGTTCACCGGCACGGACGCCCGGGCCGAGGTCGCCACCCGTACCGCGACCGCCGAAGACCTCCCGGCGATCCTCCGGCTCGACGAGGAGGTGTTCGGGGCGGACCGGACGCATGTCGTCACCCGGCTGCCCGCCTTCGCCGATCAGCTGCGCGTCGCCGAGGAGGACGGACGGCTCATCGGTTACGCGGCCGCCTGGCCCACCATGGACACCCATGTCGTGGGCCCGCTGATCGCCCGAGACACCACGACGGCCAAGGCCCTTGTCTCCTCCCTCGCCGCCCACACCGTCCGGCCCCTGCGCACCGACATCGATGTGCGGCACGAGGAACTGCTGGACTGGGCGAAGGGTCATGGGCTGGCGTCGGTCGCGTTCAACGCCGTGATGACGTACGGGGCCACGGAGCTGCCCGGGGACTGGAACCGGCGGTTCGCCCCGGTGACCGTCGCGGCGGGCTGACCCCGTGGGCGTCGGTCGCCTTTGACCGCCTCGCGCGGGCGCCTCGTCGACCGCCTCACGCGGGCGCCTCGTCAGACGAGGGCTTCCACGGCCGCGGTGGCGAAGGCGTGGTCCTGCTCCGGAGCACCACCGCCAACGCCGATCGCCCCGATCAGCCTGCCGTCCCGCCGGACGGGCACGCCCCCGGCGATGAACAGCAGCGGCCGGTCGAGGGCGGTGGGCAGGGTGTGGAAGGGGCCGTCGGGCCGCACCGCGTCCACGAGGACGGCGGTGGGCGCGTTCAGCTGGAGGGCGGTGTACGCCTTGCGGTTGCTGGTCTCACCGGAGATCAGCACCGCGCGGTCGTCCCTGCGGAAGGTGAGCAGGTGCCCGCCGGCGTCGACGACGGTGACGCTGACCGCGACACCGGCCGTCTCGGCGGCCCGGCGGGCGGCGGTGACGAGGGCTTCGGCGTCCGCGGTGCCGAGCGGGGCGACGGCGGAGGCAGTCGTGGTGGTCATGAAGGTTCTCCTTGCGATACGAGTGACGTCGGTCGTGCGGGTCCGGCACCGGTGAGGGCGGGGACGGCCCTGGCCCCGCGCCTGCCCGTGCCGTCGGGTCAGTGGGTGAGGGCGGCCGGCCGCTCGGCGGACGCCGGCCCGGTACGCGCGGTGCCGGGCGCACCGGCGCGGCGTTCCAGGGCGGCCGAGACGAGGGCGAGCACCAGGGCCGCCGCGGCGAGGAGGGCGCCGATCCAGTTGGGGGCGGTGTAGCCGAGGCCCGCCGCGATGACCAGGCCGCCGAGCCAGGCGGACAGGGCGTTGCCGAAGTTGAAGGCGCCGATGTTGAGGGCCGAGGCCAGGGTGGGGGCACCGTGCGCGTGGTCGAGGACCCGCTTCTGCAGCGGCGCCACCGTGGCGAACCCCAGGGCTCCGACGAGGGCGACGGTGACCGCGGCGGTGACCTTGTTGTGCGCGGTCAGGGTGAAGAGGGCGAGGACGGCGGCCAGGGCGCCCAGGGAGACGTACAGCATCGGCATCAGGGCCCGGTCGGCGTACCGGCCGCCGACGAGGTTGCCGCCGACCATGCCGAGCCCGAAGAGGACCAGCAGCCAGGTGACCGAGCCGTCGGCGAACCCGGCGACCTCCGTCATCATCGGCGCGATGTAGGTGATCGCCGCGAAGACACCGCCGAAACCGAGAACAGTCATCCCCATGGCGAGCAGGACCTGGGCGTTCTTGAGGGCGGCCAGCTCATGGCGCAGTCGTACGCCCTCGGGCCGGGGCATGTCGGGGACGAGCGCCGCGATGCCGGCCAGGCCAGCGACGCCGAGGGCGGCCACGGCGGCGAAGGTGACGCGCCAGCCGATGGACTGGCCGACGAGCGTGCCCAGGGGGACGCCGACGACATTGGCGACGGTCAGCCCGGTGAACATCAGGGCGATGGCGCCGGCCTTCCGGTCGGGGGCGACCAGGTCGGCGGCGACCACGGAGCCGATGCCGAAGAAGGCGCCGTGGGCCAGTGAGGCGATCACGCGTCCGGTCAGCATGAGGCCGAAGGCGGGGGCCAGCGCCGAGAGCAGGTTCCCTACGACGAACAGTCCCATCAGCAGCATCAGCATCCGCTTGCGGGAGATCTTGGTGCCGAGCACGGTCATCAGGGGCGCGCCGAGCATGACGCCGAGCGCGTAGCCGGTCACCAGATGGCCGGCGGTGGGGATGGAGACACCGAAGTCACCCGCGACCTCGGGCAGCAAGCCCATGATCACGAACTCCGTGGTGCCGATCCCGAAGGCCCCGATCGCGAGGGCCAGGAGCGCGAGAGGCATGGAGGGACAAACCCTTCGAGAGATTGCAGGAGCGCTTTACGCGCTCTGACAATAATTGCAGACGCGCTTTATTTGCAAACGCTGACTATTGCGGACCTGCTCTACGCTGGTGTCAGGAGCTCCTGGACCCGGAGGAAACGCCCATGACAGCCACGGACCCCGCGCTCACCGCTCTCGCTCAGGGCTGGTGCGCACTCTCCCTGCTGCACGGGAGGATCGAGACCCACATCGAGCGGGCCCTTCAGGCCGGGCACGACCTGAGCGTGCGGGAGTACTACCTGCTCGACGTGCTGAGCCGGCAGCACGACGGCGAAGGCGGCCATCTGCAGATGAAGCAGGTCGCCGACGCGGTCGTGCTGAGCCAGAGCGCCACCACCCGGCTGGTCACCCGGCTCGAGGACCGAGGGCTGCTGGAGCGCTATCTCTGCCCCACCGACCGGCGCGGCATCTACACCAACGTCACCGAGGCCGGCCGCGCGCTCCTGGAGCAGGCACGGCCCACCAATGACGCCGCCCTGCGCGAGGCCCTCGACGAGGCGGCGAAGGACCCGGGGCTGGCCCCTCTGGTCCGGGTGGTGGAGACACTGAAGGCGCCGGTGCCCGCATAGGGTGCCGCCATGGCAGATCTCGACATACGTCCCGCGGTCGCCGACGACATCCCCGCGATCGTCGGCATGCTCGCGGACGACCCCTTGGGCGCGCGGCGCGAGTCACCGGACGACCTCACCCCGTATCTGGCCGCGTGGGAACGGCTCCC
>KL568536.1:12554-14600 GCA_000715605.1 Streptomyces speibonae | reverse complement strand
CGCCCCCCCGCCGATACGAACCAGCACCTGGTCGTCGCGGTCCGCGAGCAGCGCGTCGTCGGCACCCTGCAGCTCACGATCGTTCCGGGACTGTCCCGCCGCGGCTCCACCCGGTCCGTCATCGAGGGGGTCCGTGTCCACGCGGACGAGCGCGGCAGCGGGCTGGGGAGCCGGCTCATCGAGTGGGCGATCGACATGTCCCGCCGCGAGGGCTGCCAACTGGTCCAGCTCACCTCCGACGCCACGCGCACCGACGCCCACCGCTTCTACGAACGACTCGGCTTCACGGCCTCCCACGTGGGTTTCAAACTGCCGCTGTGACGAGGCCGGGGCCGTGTTTCACGTGAAACACGGCCCTTCGGACGGCTTGCCCGCGTCGTCGGTCAGCCGATGCCCCGCCATCCGCCGGGGTCCACTCCGCCCGGCACCGGGGCTCCCTCGTCGTACGGCTGGCGGGTGAACACGAACGACCCCAGGTCGAGATGGCTCACCCGTCCGTCCGGACGCCGTACGGGCCGCAGGAGTTCTCCGGCGTAGTAGCCCTCCAACCCCACCCAGGTGCCGTCCCCGTCCGGGCGGAAGCGTGAGCGCCGGCCGGTGCCGGACAGCGGCTCCAGCGACAGGAACCCGTCGGCGGAGAGCCGCAGCGCGAAAGCATGCGTCCCCCAGTACCACTGACCCACCAGCTCCAGCACCGCCGGATCGGCCTCCCTCAGCGGCTGCCACGGAGCGGGGATACGCGGCTCGGCCCGAGCGACGATCCGGACGAGATCGGCCGCCACCGTGAACGGGGCGGGCCCGGAGGTGCAGTTCGCCAGGACCACCGCACCGACGTCGTCCGCCACGCTCATCGTCACGCAGGCGAGAAAGCCGGGAAGCGACCCGGTGTGCCCGACGAGGGCACGCCCGTCCTGGTGGCGCAGTTCCATGCCCAGGCAGTACGCGTAGCCGTCCGCCACGTCCGCCGCCTCCACAGGAGCCGCCGGCGTCCTCATCTCCCGTACCGTCTCCGACCCCAGCACGCGCTCGTCGCCCTCGGCCAGGAAGGCAGCGAAACGCGCCAGGTCTCCGGCCGTCGACCACAGTTGCCCGGCGGGGGCCATCACCCCCAGGTCCTCCACCGGCTCGGGCAGCAGCACATCGGCCCACGGATGCACCGCCCAGCCACCCGCATGCGGCGCCTCGGGCCGCACGCTCGTCCGGCGCAGGCCCAGCGGTTCGAGCACACCGTCCCGGAGCGCTACCTCCCACGGGACACCGCGCAGCTTCTCGACCAGCGCGCCGAGCAGCGCGTAGCCGGGGTTCGAGTAGTGGAACCGCCTGCCCCTCGGGTGCACCTGCGGCCGTTCGCCCAGCACATCGGCGAGACGGGGCCGCAGCGTCCCGGGGGTCCGCTCCCACCAGGGGCCGGGCGTCTCGGCGGCCAGCCCCGCGCTGTGCGAGAGCAGTTCGGCGATGGTCGCCTCGCCCGCTCCGGTGCCCGGCAGATGCTCCTCCAGCGGGTCTGAGAGATCCAGCGCGCCCTCGTCACGCAGCCGCAGAACCAGAACGGCGGTGAAGGTCTTGGTGATCGAACCGATCCGGTACTGGGCGTTCTCGTCCGGGACCTGGCCCTCCACCGAGCTCCGTGCCCCTGTCCACACGGCCTTCCCGCCCCGCACCACGGCCGCGGTCAGCGAGGGCGCGCGTCCTTCGGTCTGCGCCACGGCGATCCGGTGCAGCAAGGCCCGCCGCGTCCCGGACAGCAGTTCTTCCTCAGGTGTCGTCATCCCCCCAGTCCAGCACGGGCACCGGCCACCCCGACGAACCACCGCCGACGGGGCGGCGGTGTAGGTTCCCATTACCTGATCACCGTCAGCTCCCGGGCACCACCGCCCGGCTGCCGCGGGGAAGGCCGATCTTCGGCTACCTGTTCCTGCCGCGAGCCTCAGGGCACCTCCTCAAGGCACCTCGGGGCCGTCGTGGAAGGTGCCGTCCGGGGCGTAGGGCCAGGCGTTGGAGACGCAGCCGTTCAGGCCTTTGATCTGCTGCATCATCACCGGGGCC
>KL568536.1:0-12307 GCA_000715605.1 Streptomyces speibonae | reverse complement strand
GAGATGTGTATAAGAGCCAGTGCCCGACCTCATGGTTGATGACCAGTGCCCGGTACTCCTCGGGCGGTCCGTCGAATTCGGGTGAACCGAGCTGCCAGCGCTTGAGGTTGACCGCGACCGTCCGGTCGACCCGGCAGTTGAGCTCGCCGTGGGTGTCGAGGCCGCCGGTCGCGCAGATGGCGTCGGCGGTGCTCGGCGTGGCGATGCGGATCACCAGCGTGGCGCTGCCGTCGGCGACCTGCCGGAAGGCGACGTCGCCGCCGTGCGACCAGCCCTGTTCATGATTCAGGATCGTGGCGATCTGCTCGGCGGCTTCGTCGGGGTCGACACCGATGCCGTCCTCGACCTCCACCCGGTACGGTCTGCCCGCCCTGGTGTTCTCCACTCCGGCGGTGGCGACGGTGAAGGTACCCGGACCGGACTCCGGCACGGACGTCGGGGCGGTGGTCGGAGTGTGCGTCGGGCTCGGGGTGGGGCTTGGCGCATGGGATCCCCGGGCGACGACGGTCGGTGTGGGGACCGGGCCGAAGCGGTCGGGGAGCCCGGTCCGGGAGTCGTTGACGGAAGCCAGGTAGGCCGAAGCGGCACCTAGGGCCAGAAGCGTGATGGTGACGGTTGTCCGGCGGCGGCGCCGGGCAGCCTGGCGGGCGCATGCCCTGGAGCGGGCGGCGGGAGGCGAGCCGGAACGGCGCACGTCTGTTCTGTCGCTCACGAGTCAACCGCCGGTGCCAGAGCCGGCCGGGGCTTGTCGGTCGGCGCTGCGGCCGGGGCGCGCCACCAGCGGCGGGACGCCAGTGCGGCCAGGGCGGCGCCGGTGGCGTTGACCAGTACGTCGTCCACGGAGGACACCCGGTCCAGTTGCAGGAGGTACTGGAGCGTCTCGACCAGGACCGAGCAGCCCGCGCCGAGCGCCAGGATCCGCGGCACCGACGCCAGCGCGGTGAACCGCATCGGGCCGAAGAAGCCGAGCGCCGCGAACACCAGCAGGTTGCCGAGGATCCCGAGCAGCCCCATCGTGAGCAGGTCCACCACCGGGACCAGGCTGTAGCGGCCGGGGACCTCACCGGCCCGCGCGCCCGGCATCAGGATCAACCACACCCACGGCACCGTCCCGTGGACCAAGCCGACCTCGGCCAGCGACCTGCGCCACGCCCAGGCCGGCTCGGTGCCGACGGCCCTCCGGCGGCGCGCCAGGAGCCACACCACCAGCGCGGACAACGGCAGCGCGGCCACCATGCTGAGCACCACACCGTTGAAGGTGAAGAGCCAGGCGTGCCACCCGCCGCGCATGACCAGCGGCACGGACCGCACGAGCAACCGCAGCACGAACACGGCGACCGCCGCACCGGGGATCCCCAGACCGACGAGCACGATCCAGAAGACGATGCCCCGCGCGCGACGGGCCGGGGCTGACAGTGGTGTGTTCTGGTCCATGCCTCAACTGAATACGGAGGGATGTTGCGGTGGCGTATGCGCTTTTCGATACGCTCGCGATACACGGAATCCCCCACTTCAAGGAGCCGGCGGGCGCGAGCCGGCTGTGGCATCCAGGACGATCTCGCCGCGGCGTCGTGTCAATCGTGAGGGGATGTCCTGCGTCACTCAGGCCTGGGACGCAGTGGGCAGTTCCACAGTGATGCGGAGCCCGCCGGCGGAGCGCGGGGTGATGGTGAGCGTTCCGTCGTGTGCGTGGGTGATGGTCTTGACGATGGCCAGCCCGAGGCCGACGCCCGCCTGGTCGGTGTGTACGCGCTCGGTGCCGCGCTGGAACGGCTCGGTGAGCGTCGAGACCAGCTCCGGGGTGACCTTCTCGCCGGTGTTCTCGACAGTGAGCACCACCGTCCTGGGGCGGACGCTGGTATTCACCCACACGGTGCCCTGTTCACGCAGGTTGTGGACGATCGCGTTCTGCACGAGGTTCATGGTCAGCTGCAGCAGGAGCGCCGGCGATCCGCTCGTGAGGGCGATGTCGCCGAAGGTCTCGATGGTGATGCCACGCTTTTCCGCGAGGGGGAGGAGCGTTTCGGTGGCTTCTTCCGCCACGAGGGACAGGTCGACGTGTTCGCGGGTGAAGGACCGCTGGTCGGCGCGGCTGAGCAGGAGCAGTGCTTCAGTGAGGTCGATGGCTCGGGTGTTGACGGCGTGGAGGCGGTCGATGAGTGGGTCGGTGGCGCGGTTCGGATCGGCGCGGGCCACGTCGAGCAGTGACTTCGAGACCGACAGCGGGGTGCGCAGCTCGTGAGAGGCGTTGGCTGCGAATCTCTGCTGTTCGGCGACGTGTGCTTCGAGCTGCGCGAGCATCGTGTCGAAGGCGTCGGCGAGTTCGCGGAACTCGTCCTTGCGGCCCTGCAGTTGGATCCGGTGGGACAGCGATCCGGCTGCGGCCGTACGGGTGGCGTGGGTGATGCGGTCCAGGGGGGCGAGCATGCGTCCGGCGAGGATCCATCCTCCCAGCAGGCCGAACACCAGGAGGAACGCCATGACCGCGGCTGCCATGGGGGCGAAACCGCGCACGAAGTCGATGCCCGGAGTTTGTCTCCATGCCCCCTCTGGGGTGGTCAGCAGCCACCCCTGTCGCAGGAGAAATACTCCAAGGGCGGTGAGCAGCAAGGCACCCGCGAGCATCAGGAATCCGGCGTAGCTGAGGGTGAGCTTGAGGCGGACGCTCAAGCCGGGCTGCCTATCCACGGTCACCACCCCCATGCCCGGTGACGGGTGCTGTGCCGATCCGGTAGCCGACGCCCGGCACGGTGGCGATGACCCAGGGTTCGCCGAGACGCTTGCGCAGCGCCGAGACCGTGATGCGTACGGCGTTGGTGAACGGGTCGGCGTTCTCGTCCCATGCCCGCTCCAGCAGCTCTTCGGCGCTGACGACACCGCCTTCCGCGGCAACGAGGACCTCGAGCACCGCGAACTGCTTCCGCGTGAGCGCGACGTAGCGGCCGTCGCGGTAGACCTCTCTGCGGAACGGATCCAGCCGCAGGCCTGCGATCTCCCGCACGGGCGGCCTGACATGGGCACGCCTGCGGTCGAGCGCCCTGAGCCGCATGACGAGCTCTTGCATCTCGAACGGCTTCGTGAGGTAGTCGTCGGCGCCGAGTCCGAACCCGGATGCCTTGTCGTCAAGCCGGTCGGCGGCGGTGAGCATGAGGATCGGCATGCCGCTGCCGGAGGCGACGATGCGTTGGGCGATCTCGTCGCCGGAGGGTCCGGGGATGTCGCGGTCGAGGACGGCGATGTCGTAGGTGTTGATGCCCAGCATTTCCAGAGCGGTGTTACCGTCACCGGCGATGTCGGCCGCGATCGCCTCCAGGCGCAGGCCATCGCGGATGGCCTCGGCCAGATACGGCTCGTCCTCGACAATCAACACACGCATGTCATCGAGGCTACGAGCCGACTCATATCGTCGGCGTATCGAAAACCGCATACGTGCCGGCAACACCGCGCCGCCTTGACTGGGGGCATGTTCTCCAGCGAACCAGCACGAACCGGCTTGGGTCCGACCGTCGCGCCGATCAGCGCCGCCGAGCACTTGGCGTTCCTGCGGGCACAGCGGTCGGTCAGCTTCCTGCAGACCCCCGCATGGGGCCGCGTCAAAACCGAGTGGCGCAGCGAGTCCCTCGGCTGGTTCGACGGCGGGCAGCTGGTGGGTGCCGGGCTCGTCCTGCACCGCCCGGTGCCGCGGCTCGACCGCTTCACGCTGGCCTATCTGCCCGAGGGCCCGGTCATCGACTGGACCGGCGAGATCGACGCGTGGCTCGACCCGCTGGCGGCCCATCTCAAGGAGCACGGCGCGTTCGCGATCCGGCTCGGCCCGCCGGTGTGCACGGACACCTGGAGCGCCGCCCAGGTCAAGGAGGGTATCGCCGACCCGGGCAGCAAGCGGCTCACCGATCTGCCGAGCGAGTGGGCCGACCCGGTCGGCGCCCGCGTGACCGGCCGGCTCAAAGACGCCGGCTGGCTGCCGCAGAGCCCCAAGGACGGCTTCGGAGTCGGGCATCCGCAGTTCAAGTACGAGATTCCGCTGGCCGGCAAAACCGAGGACGACCTGCTCAGGGGCATGAACCAGCAATGGCGCCGCAACATCAGGAAAGCGGCCAAGGAGGGCGTCGAGGTCACGGTCGGTGAGGACCTGAAGGCGTTCCACGACCTGTACGTCCACACCGCCGAGCGCGACCGCTTCACACCCCGGCCGCTGCGCTACTTCGAGACGATGTTCGCGGCGCTGAATGCCGAGGACCCTGAGCGGATCAGGCTCTACCTGGCCCGCCACCAGGGCGACCTGGTCGCCGCCACCCTCCTGGTCCGCGCCGGCGCCCACGCGGTGTACGCCTACGGTGCCTCCTCCACCGGGAAGCGCGAGGTGCGCGGCTCCAACGCCTGCCAGTGGGCGATGGTCCGGGACTCGCTTGCGGCCGGCTGCGACGTCTATGACCTGCGCGGCATCACCCCCACGCTCGACTCCGACGACCCGCACATCGGGCTGATCCAGTTCAAGGCCGGCACCGGCGGTCAGGCGGTGCGGTACGTCGGCGAATGGGACCTGCCGCTGCGGCCGATGGTCTACCGGGCCTTCGACCTCTACATGAAGCGGCGCGGGCGATGAACCCGCACTACGCGAGCGCGGCGGCCACTTCGTCGAGGCGCGCCCCGCGGGAGGCCTTGACGAGCACCACATCGCCGGCGGCCAGGTGATGGCGCAGCCAGCCGACGGCCGCGTCGTTGTCGGCCGCCACCACCGCCTGCTCCCCCGCACCGCCGGCGACCGGCAGGGCGGCCTTGCCGACCGCGACCACCACGTCGGCCCGGGAGGCGGCGTACTCCCCGACTGCGCGGTGCTCGGCCTCGCTGTCGTCGCCGAGCTCGAGCATCTCGCCGAGGACGGCGATGCGGCGCCCGCCCTCGATCGCGGCCAGCGCGTCCAGGGCGGCGCGGGTTGAGTCGGGGTTGGCGTTGTAGGAGTCGTTGAGCAGCGTCGCGCCGCCGGCGAGGTGGCGCAGCTCCATGCGCCACTTCGACAGCGAGGCGGTGGCCGGCGCCGCGGCCATGTCGAGAGGTACGCCGGCCGCCAGCGCCGCGGCCGCGGCAGCCGACGCGTTGAGCGCCTGGTGGGCGCCCACGTGCGGCAGCACAACGGGAGCCGAGGCGTCGGCGGTCCGCAGTGTGAAGGACGGCCGGCCGAGCCGGTCCAGAGCCAGGCCGTGCACCCGCACGTCGGCGTGGAACGCCCGGCCGAAGGTCAGCACCGGACCGTCGGTGAGCGGGCGCATCGCGACCACCCGGGGATCGTCGGCGTTGAGTACGGCGGTGCCGCCGGGCGCCAGCCCCTGCACCAGTTCGCCCTTGGCCCTGGCGATGGCCGCTCGCGATCCGAACTCACCGAGGTGGGCCTGGCCGACGTTGAGGACGACGGCGATGTCGGGCGCGACCAGACCGGTGAGTTCGGCGATGTCGCCGACGTGGCGGGCTCCCATCTCGAGTACGAGAAACCGGGTGGCCGCGTCGGCGCGCAGCATGGTGAGCGGCACACCGAGCTCGTTGTTGAACGAGCCGGCCGTGGCGATCGTCGGCCCTGTGCTCGACAACACAGCCGCCAGCAGGTCCTTGGTACTGGTCTTGCCCTGCGAACCGGTCAGCCCGACAACGGTCAGCCCGTCGCGCAGCCGGCCCACCACGTGGGCGGCGAGCGCCTGCAGCGCGGCCTGGGCGTCCTCGACGACGACGGTGGGCAGCGGCGTGGGCCGGGAGCCGAGCACGGCCACGGCGCCGGCCCGGCCCGCCTGCTCGGCGTAGTCGTGGCCGTCGACGTGCTCACCGGCGAAGGCGACGAAGAGGCCGCCCTGTTCGGCCTGCCGGCCGTCGAGCACGGCCGGCGCGGTCACCGTCACGGAGCCGTCGCCCGAGATCGTCCCGTCGACGACCGCGGCGATCTCACCGAGGCTGAGCGGGATCATGCCGAGGCCTCGCGGGTCTCGGAACACGGGTGCGGGAAAAGCGGAAGCTGATGGGCGATCAACATGGCCATGTGCTCGACGCTACCGGCCTGTTGCATATCGTCGGCGTATCGAAAACCGCATACGCTTCTGCAACATTCCGTCACCTTGACTGTCGGCATGACCTGCAGCGAACCAGCCCGAAAAACGGCCGGCCGTCCCCGATCGCCGGCGAACTCGTGCTCCTCGGCCGCCCCGGCAACGGGCATCACTGTCTACGGATGCGGGCAGGACGAGGCCGCTCTGTTCCGGGAGATGGCACCCCGCTTCGGCGCCACCGTCACCCTCACGGATGCCGCGGTATCCGAAGCCAATACCGGACTTGCCTCCGGGAATCGGTGCATCAGCGTAGGTCATAAGACCCGGATCACCAATCCCGCACTTCTCGCCCTCAGCCGAGCCGGCGTCACATACATCTCCACACGGAGCATCGGCTGCAACCACATCGATGTGGAATACGCGGCCAGCGTCGGAATCTCCGTCGAAAATGTCGTCTACTCACCCGACAGTGTGGCCGACTACACACTGATGCTGATGCTGATGGCGGTAAGGAACGCGAAAGCCACTGTGCGCCGCTCGGACCGCCACGACTACCGGCTCAACGAGGTGCGCGGAAAAGAACTGCGCGATCTGACCGTCGGGGTCGTTGGAACGGGACGCATCGGCACGGCGGTCGTGGAAAGGCTGCGGGGTTTCGGCGGTCGAATACTCGCCTGTGACCGTCGCCCCAAGACGGCTGCCGACTACGTTTCTCTCGATGAGTTGCTGCGGCTGAGCGACATCGTGACGCTCCACGCGCCGCTCACCACGGATACGCATCATCTCCTTGGCCGTCAACGGATCGAGCAGATGAAACACGGCGCTTTCATCATCAATACCGGACGCGGTTCCCTGATCGACACCCAGGCCCTCGTTTCGGCGCTGGAAAACGGCCGATTGGGCGGTGCGGCGCTGGATGTGATCGAAGGAGAAGAAGGCATCTTCTACGCCGACTGCCGCAACAAGCGCATCGAGAGCAAGGCGTTGCTGCGGCTGCAGGAGATGCGGAACGTGCTCATAACTCCGCACACCGCGTATTACACGGACCACGCCCTGCGCGACACGGTCGAAAACTCCATCACCAACTGCCTGACATTCATAAGAAGGAATCAGCATGGATAGGCTGAAGGTCGGAATCATATTCGGCGGCTGCTCCGAGGAGCACCCTGTCTCCGTCAAGTCCGCGCGCGAGGTCGCGCGGAACCTCGACGTCGAGAAGTACGAGCCGTTCTACATCGGCATCACGCAGAGCGGTGACTGGAGGCTATGCGATGGGCCTGACGCGGACTGGGAGAAGGGCGACTGCCGCCCGGCCGTGCTGTCACCGGACCGGAGCGTCCGCGGACTGCTCGTCCTGGACCAGGGGCGGTACGAGACGCTCGCCCTGGATGTTGTGCTGCCGGTGCTGCACGGCAAGCTCGGCGAGGACGGCGCGATACAGGGTCTCCTCGAGCTCTCCGGCATCCCCTACATCGGCTGCGACATCCAGAGTTCCGCGCTGTGCATGGACAAGTCCCTCGCCTACCTCGTCGCCGGAAGCGCGGGAATCGCCACGCCGAATTTCTGGACCGTCACGGCGGACAAGAACATCGATCCCGACCGGATCACCTATCCCGTCTTCGTGAAGCCGGCCCGTTCGGGGTCGTCCTTCGGCGTCAGCAAGGTTTCCCGGAAGGAAGAACTGCTCAGTGCGGTGGAAACCGCCCGGCAGTACGACTCGAAGGTGCTGATCGAAGAGGCCGTCGCCGGCAGCGAGATCGGATGCGCCATCCTCGGGAACGAGCTGGACCTGATCACGGGACAGGTGGACCGCATCGCACTCTCCCACGGCTTCTTCAGGATCCATCAGGAGGACCGGCCCGAGACCGGATCCGACAACTCCGTAGCCATCGTTCCCGCCGACATTCCGGAAGAGTCGCGATCGCTCGTCCAGGAGAAGGCGAAGGCCGTCTACCGCGCCCTGGGATGCCGGGGACTGGCGCGAGTGGACATGTTCCTCAAGGAGGATGGTGAAGTGGTCCTCAACGAGGTCAATACTTTTCCCGGTATGACCTCGTACAGCCGTTATCCGAGGATGATGGCGGCCGCGGATCTGCCGCTCGCCGAAGTGATCGCCCGGCTGGTGTCGCTGGCACTGACGGGGAAGCTCCGATGAACAGGGACTTCGCCTTCGTGGACGAGCTCGTCCCCGGAATACGCTGGGACGCCAAGTACGCCACCTGGGACAATTTCACCGGCAAGCCGGTGGACGGCTACCTGGCGAATCGCATCGTCGGCACGAAGGCCTTGTGCGCGGCTCTGGAGAAGGCGCAGGAAAAGGCCCGGTCCATCGGCTTCGGCCTGCTGCTCTGGGACGGCTACCGTCCGCAACGCGCCGTGGACTGCTTCGTGCGCTGGTCGCAACAGCCGGAGGACGGCCTGACGAAGCCACGGCACTATCCGAACATCGACAGATCGGACATGTTCGAGATGGGATACGTGGCCACCAAGTCGGGCCACAGTCGGGGCAGCACCGTGGACATGACGCTGTATCACCTGAATACCGGCGAACTTGCCCCCATGGGTGGTGGTCACGACCTGATGGATTCCCTCTCCCATCATGGAGCAACGGGGATCGGGCAAGTCGAAGCACGAAACCGGGAACACCTGCGTTCCATCATGAAAAGCTGCGGTTTCAGCTCGTACGAGTGCGAGTGGTGGCACTACACACTGAACGGCGAACCTTATCCGGACACCTACTTCGATTTTCCCATCACGTAGTCGGGGTCCCGGTAGTACTCGCCGAAAAACAAGGAGTAGCCCCTCACCTACAGCGGTTGTAGGTTCTCACTTTCGGTGTCAGGCGCCGACGCTGTGACCTGGACGTCCCTCTTCAGTCTCACGACGTGTCGGCCGCTGGCTGTCTCAGATCGGTGCCATTTCCTCAGACTGTCCAGCGAGCTCCACCACTGTCCGGGGCTCACAAAGCTGCATCGGCAGCCATCCGTTCCACCCACTCACGCACCTTCACTGCCCGCTCGATGCGGCTGACGATGTCCTTCTTGAACGCCGTGTCCGAGGTCCCCGGGATCTTGTCGAAGGTGTCGGGAAGGACGTCGAGCAGACCCCAGATCTGTTCGCCGGTGTTGACGGTCAGCAGTTGCTGGCACCTCCACTGCAGCGGCGTCTCGGGACGGTGCGTGAGCCGCTGCACGAGCGTCGGGAACAGGTAGTGCGTCGCCTCTGCGGCGAGGTGCTCCCGGAGCCAGTCGACCGGGAGCCGCTGGCTGAAGCCATGCATGGCGGCCTCCTGGGCCAGGTCCAGGAGCTGAGCAGTGTCGACGGCTCGGACGGTGCGGGGGAGGGTCGGGGTCATGCCGCGATGGTGTCAAGAACCCTCCGCGGTGTCGGCATACGAACCTTGCTCCCCAGTTGCGTACGGACGAATGTCCCCGGCTCTGACCGCGGACAGCAATGCGGCAGAGGATCTCGGTTGAGATGGATGCTCCGACCAGGGACACTCGCGCGATGAGCCACAGCACATCGTCTGAAGCGATCGAGCAAGGGTGGGACGAGCCCTGGTATCGGGTCTGCACGGAGGACTTCCAGGCGTCGTTCCTGCCCAGCGACGGCGAGGGCTTGGACGAGGCCTGCAACGTCGATGTCTTCGTGACTCTGAAGGATGGATCTCGTTGGACTGCGACTGTGTTCACCGTCGCGGAAGTCGAGCGCCTGATGAAGCTCTGGGCAGGGACCGACGAGGCCCTCGGGGGCCGGTACTTCTGGGTCTCGGACGGTCTGATCGTCAGGGATCCCGGCATCGACAACATGACCGCCGTGATCGCCGGACTGATTGGGAGCGGCGAGTTCTCCGAGATCTTCCAGCGGGTGATCAACGACTGATCGAGTGCCCGGTCGGCGGAAGCGACGTGGCCTGACCAGCTCCGATCAGGACACCGGGCCCTCGCCCGGCGGGATGAAGGCGTCGGCGCCATCGGCATCCTCGACATGCCCCTGGGCATCGACCGTGATGGCTGTCGCCCGCCCCTGCGAGGTGATGAGCCAGGCCAGTACCTGTTCCGTCAGCGGCATTCCTCCTGGCCCCTCATCCTTCCAGTGCACCAGCCACCCTCCACCCGGCACCGCGGCCACGACCTGGTCAGCTCGTTCCAAGTGGGAGAAGTCCTCGTAGTCCGTTACCGGACGCAGGGCGCCGCGCTTGGGATCGACGACCGGGCCGTCCCGGTCGCCTGGTCCCAGCCCTCCACACGCACCATGCGGCCGATCTCGGTGTCGGTGCCGTTGAAGATCGCGGTCCAGCCAGTCTGATTGAAATAGCGAAGAGACACCGCTCCATCATCTCGAACCTGGACTCTCGCGCTTCACAGGTCTCCTTGCTCTGCACGTTCATCCGTATGCGGCTCTGCACAAAGGCGAGTACGCCAACACACGGGACCGAGAGGTCAGCTGGGCCGGCCCCAATCTGGCGACGGGCAGACCCCCAGACTTCCTCGAACTCCTCGAAGGTGAGTTGTTCGGGCCGTGGCCTTCCCCTTTCAAGACGGGCAGCTCGGCTGTGACCCCAAACCTGCTGTCGTACTCATCGAGGTGCCCTGCGTCGCGGGGCCCCCTGCCACTCGGCGAGGGAGGCAGCTGCGATCGGGATCAGTTCAGGCCCTTCGAGTTCGACCTGCCGTATCACTCAGCCTTCGGCGTCGACCTCGAAGTAGAACCAGGTGTCTCCCTCGTCCCAGTAGCAGCGCATCCATGTGATCACCAGGCCGTGATGCCGGGCCAGGTGCGTCGCGCTACTCCGCTCTGACTCATGGCTGAGCGACGAATCCTGCAGATCGGTCGAGCTGGAACGGAGAGCCGCTCCGGGTTGGATCCCAGCCTTGATCCCGTGCTGCTCGAATGCTGTCAGCAACGTGAGCTGGGCGAATGGGCTCCGTCTCGATACCCATCCAGTTACTGGGGTGGGCTTGGCCGCTGGTGACGATCAAGGTCGTGCCCGGCTGGCTGCCGCTGGCCGCTTCGACTGCGTAGGTCATGGGTATCCAGCAGAGTCCCTGCATGTAGGAGGGCTTCCTGCGGATCCGCCAGCGGTACTCCGTCCCGTCAACGGTTATGCGCCGGGAGCCCTTCTTGTTCAGCGCCATCTTCCCCCTTGTCGGCGCACTCCTCTGTGTGCCACGAGTTACGGTGATTATCTGCGCCAGTGAGAGGTCTGGGACAGCCGACGTCAGCTGGTGGGCATGGTGGCGGCAGGAAGATGAACCTCCAGCACAACTGCGGTGCCGGCCACGGTCCAGTCCTCATGCATGCTGATCCTCTGACCGGCTTCGACGTGCTCCCAGTGAGACGGCGTGAGAGGCACGAGGCGAACAGTAGCCCGGCCGCCGGGCTCCAGAAAGGGCATGTCCTCGACCCAGAGCCCGGCAATGCTCACCGAAGCACCCCCAGCGGGTGAGAGGTTCCCGATGTCCCACATGGGCCGCAAAACACCGTGGCCAGCGATCGGTGTCCTGCGTCGCGCTTCTGCGGCTGGACGAAGTGTCAGATCCGCCCGGACCATCCCGTTTCGAATCTCAGAACACCGCCAGTGGCACCAAGCTGCGCTCCGCTCGAGACGGAGTTGCTCAGCTGCCTTAGCCAGCTGCTCCCAGAACGACAAGGGCAGTGGATGCCCGTCCCCGAGCTCCTCCAGCAGGCTCAGGGCGATCTGCCATTCGTCGTGGGCGAGGTAGTCCCAGACGTCTCGCACTGTCACGTCGTTTTCGGTAGCGATCTCTTCCGGGACCAGAAGGGAAGCCGATTCGAGCAGCTTGGTGACGTCCATGGGGTAATTGTCGACGACGTTGTCAGGCTGCGTCGCCCAGGGCCTCACGGGCCCCCGTCGCGCGTTCAAGATCGTGGACGGCCTGGATGACTTGGCCTCCGAAAGCGGTGGGTGTGGTCGTGCGCCGACGCTTCCCTGTTCCGTGAACCAGCTCGCCTGAGAGCTCCTTCTCGAGCCGGTCGAGGTAGTGCCAGACCGTGGCTGGGTGCAGGCTGAGCGCTTCGGCAGCGCTCGCGATATCCGGGTGACCCGGCAGCTCGGCGAGGACTCGGAGGCGTTTCCAGGATGCGGGGCCGGTCAGCGCGGGGCGAAGGAGTTCGGGGACGGCGTCGAGGTTGCCGCGTAGGTCGGGGTGGTGGGTGTGGGCGCCGAACCGGCGGGTCTGAATGTTGTGGATCTTTGCCCATCGGTTCATGGCGGCGGGGCTGGTCGTGCCCCTTGGAGTGGTGTAGGCGAT